>NZ_NALE01000001.1:1607500-2218365 GCF_008680485.1 Streptococcus sp. LMAG:39 | reverse complement strand
GGGCTTTTCAATGGTGTTTGTATCGGAAGAAACGTAAGGCTTCACAACATATTATTGATTTAGTAGACGGACTGGAAGGAACCTACTATATTGCAGATATTTTACCAAAGCCAAAAGAATTTCAAAATGAAGCCTATTATTACGCACTAAAAAAAGCCTGCAAATCTATGAATGATGAAATCGGTAAAATCACAGAGGAAAAGCAGGATTATCAAGAATATGTGGAAAGTTTCGCCCATGAAATTAAAATACCGATAGGGGCATTGTCTTTGACGCTTGATAACACGAAAAATTACACGTTAAAAAAAGAAACAGACAAGATATTTCAGTTAGTGGAGCAAATGCTCTATTATGCAAGAAGTGAAAACACGGAAAAGGACTATTTTGTAAAACAGTTGCAGTTAGACGAAGTGATACATAATGTTATTCTGAAATTCCGTCATTCACTTATGGAAAGGAAAGCAATTATCAATATCCATGATATAGAAAATGTCGTTTATACTGATGAAAAATGGCTGACATTCATTCTATCTCAAATCGTGCAAAATGCGATTAAGTATTTTGATAAGCAGGAAAATAAACTGACGATATACAGTCAAGACAACGGAACAAATATACTGCTTGTGATTGAAGATAACGGCTGTGGAATAAAAACATCTGATTTATCCCGTGTATTTGAAAAAGGTTTTACTGGTTCAAATAGAAGCAAAGCAAATGCAACGGGTATGGGACTGTATTTGTCGAAAAAATTATGCGATAGATTGGGTTTGAAATTAGATATTGCTTCTACGGAAAAAGAATATACAAGACTGATAATTACATTTCCAAAAGGAACAGTCCATAATTTTTCAGAGTAATTTGAAAAACCATGCCAACATTGACACGGTGCTTTAAGGGAGCTTGCGTTATGGAAAGCTTTAAGCACAATTCTTTACAATCAAACTCAACCTAATAATAGCACGCTACTAAAAATTAAATATGCTTCAGCTTTAAAAGCTCGTACAGACCATATGTTTTGTGCGGGCTTTTTTCATACCCGAAAAAAATCAAAAATTTTTCAAAAGAGGTCATGAAATCACACCTAGCTGTCCTTATATGGTGCGGAAAGAGGGATAAACACTTTTCAAATCATAAAGGAAAGGAGGTGAGATTGATGAAGCCGTCTGACTTCCAGAAAACAGTTCAATGTCGTTTTGAAAGTTGTTTAAAGAAAGTTGTCCGTAGTGTCGTGAAAGATTATTACAAGGAATTAAACCGTCGTAAGAATACGGTAAAATAAAGAAAATCATGATATAATAGCATTGTCAATTTTCCTATTAAATATAAATCTCGATTTTCTTTTTCTGCTTTAAGCTATTAATCTTGGAAGTATTCTCAGACACTAAATGATTGGATTGAAAAAGCAGAAAAACGAATTTGAATTTAAAAGAGTTCCGAGATATAATTGGAATAAAAGAAAGCTATCTTCCAAGGCATATTAATGTTAACTTTCTAGCAAAATTGTTAATATCATCCTAATTTTGAGATAATATGTATTCGCGAAGGAAAGCAAAAAATTATTGGGGATGAAATGGTTTGGTAAAATTAGCCTAAATTTGGTGACCTGACAAAATTTAGGCAGGCTTGCCCCCGTTAACCCCTTGATACGAAAGGAATTTATTTTACATGGCTACTATTCAATGGTTTCCTGGGCATATGTCGAAAGCACGCCGACAAGTTCAGGAAAATCTGAAACACGTTGATTTTGTGACAATTTTAGTTGACGCTCGTTTGCCACTATCAAGCCAAAATCCAATGTTAACCAAAATCGTCGGAGATAAACCGAAATTAATGATTTTGAACAAAGCCGACCTTGCTGATAGTAATCGTACAAAAGAATGGCGTAACTATTTTGAAAAACAAGGCATCAAAACCCTAGCCGTTAATTCAAAAGAACAAGCTACTGTAAAATTGGTAACCGATGCCGCCAAATCATTAATGGCTGATAAATTAGCTAAATTACGTGAACGTGGCATTCAAAAAGAGACTTTGCGTACAATGATTATTGGTATTCCAAACGCTGGTAAATCAACATTAATGAACCGTTTGGCAGGTAAAAAAATTGCAGTCGTTGGCAATAAACCTGGGGTTACTAAAGGACAACAATGGCTTAAGTCTAATAAAGACTTGGAAATCCTAGATACCCCAGGGATTCTTTGGCCAAAATTCGAGGACGAAATAGTGGGGCTCAAACTCGCTTTAACAGGTGCTATTAAGGACCAGCTTTTGCCAATGGATGAAGTAACGATTTTTGGGCTTAATTTCTTTAAAAAATACTATCCAGAACGTCTTGTTGAACGCTTCAAAGGTATCAGCTTAGAAGAAGAAGCGCCTGAGATTATTATGGCTATGACACAAAAATTGGGCTTTCGTGATGATTATGACCGTTTTTATAGCCTTTTTGTTAAAGATGTCCGCGAAGGCAAACTTGGTCGTTACACTTTGGATGTCGTAGGAGAAGTTGAAAATGGCGACCGTTAAAGAAATCAAAGAAGCGCTAGCAGCGATTGAGAGCCTTGATGACGCACGCTGGCAAGCTTATGAGTCAGATAGTCGTGCAGGGGTCCAAAAGGCGATTCAGCAGCGAAAAAAAGCTATTCAAGCGGATATTGATGAAGACTTACGCTTGGAAAATATGCTGCGCTACGAAAAAGAACTTTATCAACAAGGTTACCAAGCCATTGCTGGGATTGATGAAGTTGGTAGAGGACCATTAGCAGGACCTGTTGTCACAGCGTGCGTTATTCTTCCAAAAAATTGTAAAATTAAACACCTCAATGATTCTAAAAAAATTCCTAAGAAGCACCATGAGGAAATTTATCAAGAAATCCTTGCGCGTGCTTTAGGAATTGGAATCGGAATTGTTGACAATAATGTCATTGACCAGATTAATATCTACGAAGCTACAAAAGTCGGTATGTTGCAAGCCATTAATCAACTGAAAGGTGAGGTGACAAAACCTGATTATCTTTTAATTGATGCCATGCATTTGGAAACTTCGATTCCACAACAATCACTCCTCAAAGGTGATGCCAACTCCTTATCAATTGCAGCGGCTTCTATCGTTGCTAAAGTAACACGTGACCGCATAATGGCTGACTATGCCAATGATTATCCTGGGTATGCCTTTGAAAAAAACGTTGGCTATGGAACCAAAGAGCACTTAGAAGGTCTTAAAAAATATGGCATCACACCAATTCACCGTAAAACATTCGAACCAATAAAATCCATGCTAAAGGAGCCTTAATATGACAAGCGAAAAAGAAAAAATGTTAGCTGGGCAACTATACGATGCTGGAGATGCAGAGCTAACTGCCATGCGTCTGGAAGCACGCCGAAAAATGAAGTTGTTTAATAACGAGGACGACCGTGATAAGCAAAGAGAAATTATAAAAACTCTGTTTGGGTCAACAGGTGAAAAATTGACAATGAATCCACGTTTTGTTTGTGATTATGGTTCAAATATTTATGTGGGTGAGAATTTCTATGCCAATTATAACTGTACCATGCTTGATGTCTGCGAGATTCACATTGGCGACAACGCAATGTTTGGACCAAATTGTCAATTGTTAACACCGTTACACCCACTTGATGCCAAAGAACGTATTTCAGGTCTTGAATACGGTGCACCAATCACTATTGGAGATAATGTTTGGTTTGGCGGCGGCGTGACCATTCTACCTGGGGTTACCTTAGGAGACAACGTTGTCGTTGGTGCTGGCGCAGTCGTCACAAAATCTTTTGGCGATAACGTGGTTCTCGCTGGAAATCCTGCAAAAATCATAAAAACGCTTGATTAATACGTAAAATACACTCACTAAGCCCTGTTTTTTCAGGGCTTTTTTTCGAATAATAAATTAGTGAGGTAGAAAACATGAATAATTTTGAATTGTTTAAATTAAAAACACAATAAAAATCTGATTATCCGCTAAAACACAGTATCTATCAGCATTTTCAAGGAAACAAACACATCAATTTACTACTTATTTACTACTAACGAATGAGCCTTGATACGCAAGTTTTCCTAGATATGCAAAGATATGGTACAACACATCAGTATTGAAACAAGAAAAAATTGAATAACTTATAGACTATGGAACGCCTAACATGACGTTCCTTTTCTATTTCCAGCCGTTCTTATTGGACGGCTATTTTATTACCCAAAATGAAAGGAGCATTAGATTTATGAAAAAGATGTTAAAACGATTGTGTACTGGCTTCTTAGCTCTTGCAACTGTCGTTACTACTTTACCGACGACACCCGTTCATGCAGAAAGCAAGCAATACTGGACGGAGTCAAAAGAGCGTGTCGGTATCGTTGAAAAAGTAATGAATGACGGTTCGATTGGTTCTACTTTTAACGAGGGACATTTGACCGTCGAGGGCGAGGACGCTTACTGTATCGACATTAACACAGATTTTAGGAATGGCTACAAGACCAGAATTGACGCAAGCACCCGTATGAGTGCCGACCAGATAAGCGACGTTGCCTTATCTATCGAATATGTGAAACAGTACACAGACAGCCACAGCGGAATAAGCAACAATCACGCCTACCTTTTAAGACAGCTTGTTGTCTGGCAGAGATTGAGCGTACATCTTGGCTGGCAATGCGACAACGTGAGAGCTTCTTATGATGAAATTCCAAAGGCAACGCAGGACGAAGTTTTCTCTGGTGCAAGAGCCTTTGTCAAAGAAAATAAAGGACGTTATGAATGTGGCGGTTATATCTACTCTGGCGAGGGGCAGGAATTGGGGCAATTCTGGGCGAAGTTAAATATCGGAAATGCGAAACTTAAAAAGGCTACCAGTAATACCAGCATTACAGACGGTAACGGGAATTACTCTATCGCTGGTGCAACATACGGTGTCTTTTCTGATAAGAACTGCACGAAACAGCTTGCCACTCTTACGACTGATGAAAACGGAAATACAGATGTTGTAGAGGTAAAAGCAGGCACAGTCTAGTCTATATCAAGGAATTATCCGCACCAGCAGGATATAAAGTAGATAAAACTATATATTCCTTAAAGGTTGAAGCTGGAAAAACAGCGACTTTGAAAGTATCTGATACACCAAAAGTAACGGACACGTTGATTGAGCTTTTCAAGATTGATATGGAAACACAGAAAGACAATCCGCAGGGGAACGCTTCTTTAGCAGGTGCGGAATTTACATGGAAGTATTATGCTGGCTTCTATAACAAAGACAATCTCCCTGCCGAAGCTACTCGTACATGGGTTACAAAGACAATCGCTGAAACTGACAGCGACGGGACAACTCATTACATCACAAAATTAACGGACGCATACAAGGTATCTGGCGACAGCTTCTATATGCAGGACGGCAAAGCGGTTCTTCCACTTGGGACACTAACCGTTGAGGAAACAAAAGCTCCAAACGGTTACTTGTTAGACGGTGCATATATGCAGGCTGGCGATAAGTCCGAACAGATTAAGGGCTTGTATGTAACACAGATTACCGAGGACGGCGACCTTGCCGTACTATCTGGAAGTAACCAGTTTTCCGTATCAGACAAGGTTATCCGTGGCGGTGTGAAAATTCAGAAACGAGATTTAGAAACGAGCGATACAAAGCCACAAGGAAGTGCCACTTTGAAAGATACTGCTTTTGACATCATTTCCTTAAATGATAATTCTGTTTTGGTTGAGGGCAAGTTATACAAGAAAAATGAAGTGGTAAAGACTATTCATACAGACCTTGAGGGTGTCGCTTCTACTTCTGCTGACCTTTTACCTTATGGAAACTTCCGTATCGTTGAAAGTGAAGCTCTCGACGGTTACTTAACTGACGGTGCGAAACCGATTGATTTTACAATCACAGAAAACGGAAAAATCGTGGACTTAACCGACGAAGCCCATTCTATCTACAATCAGATTAAGCGTGGAGATATTGAGGGTGTAAAAATCGGTGCAGGCACACACAAGCGTCTTGCTGATGTTCCCTTTAGGATCACAAGCAAGACAACGGGCGAAAATCATGTTGTGGTAACTGATGATAACGGGCAGTTCTCCACTTCTTCTGAATGGGCTTCACATAAGCACAATACTAACGCAGGCAAGACAAGCGAGGACGGTGTATGGTTTGGAACTTCTGAACCAGACGACAGCAAGGGTGCATTACCTTATGATACCTACATCATTGAAGAATTACGCTCTGATAGTAACAAAGGCTTTGAACTTATCCCACCTTTTGAAATCGTGGTATCAAGAAATAACCTTGTGATTGATTTAGGAACGCTGACTGATGAATACGAAAAAGAAATTTCTATCCATACCACAGCGACCAGCAAGGACGGCGAAAAAACTATCCTTGCAGGAAAAGAGATTACGATTGTTGATACTGTAAAATTGGACGGACTTACAAAAGGCACAAAATATCAGCTCAAAGGCTGGCAGATGTTAAAGGAAGAAAACGCAGAACTTCTTATTGACGGGAAACGTGTAGAAAACGATTATACCTTTGTCGCTGATGATGAGGAAATGAAAGTGGAAATTTCCTATACATTCAATGCGTCTGCTTTAGGTGGCAAAAACCTTGTTACCTTTGAAGAATTGTATGATTTAAGCAATCCAGACGAACCCGTAAAAGTTGCAGAACACAAAGACATTGAGGACGACGGGCAAACGGTACTTATCACAGAGCGTATCATCAAGATACATACGACCGCTACCGATAAGGACGGCAACAAAGAGCTTGAAGCAGGAAAAGACGTTACAATCATTGATACCGTAACCTTAGAGGGCTTAGAAATCGGTACACAGTACAAACTTGTGGGCTGGCAGATGTTGAAAGAAGAAAATGCAGAACTTCTTATCAATGGAAAGCGTGTGGAAAGCGATTATACGTTTACCGCTGACAGCAAAACTATGAAAGTGGAAGTTGCTTTTACGTTTGACGCTACTTCTCTTGACGGCAAACAGCTTGTAACTTTTGAAGAATTATATGATTTGAGCAATCCAGACGAGCCGAAGAAAGTTACCGAGCATAAGGATATTGAGGATAAGGGACAGACGATTACCTTTAAGGAAAAGTCAGAAGAACCAGAAAAACCCGAAACGCCACCGACACCAGAAAAGCCTAACAGACCTAGCGACAGTCCCAAAACGGGCGATAACACCAACCTTTACGGACTGCTTGCACTTCTTATGACTTCTGGTGCTGGGCTGGCAGGTATCTTCTTCTACAAACGCCGTAAAATGAAGAAATCATAAGGCAGTAACGGTATGAAGAAAGAAAAATCACGCTCTCCGCCGAATCGGTCAAACGGCAGACTTCCGCTTATTCTGGCTTGTCTGCCAACAACCTGCAAGAACACGGATAGTCAAGGGTGCGTAAGCATTGATTTTACCCTTTACTATCTGTGGGATTGCTGGTACTTCCCAAACCGCCAGAATAAGAAATCACAATCAATTTATCAAAAATAGAAAGAAACGAGGTAAAACAATATGGAAATGAAATATGTCGTGCCAGATATGGTACAGTCTTTTGGAACTCTTGAATTTGCAGGCGAAAGTGAGCCAGTCTTTGAAAGAGATAAAAATAACCGCAGGGTCTTAGCAAGACGAAGCTATAACCTTTATTCTGACGTACAGAAAGGCGAAAATGTTGTGGTAGAAATTCCCGTGCAGGCTGGCGAAAAAAAGTTCAAGTATGAACAGAAAGTAAAACTTGTCAATCCGAAGTTATACGGCAGAGGTTATGCAATCGGGGATATGGGACATACCGATTATGTGTTAGTTGCTGATGATATTGTAGCAGTTGAAGAAAAGTAAAGGAGTGAAGAATTTATGAGATTATCAAACGGGTTTGTTATTGACAAAGAGAAAACATTTGGAGAATTAAAATTTACAGCGGTGCGTGATGTGTTCTTGCAGAATGAGGACGGAACACCGAGTACCCAGCTTAAAAAGCGTATCTATGATTTGAAGTGCAGTCTGCATGGTGGAATTATCCCCGTGTCTGTACCGCCAGAAGTACCGTTAAGGGAATTTCCTTACAATGCAGTCGTGGAGCTTGTCAATCCCGTAGCCGATACGGTATCAAGAAAGACGTTTGGTGGTGCAGATGTGGACTGGTATGTAAAGGCAGAGGATATTGTCTTGAAGAATAAAGGCAACCAGAACGCAGGCAATCCACAGAATAATAACACGCAGGGACAGCCGAAAAAACAAAATTAGAGATTAGATTTTTATTGTGAGGTAATTCGTTGAATGATATAATTAGGATAAATTGTGAGGTGCTTATCTATGAAAGTATTAGTTAGTTCATGTATCATGGGAAAAAACTGCAAATATAACGGTGGGAATAATCTCAATCCGAAAGTTGTAGAGTTTCTAAAAGACAAAGAGGTTATCGAGATTTGTCCAGAATTATTAGCGAATATGCCTACACCACGTCCTAGTGCGGAAATAGTAAATGGTATTGTCATGGATATAAATGGAAATATTGTTGATGAGGAATATCGTCATGCGGTACAGTTGGCTTTAAATGAAATAAAAAGTGTGGAAATAGACTTAGTTATTCTGCAATCAAGAAGCCCAACTTGTGCAGTCAAAAATATTTATGATGGTAGTTTTACGGGAAAATTGATAAAAGGTCAAGGTCTGTTTGCACAAGCGTTAATTGAGGCTGGATATAAAGTGTTGGACTCAGAAGATTTTTAATGAATAGTAATGAAAAAGCAGTTAGTCTTAGGATTGACTGTTTTTTTCATACCCAGAAAGGAGTGATTGATTTATGCGTAAGATTTGGAACAAAGGACACCGTATCAGAGCCAGCGACAAACACCTTGTCTATCATTTTTCCATAGGGACGCTTCTGTTTGTATTCGTGGCGGTTCTCTTGTTACTCAATATCAAACAGCTCATGTGTACCGATTGGGAGCATTTCAGCTTGTTAGAGAACGGCTTGACGCTTTCCCCTTACAACTTCATAACCATACTGATAGCGACTGGTGTTTGTGCATTGGTCGCTTTTCTATATTACCGCTTTTGTTACGACGGTTTCAAGAAGCTCCTGCACCGTCAAAAGCTGGCAAGAATGGTACTGGAAAATAAGTGGTATGAAGCTGATACCGTACAAGACAGCGGTTTTTTTACTGACCTGCAAAGCAGATCAAGGGAAAAAATCGTCTGGTTTCCAAAGATTTATTATCAAATGGAAAAGGGACTGCTTCATATCCGCTGTGAAATTACGCTGGGGAAATATCAAGACCAGCTTTTACGGTTAGAGGATAAATTGGAAAGTGGCTTGTATTGCGAACTGACCGACAAGACCTTACATGACGGTTATATCGAATATACCCTGCTTTATGATATGATAGCGAACCGCATTACCATTGATGAAGTACGGGCAGAAAACGGCTGTCTTAGACTGATGAAAAATCTTGTCTGGGAATATGACGCACTCCCTCACGCTCTGATTGCTGGTGGGACTGGTGGCGGTAAAACGTATTTTCTGCTGACGCTCATTGAAGCCTTACTGCATACTAACGCTGTCCTTTACATCTTAGACCCGAAAAATGCGGACTTAGCAGACTTAGGAACAGTTATGGGAAATGTGTATCACACCAAAGAAGAAA
The DNA here is from genome assembly GCF_008680485.1 of Streptococcus sp. LMAG:39. NCBI lineage: Bacteria > Bacillati > Bacillota > Bacilli > Lactobacillales > Streptococcaceae > Streptococcus > Streptococcus sp. LMAG:39. The sequence goes on along the minus strand of NZ_NALE01000001.1, from coordinate 2,208,722 downwards.
TGATAGACTGTGTCAATGCCTTTTATGAGGGCATGGTACAGCGAAGTGAGGAAATGAAGCAACACCCGAACTATAAGACGGGCGAAAACTATGCCTATCTGGGACTGCCACCCTGCTTTCTTATCTTTGATGAATATGTAGCATTTTTTGAAATGCTGGGGACGAAAGAAAGTGTGAGCTTACTTAGCCAGTTAAAGAAAATCGTTATGTTAGGACGACAAGCAGGTTATTTCCTTATCGTTGCCTGCCAGCGTCCAGACGCAAAGTATTTCTCGGACGGTATCAGAGATAACTTCAATTTCCGTGTGGGCTTGGGGCGTATCAGCGAATTAGGTTACGGTATGCTGTTCGGTTCAGATGTGAAAAAACAGTTTTTTCAGAAGCGTATCAAGGGGCGTGGCTATTGTGATGTGGGAACAAGCGTTATCAGTGAGTTTTACACGCCTTTAGTCCCGAAAGGACATGATTTTTTGCAGACTATCGGCTCTCTTGCACAAGCAAGGCAGGACGGGACGGCGACGTGCGAAGCGAAAGGCGACGGCACGGACTAGCCGTTGCTGGTGTGGCGTAAGCCACGCCAGCAGGTAAAACCCCTCGGTATCTAACAGAGGGGTACGTTTGCAAATAGACAATAGACAAAAAACATAGGAAACATAAGGCTTCTGACATGGTTTTCTAGTAAAAATCGACTGTGAAGTCGCCTTAAAAAACTTCACACTTTACAGATTGGGGGTATGGTTCTGAATGAAGAACAATGGATAAAAGAATTACGGGAGAAACGGATTGCTTACGGTATCTCACAAGGCAGGCTGGCGGTGGCTTCGGGTATCACAAGGGAATATCTCAACAAGATAGAAAGTGGAAAAATGAAGCCGTCAAAGGAACTTCTGGAAACTCTGCATAAAGAACTGGCAAGGTTCAATCCAGAAGCACCGCTTACCATGCTGTTTGATTATGTGAAAATTCGTTTTTCCACGCTGGATATACAGCACATCATCAAAGATATATTAAAACTGAATATCAATTATATGCTCCATGAAGATTACGGACATTACAGTTATGCGGAGCATTATTCTTTAGGGGACATCTTTATCTATACGTCGGCTGACGAAGAAAAAGGTGTCCTTTTAGAATTAAAGGGGCGTGGTTGCCGACAGTTTGAAAGTTACCTGCTGGCACAGCAAAGAAGCTGGTATGACTTCCTCATGGACGCACTTATAGACGGTGGCGTGATGAAACGTATCGACCTTGCTATCAACGACCATACGGGCATTTTGGATATTCCAGAGCTTGCGGAAAAATGCAGAAAACGGGAATATATCGGAAAGTCCAGAAGTTATAAGTTTTACCAGTCTGGCGAACTTATCAAGCACAGAGAGGACGACAGAGAATATATGGGACGTACACTTTATCTTGGTTCGCTGAAATCAGATGTGTATTTCTGTATCTATGAAAAAGACTATGAGCAGTACGTCAAGTTAGGGACACCGCTTGAAGAAGCCGACATTATCAATCGTTTTGAGATACGGCTTAGAAATGAACGAGCCTATTATGCAGTACGAGATTTGTTGACTTATTATGACGCAGAACAGACTGCTTTTTCTATCATCAACCAGTATGTGCGGTTTGTTGATGAAGAACCAGACAAGCGAAAAAATGACTGGAAGCTCAATGACCGCTGGGCTTGGTTTATCGGCGATAACAGACAGAGCTTGAAACTGACGACAAAGCCAGAGCCTTACACCTTAGAACGTACATTGCGTTGGGTACAAAGGCAGGTAGCACCAACCTTGAAAATGCTGAAAAAGATTGATAAGGGAAACGGTACAGACTACATGGAAACAATCGAACAGCAGGCAAAGCTCACAGAAAAGCATGAAATGATAATCAAACAGCAGACGACCCCTGCAAAAGATTTGGTGGAAAGTTAGGAGTGATAAAAAATGTGGGTATTAGTAAAAGACTTCCTGCTGGTATCTATGGGAATGGGTATCGGCGTAGTCTTGATGTGTATTTTGAATGTCGGCAAAGAAGCTGACTGTGAAATGAAACAATGAAAAGAAAGCGAGGACAATTAAATGAATTTCGGACAAAATTTATATCAATGGTTTTTATCAAACGCACAGAGCTTAGTGCTTATGGCGATCGTGGTTATCGGTATCTACTTAGGGTTCAAGCGTGAGTTTTCAAAGCTCATTGGCTTCTTGGTAGTTGCCTTGATTGCTGTCGGTTTGGTATTCAACGCTGGCGGTGTGAAAGATGTATTGTTAGAGCTGTTCAATAAGATTATCGGTGCATAAAATTTTATTGTGGTGCTGATATGCGAATGTTATAATGTGGATATGAAACACAGTATCTAGGAGTGATGGAATGAAATATATAATGCTTCACGGTTTGGGACAATCTTCTGAAAGTTGGAGTGATACCGTAAAAGTATTCAATGATGATTTTGAAGTTTTATGCCCTAATTTATCAGATTGGCTTTTTGGAAAAATACCATGTTATGATACATTGTATCGGACATTGGAAACATACTGTGAACAGTTTGAAGAACCGCTAAATATTTGTGGACTTTCTTTAGGTGGTATTCTTGCTATGCAGTATGCGATAGAACACCCAGAAAAAATGAACTCATTAGTGTTAATAGGCACACAATATGAAATGCCAAAGTATCTGTTAAAAATGCAAAATCTGATATTCCGTATTATGCCTTGTTCAGCATTTGAAAAAATGGGTTTTCAGAAAACAGATTTTATCAATCTATGCAAATCTATGACAGAACTTAATTTTAAACATGAACTGAAAAAAATATCATGTTCGGTACTTGTTGTCTGTGGCGATAAGGATAAGATAAATAAAAAAGCTTCTTTAGAATTGCAACAACAGATAGAAAACGCAGAAATAGCTATTATTGAAAATGCAGGACATGAAGTAAATACAGATAACCCAACACTACTAGGGCAAAAGTTAAATGTATTTTTCAAACAATATGTCTGATAAACAATTTCATATCCATACACACAAAGCAGTTAGTCTTAGGATTGACTGCTTTTTTCATACCTAAATTTCAGATTGGAGTGATGAAATGAACGATATTTTTAAGGATATGCAGGCAAAAGTCGGCTGTGAATACATTTCCGACCTGCCCTCTTACAAGCGTAAGGTGTGGCATGAAATGAAACGGCTGAACCCTGCCGACTATGAAGAAAGACAGTTAGAAGATTTTTCTAAATATGTGTTTGGTATCTCATACCAGAACTTAAAAGATGTGATGAACCAACAGAAAGGACGTGAGGAACAATGCAGGAAACAAGGGTACTGGTGGAAACGAGAGGAACAACTGACGAAGAAACAATATCATACTGGTTCGACCTGCCGATAGATGTTGCCGAGTTTGAAGAAAAGTTAGGTATCGGTGCAGAAAGTGGGGATTACTGTATTATCGAAAAGGTGTTGCCTTATGCTGATGAAGTTCACGAACATACAAGCGTGTATCAGCTCAACGAATTAGATTTTATGTACCGCCAGCTTTCAAGTGATATGCAGGAAGAATATGTATCACTTCTGACCGTATATGACAATTTAGAAGCACTTTATATTTGCAGGAACGTGATTACGGTTTATCCTGACTGCAAAAGCATGATAGATGTTGCAAGGCAAAAGCTGATGAACGACCCGACATTTAAGCATTTATCCGAGGACTGTCAAGAATATTACTTTGACTTTGAAGCCTATGCTTCTCACTTGCAGGAACACGGGAAATTTTTAGTAACAGAACACGGTATCTTTGAACTGCCAGAGTAGGAAATGAGGTGGTGGTTATGATTGATGATATGGCGGTTTACATTGCTAATCTTGGCAAATACAATGAGGGATATTTAGTCGGTGCTTGGTTCACGTTTCCCATTGATGAGGAAGATGTAAAAGAAAAAATCGGCTTGAATGAACAGTATGAGGAATACGCAATCCATGATACCGACAACTTCCCCATTGCGATTGGCGAGTATGTTTCCATTGAAGAACTCAATGAGATGTATGAAATGATAGAGGAACTTCCCGACTATATCGTAGAGTGTCTGGACGAATTTATCAGCCACTACGGGACGCTGGAAGAAGTCGTGGAACACAAGGACGATATTTATTATTATCCCGACTGTGAAACCATGACAGACGTTGCCTACTACTACATAGACGAATTGCAGGCACTTGGCGACATTCCACCCAGCTTACAGAACTACATTGACTATGAAGCCTACGGGCGAGATTTGGATATGGGCGGTTGCTTTATTGAAACAAGCCGAGGTATGTGCGAGATACCATATTAACGCTGGAAGATCAGCGACAAGCATTGTTGCTACTGACAGCGTATTTCTCTTTTAAGGGACAGTCTGAAAATGGCTGTCCTTTTCTATTTTGAAAGGAGCTGAAAGAACTTGAAAAAGATTAAAAGCTACACGGGTATCTGGAACGTGGAAAAAGTCTTATATGCAATCAATGACTTTAACTTACCCTTTCCCGTTACTTTTACACAGATTACATGGTTTGTGATTACGGAATTTATCATCATTCTGTTTGGGGATATTCCCCCACTTTCCATGATTGAGGGAGCATTTCTCAAATACTTTGGTATTCCCGTTGCTCTCACTTGGTTCATGTCGCAGAAAACCTTTGACGGAAAGAAGCCGTACAGCTTTTTGAAATCACAGATAACCTATGCCCTGCGACCAAAAATCACTTATGCAGGAAAAGCCGTAAAACTGCATAAGCAGATATTAAATGAAACAATCACGGCAGTAAGGAGTGTGAACTATGTTCCCGATAAAATATATTGACAATAACCTTGTCTGGAACAAGGACAATGAAGTGTTTGCCTATTATGAGCTGGTACCATACAACTATTCTTTTCTATCCGCAGAGCAGAAATTTATCGTGCATGACAGTTTCCGACAGCTAATCGCACAGTCCCGTGAGGGTAAAATTCATGCGTTGCAGATTGCCACAGAAAGCTCCATACGAAGTATGCAGGAGCAGTCAAAGAAACTGGTAACGGGAAAATTAAAGGAAGTTGCCTACCAGAAAATAGACGAACAGACCGAAGCGTTAGTATCTATGATTGGGAACAATCAAGTGGACTACCGCTTTTTTCTTGGCTTTAAGCTCATGGTTACGGAAGAACAGCTCAATCTGAAGAACATCAAAAAATCGGCGTGGCTGACATTCAAAGAGTTTCTCCATGAAGTAAACCATACGCTGATGAATGATTTTGTTTCCATGCCGAATGATGAAATCAACCGTTACATGAAAATGGAAAAGTTACTGGAAAATAAAATCTCCCGTCGCTTTAAGGTGCGTCGCTTGGAAATCAATGATTTTGGGTATCTCATGGAACATCTTTACGGCAGGGACGGTATCGCTTATGAAGATTATGCGTACCAGCTACCAAAAAAAAAATTGAACAAAGAAACGCTGATAAAATACTACGACCTTATCCGTCCGACAAGGTGTGTGATTGAAGAAAGCCAGCGGTATTTACGCTTGGAACATGAGGACAAGGAAAGTTATGTGTCCTATTTTACCGTCAATGCGATTGTCGGCGAGCTTGATTTTCCGTCAAGTGAAATCTTCTATTTCCAGCAACAGCAATTCACATTCCCCGTTGATACTTCTATGAATGTAGAAATCGTGGAGAACCGAAAAGCATTAACAACCGTACGCAACAAGAAAAAGGAATTGAAAGACCTTGACAATCACGCTTATCAAGCAGGAGGTGAAACCAGCTCAAATGTGGTGGACGCTTTAGACAGCGTGGACGAGCTGGAAACGGACTTAGACCAGACAAAAGAAAGTATGTATAAGTTAAGCTACGTTATACGGGTGTCTGCACCCGATCTTGACGAGCTGAAACGCCGTTGTGATGAAGTCAAAGACTTTTACGACGACCTCAATGTAAAGCTGGTACGTCCTGCTGGGGATATGCTGGGGCTTCATTCTGAATTTTTACCTGCCAGCAAGCGATATATCAATGACTATGTGCAGTATGTAAAATCAGACTTCTTGGCAGGGCTTGGCTTTGGAGCGACCCAGCAGTTAGGGGAAACTACGGGTATCTATATGGGCTATTCCGTTGATACGGGAAGAAATGTGTACCTGCAACCGTCTTTAGCTTCGCAGGGCGTAAAAGGTACAGTTACCAACGCTTTAGCGTCTGCTTTTGTCGGTTCGCTTGGCGGTGGAAAGTCGTTCTGCAACAATCTTCTGGTGTATTATTCGGTGTTGTTTGGCGGTCAAGCAGTCATTTTAGACCCCAAAGCCGAGCGTGGCAACTGGAGAGAAACACTTCCAGAAATCGCCCATGAAATCAATATCGTAAATCTTACCAGCGATAAAGACAATGCAGGACTTCTTGACCCATTCGTGATTATGAAGAATGTAAAAGACGCTGAAAGTCTGGCAATCGACATCTTGACATTCCTTACGGGTATTTCCTCTAGGGACGGCGAAAAATTCCCCGTGTTACGAAAAGCGGTTCGTTCCGTTACCCAGAGCGACAGTCGGGGCTTGCTCCATGTAATAGACGAGCTACGCCGTGAAGATACGCCCATATCAAGAAATATCGCAGACCATATCGACAGCTTCACGGACTACGACTTTGCACATCTGCTGTTTTCAGACGGTACGGTGGAAAATGCAATCAGCCTTGATAACCAGCTCAATATCATTCAAGTAGCCGACCTTGTACTGCCAGATAAGGACACGACCTTTGAAGAATACACGACTATTGAATTATTGTCGGTATCTATGCTGATTGTGATTAGTACCTTTGCCCTTGATTTTATCCATTCGGACAGAAGTATTTTTAAGATTGTCGATTTGGACGAAGCGTGGGCGTTCTTAAATGTGGCACAAGGAGAAACGCTCTCTAACAAGCTGGTTCGTGCTGGACGAGCTATGCAGGCAGGTGTTTATTTCGTTACACAATCTTCTGGGGACGTGGCAAAGGAAAGTCTGAAAAACAATATCGGCTTAAAATTCGCTTTCCGTTCTACTGACATCAACGAGATAAAACAGACCTTAGAATTTTTCGGTATCGACAAGGACGATGAAAACAACCAGAAACGGCTTCGTGATTTGGAGAACGGACAATGCTTATTGCAGGACTTATACGGGCGTGTCGGTGTGGTACAGATACACCCAGTTTTTGAAGAACTGCTACACGCCTTTGATACCAGACCGCCCGTACAGAGAAATGAGGTGGAGTGATGAAAGAAAGGATAAAAGGTGCGTTCACAAAAAGGAAGATACTTCACTTTCTCAAAATGGCTCTGTTCGTGGTGGCACTCTCCCTTATCCTGCTTTCACTTTTGGGGACGGTGGCTCATGCGACGGGGCTTGTGGACGATACCATAAACGCAGAAAATCTTTACTCAAAATATCCCCTTTCCAACTACCAGCTTGATTTTTATGTGGATAATAGCTGGTCATGGTTGCCGTGGAACTGGCTGGACGGCATTGGAAAATCGGTACAGTACGGGCTTTACTGCATTACCAACTTTGTCTGGACGATAAGCCTTTATTTAAGCAATGCCACGGGCTATGTGGTGCAGGAAGCCTATAAACTTGATTTTATTAACGATATGGCAGACAGTATCGGAAAGAGCATACAGACCCTTGCAGGTGTAACCGAGAACGGCTTTTCTTCTACGGGCTTCTATGTTGGTTTCCTGCTTCTCATTATCTTAGTGGTGGGAATGTATGTTGCTTATACGGGACTTATCAAACGGGAAACCAGCAAGGCACTTCACGCTGTTATCAACTTTGTGGTGGTGTTCGTGCTGTCCGCTTCGTTTATTGCCTACGCTCCCGACTACATCAAGAAGATAAATGAATTTTCATCAGACATCAGTACCGCTTCTTTGGACTTGGGAACAAAAATCATGCTCCCCAACTCCGACAGCGAGGGCAAGGACAGCGTGGACTTGATACGGGACAGCCTATTTTCTATTCAAGTGGAACAGCCGTGGCTACTTCTGCAATTCGGTAACAGCAACACAGAAGAAATCGGGGCAGACCGTGTCGAAGCTCTTGTATCGGCAAGTCCAGAGGACGAGGACGGGAAAACCAGAGAGGAAGTCGTGAAAACAGAAATCGAAGATAACGACAACAACAATCTGACGATACCGCAGGTCGTGAACCGTTTAGGCATGGTGTTCTTCCTACTGTTCTTCAATTTAGGGATAACGATATTTGTATTCTTGCTTACGGGCATGATGTTATTTAGCCAGATACTTTTTATTATCTTTGCAATGTTTTTACCTATCAGCTTTTTACTTTCCATGATACCGAGCTATGAAAGCATGGCGAAGCAGGCAATCGTAAGGGTGTTTAATACCATAATGACACGGGCAGGAATAACGCTCATTGTAACGGTGGCGTTCAGCATTTCCAGTATGTTTTATAACATCTCCACGGACTATCCGTTCTTTATGGTAGCGTTCTTGCAGATAGTATGTTTCGCTGGTATTTATATGAAGCTGGGCGATTTAATGAGTATGTTCTCTTTGAACGCTGGCGACAGTCAAAACATGGGACGCAGGATATTCCGCAGACCATATCTGTTTATGCGACATAGAGCTAGGCGTATGGAAAGACGGCTTGCTGGTGCGGTTACTGCTGGCGGTGTTGCTGGTGCGGTGGCAGGTAGCACGATTTCAAACAGAAAACCGACAAGGAACACAGCCACAAAAGACAGTCGGGGCAATACATCTACTTCCAGTATGGGACAGCGTGCAGGCTCAAAGGTGGGTGCTGTCTTAGATACGAAAAATAAAGTGAAAGACAAGGCAAATGCTGTCAAAGAGAATATCAAGGATATGCCGACACAGACCGCTTATGCGGTGTATTCCGCAAAGGAAAAGGCAAAGTCCAGCGTGTCCGACTTTAAGCGTGGCATGGTGCAGGAACAGCAGTCCAGACAGACGGGACGTTTGGAAAAGCAGGAAAAGCATAGACAGAGTATCGCTGACAAGCGTATGGAGCTTCAAAAGGCACAAGAAGCAAGGCAGGCACAGCGAAAGGCTGACGGATCAGCGACAACGGGAGCTACCCGTCCCCATGAGCGACCAGCCACAGCTTCAAAGCCGAGTGCGGAAAAAATGCAGGAAGTCAAACGTCCTGCCACAGCGACCACTTCAAAAGCAAGTGAGCCAGTCAAGACAAATGTTATCAAAGAGCGTCCGTTATCTTCTGGTGCTTCTGATAAGAAAGCGACCCAGTCGGCACAGCCAGTACATAGGCAGAATGTAGAAAAAGTGGTATCGCAGGAAACACGCCAGAATTACACAAAAGACCGCAGGACAAAGGTTCAGCAGACGCAAACCGTCCAAAAGAACCAGCAGACAACAGAGAAAACTCGTAACCTTGTGATGAAGAAAGGACAGAAGAAAAAATGAAACTGAAACATATCGCTATCATTGGCACTCTGTTTCCTATCCTCTTTTCTCTGGTGCTTTTCTTTGGTGTCTTGATTAGTGCGGACAGCGACGACGAGAACAGCAATTTTTCTTCTGGCATTACGGGTATGAACTTATCCGCAGAAGTCTTGAAACATCAGCCTATGGTAGAAAAGTACGCCAGAGAATACGGTATTTCCGAGTATGTCAATGTGCTATTGGCTATCATTCAAGTAGAAAGTGGCGGTACGGCAGAAGATGTTATGCAGAGTTCGGAAAGTCTTGGTTTACCGCCTAATTCCTTAGATACGGAAAGCTCAATCAAGCAGGGGTGTAAGTATTTTGCGTCCCTGCTTTCTTCCTGCAAAAATCAAGGTATCGACGATTTGAATGTAGCGATACAGTCTTATAACTATGGCGGTGGCTATGTGGGATATGTGGCAGGAAAAGGAAAGAAACACACCTTTAATCTTGCAGAGAGCTTCGCCCGTGAAAAATCGGGTGGAAAGAAAGTAACCTACACCAACCCGATAGCCGTTGCGAAGAACGGGGGCTGGCGGTATCAGTATGGCAATCAATTTTACGTCGAATTAGTCAATCAGTATTTAACTGTTCCGCAGGTATCGGGAGAACTGGCACAAAAAGTAATGAATGAAGCATTGAAGTATCAAGGCTGGAAGTATGTATATGGCGGTAGCAATCCTAACACTTCCTTTGACTGTTCGGGGCTGACGCAATGGTGCTATGGAAAAGCTGGTGTTTCCTTACCGAGAACAGCACAAGCACAGTATGACGCCACCCAACATCTTCCACTCTCGCAGGCAAAGGCTGGGGACTTGGTATTTTTCCATTCTACCTATAACGCTGGAAGTTATGTAACACATGTCGGTATTCTTGTTTCGCCGACGCAGATGTACCACGCAGGAAATCCGATAGGATATGCAGACCTAAATAATAGTTACTGGCAACAGCACTTAATCGGTGCAGGACGAGTAAAACAATAGAAAGTGAGGATAACATTATGTTTAAGAAGAATAAGAAACAGACAGAAAATGTCAAAGAAAAAAAGGTGCGTACTGTCAAGGTAGGCACACATAAGAAAACCGTGATTGCGTTGTGGGTGGTGCTTATCGCAAGCGTGAGCTTTGGGGTGTATAAGAATTTTACGGCTATCGACCAGCACACGACCCATGAAAAAGAAATCATTGAACTTCGTTTGCAGGACACCAACGGGATAGAAAATTTCGTGAAGAACTTTGCGAAGTCTTATTACACATGGAGTAACAGCAAAGAAGCGATTGAAGCAAGGACGCAGGCAATCAGCGGTTATCTGACAAAGGAATTGCAAGACTTGAATGTTGATACAATCAGAACGGATATACCGACCAGCTCCACAGTTACAGATGTGATTGTGTGGCATATCGAGCAATCGGGAACGGACACTTTTTCTGCTACCTACGAAGTAGATCAGCAGATAAAAGAGGGAGAACAGACAAGCAATGTGAAAGCGACTTATACTGTAAAAGTCCATGTAGACGCTGACGGGGATATGGTAATCATTCAGAACCCTACTCTTGCACCAGCAATCGAAAAATCAGACTATGAGCCTAAGACACCAGAAGCAGACGCAAGCGTGGACGCTGATACGGTAAATGACGCTACCGCATTTCTGGAAACATTCTTTAAGCTCTATCCAACAGCCACAGAAAAAGAGCTTGCTTACTATGTATCTGGAAATGTGATTGAGCCTATCGGCAGGGACTACCTTTATTCTGAACTGGTAAACCCTATCTTTACAAAGGACGGGGATAATGTGAAAGTTAAAGTAGCTGTAAAATTCCTTGATAATCAGACAAAGGCGACACAAGTATCACAGTATGAGCTTGTGCTACATAAGGATAGCAACTGGAAGATTGTAGGATAAAAGAAAAAGGCTTGCAGTTCTGTATTGATTTGCAAGCCTAAATATATTATTTATACTTCTGGAAAATCCCGACTAATAAAGTATCTATCGCTTCAGCTAATTCAAATCTAACTTTATCTGAGGCAGAAAAAGCGTTTCCTAATTGCAAAGTTGTATAACCGTGAATTATTCCAGTAAGCATATTTAATATTTCAAGTGTTTTGTCTTTGTTAAGACTGCACGATTGGATAAGAGTAGTTAATAATGAAAGATAGTTGTTAAAAATGGTTGCTGTTTCCTCTGTTCCGTGCCACACAGCCCATTGAATTGTTTCATAAACTCCGGGGTGTTCAATCATATAGTTTAGGTATTCGATAGAAACTAACTTAATTGCTTCTTTCCCTATTTTTCCAACGGCAATTTTCATCATTCTTTCATTCATGTCACGCATACCATTATGAGCAACTTCTAAAAGAAGATTATCTAAACTTTCTATGTGATTATATAAAGATGGTGTACGAATGTTTAATTTTTGAGCAACAGCTTTTAACGAAACGTTATTTAATCCTTTTTCATCTGCTAAGTCTGATGTTGCTTTTATTACTGCTTCTTTAGTGGTTTTCATAGTTATGCACCTCATTCAAAATATCATACAAACACAATTCTAGCTAATTGAATTAGTGTAGTCAATAACACAATTAGAAAATTATGATTATTTATTGACTTTCTTAAAATTTTGTGTATAATAGGAATTGAAGTTAAATTAGATGCTAAAAATTTGTAATTAAGAAGGAGGGATTCGTCATGTTGGTATTCCAAATGCGTAATGTAGATAAAACATCTACTGTTTTGAAACAGACTAAAAACAGTGATTACGCAGATAAATAAATACGTTAGATTAATTCCTACCAGTGACTAATCTTATGACTTTTTAAACAGATAACTAAAATTACAAACAAATCGTTTAACTTCTGTATTTATTTACAGATGTAATCACTTCAGGAGTGATTACATGAACAAAAATATAAAATATTCTCAAAACTTTTTAACGAGTGAAAAAGTACTCAACCAAATAATAAAACAATTGAATTTAAAAGAAACCGATACCGTTTACGAAATTGGAACAGGTAAAGGGCATTTAACGACGAAACTGGCTAAAATAAGTAAACAGGTAACGTCTATTGAATTAGACAGTCATCTATTCAACTTATCGTCAGAAAAATTAAAACTGAACATTCGTGTCACTTTAATTCACCAAGATATTCTACAGTTTCAATTCCCTAACAAACAGAGGTATAAAATTGTTGGGAGTATTCCTTACCATTTAAGCACACAAATTATTAAAAAAGTGGTTTTTGAAAGCCATGCGTCTGACATCTATCTGATTGTTGAAGAAGGATTCTACAAGCGTACCTTGGATATTCACCGAACACTAGGGTTGCTCTTGCACACTCAAGTCTCGATTCAGCAATTGCTTAAGCTGCCAGCGGAATGCTTTCATCCTAAACCAAAAGTAAACAGTGTCTTAATAAAACTTACCCGCCATACCACAGATGTTCCAGATAAATATTGGAAGCTATATACGTACTTTGTTTCAAAATGGGTCAATCGAGAATATCGTCAACTGTTTACTAAAAATCAGTTTCATCAAGCAATGAAACACGCCAAAGTAAACAATTTAAGTACCGTTACTTATGAGCAAGTATTGTCTATTTTTAATAGTTATCTATTATTTAACGGGAGGAAATAATTCTATGAGTCGCTTTTTTAAATTTGGAAAGTTACACGTTACTAAAGGGAATGGAGATAAATTATTAGATATACTACTGACAGCTTCCAAGAAGCTAAAGAGGTCCCTAGCGCCTACGGGGAATTTGTATCGATAAGGGGTACAAATTCCCACTAAGCGCTCGGGACCCCTTGTAGGAAAATGTCCTAAGTGTGGCAACAATATTGTATTAAAAAAATCGTTTTATGGTTGTTCAAATTATCCTGAATGTAAGTTTACTTTAGCTGAACATTTTAGAAAGAAAAAACTAACCAAAACGAATGTAAAAGAATTACTGGAGGGAAAAGAAACCCTGGTAAAAGGAATCAAAAACAAAGAGAAAAAGCCCTACAATGCCGTTGTAAAAATTGGGGAAAAGGGATATATTGATTTTATCTCTTTTTCAAAATAAACATAAAAGCCCTTTAAAGAGGGCTTTTATATATTAATCACAAATCACTTATCACAAATCACAAGTGATTAATCACTTGTTTATTAAGATATTAAAAGCTATAATTTAAATAAAGCGTGAATTTTATGACACAAAAAGAGGGGGGAGAAACTTGGAACTAGCATTTAGAGAAAGCTTAAAAAAGATGAGAGGTACCAAATCAAAAGAAAAATTCTCCCAAGAATTAGAAATGAGTAGATCAAATTATTCACGAATAGAATCAGGAAAATCAGATCCAACCATAAAAACACTAGAACAAATTGCAAAGTTAACTAACTCAACGCTAGTAGTGGATTTAATCCCAAATGAGCCAACAGAACCAGAACCAGAAACAGAACAAGTAACATTGGAGTTAGAAATGGAAGAAGAAAAAAGCAATGATTTCGTGTGAATAATGCACGAAATCATTGCTTATTTTTTTAAAAAGCGATATACTAGATATAACGAAACAACGAACTGAATAAAGAATACAAAAAAAGAGCCACGACCAGTTAAAGCCTGAGAAACTTTAACTGCGAGCCTTAATTGATTACCACCAATCAATTAAAGAAGTCGAGACCCAAAATTTGGTAAAGTATTTAATTACTTTATTAATCAGATACTTAAATATCTGTAAACCCATTATATCGGGTTTTTGAGGGGATTTCAAGTCTTTAAGAAGATACCAGGCAATCAATTAAGAAAAACTTAGTTGATTGCCTTTTTTGTTGTGATTCAACTTTGATCGTAGCTTCTAACTAATTAATTTTCGTAAGAAAGGAGAACAGCTGAATGAATATCCCTTTTGTTGTAGAAACTGTGCTTCATGACGGCTTGTTAAAGTACAAATTTAAAAATAGTAAAATTCGCTCAATCACTACCAAGCCAGGTAAAAGTAAAGGGGCTATTTTTGCGTATCGCTCAAAAAAAAGCATGATTGGCGGACGTGGCGTTGTTCTGACTTCCGAAGAAGCGATTCACGAAAATCAAGATACATTTACGCATTGGACACCAAACGTTTATCGTTATGGTACGTATGCAGACGAAAACCGTTCATACACTAAAGGACATTCTGAAAACAATTTAAGACAAATCAATACCTTCTTTATTGATTTTGATATTCACACGGAAAAAGAAACTATTTCAGCAAGCGATATTTTAACAACAGCTATTGATTTAGGTTTTATGCCTACGTTAATTATCAAATCTGATAAAGGTTATCAAGCATATTTTGTTTTAGAAACGCCAGTCTATGTGACTTCAAAATCAGAATTTAAATCTGTCAAAGCAGCCAAAATAATCTCGCAAAATATCCGAGAATATTTTGGAAAGTCTTTGCCAGTTGATCTAACGTGCAATCATTTTGGGATTGCTCGTATACCAAGAACGGACAATGTAGAATTTTTTGATCCCAATTACCGTTATTCTTTCAAAGAATGGCAAGATTGGTCTTTCAAACAAACAGATAATAAGGGCTTTACTCGTTCAAGTCTAACGGTTTTAAGCGGTACAGAAGGCAAAAAACAAGTAGATGAACCCTGGTTTAATCTCTTATTGCACGAAACGAAATTTTCAGGAGAAAAGGGTTTAGTAGGGCGCAATAGCGTTATGTTTACCCTCTCTTTAGCCTACTTTAGTTCAGGCTATTCAATCGAAACGTGCGAATATAATATGTTTGAGTTTAAAAACATTTTAAAATACTAATTAGATTAGTTAAATGACTATTTGAAATAGTATTTTGAGGAGTGATTATATGTGTACAAGATTTGTTTACAATGGTATAGATAAAATTGTTGGTTTTAATTTTGATATTGACCTTTCTGTATGGGATCATACTGTAATTACCGAAGAAAATAGATTTTATATTGGTATTAAAATGCCTGACGGTCTGTATCATTCATTTCATGGGATAAATAAAAATGGTAATGTAGGAACACTTCTTTATGTTCATGGTAATGAAAATGCAAGGTATATAGAAAGCGAGGATTGTATTACAATATCTGAATTAACAGAAAAATTCATTAAGGCAGAGATTTCTTTTGATAAAGCCTTGGACATTGTTAAAAAGAAAAAAATTATTTATGCACCAGATGCTACTATGCAAGCTATGCTTTCTGATAAAAAAGGACGAGTTTTAATTATTGAACCTGGAATTGGGTATAGATATGAACAAGAAAATTTTTCACTTATTACAAATTATTCTATTCTAAAACCAGATATAACAAAGCCGTACATTGTTTCTGGGGATACAAGATACGAAGTGGCTAAAGAGTTATTGGCAGGATATGATAAAGATTTTTCAGTAAATGACGCATTTAAAGTATTAAAATCTGTTTCTCAAAAAGACTTGTGGGCAACTAGGGTTTCATTTGTATATTCTACAGAAAAAAATAAAGTTTATTATGTCTTGAACAATGATTTTAGTAATGTATTTGAATTTCAGTTTTAATACTAATGAATTTATAAATTTGCAATTATGATAAGAAAGGTTATTATGATAGGACTAAAAAAGCGAGATATAAAAAAAGCGTTGAAAGCTGGTGCAAAAGCTGGCGGTGTATCATTGGCTGATGTTCGGGCAGATATTGAAGCGACGATTGATGAAGCTATGAATAGCACCGCCCCAGAAGTGTAGGCAAATTTCAAAAAATATTTTGGTAATAAACGCCCTACCCCAGAAGAATATATTTACAAGATTACCAAAAAGACAAAGATTTGAAAAAAGGCTTGCTCCATACATAGTGTATGATCTGCAAGCCTTAATCTATTTCAGAGGAAATTTAACAGTAAAAGTAGCACCTCCACCAGCAGTATCATTGATAATGATAATACCGTTCAGCATTTGAGTTAATTCTTTGGCGATACTTAGTCCCAGTCCAAAATTCGATTTGTTCGTATGGGACTTGTCGCCACTATAAAATCGGTCAAAGATATACTGCTTATCTTCATCAGAAATGCCTTGCCCGTGGTCTACCACAGAAAAAGCAATATTTTTTTCGGTGGCGATTACTTCTATCTCTATTAAAGAATTATTCTTGGAATGTTGAATGGCATTATCCATAAAGACACACAAGATTTGAAATAATCGGTCTTTGTCGGTAAACATAGCAGGATAACTTTCCTCGGATAAATGCAGTTTTAGTTCTAAATTCTGCTTCATGCAGACGGGTTCGTAGGTTTCATATAACGTAATGAGCAAGGTATCTACATTGATTGTGCTTTTATGCAATGTCCATGTTTTAGCGTCGGAAGAAGCCAAAAGCAACATATCTTTGACTAAACGGGATAACCGCATACATTCAAAATCTATGGTCTGTACGGCTTGCTTTGCCTGCTCGTTTAAGGAAACATTATCAAGAAGCATATCCGTGTTGGAAATCATAACAGCAAGTGGAGATTTTAATTCATGGGACGCTGTTGCAACAAAATCTTTTTGGCTTTGCAGTATTCGTTCCGTTGGAGCAAACGACTTTTTCAGCAGATAACGGGTCAGCACGATAACAACGATACAAGCCAAAAACCAGATAAGAAGATATATAGGCAATGTTTTTTGTAAAATATCCGTCAAACTGGCTGTCTGATAAAGAAAGGTTGCATGATACACGGTATCATTTGCTGTCCTAATTGTAGCAGGAATAACAAAATAAGTATCGTGATGTGTTCCTCTTATTTCCAGAAAACCGCCTTGTGAAGTTGTGCTGTTTTCTATTTGTGATAATGGTTGTGTAGAAATCTGCTTTTCTACATCATGCAACAGATTGTCCGCAGAAGTTGGAAATGGGAAATCACTCTGATAAATGGTATTCCCCCTTGTATCAGTAATTAAAGAAAAAATATGATAACTCTCTTCGTAGGTTTTGAGTGCTTTGTCCATATCCGAAGAAGCACTTTCCACTTGATAAATCAGCAAGGTTGTCAATCTCTGAAATAAGGTGCTTTCGTTGATTTTCTCTGTATGAACTGTGTTCGCAACGACAAAGGAAATCACAAGGGTAATAATCAGCATAACAGAACTTGCAAACAGAATATGAAGTTTTCGGTATAAGTTATTTAACATGTTTCTTTCTCCAGTTTGTACCCTGCACCGTAGACCGTTGTTATTTTACAGGAACTTTTTAATTCTTTTAGGCGTTTTCGCAGAAAAGAAATGTAACTGTCTACATTGCCAGTTTCTACCTCGGAAGAACTGCCCCAGATTTTAAGGATTAGCTGTTCACGGGAAAATAGTGTTTCTGGGTTCTGCATAAATACAAAAGTCAACTCGGTTTCTTTTGAAGTTAATAAAAGAGAATTGACGGGTGTAGATAAGGTTCGGCTGTCTTTATCGAAAGTTAAATCTCCATATTCTAATTTGGAAGATAACTGGATATTGGCAGGGCGTCTTGTTAATGCCCGAACTCTTGCAAGCAATTCTTTGATATGAAATGGTTTTACTAAATAATCATCAGCACCGCCGTCTAAACCCTCAACCCGATTGTCAAGGGTACTCATGGCAGTAATGATAAGGATAGGAATAGAAATTCCTTTTTTACGCATAGATTTTATGATTGTCAAACCGTCAATAATCGGTAACATACGGTCTACAATGGCGAGGTCATAAGCATAGTCTGTATTTAAGGCATACAGCATAGCAGTTTCCCCGTCATTGCAACAATCAACCATATAGTTTTCTTTTTCCAGAGAAATTTTTATATTTTTACATAACTCTAAATCATCTTCCAGAAGAAGTATTTTCATAATGTATCAATCCTTTTCTATATAAATTATAGACAGTATAACAGAAAAGTCTGTAAAAATCCTCTAAAAAATGATGATGATTTTCTTACTTTTTTACAGGATTTTTAGAATGGTTTGCTTTTACAATAGGGGCATATCGAACAAGAAAGGTGGAATACAAAAATGAAAAAAACAAACATCAGTAAATTCATAGCAGTTGGATTATGTATCTGTGCATTGACGGGGTGTGGTGCAAGTCCAAATGAGAAGCCAGATACGTCTAATCCTATTGTCAATTCTAATACGAATGAAGAAAATACAAATGGTTCTTCAGAAAATAAAGGAAACGACATATTAGAGTCTGCTAATTTGAGAGGAAGTGTTTTGGAATTTACAGACAATGGTTGCTTGGTAAATCAAGCAAAAGATATTGAGGGTGGAGCTGGGATAAAAATAGAAGCACCGGGAATGGAAAATAAAGACAATGCTGTTTCTGTAACCTATAACCCAGATTGTGAATTTGTCATTGCCACAGTAAATGCACAGTCTGGTGTTACAAATGTAACAACGGGTTCTATATCCGATGTAAAAAAACAATCTGAAGTATATCTTTATGGAGAATTTGCAGACACACTTCATTTCAATGCAACAAAGGTTGTCATAGCCCGTTGGGAATAGAGGTGTGAAGTATGAAGTTTTATCAACTTGGTTTTCGCTATTTACAGCGAAAAAAAGGAAAAACCATTCTTTTGTTGATTGTTTTGATACTTGTAAACAGTATGATTTTAGGTACAAGCATGATTTTAAGGACTACAAATGAGTCCAAACAAGCCATGCAGGAAAAGACAAATTCTAAGATTGTAGCTGAAATTACAAGTAAGGACAGCAAGATAACAGAGAATGAAGTAAACAAGATTGAAACGCTGGAAGATGTTTCAGCTATCAACCGTATCGGCAGGCAAGATGTATTTCCAGCTAGTTTTGCTCCCGTTACGCTCAATACTTCTACGAATGAGGAAAATTTGAAAATAGCGTTGCTCTCCTATGATGATTTGGAAAAGGACAGCCCTTTTTCAGAAATGCAGTACCGCTTATCTTCTGGCGATTATATCAAACATGAGAAAAAAGGTGCTGTTATCAATGCGAACCTTGCAAATCAAAATGAGCTAAAAGTTGGAGATACGATTGAATTAAGTACAGAAAACGGAACAAAAGTATCTGTTCAAATTATTGGAATTTTCATGTCCGCAGGAAATGTGGAAAAAGACCAGCCAACAGAAACTACCGCAGTCAATCGAATAGAAAATCAAGTCTTTATTGACAACAGCACTTATAAAGAATTGTTCAAAGAAGCTGAATTTGAAAAACTCTGCGTTTATTCAAAAAGACCAGAAAAATTAGATGTGCTGGAAACCAGCTTGCAAAAAATATTCGGAAATGATGTAGAACTTAGCACTTCCGATACCCTTTATCAACAGATGTCTGCTCCATTAGAGCAAATCAGTAAGGTGGCAAATCTTATGCTGGTACTTACATTGGTAACTGGTACTGTTGTTGTTTCCCTGCTGTTATGTATGTGGATGCGGACAAGGCAAAAAGAGGTGGCAATCTTTATGAGCCTCGGCAAGACAAAAAGTGAAATTTTCCTGCAAACTTTATTAGAAGCAGGCAGTGTATTTACACTTTCGGTTTTAGGAGCAACAGCCATTGGTAAATTGTTCTCGGGCGTTTTGCAAAATGTCATTACTGGTTCAGAAACAGTAACAGAAAATCTGAAAGTGGTGTTGCAGATACAAGATATTGGAATGTTGTTCCTTTTAGGTGGTGCAGTTATTCTGGTGGCATTGTGCTGTTCCATTCTTCCGATATTACGAGCAAACCCAAAAGATATATTAGCGAAAATGGAGGGATAGTACATGAATTTTTTTGGATTGGCAAGGCGTTCTGTGTTCAGAAAGCCCATAAAAAGTATTCTCTTATTGTTGATTGTTTTTGCAATCAGTACCCTGCTTCTTGCAGGTGTGGCGAGCAAAAATGCCAGTATTGAGGTGCAGGACAAAACCAGACAAGCCATAGGTGCAGGCTTTCTTTTAGAAAGAAATGCAGAGTACCGAACAAAACGAGTTCGTGAATACTCAGAAAAGATTGGTAATGATAAGGAAGGTAGTTTTGGTGGCTACCATCAGGAAAAAGAGATTATCAATGGTGTGGAGACTTGGTCAGGCTGGACAACAAATGAATTTGAAAGCTTAGATATAAAAGACATTGAGAAACTGGCAAAAACAAAAGGAATTGCTGATTACAATATTACAACAGCAACAACTCCTGTAAACCCTGTAAATTTCAAAAGAATTGAAGATAAAGATGTAGACCAAAGTGTAGATGAGGGAGGTGTAAGCTTAATTGGAAACAAAGATATGAAACTTGACAGAAATGTTTTATCTGGAAACCTGCATATCAAAGAGGGGCGAATGATAACCCCAGAGGATAAAGATATGTGTGTCATTTCAGAGGAACTTGCAAATCAAAATAATCTGAAAATCGGCGATAAGATTTCTTTTAATGATTACCACGATACTGAAAATTCAAAGGTATCAGAAGCTGAGATTGTTGGAATTTATCAAGTGGATCAAAAGATGTCCCCACTTATGCAGGGAGATACTTACCGTTCGGAAAATGTAATATTTACAGATTTGAGATTTCCAGAAAAGGCAGAGGGTGAAACAAGTCCATTATATGAAAGAGCCTATTTCAAAGTAGAAGATGTGGAAGCTTACGACGAAGTAAAAGAAAATCTGCAAAAAGTAGACATCAACTGGGAGCAATATGATTTGATTGACAATAACGGAAATTCCGAAACCATGTCCTCAAACTTCAATGATTTAGCAAAAGTAAGCGAAATGATGATATTGGTAATCTCTGTTGCAAGTTTTGTTATCCTTGTTTTAGTATTTCTGTTCTGGCTGAAAAATCGAGTGCAGGAAGTCGGCATTTTCTTATCTCTCGGTGTTCCGAAATTCAGAATTATCGGGCAGATTTGGAGTGAAGCGATTATGATTGCTGTTCTTTCCCTTATGCTATCCTTTGCTGTCGCTCCTGCCGTTTCCAAAGTAACTGCAAATTATCTGGTATCACAGCAGGTTCAGCAAATGCAGGAAGAAGAAAAAAATAACGAGGGAAAAGTATCCACAGAATATGTTGCACCAAAGCAGGACGTGCAGAATATCAGCGTAGAGGTTACGCCAGAAATGTATCTGTTGGACGGAGCAAGTGTTCTTGTGTTGATAACGGCTTCTGTTCTGGTATCTGGAATTGTAATACTAAAGAGAAACCCGAAAGATATTTTATCGGAAATGAGTTAGGAGGACGACGAAAATGTTAGAAGTAAAGAATGTAAGCTATGCTTACAAAACAAAAAAAGATAAAACCATTTTGAATAATGTATCTGCTACTTTCGAGGAGGGTATTTTTTATACTATTGTCGGTCCGAGTGGTGCAGGAAAAACAACACTCTTATCGTTGTTAGCAGGCTTAGACACAGCGGTAAAAGGGACTGTCCTTTGCAATGGCGAGGACATTACAAAAAAAGGGCTGAATTACCACAGAAAGCATAATATCTCATTGGTATTTCAAAATTATAATCTGATTGATTATTTGACAACGGTTGAAAATGTCAAATTAGGTGGTAGTGGAAATGCTGAAAAATTATTGGAAGAAGTCGGCATTGGAAAAGAATACTGGCAGAGAAATGTATTGCAACTATCTGGCGGACAGCAACAGCGTGTAGCGATTGCAAGAGCATTAGCCAGCGACGCTCATGTACTTTTGGCAGACGAACCGACGGGAAATCTTGACGAAACTACCGCTGATGAAATCATTGCTTTGCTGAAAAAGACTGCACATGAATTAGGAAAATGTGTTGTTGTGGTTACACACAGTAAGCATTTGGCAGAAGAAGCCGACGAAATCTTAGAAATTAAAAACGGTGCAATTTCTTTTCTGTCTGATTAAATTAGAATAGTGCCGTAAAGGAGTTGTCATTATGGAATATTTTAGATATACCTCGACGCAATCAGTTTGAACCTAACGGCATTTTTATAACAACTGAATATAGCACAGTTTTAAAAGCTCGTACAGACTATATGTTTTGTGCGGGCTTTTTTCATGCCAGAAAAAAATTTTTTAAAGTTTTTTCGATTTTGGTTACGCTGTCCCCCACTTTCAACGCGGTATATATGAAAAGGGGCAGACACCTCTTTTCGACTAGCGAAAGGAGGTGAGGAAAATGAAACCGTCAGAACTACAAGAAAAAACCTGTCATCAATTCGATTGTGCTATTAAAACAGTTATACGTCATAGAGCGATTGACTTCTATCGAGCGATACGTCGTTCAGAGAAAAAAGAAATGCCATTCGCCGAAATTATGGACGACCTCTTAAATTCCATAGGTACAGAAGATACATATTCTACGGATTATGTTGCGGTATTTGAAGTCTGTGGAGAAAAAGTATCAATCGAAGATAAACAACTGGCTCGTGCATTGAAAGCTATTGAAGAACGAAAGCGTAATATCGTTTTACAGTATTTTTTCATTGGCGACACGGACACTTACATTGGGAAAATGCTTGACTGTTCCAGAGCGAATGTAACGAAGTGCAGAATACAAGCACTAGACAAGTTAAAGCAACTGATTGAGGAGGAAAAAGAAAAATGCCAAAAGAGCTGACACCGACTTTCACGGTTATTTCCAAAGCCTGCGACGGCGACGAAACAGCAATTTCAAAAATCTTGGAATTTTATGACCCATATATCAATCAGTGCTGTATGCGTCCGTTTTACGACGATAACAACAACTTACGTCTTGCGGTAGATTTGGAAATGAAAGGTTTTATCAAAGAAGCGATTATTCGTAAAATCTTAAACTTTGATATTAAACGCTTCTAATTCATATTGGGATTGATTATGCCCGTCTGGTCTTTGACAACTGAATAAAGCAGACAGATACGTTTGTGAGATAGCAAGCCACGGGGACTGTACGCCATGACCTTTCCAAAAGAAAGCGAGCGACCCACGCAGTGATCCGAGAGCGACTGTTGGAATAGTCGTTTTGCCACGACCTATCCTCACAGAATAATGATACGTCCGCATGGTGCGGTTCTGCCCACAAGAATGGGAATAGTTGAGATACTAACGGAGCTTTCCAAAGCCGTTTGTCTGCTTGTAAAAAAATGACACACAGTAAAGGGGGGTGCATAGATTATGAACAATACTGATGTGCCTATCTGGGAAAAATATACGCTGACGATTGAAGAAGCGTCTAAATACTTCCGTATTGGCGAAAAGAAATTGCGTAAATTAGCCGAAGAAAATCTTGACGCTGGCTGGGTTATCGTGAACGGTAATCGTATTCAGATTAAGCGAAAACAATTTGAAAAAATCATAGATACATTGGACGAAATCTAATGTCATTGAGCCGTAGATATGGTATAATATTAGTAGCGTATCACGGCTCATTCCATGACGGAAAGGAGCTTTACACTATGTCTAATGTGAAACGAAAAGACAGTAAAAATCGCAATTTGCGTAATGGAGAGAGCCAGCGAAAAGACGGAAGATACGTTTATAAATATACCGATATATACGGAAAGCCACAATTTATCTATTCTTGGAAACTTGTACCGACAGACAAGACACCTGCTGGAAAGCGTGATGATATATCGTTGAGGGAAAAAGAAGCACAGATAAAAAAAGACCTTAACGACGGTATCGACACAGTCGGCGGTAAAATGACAGTCTGCCAGCTCTACGACAAGAAGAACAGTCAAAGAAAGAACATCAAAAGGGCTACTGAAAAAGGACGACAGTATCTTATGAACGCTTTGAAAAATGACCCATTAGGTATGAGGGCGATTGATACGGTTAAGCAGTCGGACGCTAAAGAATGGGCTATCAGAATGAGCGAAAAAGGATATGCCTATAAAACGATTGATAACTATAAACGTTCCTTGAAAGCGTCATTTTACATGGCAATACAAGACGACTGTATCAGAAAGAACCCATTTGAATTTAAGTTAAGTGATGTTCTGGAAGATGATACCGAACAGAAAGTTATCCTTACACCAGAGCAGGAAGAACACCTGCTTGCCTTTATGGAAAAGGACAAGATTTACAGTAAGTATTATGATGAGGTTGTGCTTCTGCTGGAAACGGGACTTCGTATTTCTGAATTTTGCGGACTGACGACGCATATTGATATGCAGAACAGAATACTCAATATAGACCACCAGTTATTGAAAGATAGCGAAATGGGCTACTATATTGAAACACCAAAGACCAAAAACGGAAAACGGGAACTTCCATTGACAGAACGGGCTTATCAAGCAATCCAAAGAATACTAAAGAACAGAGGAAAGGCACAACCGCTGATTGTAGGTGGTTACAGCAATTTCCTATTCCTAAATCGTGAGGGCTTGCCTAAAGTTGCAGGAAACTATGAGGGCATGGTGCGAGGACTGATTAAGAAGTATAACAAGTATCACACGGACAAGTTACCGAACATCACGCCACATTCATTCAGACATACTTATTGTACGAATATGGCAAACAGAGGAATGAACCCAAACACTCTGCAATATCTCATGGGACACGCTAACATAACCATGACACTTGGCTATTATGCACACGGCACATTTCAATCTGCAAAAGCAGAACTGGAAAGGCTGGCTTGTTAATATCGGAGCTTATATTTACTACTCATTTACTACTTTTGGTTGCATTTTCATGCTGGTAAATGCCAGCTTATGCAAGGTATCTTCCGAAAAGAAAATACCGATAAAGCCCTAAAATACGGGATATATCGGCATTTACCAACTTATGAAAAGATAATCAGAAATTTAGTAAGTTTTTCTCTTCAAAAAAAGCAGGATTAACAAATCTTAATATTTTAGCTATTTTGGATTATCAAGAAAAGCAAGAGAAATCACTATCTTTGCGTAATATGGCAGTCGTCTCAAAATGTAAAAATCCTATCCTTTTTATGGAAAAATACAAAGCACTGGACATCAAAGAATTGCGCAAAGAATTTAATTGTTTTCCTAGTGTTTCCATACTAGATGACGAATACCCATTAGAACTCAAACATTGTTATAATCCACCTGTTTTGCTGTTTTATCAAGGAAATTTAGAATTACTCAATCGCCCCAAAATGGCAGTAGTAGGAGCAAGAACAGCATCAGCAACAGGGACAAAATCCGTACAGAAAATTGTCCAAGAACTCGGGAATCATTTTGTTATCGTTAGTGGGTTGGCGCGTGGCATTGATACCAGTGCGCATTTATCATCTCTAAAAAACGGTGGTGCATCGATTGCCGTTATCGGTTGTGGACTGGACGTTTATTATCCCAAAGAAAATAAGCAGTTGCAGGAGTACATGGTTAAAAATCACCTCGTATTAAGTGAGTACGTAGCAGGAGAAGCACCGCTGAAATTCCATTTTCCAGAGCGAAATCGTATTATTGCAGGTTTATCACAAGGCGTTATCGTAGTAGAAGCTAAGCTGCGCTCAGGCAGTTTGATTACGTGCGAAAGAGCATTGGAAGAAGGACGAGACGTTTTTGCTATTCCAGGAAATATTTTAGATGGAAAATCTGATGGCTGTCATCATTTGATAAAAGAGGGCGCAAAATGCGTCACATCAGGCTTAGATATCCTTTCGGAATATCAAATATAAGCAAGTTTTTTCTATAAAGAAACAGAGATGATACAGATGTTCCCCTTGAGGATGTCCCATCTAATAAGGATAAACCTAAATAAGCGATCAATGCCTCTCTTGTCAAAAGCAAAGGAGGCATTTTTGATTAAAAGACCTGTAGTCAACTTGCCTACAGGCTTAGTCAATGAGAAGAGGACAGTCATAAGACCACCCTAGCTACTGTAACATCTCTTCAAAAATCTCCCTCATCAATACTTAGTGTTTATTCCCTACTTTTTTAGGCTTAATGAGCTTTCTAAAAAATTTTACCACATACCAATATAACTTTTTTATTGACAGTTTAAGAAAAGCGGGTTATCATGTTATAAGTTTATTACTGATAGGAAGTGAGCTTATGGCAACGACTACTACTACGAATGCCCCAACAGCTGTTAAAAAATCAAGCAAAAAAACAATAAAGAAAAAAACATCTGCCAAGAAAAATTTGGTTATTGTGGAATCTCCAGCTAAGGCAAAAACAATTGAAAAATATCTCGGACGTAATTATAAAGTTGTAGCCTCAGTAGGACATATCCGCGATTTGAAAAAATCAAGCATGTCTATTAATTTTGAAAATAATTATGAACCACAATATATTAATATTCGTGGTAAAGGTCCATTGATTAACGACCTTAAAAAAGAAGCGAAAAAGTCTAAAAAAGTTTATCTCGCAAGTGACCCGGACCGTGAAGGAGAAGCGATTTCTTGGCACTTAGCCCATATTTTAGATCTTGATGAGAATGACAAAAACCGTGTTGTTTTCAATGAAATCACCAAAGACGCTGTCAAAAATGCTTTTGTTGAACCACGCCAAATCGATATGGATTTAGTAGATGCCCAACAAGCGCGTCGTGTTCTCGACCGTATCGTGGGATATTCTATCTCACCATTGCTTTGGAAAAAAGTTAAAAAAGGTCTTTCAGCAGGACGTGTTCAATCCGTTGCATTAAAACTAATCATTGACCGCGAAAATGAAATCAAAGCCTTTAAACCAGAAGAATACTGGACAATTGACGGTTTCTTTAAAAAAGGAACGAAGAAATTCCAAGCTTCATTTTATGGCATTGATGGCAAAAAATTAAAACTCGAAACGAATGAAGATGTTCAAAAAGTTCTTGCTTTATTGACTAGTGACGAATTTACCGTAGCTAAGGTTGAAAAGAAAGAACGTCGTCGCAATGCACCACTTCCTTATACGACATCATCTCTCCAACAAGATGCTGCTAATAAAATCAACTTCCGTACACGTAAAACCATGATGGTTGCACAGCAATTGTACGAAGGTATCAGTCTTGGTAAGAGCGGAACGCAAGGTTTGATTACCTATATGCGTACTGACTCAACGCGTATCAGTCCAATTGCGCAAAATGATGCCGCAAACTTTATCACAGAACGTTTCGGTGAAAAATACTCTAAACACGGTAGCCGTGTTAAAAATGCTTCAGGAGCTCAAGATGCTCACGAAGCCATTCGCCCTTCAAATGTCAATCTAACACCAGAATCAATCGCTAAGCACTTAGATAAAGACCAATTAAAACTTTACACATTGATTTGGAATCGTTTTGTTGCCAGTCAAATGACAGCAGCAGTCTTTGACACAATGAAAGTTAACTTGGAGCAAAATAGCGTACGCTTTACTGCCAATGGTAGTCAAGTAAAATTTGACGGTTACTTAGCCGTATATAACGATTCTGACAAGAATAAAATGTTGCCTGACATGGTTGAAGGTGATATTGTTAAGAAAGTATCAACAAATCCTGAACAACACTTTACGCAACCACCAGCTCGTTATTCTGAAGCAACACTTATTAAAACATTGGAAGAAAATGGAGTTGGGCGTCCGTCAACTTATGCACCAACACTTGACGTTATCCAAAGACGTTACTATGTTCGCTTAGCTGCGAAACGTTTTGAACCTACGGAACTTGGTGAAATCGTTAATAATTTGATTGTTGAATTCTTCCCTGATATTGTTGATGTCAAATTTACCGCTGATATGGAAGGTAAACTTGATGAAGTCGAAGAAGGCAAACAGCAATGGCAAAAAGTTATCGATGAATTTTACAAACCATTTGAAAAAGAACTTGCCAAAGCCGAAACAGAAATCGAAAAAATTCAAATCAAAGATGAGCCAGCTGGCTTTGATTGTGATGTTTGTGGACACCCAATGGTTATCAAGTTAGGTCGTTATGGTAAATTCTACGCTTGTAGCAATTTCCCAGAGTGTCACAATACAAAAGCAATCACTAAAGAAATCGGCGTGACTTGTCCAGTCTGTGGCAAAGGTCAAGTAATTGAACGTAAAACCAAACGTAATCGTATTTTCTATGGTTGTGACCGTTATCCTGAATGTGAATTTACATCATGGGATAAACCTGTCGGACGTTCTTGTCCAAAATCTGGAGACTTCTTAGTTGAGAAGAAAATCCGCGGTGGTGGTAAACAAGTCGTCTGCAGCAATGAAGAATGCGACTACGAAGAAGCAAAAATTAAATAAAACGATAGAAGCTGAAGCAGAGATGCTCAGTTTCTTTTTGATTGTATGGAAAATATGTTTTCCATTATAATGGACTTTTTTAATAATTGCCGTTATAACGGACTTTTTTTGATAAGTCTGTTATAATAGACTTATGAGAGGTACGCTATGAATTATTTTGCATTAATTGGAGATATTATTGATTCCAAAAAAATCGATAATCGTTACCAAGTCCAAAAAACATTGGAGGCTTGCCTAAACGAGTTAAATATTAAATTTAAAGATGTCTTGGTTTCAAAATTATCTATCACTTTAGGTGATGAATTTCAAGGATTGTTAACCTTGGATGCCCCTTTATTTCAAATAATTGACCGTATTAACTTCGCAATGCAGCCTTATCAAGTACGTTTTGGTCTTGGCTTAGGAGAAATTCTGACAGATATTAACCCAGAGCAAAGCATTGGCGCTGACGGTCCCGCTTATTGGCACGCTAGAAAAGCAATCAATTACATCCACCAAAAAAATGATTACGGCAATACGCAAATCGCTGTTTCCTTTGAAGATGACACCAAGGTAAACATTATTAATACACTGATTGCCAGTAGTGAAGCAATTAAGTCCAATTGGCGCGCTAGCCAAGAAATTATCTTGCAGGAACTTTTAAAACTTGGCATTTATGATGAGTATTTTGACCAACAAATTTTGGGAAAACAGCTTGAATTAAGCACAAGTGCGCTGTCAAAACGATTGAAAAGCAGTAATATCAAAGTTTACCTACGAACACGAAATTGTGCGTTAAATCTGCTTAAAAACGCTGGAGAGGAGTTAAACTAATGTCAATCACAGGTCTTTCTCACTATCTTAGCCAAAATCCTATATTAACCCTGTTACTGATTTGTCACTTTTTGTCAGACTTTCAGTTGCAAAGCCAAACAGTTGCCGACCGTAAAAATACCGATAAAACTTACCTTTTGATTCATCTCATTTGGGTAGCTATTCCATTAATTTTGGTAACTATTTTTGTCCCAAGCATCTGGGGCATTAGCTTGCTTATTTTGCTGAGTCATTCTATTATTGACTTTGGAAAACCTCATGTGGCTAATAGTTTCAAGCTAAATCCGTTGGTAACTTTCCTTTTGGACCAAATGTTACATCTAGGAATTATACTTTTACTTGCCCCGCTTGCCAAAGGTGTAGTTTTGCCAAATATCTTAACAAGAGAAGTGCTTAATATTATTCTATTTATCGTCTTGATTACAAAACCGACTAATGTCTTTTTCAAGATTTTCTTTCAAAAATACCAGCCAGAGAGCAGTCAAAAAATGGATACCATTCCAGGTGCTGGAGCAACGATTGGACTTTTGGAACGTATTGTGATGAGTATTTGTATCATTTTCAATCAATTCGCTTCAATCGGACTTGTTTTTACTGCTAAATCAATCGCTCGTTATAATAAAATTTCCGAAAGCCCCACATTTGCAGAATACTATCTCATTGGGTCACTTTTCAGTATTTTAAGTGTTTTACTATCTGCTTGGATTTGTTTGTTTTAAATGAGGATGACTGACTATGCATTTTGGCTTTTCTTATGTTGGATTCATCTTTTTAATGCTACTAATGATACCAAATCTTATTTGGACACGAAATAAACCTAAAGATTATGAACATTATCAGTATCAAGAAAATAAATACTTATCCATACTTGAACGTATCGGAGAAGTACTTGTGACTTGTCTGATTCTCATCTTTTCTGATTTTAACTGGCAGCCCTGGACTAATTGGAATTGGTGGCTGATGGCTGCTAGTTTTTGCATGATTCTTTATGAAATGTTTTGGATTCGTTATTTTATGGGACCAAAAAGAATGCCAGATTTGTGCACCACATTTTTAAAAATTCCAGTAGCCGGAGCAAGTTTGCCAGTTTTGGCAGTTCTATGCATATCCATCTATGGTAAAAATCCATTTCTGACCTTGGCATCAATTATTTTGGGAATTGGTCACATTGGTATTCACTTACAATATCAGAATATGATTAAAAAGGATAATCAATAGTTTATTTACATATTTTTATTTATGTAAATAAACTATATAATATTATTTGAGTTTCACAAAATTTATGTTATGATAATCAAGTATCAAAATTAGAAAGATTTGGATAAGGGCTTTCTCCCTTATCTGGAAAATGAGTTTTAGGGCTTCCTAAGCTTGTTTTTGGAGGTATTAGTATATTGTCTCAATCATCATATATTAACGTTATAGGAGCTGGTTTAGCGGGCTCTGAAGCTGCATATCAGATTGCTAAACGTGGCATTCCAGTAAAACTTTATGAAATGCGTGGTAAGAAAGCAACACCACAACACAAAACAGATAAATTTGCGGAATTGGTCTGCTCAAATTCGCTGCGCGGTGATAGCTTAACAAACGCTGTCGGTCTGCTTAAAGAAGAAATGCGTCGTCTAGACTCTGTTATCATGAAGGCAGCAGAAAGCACGCGCGTCCCCGCTGGTGGTGCTTTAGCGGTTGATCGTGACGGTTTCTCACAAATGGTGACAGATGAAGTGACAAATCACCCACTTATCGAAGTCATTCGTGAAGAAATCACAGAAATTCCAACTGATGCCATTACTGTTATCGCTAGTGGTCCTTTAACATCAGATGCACTTGCTGAAAAAATTCATGAATTGAACGGTGGCGACGGTTTTTATTTCTATGATGCCGCAGCGCCAATCGTTGATAAAAATTCTATCGATATGGACAAGGTTTATTTGAAATCACGTTACGATAAAGGAGAAGCTGCCTATCTTAACTGTCCAATGACCAAAGAGGAATTTATGGCGTTCCATGAAGCGCTTGTCAATGCCGAAGAAGCTCCGCTTAATAGCTTTGAAAAAGAAAAATATTTTGAAGGTTGTATGCCGATTGAAGTTATGGCAAAACGCGGCATTAAAACAATGCTCTATGGTCCAATGAAGCCTGTTGGCTTAGAATACCCAGATGACTACAAAGGACCTCGTGACGGTGAATTCAAGACACCATATGCCGTTGTTCAATTACGTCAAGATAATGCTGCTGGTAGTCTCTTTAACATCGTTGGTTTCCAAACACACCTTAAATGGGGTGAGCAAAAACGTGTTTTCCGCATGATTCCAGGTCTTGAAAATGCCGAATTTGTCCGTTATGGCGTAATGCACCGTAACTCTTACATGGATTCTCCAAATCTTTTGACTGAAACATTTGCCACACGCCAAAATCCAGACCTTTTCTTTGCTGGTCAAATGACAGGGGTTGAGGGATATGTGGAATCAGCCGCTTCAGGGCTAGTTGCTGGTATCAACGCTGTACGTCGTTTTAAAGGAGAAGAAGTGGTTATCTTCCCGCAAACGACTGCTATCGGCTCTCTTCCACATTACATTACACATGCCGAAAGTAAACATTTCCAACCAATGAATGTTAACTTCGGTATTGTTAAAGAGCTTGACGGACCACGTATCCGTGATAAAAAAGAACGTTATGAAAAAGTTGCTGAACGTGCTTTAAACGATTTGCAAGATTATCTTAACGTTTAGTATTCCAATACTATATTAAAAGAGGTGACAAAATGTTTCCAATTCAATTAGGACTAAAAGCTAGTTGCGACTTGGAGCAAATGGAAAGTCGCCTAAAATATCACCCAGATGTCTTTGAATTTTTCACATCTTTGAAAATGGTATTTCAAAACTATTTTCATTTGGCAAGCCTGAATTCGACCAGTTGTTAGCTCAAAAAGGCTATCCACTTACTTATGATGTTTCTCATGCTTTCATTTATCTGCATGGGGATAATAATGCTTTACAACGCTCACTAGAAACTTTGAAAGAGACTATTATTCACTATCATTTAGTTGACTCTTTAGGTAAAAGACATGATAGTTTGACACTAGGTCAAGGAAAAATCCATTGGGCAGAATCTCTGCCGTTATTCAACGAACATGCCACAAGTATTTTAAAAGATTTAAACAAACCCATTAAACAACTTGAAAGCCACGCATACCTTACAAAAATAGCACAAGCAATCAATGAGTAAGTAAGTAGTAACTGTTAAGCCTAAAACGTTTGTTTTGGGCTTTTTTGTTGCCAGAAAGCAACCTTACATTTTTGTAAGATTTGACGTTCAAATTGTAAGGAAGTAACTACCTAATTTTCGATAAAATAAACTTGTCAATAAGAGAGGAGCAGTCATATGAGTCAAGAAATCAAAAAACATATCAATTTATGGAGTAATCTTCTAATTTGGTTAGTCATGGTTATTTTAGGTTCCATTACTTATATGGTCTGGTACACCCTCCGTATCACAAAATAATAGGAGGAGGTTTTTAAAATGATAGTTTTTTATAGTCTTATTACAATTCTTCTTATCGTAGTAGTGGGAGTAATAAGTCTCGCTCTTTGGTATTGGAGTGGAAGAAAGCCTTTAAAACACCCTTAGTACTAAAATACTAAATTTAAATTAATTGCTTTTTAGCAAAAACATTCCAATTAGAGTTTTTATTTAATCGAAAAAAGGTATAATGAAACAAAGGAGAAATTATGTTACTGGAGATTAATCACTTAGAAAAAGTTTTTCGCACACGTTTTTCAAAAGAGGTAACACGTGCTTTACAAGATGTTGATTTCAAAGTAGATGAAAATGAATTTATCGCTATCATGGGAGAATCTGGTTCTGGGAAAACAACCCTGCTTAATATCTTAGCAACTCTGGAAAAGCCAACAAAAGGTTCTGTTATTCTAAATGGGAAAGAAATCACAAAAATCAAAGAAAGCCAATTAGCAGAATTTCGTTTAAACAATCTCGGATTTGTCTTTCAAGATTTCAATTTATTAGATACGCTTTCTGTCAAGGATAACATTTTCTTACCATTGGTACTTGGTCGTGTTAACTACCAAGAAATGGAAAATAGACTAGCAACACTCGCTCCAAAACTTCATATTGAAAATTTGTTAGCAAAACGCCCATTTGAATTGTCTGGCGGTCAAAAGCAACGTGTTGCTATCGCTCGTAGCCTTATCACAAATCCGCAGTTACTTTTAGCTGATGAACCAACAGCAGCACTAGATTATCGCAATTCTGAAGATATTCTAAACCTTTTTGAGGATATTAATAATGACGGTCAAACATTGCTTATGGTAACACACTCAGCAAACGCCGCTAGTCATGCTAAACGTGTCCTTTTCATCAAAGATGGTCGCATTTTCCACCAAATTTATCGTGGTAACAAAACCAATCAAGAATTCAACAAGGATATTTCACTTGCAATGAGCGCACTTCTTGGAGGTGAGTAATATGTTCTATGCTAAATTAGCTTGGTCAAACCTCAAAAAATCTGTCAATATTTTTGGACCATTTTTACTCACAAGCACCATTTTATTTCTTCTAAATTGTTCAACTTTGCTGATTTTATTTAGCCCTGTTGGAAAAAGTATGTCATATGGTGCCGTAACACTCGGCTTATCCATTGTTGTCCTTTTTATCTTCTCGATTATCATGGAGATTTATAGTTATAATTTCCTTTTAAAACAAAGAAGTAGGGAATTCGGGCTTTATAACATCCTTGGGATGAACAGGTTTCAAATCAGTCTTGTATCGACTATTGAACTGATTGTTATTTTTGTGGGTGTGATTATCCTAGGAAGCCTTTTATCAGCTGTCTTTTCACAATTGTTTTATTTGATTTTTATTAATCTTTTACACTATAATCAGTTGGTAATGACTTTATCACCAGCAGCGTTTATTAGCACAGCGTTTGCATTCGCTGCAATCTTCTTTTTCCTAGAACTTATCAGCCTCTTTAATATCCGTCGTTCATCGCCACTAGCTTTATTTAGGAGGCAAGAACAGGGTGAAAAAGAGCCACGTGGCAATATTCTCTTTGCGTTGTTAAGCATCATTTGCTTAAGCTCAGGTTATTATCTTTCAATTTCTTCAACGAGAATAGCTGCGCTTGTCGTCCTATATCGTTTCTTTATCGCGGTTGTTCTTGTTATCATTGGAACCTACCTTTTTTACATCAGTTTTATGACTTGGTACCTAAAACGCCGTCGTAAAAACAAAAAATATTTTTACCAACCTGAACATTTCGTAACCACAGCACAAATGATTTTCCGAATGAAACAAAATGCTGTCGGACTTGCTAATATTACGCTACTAGCCGTTATGGCTTTTGTAACGATTGCCACAACAACGTCTTTGTATGTCAATACTCAAAAACAAGCTGACGATATGTTCCCAAAAGACACTCAAATTACAATCTATTCAACGCCTGATACAGATGCGGAAGCTTTTTTCAAAACAGCAGTTATCGATAAATTAGATAAACCAGAAAGTGACTACATCACCTACTATACTGGCTTCTCAGATATTCCAGTATCAACCGATAAAGAAATCACAATAACAGACCAAGATGTAGAAACTCCTGATTTGGCAAAAATGGGGTATATATATATCATGACCCAAGATGATTTTAAAGATTTGGGTAATAGCCTACCAACTTTAAAAAAAAATCAAACTGCTTTCTATGTTCAAAAAGGAAATAGCCAACTGGAAAAATTAACTCTTTTTGGAAAAGAATTTGACAATGTCGAAAATCTAAGAAGTGTTATATTCCCTGATATTGCTAATACTTATAATCCAGCGTTGTTAATCGTTAGTGATAAAAATGTTTTAAATGAACTTCAAGAGCTCTTTACTCAACATAATCTCCAATTCCGAAGTAATTTCACTGGTTATGCTGACCTTTCTAAAGCCGAAATCGCTAAAATTACAAATAATGACGGTTACATTTCAGACGAAACAGGTCGATATCTTGATTCAGATGGCAACGCAGCAACAGGAATTGTCGATACCAAATCATCTTTCCTTGAGGGCATGTATGGCTTTACAGGTGGCTTTCTCTTTACAGGATTCTTACTTGGTATTAGTTTCTTGCTTGGTGCAGCCTTAATCATTTACTATAAACAACGTTCTGAAGGGATTGAAGATAAAAAATCGTATAAAATTTTGCAAGAGGTGGGAATGGGCAAAAAAGAGGTGAAACGAGCAATTAATTCTCAAATTCTACTCGTATTCTTTATGCCACTCGGTTTTGCAGTTTTACACTTCGCCGTAGCGCTTGTCATGCTAAAACAAATGTTGCTCTTGTTTGGAGTAACAAGCTCAAGTATGATTTATACCGTCAGTGGTATTACAATACTAAGCATCACCATAATCTATTTCTTCATCTATAAATTCACAAGTAGAACTTACTATAAAATTATTGAACGTTAACTCCTATCTTCGAACAGTCATTTGAAAGAGTCTGAAAATTTTTACTAAAAAATGGTCGTGATGACCATTTTTTGTTACAATAAGACTATGAAACAAGGAAAGATTTATATTGTCGAGGACGATGAAACTATCGTTAAACTTTTAAAACAACATCTTAGTCAAACTTATGATGTCTTTAGTGTCACTAATTTTCGAGCTATCAAGCAGGAAGTCGAAGAAATCAAACCTGACCTTATCTTGATTGATATCACGTTGCCATATTTTAATGGTTTTTATTGGACAACAGAAATTCGTAAAAGCATGACATTGCCGATTATTTTTATCTCATCTAGTGATGATGAAATGGATACTGTCATGGCACTTAATATGGGAGGAGATGATTTTGTGTCAAAGCCATTTTCTCTAACGATTTTAGATGCCAAAATTTCAGCTTTTTTAAGGCGTGCTTACCAGTTTACCTCGGATAATTACCAATTAGAATATTTTTCTCTATCACGTGACGGGATTTTGTCAAACGGTGACGACCATATCACCCTATCTCCAACAGAAAATAAGATTTTAGCAATTCTCTTTGAACATCAAAATCAAGTCGTTCCCAAAGAGGAATTACTCGAGAAGCTTTGGGAAAATGAAAGTTTCATTGACCAAAACACCCTTAGTGTTAACATAACACGACTCCGCAAGAAAACACAACCATTAGGTTTCGATCGTATTCACACCGTGAGAGGAGTTGGCTACCTTCTAAAATGATTCGACAATTTTTTAAAGAATATTCCGTCTGGTATTTAACTTATATCCTTTTAAGTATATTATTCATTGTTATTTTTGCCTTATATCGCCTGCCATTAGCTTACTTTAAAGTTAGTATTTTAATTAATTTCACGATTTTAATCTTTATCAGCATTTGGCAATACCTTAAATTTAAGCAGAAATTATCTATTTTACATCATTTTATTTATGTAAAAGAATTGGATGAATTAGAATTGCCATCAGAACTTGCTTATAAAGATATTATCATCAAACTAAAAGAAACTAGCGCTAATGAATTACTAGCTGAAAAGACGCAAACTGAAAATTTGCAAAATCTTGTCAAAATGTGGTCACATCAAATGAAAGTTCCCATATCAGCCCTTTCATTAATGGCACAGACTGACCAACTCGACTCAAACGAAGTACAGCAACAATTGACACGACTTCAAAACTATCTTGATACGTTGTTGACTTATTTAAAATTCAGTCAAAACAAAGACGATTTTCGCTTTGAAAAACTATCTGTCAAGGATGTTACAACAAAGATTATCAAAAAATATCGTATTCCGTGTTTGCTAAAAAATCTTTCTGTTGAGGTTGTTGGTGATTGGGAGCTGAGTTCTGACCGAAAATGGCTAAGCTTTGCTATTTCACAAATTATTGATAACGCCGTTAAGTATTCCAAAACAGACGGAACAATTATCATTAGGATAAGCGATGGAAATATCGTTATATCTGATGATGGTATTGGAATACTAGAAGAAGATTTACCACGTCTTTTTGACGAAGGTTTTACTGGATTTAACGGTCATGAACACCAAAAAGCAACCGGTCTAGGGCTGTACATGACCAAACAAGTCTTAGACACCCTTAACCTAAACATCACTATCGATAGTCAAATCGATAAAGGAACACAAGTTGAAATTTCATCACATAAAAATTAACAGAAGTAGGGGCTAAGCCCTTGCTTTTTTAGGTTTATTTTTTTATAATATTGTTAGTTTATAAACTAACAAGGAGGGAGCTTATGTTTTCTGGAGAAAAGTTAAAAAATATTAGAGAAGAAAAAGGTTACTCACAGGCAGAAGTAGCTAAATTACTTAATATTTCTAGAGTTTCCTACTTTAATTGGGAAAATGGCAAAACAAAGCCAAATCAAAAAAATCTTAACCTCTTGAGTCGGTTGCTCGATGTCGAGGAAACTTATTTTGTATCTGAATATCACATTGTTGATACCTATTTCAAACTCAATCAAGACAATCGTCACAAACTCGAAAATTATGCTGACGATTTACTCAAAGAGCAAGAAAAAATAGTTCAGTTGCCTAAATATTATGCTTACAAGGTTTTTGAAAAATTATCTGCAGGTACTGGATATTCTTATTTTGGTGACGGTAATTATGATACTGTTTTTTATGATGAACAACTTGACCATGACTTTGCTTCATGGGTCTTTGGGGATTCAATGGAACCAACTTATTTAAATGGTGAGGTTGTCTTGATTAAGCAAACAGGTTTTGATTATGACGGTGCTATCTATGCTGTTGATTGGGATGGGCAAACTTATATTAAGAAAGTTTATCGAGAAGAGGACGGACTTCGTTTAGTCTCACTCAACAAACACTACGCCGATAAATTCGCGCCTTATGATGAAAATCCTCAAATCATTGGTAAGATTGTCGGCAATTTCATGCCACTTGAAGTTTAGTTTTACATAATATTATTTATGTAAAACACATTTAGAACATTCATTATTTATTTGTCAGCAAGGAGATGATAAAAAACCTGAACTTATTAATAGTTCAGGTTAATTTTTAAAGCTTATTTAAAGCGTTTTTTTGTTCGTCGTTGACGATATGGGTGTATAAGTCGGTAACTTGTGTGCTGGCATGTCCTAATTGGTGGCTAACTAGGACTTGTGATTTAGTAGCATCGTAAAGACGTGTTGCAAGTGTGTGGCGCAGTTTATGGGGTGTTACACGAACTTTGAAATCTTGAGAATATTTAGCAACTAACTTTTCAACGCTTGAAGCATCAATACGGTTAGGAACACCGCGATATTCTGTTAAAAAGAGAGCTTGGTCTTGTTTTTCCGCCTTATAGCGAGGCGCTCTGATTTGTAAATAAGCTTCTAAATAAGGCTTAGCAAAGTTAGCAACATTGACAGAATCACGTTTTCCACCTTTACGAGTGACTTCGATAACCATCATATTAAGGTTTAAGTCTTTCAAATCAAGATTAACAGCTTCTGAAAGACGGACACCAGAGGCAAGCAGAAGAGCAATAAGCGCTAAATCACGCTCCTTATTCTTTTGGAAGGAGGAGAGGGCGCGGTGAGAGAGCTTATTTTGATACTCTGTATCGATATAGTCGATAAATGCCATGGTCTCGTCACCTAGGAAAAGTTTGCCTTTTATATTTTCAGCTCGAGCTGCCAGCGTTTCTTTTTTCTTCTTAGTAGCGATTTTTTTCATGACATTTCGATAGAAGTAGGGCTCACCATTTTCATCTTCGACCTCTTCTGTTAGGTATTTAAACAGGCTTGAAAGTGCTGATAACGTCCGATTAATCGTTGTTTGTGAGACACCTTGTTTTGTTGAATAAGTGTTCAAAGAAGGACGTTCACGCAGATAAAGGATGAATGATTCCATGTCTTTTTTAGAAAGATGTTCCAGGGTTGTTAACTCAACATCAGCAATTTTAGTAACATCTGAAATTCCAGAATCCAAAAGCCATTCGAAAAATCGGCGATATTCTTTTAAGTATTCATATAAAGTTGTGAAGCTATAAGGAACTGAAAGTTTTGATTGGTAATAATCCAAGACGTACCAAGGCATTATTTCTTTAAGTTCATCAATTTTTTCAAGTAATTTTTCACGTTTCATCTAAAATTCTCCTGAGATGTCTTTATAATAGGAGTATATCACAGGCTGATTTATTTTTCAAGAAAATTACAGTTTTTCGGAAAAATGTTATGAGAAATTTACTGAATCAAATCAAAGGATGTCTTGAAAACTTTATTTTTAGTAAATTAACAAAAACAAACTAAAAACGAAGCTAGATTGTTATTTCAGCTTCGTTTGTTTTATCTAACATTATTTACGGCGTTTTTTCTTCGCTTTTTTCATTTTATTTGCCATGCGTTTCATTGATTGTTTCATCGCAAATTCGCCGACTTTCCCTTTTAGACCGCCGCCCATCATTTGGCTAAGATCCATATCTCCGCCACCAAGTGCTGAAAGGTCTGGCATACCATTACCGCCCATCATACCTTCAAGTGACGACATATCCATACCGTTTGGCATATTTTTAGGGAGATTATTTGGGTTGATTCCCATTTTCTTCATTGCTTTTTCCATGTCACCAGACATGACACCTTGCATCATTTGTTTTGCTTGGTTGAAATCTTTAATGAATTTATTGACTTCAACGAAGCTATTTCCTGAACCTGCAGCAATACGGCGACGGCGGCTTGGGTTGAGCAAATCAGGATTTTCACGTTCTTCTGGTGTCATTGATGACACGATAGCACGTTTACGAGCGACAGCTTTTTCATCAACTTTAAAGTTTTTTAGCGCTGGGTTGTTTGCCATACCAGGAATCATTTTAAGCAAATCTTCCATAGGTCCCATGTTTTGAACTTGGTCTAATTGGTCGATGAAATCGTTGAAATCAAAGGTATTTTCACGCATTTTTTCTGCGAGTTCCAATGATTTTTTCTCGTCATATTCTTGGCTGGCTTTTTCAATCAATGTCAGCAAATCACCCATGCCAAGAATACGGCTAGACATGCGGTCTGGGTGGAATGTTTCGATGTCCGTAATTTTTTCACCAGTACCAGTGAATTTGATTGGTTTACTAGTGATTTCGCGGATTGAAAGCGCAGCACCACCACGTGTATCACCATCAATCTTAGTTAAAACAACCCCTGTGATGTCCAATTGCTTGTTGAATTCGTCAGCGACGTTGGCAGCTTCTTGACCAATCATACTATCAACAACCAAAAGAATTTCATTTGGATTTGCTAAAGCTTTAACATCACGGAGTTCTTCCATGAGTTTTTCGTCAATTTGCAAACGACCAGCCGTATCAATGATAACGTAATCGTTGTGATTTTCTTT
The DNA here is from genome assembly GCF_008680485.1 of Streptococcus sp. LMAG:39. Taxonomy (NCBI): domain Bacteria; kingdom Bacillati; phylum Bacillota; class Bacilli; order Lactobacillales; family Streptococcaceae; genus Streptococcus; species Streptococcus sp. LMAG:39. The sequence goes on along the minus strand of NZ_NALE01000001.1, from coordinate 2,168,060 downwards.
GGCTTGTGCCAAACCATTTGTCACGATTTCAACAGCTGAGTGGTCAGTTCCCATGTCAAAAACTGGCACATTGATTTGACTACCAAGTGTTTTTAATTGGTCGATAGCCGCTGGGCGGTAAATATCGGCAGCAATCATCAACGGACGTGCATTTTCATCTTTAATCAGCTTGTTAGCTAATTTCCCTGCAAATGTTGTTTTACCAGCACCTTGGAGACCAACCATCATAATGATTGTTGGAATTTTAGGTGATTTTTCAAGTTCAGCTGTTTCAGAACCAAGAATTTCAGTCAATTCTTCGTTAACAATCTTAACGATTTGTTGTGTTGGGTCAAGTGTATCAATGATTTCATGACCAACTGCACGTTCACGCACGCGCTTGATGAAAGTCTTAACAACTGGCAAAGCAACGTCAGCTTCAAGCAATGCCAGACGAATTTCTTTTGTGACTTCTTGGACATCTTTTTCAGACAACTTCTTCTTTCCGCGAATATTTTTAAACACCCCTTGCAGGCGTTCTGTCAAACTTTCAAAAGCCATAATATCTTTTCTCCTACCTAAGTATCTCTATAATTTTACAAATGTTCTTCTGTTTAGTGAGTAATACGGATTAATCACGATTATCAATACTACTCAAAACGGAAATTCTCTCTTTCAAAAATTCATCATCAGGATATTTTTCTAAAATATCGTCAAAAATTTGGCTCCGAACAATATAGTCCGAATACATGTGCAACTTCATCTCGTAAGCTTCTAAAATTTTTTCTGTTCGTTTAATGTTATCATAGACTGCTTGACGGCTCACACCGAATTCTTCAGCAATTTCTGCCAAACTATAATCATCCGCATAATATAGTTCAATATAATTCATCTGCTTATCGGTTAACAAAGCAGCATAGAACTCAAAAAGAGCATTCATACGATTGGTTTTTTCAATTTCCATAGCCCTTATTTTACCATAATTTAGCTGAATTTAATAGTCAGAAATGGTTAATATATGTGGTAAATCTTTTAGAAAATCTAGATTATAGTAAAAAATGAATCATGCTGACAAAAAACAACAACCTGGTAGAGGCTGTTGTTTAATAAAGGTAATAATAAAAATCATAGTCACTCAAGTCTTCAATGTTATCTTTTCACTAAAATTGAATGATTGTCTTTCCACGTGAGTGACCATTAGCGACTTTATCGAGTGCACTATTGATAGCATCTAAAGAATATACTGTATCAATTGAAGGTCTAAGTTTGCGTTCTGCTAAAATATTTGATATCTCTTGAAGTTGTCTACCATTCGCTTCAACAAAAATAAAATGATAAATAACACCATATTTAGTTGCAAGTTTATCAAATGAATGACCTGCTAATCCAAACAATAATTGTTTCCATTTTGAAAATTCCATGCGCTTCGCAAAAGCTATATTAGGCATTCCTTTCAACGAAACTATCTGTCCGCCTTTTTTTAAGATGGTCATTTGTTTTTCTGTCTCTTTTCCACCTAAAGTATCTAAAACATAGTCAACATTCGAAAGCAATTTACTATAATCGTCTGTTTGATAATTAATAAAACGATCAGCCCCAAGATCTAGCACACGCTGCTCATTAGCTGCATTACCACTCGTAATAACAGTTAACCCCTTGGCTTTAGCTAAGGGAATCGCCATGGCACCAAGCCCTCCAGTACCACCTGAAATAAAAATTGTTTTACCTCTTTTAACCTGCATTAATTCAAATGCTTGAAAAACTGTCAATGCTGTGAGAGGAACAGCTGCCGCTTCAATATCGCTTAAATAATCTGGAACTTTAGCTAAGGCTGAGTAGTCAACAGCTACATATTCAGCAAAAGCCCCAATACTATCCAATGGCAATCTAGCATAAACACGTTCACCTTCTTCAAAACCCGATACTTGTTCACCAATTGCTTCTACTATCCCAACAACTTCATTACCAGGAATCAAAGGAATTTTATAGGGAACGATTAGTTTTACTTCACCACGAGAAATCATATTATCTAGTGGATTAACACCAGCTGCGGTAACTTTAAGTAACACTTGTCTGGCATTAATTTCAGGTTTTTCAACCTGAACAAGATCAAGTGTAATATTATTTTTGTCATATGTTGTTAATTGCATTGCTTTCATAAATTTTTTCCTTTTTGAATTATTATTTTTAATTTGCTTCGCGGTATAGATTATCAATGACATTACTTAGCGTTTGGCTAGACAAATCATTTTCTAATTGAGAATTAATTGAGAAAAAAATAGGCTTTACTGCTTTCTCAATATGCTTACCTACTGGACATTCTAAATTAGCATTTTGATGCATTTGAAACAAATGAATATGAGCTATTTCTTGTGTCGCCTGATAAATCTCTAACAATGTCAAATCCTTAGGAGCTTTTACCAACTGGTAACCTGATTTACCTTGATGTGAAGTAATAATATCAGCGCTCTTCAGAAGAGCAATTACTTTCCTGATATAACTCGAGTTAGTTCCAACACTTTTAGCTAACTCTTGTGATGTCAAATTTTTGCCACTTTCACTAATCATCACTAAAAGATGAAGCGCAACCGAAAATTTTGTATCCATTTCCTGCCCTCTTTCTTGTATTTGTATCTGATACAAGTATATATTACCTTTTTACTTTTCTCAAATAATCTGCTTTTTATCTTAAAATAGTCGTCCTAGATTAATAAGAAATATTGAAAAAAATAAAACAGACACCCAATAAGGTTCTGTTTTATGACTTGTCATTTCAAATCTTTCGTGGCTTCCTCTAGGATATACATTTGGAGAATGGTTTGTTCCTTAATTATTCTCCAAATAAAATTCAAAACGGTCGCCGACATATTGGCTGTGAACGTATTCAAATGGTCGTCCGTCTGTGAAATAGGATACCTGTGTCAATGCCAGCACCGCATGATTTTTAGGCACTTTGAGATAATTCGCCACGCGCTCGCTTGCATTTTTAGCATAAATCGTTTGCTCGCTCTTGCCGATTTCATAACCATTATCCGTTAGTGTTTGGAAGAAATGCTCTGTGATGTCCTCTTGATTGAAAGACTGAATGAGTTTTTCTGGAATTGATGCCACTTCAAAAACCAAAGGCACGTTATCTGCAAAACGCACGCGCTCCATACGCACCACGGTATCTGTCGCTTTTAGTTGTAACTGCTGGATTTCCGTTTCATTAGCAGTTTTTCGCTGATAAGAAATCAATTGTGACGACGGCGTTTTACCCTGCGAACGCACAATTTCGGTGAAACTGGTTGTCCCACGCATTTTTTCTTGCACACGGTGGCTAGCCACATAAGTCCCGCTACCCACACGGCGCTCCAAAATGCCCTCTTCGACCAAAAGCGTAATCGCCTGACGAAGCGTCATCCGACTCACCTCATAATCATCCGCCAAATCACGCTCACTCGGCAAACGCTGACCAATCTCCCAAACGCCCTCATCAATCTCTTTCTTAATCGCATCATGAATTCTAATATACGCTGGAACCATAACCTACTCCCGTTCTGTTCTAAATAACCTTGCTTTATTTTAACATATTTTTGCCGAAGTTTTTAGTGGAGTGAGAGATTATTTCTTTTGGAAAATGGCAGAGCTGTGAAGTTGGGGAGAATGCTAAATAATTATTTTGAAAGATTTTCAAATAAATATTCTAAAGTATCCCTATCAAATCTATAATTTTCATCAGTCTGATCATGTGCAATAAATCCAAATGATGTCTTTATCCCATTTTTAACTTTCTTGATATATGATGGATAATTGAGAGTCACTTTACCATTATTATAATTTTTGATAGAAAAGTATTGACTAATCAATATTTTTAATTGAGGAGAGGTAAAATTTAAAAAATGTAGTTTGCATTTTTCTATAATTTCATCTAAAGTTTCACACCATCTGTAGAAATAATCTGTTAGTGGAATTACATCGTTCTTTAGAGAATTAAGAAAAATATCATTACGCTGATTTTTATTTTTATTGCGACTCAACTCCTTTTTAGAAGTATAAATCTCTAGCCTACAAGTATCTTCAGTAAAACTAACTTCCTGTTTTAAATTATCAAATGGTGATGAAAAATGCTGGCTATAATCTCTCAATAATTTCATCATCTTTAATTCATCTCGCTTTTCATAACTCTTTATATCTGTGTTTAACCCCTTCAAGTTCAATTGTCTAACAAAAGATTTAACATTGTCAATAAAAATTCTTCCTAATAAAATGTTTGCTGAAAACAGATATCTCATTTCATAAAAAAGATTATCTAGAGAATTTTCAAATTTTTGATTTTCTAAAAAGTCTTTCAACTTTTGCTCTGATACCTTAAAGTTCTTATAACATCCATATATATTTGAAAACTTCAAAAAAGCTGAATGATAACACTTTAGATTATCAAATTCATTTTTATTTAATTCTTTCAAAAGATAGTCAGGATTATTTTTATCAGCGATAAAATACTGCATAATACCCCTTTTCTAGTAAGTTCAAAAAATAATTTTCTGCAAAAATAAATCATTAATAGCTTTTTTGATATTAACACTTTCTATGCTACAGTAAGATAATTGCATTATATAGATAATAAATTCCATTAATATTATGTCAATTATCGTTGCAAGATTAAACTCTTTATCCAAATTTCCATGTGCAAAATCATTCCTTTGCTCAGCAAGTCTAGAGGAAATACTATTGATATTAAACTCTTCATTATTTCTTAAGTATAACTTTTTACCAAATAACTCTATTTCGTCTTGAAAATCTTCAAAAATAATCTTTATTTTTTGGTTTAAAGGAGTGAAACTCCGTATTGATTTTTTTAACTTTTTATAAATCGTTTTCTCTTTTCCTGTTGAACTCTCTACTAATTTAACGATTTCCTCCTCAACAATATTTTCTGCGAGAATGGTTTTCTGACTCTTTTGGTCATCTAAATTTGGATATTTTTTCTTAAATTCCCATTCAAATGCAGTCATAACAGAAAGGAAACTAGCTATATCAACTACTGTTGACTCCTCATAATTTTTGGGGATATGTCGTAAAAAAAGGTTACCTTCGGCTATACAATTTAATAAATCTACAACATGCTCTTCGATTAAATCAGCGGAAATACATCCCCTCTTTTCAGGATTGCTATCACAAATTATTTCTGACGATTCATACATGATACCTATTTTCACTTTATTTGAAATTAGATTAACTCCATTAAACACAATATTTCTTCTATAGCAAAGGAATTGAATAAATTCTCTAGCAATTTCATATAAGTGTAAAATAAAAATATAATCATTAGTTGGCTCAAATTCAAATCTCATCGTTGAATTAAATACGATAGGAGAATTATTCTGTTTTTCGGATATTTTCGTTGTTATTCCAAAATGTAATCCTATATCTCTTCCTTCTAAATTAAAAACTCTATTTTTTATTTTTCTAGGATTATTTCTTTCCGCCTTCAAAATTATTTCTTTATCATTAGATTCGTATGAAATAGTATACACTCTGTGTATAGGATAAATATAATCTAACTCTTGGCAAGAGAATTCCATACATGATATACTCTCACCACCTTCTCTACATAAAATAAAAGCATTGATTTCTATCTCAAACTTATTTTGATTTTCAGAAAAAACACTACCTTTTCTCGGCAAAAATATAATAGTTTGATAATTACTTTCATTACACTTTCCTATTAGAATATCATCTTGAACAAATAATGGGGCACTTTTTGAACGACAAAGCCCTGTCGAACTATCTTTTTCTGTAAAAAAATCCAAAAATAGTTCCATAAATTTATCTTTCTGAGGTACTAATTGCAAAATTTTTCCATCAAATAAAAAAACAAATTCAATGTCTTTATATGTAATATTTCCTGTATACATTTGGCTTTCCAAATCAGTTTCCTTTCCTCAATGCCTCTTTCAACGCTTTCTGCAATTCTTTGTCAACAGCAAATAAATATAATCCATTTACTCCTCGTGTTAACAAGACATTTAATTCGTTTTTTAACAATGTTTCACCGAATTTCATTCTAGTTCCATCGGCTAATGTTCTGTTGCGGATTGCTTTTTCGTTGCAGCTAGCGCCTGGATCAAAAATAATTTTCCCATCACGATATTTTACAGATGGTCCAATAATAACTGCGGCATAATTCAAGTCAAACCCTTGAATAGTATAAGTTGACCCAATTTCATCGATAGTTTGCTTCTGTTCTGCCCATGAAAGATTTTTAGTTGCTTTATCTTTAGGAAGTTGTAAATTCCAAGGCATTGAAAAATCACCAATTGTCACATTCCAATATTGGTTATCTTCTGGTTTACCCTTTTGTTTAAATTTCCAATCATAAGTTGCCAACATTCGTGAGATACCATTCTCTTGATGTTGGTCTTTCTCTTTGATGGCATCGTACATTTCTTGCGGAGAATCAAATACTCTAAAATCATATTTATCATCCTTTCTGAATGGATAAATAACTTGTTCATCTACTAAGCTTCGAATCCAATCAATTGTAGACTGTTGAGCGTTAATTCGCATTTGATCACGTAACGATATCACACATTGAGCATCTAATTTCATTTCTGCTAAATCAGCACTTTCCCAAATTTGTTCAGTTGTAAGAATTTGATTTTCATCAAAAACAGCTACAACAACTTTAGCATTGGCTAATAAATCTTTTAAATGATTTTTTCCTCGATAAGACTGTTTTCCTTGAGTTAGCAACAAATGTGCTTCATCAACAATAACGACATCAGCTTTTAAATTATTTTTCGATTGATAATTAATAAAACTTGTCGGTTTCATAACAACATCAATGCCGTTTTTGTTTTTTAACCCTAATTTCTTCGCCATTTGTTGATAGACCGTCAATTGTTGTTCATGATTTACTAAAAGATGAATAGACATTTTATCTTTAGATACAGGGAATTCATTAGAATTAAATAAATCATATAACAAACTACTCATCAAAACAGTTTTCCCAGAACCAGCTTCTCCTTCAACTAAAATTAATTGTCCATCAAGGTTTTGAGTTAAACTAGATAATATTTGAAGTATAATTTTACTTTTAGCTTCTTTTTGTTCTTTCGTCAATTTATGAAATGGAGATGCTTTAAATAAAGCAGAATCTCGGATAACAGACTCAATTGGGAAAAGTACATTGTTTAATGAATGTAACTTACGCCAGATTTTGGAAAAGACTGAATCCATAATTTCAGAGGTGTAATAATCATTTTGAGGATTTCCACGCCTATTATTGACATTCTTTACTGATTCCGAACTTAGGAGATAATGCAACAACCTATTTTCAATATCTAGTGTAAGTGATTTATTGAAATATTTGTGACCTATGATATACATCTCAGTAGTGGAAGAGTCACTCAATTTTTTAAAATCTTCACGACCATTACGAATATCATCGTTTAAATGCTGTTTAGTCCGACGATTAATGTCAGTTGTCTCACCAACATAAACATTATAATTATGTTTCTTGTCGGAAATTTTATCATCAATGATATAAACTGTTGGATAATCTAAAATTAATTGTTCATCCTTCTCAGAAAAATCCAGCTCTTTGATAGCTTTAACCGAGAAAGAATTATAATTTACTTTTCCAATAATTGGTGAATATTTGTCTTGAAGTGGCATAAATCTCAATCCTTTTCTGAAAACGTTTCGTTATTTCTATTATATCATTTAAATTCAAAAAAATAATATCTTGGCGTAGTAAAAAAAGCACCCTATCCAGCGGTTTATTTAGCTAGATAAGGTGAATTATCATTTTATTTTTTATTAGTCTTCCAACCCAACCAACTGATGCTGGCGTTTGTTGGCTTGATTGACGATGATGTGTTTTTACAAAAAATGATTCAGTAGCATTTGATAGATTAATGCCCCTGCTGTTCCTCCAACAATTGGTCCAAGCACTGGAATCCATGCATATCCCCAATCTGAATCCCCTTTATTTGGGATAGGTAATAGTGCATGAACAATGCGAGGTCCAAAATCACGTGCTGGGTTAATAGCATATCCCGTGGTTGGTCCTAAAGAAAAACCTACTGCAAAGATTACAAGCCCCACAATAATTGGTCCAAATCCTGCTGCAACATTATTAGGACCAATAGCCATGATAGTAATTACTAAAACTGCTGTTCCAAGTGCTTCTCCAAAAAAGTTTGAAGGGGTATGGCGTATCGCAGGTGCCGTAGAAAACATCCCTAAAATTGCACCAGAGTCTTTGGTTTCTTTAAAATGTGGGTAATAATGTAACCAAAGTATAACAGCAGCAAACATAGCACCTAATAATTGTGCAACAATATAAAGCAGTACTTTACTCCATGCTAAAGATTCTGTGGCAGCCATTGCAATTGTCACTGCGGGATTCAAATGAGCTGGACTGAACAATCCTGCCACATAAACAGCAACTGTACAAGCAATTCCCCAGCCAAAAACAATTGAACTCCAACCAGTTCCTTCTTCCTTAGTATTTTTTAAAACATTACCAGCTACAACACCATCTCCTAGTAAGACAAGGATAAAGGTTCCCAAAAATTCACCAATAAATTCTTTCATAACTATTTCTCCTACTTACTTATTTCCAGTTCTTGTAGTTGTTTTGAAATTTCCTCAAGTTCTACCCCAGCTTGCAGCAAAGCCGCCGCAGTATAAGCCCCTTCAACTATTGGAACATTATTAATAACAATTTCTTTTTCTGAAAAATCTCTTGCTATTTCTAAATTCATTTTTGCAGAACCTAAATCATAAAAAGCCAGAAGTACATTTGCTTTATTAGCCTCCACTGCTTCTTGGACACGTTCAAAACTTGTCCCTATTTCTCCTTTTTCAGTTCCACCAACATATGTTATTGAAATCTCAAAAGCAACTTCTGATATTAAGTCAACAATTCCTTGTGCAATATTTTTAGAATGGGAAACAATGACGATACCAGTACTAGACATCTTTATTCCTCCGCTTCTATTAGTGCTTTAAATAATAATCCTGATGAAAATGCTCCAGGATCAATATGACCAATCGAACGTTCACCAACATATGAAGCACGTCCTTTTGTAGCTTTTAAAGGAGAAGTAGCTTGAACATACTCATTAATTCGGTCGATTGTTAATGAATTAGTTTCCAAGTCTTTTAATACAGGTTCCCAAACATCAACCATTGTTTTTTCGCCAATTTCTGCCTTACCTCGCTTTTTTATCATTTCCAAACCTGCTTTAACATCATCAGAAAGGCTTCCTCTGTCTTGTTCAGATTTTGAAATTCCCATAAAAGCAGAACCATATAAAGGACCTGACGCCCCACCTACTTTACTCAATAACTGCATTGCTACCGCTTTAAATAACTCAGAGGTAGATTCATACTCTTTTTCTCCGATTTCATCTACAACTGCAGCCATTCCACGCGACATATTTCCACCATGGTCACCATCTCCAATAGGGGTATCCAATTCTGAAAGATAATCTTTATTATCTTGAATCTTCTGGTTGAATAATACCATCCATTTTTTTGCTGTTTCTACTTGCATAATTCTACCTCTCTTACCAAGCAATTGTATTTACTGGTGCTTCCAACGCATTTAGCCATTCATCATCTTCTAACTTAATCAATGTTAATGATATGCCAGCCATATCAATAGACGTCATTAAATTACCAAGTTTTTTGAATGTTACGTTAATCCCTTTTTCATCTAATAACTTACGAACATCATTAGCAAAAATATATTGTTCCATAAGTGGTGTTGCACCCATACCATTTACTAACATTCCAAAATCTCCTTCAGTATCATCAAAATTTTCCAATAATTTATTAACTAATTCTTTTGCTAAATCATATGATTGTTGCATTTTTTCACGACGATAACCTGGCTCCCCGTGAATACCGATACCAAATTCTATTTCGTTTTCGTCCAAAACAAAACCTGGTTTACCAACTTCAGGAACCGTTGCACCACTAAGGGCTAATCCAACGGTATGAATATTAGGCACTAATTTATCAGCCAATTCCTTTATTTCAGATAGTGATTTTCCATTCTCAGCTGCGTTTCCTAAAATCTTATGAACGAAAATTGTACCAGCCACACCTCGTTTGCCTTGTGTATATAAGCTATCCTCAACAGCTATATCATCATCAACAACAACACTTTCTACTGCAATTCCTTCCATTTCAGCCAAATCTTTCGCCATTTCAAAATTCATAACATCACCAGAATAATTTTTTATAACCATAAATACTCCAGCGCCTTCATCAGATTGTTTAATTGCCTCCAATATCTGGTCTGGTGTAGGTGAAGTAAACACAGCACCACATATTGCTGCCGATAACATGCCCTCACCTACAAATCCTGCATGAGCTGGTTCATGACCACTGCCTCCACCTGATATAATCGCAACTTTTCCAGTCTTTTCAGAGGTACGCTGAATAACATCAAAACCTTTTACGCGTTTAACTAAGTCTGAATGTACAAACTCTAAACCATTTAGCATTTCATCCACTACTTTTGTTGGTTCATTAATAATTTTCTTCATGTTTCGTCTCCTTTTGATTTATTTTCAACTTCATTATAGAAGATGTATAAACTAAAAGGAACGGACAGTTTTTAAGCTTTGTCCGTTTTTTTAATTGTGAATTATGATAAACTTATATCATAATCAAGTAAGGAGCCAATATTATGGCTACATCTCTTATCACTCGAAAAAGGATTGCTCAGGCTTTTATTCAAATTTTACAGGAAAAAGAATTTGAAAAAATATCTGTTAGTAATATTATGGAAAGGGCAGGCATACGCCGACAGACATTCTATAATTATTTCTTGGATAAATACGATTTAGTGGAATGGATTTTCAAAAACGATTTAAGTGAACAAGTTACTGATAACTTAGAATTTATATCAGGGTTACAATTATTAAAAGAATTGTCGTATTTTTTTGAAACTAATCGCTATTTTTACCAACAACTTTTTAATATGAATGTTCAAAATGATATTAATCAATATTTCATTGAATATTGTCGGCAAATCATTTTAAAAATTATTAACGAATATACAGATACTTCCAAATTATCTATAAAGGATGATGACCTTTTTATTTCCTATCACAGTCACGCACTCGCTGACACCTTTAAAGATTTTATACTTAATAAAAATTCTGAACCGATTGATTCCCAGAGATTAATTCGACTTATACAGGTATCTGTTGAAAATTATTAGGAGAATACAATGAGTCAAATATACAATCAAATAGAAAATGCTCTTCAAGAAAGTATAGATGCTTTGGTACGCATTTATCCTTTTTTATCACAAGTTCCCAATTTACCTGCGATTTATAACAATAAACAAGATTCAAATATTATTCCCATAATTTCTGGCGGGGGTAGTGGTCACGAACCAGCTCACTTTGGGTATGTAGGTGAGGGCATGTTAACTGCGGCAATCAGCGGACCTATTTTTGAACCGCCAAAAGCGAAGCAGATTTTTGAACTAATTAAGTTTGTTGATAAAGGAAAAGGCGTTTTTCTTATTATAAAAAACTTTGAGAAAGACTTAAAAGAATTTTCAGAGGCGATTACATTAGCGAGACAGATAGGAATAAAAATCAAATATATTGTTTCTCACGATGATATCTCGATAGAAAAATTAAACTTCAGAACTCGACATAGAGGAGTTGCAGGTACTATCCTACTACATAAAATTTTAGGTTACTATGCCCTAAACGGTGCTAGTTTAGATGAGCTTGAACAAGTGGCACTAAAACTTTCTACATCAATGGCAACACTTGGTGTAGCAACGAAACCAGCTAATTTACCTAATCACGAAAATGACATGTTTAAACTTGCACCTGATACTATCTCCTATGGTATTGGTATTCATGGTGAGGAAGGTTATCGGACAGAGAAATTTATTTCATCCGAACTTTTAGCCAACGAACTTATAAATAAACTTAGGATGAATTTAAAGTGGAAACCTAAAGATCCCTATATTCTTTTAATCAATAATTTAGGAGCAACAACTCGTTTAGAAGAACTTATTTTTTCAAACGATGTTTTACAGCTACTTGATATCGATAGACTAAATATTAAATTTATCAAGCTTGGAAGATTAATTACCTCTTTAAATATGGCAGGTATTTCTATTACTCTTTGTAAATTAGCCAATCCAGACTGGGAAGAAGCCCTTAATTCTTCCACTAATGCACCTAGCTGGTAAATTTAAACTCCTTTAACCCTAAATGAACATAAAAAGCACTAGCAATAGTGCTGACCCAAAAAGTTGGACAATCAATTATGATAAGGATTTAGTTCTGTATTGTACAAAGCTAAGCCCCTTTCTACCATTTGTCAATAGTTATGCTAATTATATTAACAAAAGACAGCCTGATTTTATCCCAAAAACATCCCTTGCTTTGGAATAACAACTTGACCTTTTTCCAAAACAAGTCGCCGTCTATGCATATTTTTTATCTTCTGATGTCATTATGTTAACTCTCTTTAAATGATTTATATAACTTAATATACTAAAAAATTAATGAGTAACTGACAAAATCAAGCTTTTTAGTAGCTTTGGCAACAAATAGAAAATTGCAATGTAAAAAAGCTAGTCAAATCTGGTCGGCTTTCGAGGACAACTAGCACAAGAAGGTATTGATTCTAATTATCAGGATTATATCTAAGCTATATCTTTTAATTCAATTTTTCGTTTTATAAACACATATATTTCTATTCCTAGCATAAAAAAGTCGAAATAAGAAATCCAATCATAAGTATTCTATGAAAGATTAGAAAATACAATAGAACCAAAAATGCAACTTTCTTGAAAAACTCTCTGCTATAATTTTGTTTTTTACTAAGTTATCTTCTTTTACCAATTCACCTAAACTAATATTAAATGTTTCATTTATATTAATTAAATTTTGAATATCTGGGCATCCTCTATTAGTCTCCAGTTTTGCAACTGCATTTCTTGAAACGTTAATTCTTTCTGTAAATTGTTCTTGAGTTAATTTTTTAGCATTCCTAATATTTTTGAAATATTCATTTGATCTCCCTCCTTATTTTAGATAGTACAATATATTGGCTATTTATCATTTCCTTAAAAAGTATTTAATTTATTGTAAATCTAGATAGCAATAATCTTGTTAAATATGCTAAAGAAGGTATTGTTGCAAAAAATCTATTCTATCGTATAAATCATAATTACGTACCTCCTCTTATAACATGCAATATTACTGAAGGTTAGTGATTTTTGGTGTCAAATTGGTGTTAAGCAAAAAATAAAACCGCTGAAACAATTGATTTCATGCGGTTTTATTTATAATATTCTCTATTCCCACTCGAGCACCAGACCTTAATTTCTCGTGATAAACCGCACTGTTAATACGCTTTTCGTCCACATAATCCACATATTTCAGGCTTTCCAGAACGTCTTTAAGAATTTTGTAGCCGTTTTGTAGCCACAGCTACAGTTCAAACCTCCGCTGGCCGATTTACCTCAAAGCCACTCAGAACTACTGCAAATAAATGATACACGGAGGTTTGCAATATGGAAAAATACATCTACGATAACAGCAACGGTCTTTGGTATGAACTGTATGGAGATTATTATCTGCCGTGTCTGGTCATTCCAGAGGAAGAAGTACACCCTATCGGTATCTGGGACAGGAAGCACCAGCAATACCTCAGAGAGTACCGTCCTATGCTCTACAATGACCTCGTTCTCAGCGGCATGCTGTATAGCTATCTCACTGACATTGATACTCAGGCTCGCAATAAGCTCGACTTACTTGTAACGCAGCTGGCATGGGGCAAGGCTATGAACAACATCCGCAACCGTGCAGAGGAGATCATCAACGCAGAATTGATTTTCGCATAATTTAGCATCAGCCAGGCAAGGGGTAGCTGCTCGGCTGATATTCCATTCTACTCTTCAGCTACGCCTTCTACCACTTCATCACAAACCATTCTAACAACGAAATTAGCATCATGACTGCATTTGGAAATAATATACTCTTTTGTTCCATCAGTAATCCCGTTTATTTCATGAAGGTATCGCATAATCAAGTTTTTAATAAATACGCTATCAGAATCAATAAGATTTACCAACTGATGGTTTACGATGCCGCAATTCTCCGGATTACGAGACATGGTAAGAAGAATGCGTGTGGCATACCATCTGATATCTGTATATTCAGAATGGAGCCACTGTAAAACATTCTGAAGGATAACTGCCTCTATTTTGGATGGCAAAATAACATCATCTGAATTCTCTAAATATTCAACGATCAAATGAGTTACTGTGATTGTTGTTGCAACATCGCCCTGAATATACAGCATCAACTCGAGTATATCAGCATACACATCTTTGCCCATGGCGGTATACAATAATTGCAATCCGATTTTCAAGGAAATGCCATCGATATTAGATGAAATAATCGAATTGTCGGCAACTTCAATAGCCTTCTGCTGCTCAAACAGTTTCTCATATATACATTGATTTCTTGTATAGTCTTCAGGATATTTTACTGCAATGCAAATGAGAAGTGCTATGGCATCAAGCTTTGTTCAAGCGGAGTTTTTTCTTTTTGTGTTTCATCACAGAAATAGTACAAAGACTTAATATTATGTTTTTTGACAGTATCGATTTCCGTTTGTACCCCTGGCTTAATTCCGTCTGCATTATCAATTAAGAAGATGCAAATGTCGCTATCTTCCAATGCCCATGCGTAATGGGATCCTGCAGACAGTGTAGAAGCACCGTTACTCTCAAAAACGTATACATCAGCTAATTGTGTGCTCTCAATAGCACTTTTTAAGTCAGCTCGTACTTTATCATATTTCTTCACACCATAAATTGAGCTAATAAATACTTTGATTTTTTGCTCTGGGATATCGGCAGAGGAGTAGAGTGTCCCTCTGCTCTGGTATATTCCCATGCAACTCCCCCACCAGGAGTGCTGATGCTTGTTAATCTTATGCCCTTATATTTTCTCCAATCAAATTAGTTTTCACCCAAATACTATTTTATTTTTCAGTTGGTAAATAGTATATCTTTCCATCCTTAGAAATCAGCTGAACATCCTCTGCATACAAATCCGAAGTATCATATTCATGTATGTTGCTAGCAGACTGTTTTTCTATCATTCTTGCAGTGTCTTTTTCAATAGTTCTAAACTTCAGATTATCGTTAAACAAACCCGGGAGGAAATGTATCACTCCATCAAAACCAGCTCTCTTGCGGCGCACCTCTGATATATCAATGCCCAAACGTTCAGTCGTAGTCTGATGCCATCCAGTCAAACGTTTCTGCGTTTCCGCAACCTGATTTGTGTATGTAGGCAACAATGCTACGCAGTGTTCTCTGGATACAGCACCCAAGTGTAATGTGTATCTTAGCTCAGATATCTTGTTGATCATATCCAGCAGTGATTTCTGGTACATATACCAGTTCTGAACTTCTGTTAATTCTTTTTCATAAGCGTCATAATCAAGATTATTCTTATCTGTGTAACCCACAAGAGCAAGATTAGCCTGTCCAAGAAGCTGCGTACACTCTTCCTCAAGACTATCAAGTTGTGAAATCTTCGAAAGCCTCAGCTCAGTATTCTCAAGAATTTCAATCTGGAAATCCGCAATCTTCTTCACATGGGCAACCAGCGAGAACACCCTACTACGATATTCGTTGTCTTGAAAATCTGCTATCTTGGAAATTCCATCACTGATTTCGCCCAACTCGGCGTTAATCTGGGTCATATAATACTGCCCAACAACCATTGATGCCACACCCATAGCTGCAGCAGCGGTGTTCGCTACAACAGCCGTACCTTTTTGAGCTTCAACAGCCACCAAATTTGCATGTCCTCGAATACCATCCGCACCGTGATAAATTCCTCGAACAGCGCCTCCCATAGCTTTCGAATCAGTCAATTTCGCACCGACTGGAATAATCGCTCTATAAAGAACCTCTCCATTGCCCTGAGCTGCCTGAACCGCATTATTCACAACATTACCCACTTGAGCTAATCCTGGAATCAGATTATTTACATGAGTCAGAACCCTACTGTCACTGATTTCAACCAGCTTGTTCTCATCGGGGATGGTTGCAGCAGGCAATATCTCCATTTGAATAACAAGTTCTTGCAATTCGTTTTCTGACGGAACCAACTGAACTTCCGTTTTTTCTTCAATATGCCTAACCCCCTCGTTTACAACATCAGATGCATTTTTCTTTGATTTTTTAGAAATTACCATACTGGTAACAAGTACTACCACAATGATAATTCCTATAATTGCATATTCCATATTGGTCACACCTCCATTTTGATTCTATAAGAGAATTTACAAATTTTGCGTCTGATACCAAGCTCAAACCTCTACCGTTGCTTATTGTCTTTATTTTTCTTACCACTACCAACAGTAATTTTCACAAGCCATTCCCCCATTAAACCTCCGACCATTTCCAACAGGCTCTGTTGCAATAGCAACTGCCACACCAAGCGCACTTGCGGTCTGCATCCATTCCGTAGATACCGCTTTTCTTGTTACTGTACCTGCAAGAATTGACGGTGTAACTAAATTTGCTTTTGTCATAAGACTTTCACGATCCTCCTGCTTGTATTTTTCAGGATAGTCCACAAAAACATCTAATATGTTTTTCAACATTTCAGTCTCATCCGGGTATTTAATTATTTCTGCATAAAGATGTTCCTGCATTCTTTGAATTTCGTCCATCCCTATATACCTCCTGCATAAATAGTATTGTATGACAATAATTTTGTCAATGATTTTTAAATTTTCACAAGTAAACATTTTATACATATAATTTTCGACTTAACGCTATCTTTCATCAGTCTTTATCGGTGCTTTTTCTCTATTCTTGGCAAAATATCCCCACAAGTTATGCCGAGCAATCACCTCCTCATACCCACTCAACTTTTTACGAAGTTCTTTATTCTCCTGTTCCAGCTGACTACTACGAACCTGTCCACGAGTAGACTTATACTCCGCCAATCCCTTCGTATCCTTCAGCTCTAAAACCGTTTTCCTAGTCTCTTTCATCAGCCTTTTCAGCTTCCCTTCCTGCTTTTCCTGCACCACCTATTTCTGTGCCGCTGTCACCAACGTCTGATAATCCTCTTTCTCAATCGCTACCTTAAAGGTCAGTGGCAGGGACTTTGCTTCAATCTGCTCCACCGTCTTAATAGACACCTATTGCTGCTGAATACGCTCAATAGCCTGTTCCAACTCGGCAAGCTATGCGGTGTTTATGACGATGTGCTATACCGGCATCCGTGAAGGGGAGCTTCTGGCTCTCACCCCGGCAGACATTGACTTCACCCAAGGCACGCTGAGCATCAGCAAAAGCTATCAGCGAATGAACGGCCCGGACTAATGTAGCCAATTTGTAGCCAGTAAAAAACAAGAATCCCGGAAAAACCTTTACTATCAAGGATTTCCGGGACTCGGATACACTTAAATTATTATTCCCACTCACTAATTGCACGCTAACTTATGGTTAGAAATGCTGATTTTTAGTGCTTGTTAATACAAAATATTATTCTGATTTAGTAGTATTTGATTGTTTTGGTGTTAAATTGGTGCTACGTTCCTTCTGCCAAGGCCATTTAAATTTTTGTTTTGATTTTCTGAAATTCTCAAATTCTATAATCTCATCAGCAAGTGTTTTTGCTTCCATGATTATTGTATCTAATATGATTTCTTCATCTTTGTCAAGTTTATTTTTGGTTGTTAGCTTATTTTTAACCGTTAGTGTGTTCATAGATTCATCTAACAATTCAAGTACTATCGTAGCCTTCAAATCGTAAAGTTCTTGTTCATTAAATTCCTTTAAATTACTTAAGTTGTAATTGGATATATTAAATAAAACCCTATCTCCAAAGTCAACATGCCGTCCAAGTAGCTCATCTGTTGTTGTTTCCAGTATATTTGCCAGTTTAACGATATTTTCTAAAGTTGGCTCAGCCTTATTATTTTCCCAATTACTGTAAGATTTTTGACTTATTCCAAGTAGATTAGCTAATTCGTTTTGAGTTAGCTTCTTCCTTTTCCTAAGTATTTTCAATTTGTCACTTGCAAATGTCATCTTTGCCTCCTTAAAGTTTCCAGTTGACAAAATATACCTGTCAGGTTATAATTAAAACATACCTAATAGGTATATTCAAATTATACCAAACTATCCTAAAGTTTGGCAAGTAGAAATGAGGTATTTGCCTATGATTGTATAAAAATGTCTTTGAAAAACGGCAATTTTTCAAAGACTTTCAAAAAAACATATATTGATATTTTACCATAATTCTAGTAAAAGCGGATATTATATTTTTATTTCAAAACTAATACTAGACTTCCTTGTAGAAAATATTGTCGGATAGCTTGATAGCCGATAGCACTAAGCGGGAGCTTGTGCGGTTATCGGCGGTTATCAAGCGGTTAGACGGCGATATTTTCTACCAGATTGAGAAAATTTTTGAGGGTGCCCTAGTAACACCACCCTCTGCACTGCAGCCCTTTTGTGGTAAACCCATGTTCTGCAAGGATTTTGACGATTTTTGATTTTTTAAAAAATCAAAAAATTGACAGGTCGGGGATAATTGCATAATTCTGCAATCCCTTGATATTATTGACTTTAAAGGATTTTTGAGGAAAAAAACTGTGGTGTTAAAATTTGTTATAGATATTAAATGAGAAAATGAGTAAGCATGATAATTTAATAGGTATATTTGACTGGATACAGATTCAGTTTTTAGATACTATTTCAATAGATACGATAATTGAGGATATTTTATTTATGAACTCAGATTACTTTATCGAAGATAAAGGAAATTTGAGTTACTATAAATACGAAAAGTACCTAACTTATGGTAATATTCGTATCTATTTCGGAAGACAAGAGAATAATTTTATGTTGGTTATGTCAGGTCAAGCATTAGAGTGGTATAGGGAAAATATATTATCAGTCTATACTTTATCAGAAAAAGACTTTTTTAGAAATCTAGTAACCAATTTTTCCCACTACTCTATCCGTCGGATAGATGTGGCAATTGATGATTTCAATAAAAAACCATTTTTTACGCCAAATGATTTATTAGCTATTTGTCAGAAAAAACGGTTTATTTATGGTAAAAGTACCTACTATCTCCCTTATGGTGATGAAAACGTGGGACAAACTTTATACTTACGTAAACCGTCAGATGATGAGCGTCTACGTATTTATGATAAACAAGCCGAACAAGCTAGTAAACAACAGGTTAGTAAAAAAGAAATCCAAAAATGGATACGAACTGAATTAGAGCTGAGACGTGAAAAATCACAAAAATTTATTTTTGAGTTTTTAGAAAGTCAAGATAATATTTTAAATTTCACAAAAGGTTATCTAAAGAATAGAGTCAAATTTTATGAAGATAGTCTTTTTACGATTCCATATCGTAACTGGGAAGTATTTTTAAAGAATGCAAGACCAGTAAATATTAATTTTCATAAAGAGAATGTCGCTCTTTCAAAACGCTTTTATTGGTATGCCAAGAAAGGCTCAGCCAATGTCTATAAAGCATATAAATTTCTTTGGGAGAATAATTTGTTATCTGAGGAAGAATTATTGAACTTTGAAAAATTAGATAAAGTAAAATATCCTCCTGACTTAGCTTCTGATTTAATTGAAAGAGCTGTAAAAAATCAAAGGGAAGATTTAATCCCTATAATAAAGAAAAATATAAAAAGGAGAGATTAGTATGGCAAAAATGCTACAATTACGCGACTTCGAATTAGATAACATCGGTTCACGTTTTGAACTTGATGAGGTTATTCCAAAA
Organism: Streptococcus sp. LMAG:39; assembly: GCF_008680485.1. Classification (NCBI taxonomy): domain Bacteria; kingdom Bacillati; phylum Bacillota; class Bacilli; order Lactobacillales; family Streptococcaceae; genus Streptococcus; species Streptococcus sp. LMAG:39. The sequence goes on along the minus strand of NZ_NALE01000001.1, from coordinate 2,148,243 downwards.
TATGAAATGGAAAAACGAACAGACGAAAATGGAGAAATCTTAAAAGACAGAGATGGCAATGATAGAATGTTTTCAACTGATAAAATCATTGGTTGGAAATATAACGTGACTATTAAGGACGGAAAGTTTAAGAAAAAATCAACACAAGTAACTATTAACCATACTGAGCCATTAGTTGATAATGATTATATTATGTCTGCTGATGAAGTACCTGTCATTTTTGATAATTTACAAGTTACAATGACGGGAAATCCAATGTATTATAAAGCAGATGATATTCATTTGTTGGAAAAATAGAAAGTTGGTTATTATGGCTAAATTTGTAGTTAAGAACGACTTAAAAAAATTAGGTTTTAGTGATTGGCAATCAATGATGTTGGTAAAACAAGCTAAAGCAAAATTAGCTAGTCAAGGACTAACTTGGTATGAAAGCAAAGGACTTGGTCGTGTTCCACTAGAAACTGTTGAAGAAATATTAGGTGTTAAAATTGATGAAGAGGACTTTAACAAGCCCGTAGAGGCACTTAATCATGCCTAAGGTGCCAAATGTCTATCCAATGGAAAATGGAACGTTTAGAGCTTCTGTATCGCTTGGCTTTGACTCACAGACTGGAAAACGTATCAGAAAATTTAAGAACGGCTTTAAAACACAAAAAGAAGCTCAATTATGGCAAGCTAAAATGTTAAATGATTTTGGAAAAGGGGCTTTATCCCAAAATAGTACAATGACTTTCCATAAATTCTTAACTGACTTCTTTATCCCAGATTATCAAAGTAAAGTTCGTGAGCGGACATTTGATATGGCTAAATCAAAAATAAAACGTCTTTCTTATTGGGATAACTTTAAACTATCTGATATTTCAGCTCCTAGAGTTAAACAATGGCAAAATAGTCTGTTTGAAGAAAATCTATCAAATAATTATATTCGGTCAATCTTTCAAGTATTTAAGCAGGTTTTAGACTTAGCTGTTCAACTTGGTATGTTAACTCAAAATGTAGCAAAGATGGTAGGTAACGTGAAAAAGGAAAGACCCAAAAACGACCATTGGACTAAAGAAGAATTTGAGAAATTTATTTCGACTTTTGATAGAAAGAATAATATTTATGATTTATTGTATTTCACTACATTCTGGTTCTTCTATATGACTGGTGTCCGAACTTGTGAATTACAAGCATTAACATGGCGCGATATAGACTGGGTCAATCAATCTGTTATTGTCAATAAGTCTATGTATTACAAAAATAAAGATGACTGGGAAATTACAGAACCTAAAACATCTGATAGCACACGTCTTTTGTATCTAGATGATGATACTATGCAAATCTTAAAAGACTGGAGATCTGTTCAAGAACAAATTGGTGATATTAGTTTCATTTTCTCAGTGAATAACTTACCTGTTATCAGATCAACGCTAAAAAGAGTCATATCAAGACATAGCCAAATAGCCAGTGTTAAAGCAATACATGTACACGGTTTAAGACACTCAGACGCTAGTTTAATGCTTGAATTGGGTATGAATCCACTAGAGATACAGAAACGCTTAGGACATGCCGATATTCAAACGACACTAGGTACGTACTCTCACTTACATCCTACTGCTATGAAAAATGTCGCTAATCGATTAAGCGGGCAAATAAAGCTTTCTGATAACTTTATACGTGAGAGCAAATTTCATGGCAATCAGCACACTATTAACTTCAAACCATGATTTTTGTTAGATTAGCGAAGTCTATCTGACAAAAATTTGGTTTCCAAATCGTCAAGTCAATCTTGACGATTTTTTTATTTTTGGTGTTAAATTGGTGTTGAATAAAAAATAAAACCGCTAAAACACTTGGTTTTATGCGGTTTATTTATAATATTCTCTATTCCCACTCAACTGTTGCTGGTGGTTTACTTGTGATGTCATAGACGATGCGGTTGACGTGGTCAACTTCATTTACGATACGGACTGAGATTTTTTGAAGCACATCCCATGGGATACGTGCAAAGTCTGCTGTCATTCCGTCGATTGATGTGATAGCACGAATTGCGATTGTATAGTCGTAAGTGCGTCCATCACCCATAACACCAACTGAACGAACACCTGTGTTAACAGTGAAATATTGCCAGATGTCGCGGTCAAGACCTGCTTTAGCAATTTCTTCACGAAGGATAGCGTCAGATTCACGAACAGTTTCAAGACGTTCAGCTGTGATTTCACCCATAACACGGATAGCAAGTCCTGGTCCTGGGAATGGTTGGCGCCAAACGATTTCATCTGGCATACCAAGAGCTGTACCAAGCGCACGAACTTCATCTTTGAACAGTGTGTTGAGTGGCTCAATCAATTCAAATTGCATATCTTCTGGGAGACCACCAACGTTGTGGTGTGATTTGATTGTTTGGGCGGTATCTGTACCAGACTCAATAACATCTGTGTAAAGAGTACCTTGTGCTAAGAAGTCAACACCTTTAAGTTTGCTTGCCTCATCATCAAATACACTAACAAATTCATTACCAATGATTTTACGTTTTTTCTCTGGGTCTTCAACACCAGCAAGAAGGTCTAAGAAACGTTTTGAAGCATCAACACGAATGATGTTCAATCCGAATTTACCACCAAGCATATTCATAACTTGGTCCCCTTCTCCTTTACGAAGAAGACCATGGTCAACGAAGATACATGTCAATTGGTCACCGATAGCACGTTGAAGAAGAACACCAACAACTGATGAATCAACACCACCTGAAAGTCCTAAAAGAACTTTACGGTCTCCAACTTTTTTGCGGATCTCAGAAATTTGCAACTCAATGAAGTTGTCCATTGACCAATCACCTTTAGCTCCGCAAATCTTGAAAGCAAAGTTACGTAAAATATCATTACCATATACTGAGTGACGAACTTCTGGGTGGAATTGAATACCATAAATGTTTTTCTCAGTATTTTCAATGGCTGCGTAAGGGCAATCAGCAGAATCACCAACGAGGTGGAAACCTGCTGGAATTTCGGTAACTGCATCACCGTGGCTCATTAAAACGGTTTGTTCCTCTGGTGTGTCAGCAAATAATTTTGAATTTGCTTTTAAGCGAAGTGTTGATTGACCATATTCGCTGTTACCAGTTTGACCTGCTGGAACAACTTTACCTCCAAGTTTATCAGTCAACAATTGCATACCATAGCAGATACCAAGAATTGGAATACCCAATTCAAAAATTTCTTCATCAATACCAAAGGCATTGTCAGCATAAACTGAATTTGGACCACCTGAAAGTACGATACCAATTGGGTTAATATCGCGCACTTCTTCTGCTGTGATTTTGTGGCTTCTCAATTCTGAGAACACACCAAATTCACGGATACGACGTGCAATCAATTGGTTGTACTGGCTACCATAATCAAGAACAATGATTTTTTGAACATTATTCAAACTAGAATTGTCAGTCATTATTACCCTTTCTATTAAAGTCAGCACTAAGCTAACAGTATTCTCTTTAATTGTAGCATATTTTCATACATTTAGCAGTAGATTTTCACTATCTTTTAGCATACAATCATATTTTTCAATAGGATAATAAGAAAATGACTATTATCATTGGATAACTCTTGTTTCAGTAAGGTGTTTATACCAGTAAGCACTTTTCTTTGGATAACGCTTTTGTGTCTCAAAGTCAACATAGAATAGACCATAACGTTTCTCATATCCATTAGACCAAGAAAATACATCCATCAATGACCAGATAAAGTATCCTTTAACATTTGCACCTGCTTCAATAGCATCTGCAATAACTTCTAAATGTTTTTTGACATAATCAATGCGAGCATCATCGTAAACGGTATTGTCTACAAATTCATCTTTATAGCCTAAACCATTTTCTGTGATGTAAATCTTCTTATAGTTTGGGTAATCTTTTTTCACGCGCATGATTTGATCATATAATCCTTGTGGATAGATAATCCAGTCCCAATCTGTCTTAGGAATATTTACTGGCGCTTCTCTACGACCAATGCCTTTAATCTGATACTTAGAACTTCCCTTCTCACCTTTTCCATTATGAATGATTTCAGTATCACCGTCACAAGCTCGCATCCAGTCACTCATATAATAATTAATCCCTAAAAAATCATTTAAGTCTTTTGCTGCTTCAAGTTCAGCAAAATCTTCTTCACGAAGATCTAATTCTCCACCATTTACTTTTAGAATGTGATTAACACCCTTCATCGTTTCCTCAGAGTAGCCACCTAAATAAGTTGCATCCAAAATAAATTTATTATGGAGTATATCTTCTAACTCGGCAGCACGGACATCTTCAGGATTTTCTGGGTTATACGGGTATTTAGTTGGCAAAGCATGAACAACACCAATTTCTCCTGAGTACCCTTTATCCTTATATAATTTAACAACACGTGCATGAGCAACCATCATATTATGATGAGACTGAAAAACTTTTGCCAAATTATACTGGATACCTGGAGGAAATTTCCCCACTAAGTACTGACCATCTCCGATTGGACCAATTTCATTAAACGTCGTCCAGTAATTAACCTCAGAGAATTCTTCAAAACAAAAATCAGCATAATTAACATAATGATCTATATTTTCACGATTAAGAAAATCACCATTAGAGTGTAAAGCTAAAGGCGTATCAAAATGATGAAGTGTGACAAAAGGTTCCACATGGTGCTTATGGCACTCTTCAAAAAGTTTATGGTAAAAAGCCACACCTTTAGAATTAACTTCACCATAGCCTTTAGGAAAAATTCGTGACCAGGCAATTGAAATACGAATGCCATTCACACCAAACTGCTCTGCCAATTCCAAATCCACAGGATACTGATGATAGAAATCACTAGCTGGATCAGCTGTATACCAGTAATTATCTTTCAAATATTGGTCCCAAGCAACAGGACCTTTTCCATCTACATGAGTCGCACCTTCAGCCTGATAAGCAGCTGTAGCACCACCAAAAATAAAATCTTTAGGTAATGTTTTTGTCATATTTTTTCCTTTCGATATCAATAGCATTTGAGATGAATAATAGTCAAAGGAGGTGAACTATCACTCATCTCAAATATTGCTAACTAATTAGTTAAACTGTTCTTGCACAAAGGCTAAAGCAGCTTGTCCATCACGGGTTAATTTAATATACTGAGCACCTTCAGTTTTAGCAAGCCTAATCCCAAGATTATCAGTCTCCACTTTCATATCTTCATAGTTAGATGCCACCTGTGGTGCAAGAATAACTAAATCAAACTCTGGTAATATTTCACGATGAGCACCATATCCACCTGCGGCTGCTTTAACAGGTACGCCATATTCAGCAGCTGCCTTATTAAGAGCATTTGCTAAAAGTCCGCTAGTCCCCCCACCTGCGCAAAGGACAAGAACGTTGGTTTCTTTGACAATATTGTTGTGAACAGGTGTTTCTTCACTGCCTACTCCTGCTTTTTCAAGAATAGCATCTGCTTTAGAAGTATTAAAGTTTGCAACTACCTTTTCTTTTAGAGAATCATTAGACTTCCCTGTACGTTCTTCTTCTAGAATCTGTTGGTCATAAACTTTGACAAATGGATAATAGATTATAACATCAATCACAATCAAGAGAGCCGCCAAAATAAATGAAAGAAGTTGAAGATTAGTACCAAGAACGATTCCCAAAGGTCCAGGAGTAGTCCATGGTAAGTTAGTCGTGAAACTATTCATACCAAGTGTATCAACAAAGAATTTGAAAATCCAAACATTAACAATCGGTGCTAAAATAAATGGCACAAAGAAGACAGGGTTCAAAACAATTGGAGCTCCGAATAAAATTGGCTCATTTACCCCAAAGAAGGTTGGCACGACTGAAGCACGTCCAATAGCCTTATTACGTTTTGATTGACATAGCCACATGAACATGAATGGAACGACAAGAGTTGCTCCTGTCCCCCCCATTGTAACGATAAACATTTGTGTTCCTGAAGTTAAAACTTTATCAGCGTGTTCCCCAGCTTTCATAAGAGCTAAATTCGTATCAATATTAGCGTAGGTAATAGCTGCAATAGCCGGTTCAACAATAGATGGACCATGAATACCAACAAACCAGAAGAAAGCATAGGCACCAAATATAAAAGTAATACCAACATAACCATCTGCTGCAGAAAAAAGTGGTGCAAAAAACTGACCTATCGCTTCTGCCACGCCTGTACCTACAAAATGGCGCACTAAAATATCCAAAGCATAAAGAAAAACTACTGATAAAGTAAACGGAATAACATCTTTAAAAACTTGTGAAATGTTAGGTGGTACTTCGTCAGGCATACGAATGGTAACGTTATTTTTCACACAAACCTTATAGATAGTCACAGTAACAAAAGCTGCTAAAAAGGCTGTCAGAAGTCCTTTAGTTCCTAAAAATCCAGTTGCAAAACCATCCGCTGTAGGGTCTGCTGCCAACATCAATAGACCTACAATAGAAGCCAGTAATGTTGACATGTAATTAATTTGGTTTGTTGCTGCCATGTCACGATTAATAGAATCAGTCAATGATTTAGCCGTAGTTCCAGCAACTAACATTGCTAAGAGTCCCATTGAATAATTATATGGCTTCATCAAGAGAGCCTCAACGCCCGAAGGCCAATAAAAACCAAAGGCATTTGGTACATAGGCAATTAAGATAAAAATACTAGAAAATAAGATAACAGGCATTCCAGCAATGAAACCATCTCGAATGGCCCTTAAATAAATATTACGTGATAACTTTTCAAAAAAAGGCTTGCCTTTTTCGATAAACTCAATTAGCTTATTCATATTTTACTCCTCTTTTATATAACTCAATAAGATGTTGCATTAAGTCTTTTAGTAACAAGGTTGTCATCAAGTGATCTTGTCCGTGCATCATTGTTACACTATAAGCAATATCTTCACCCGATGCTTCTTTAGTCAATAAATTTGTTTGTGCTTTATGTGCCTCAATAATACAATCCTCTGCTTCTTTTACGAGCCCGTCTGCCCTATCAAATTCTCCTCTCTCTGCTGCCTTCAAAGCTTCCAACAACTTTGTCCTAGCATCACCAGCATAGGCTACAATTTCAAAACCAAGTAATGTTACTTCTTCTCTATTCATGATAAAATTCTCCTTAATCATTATTATAATAATCGCTGTATATGTAAAACTAAAAACACTTTCTCACACTTATAACTGTCTACCTCCATCTCTCGGGTGACAATATCATAAATATCACTACCAATTCGATAGGCTAAAGGGTAAGTTAATCGTACTTGCTTCTCTATCTCCAACCATGATTTGTTTTCGTTTTCACTTCGATTTAAAGAATCTAAAAAATAATTCAAATGAATCATAAAACGATCATAAAAACTACTGTTTTCACTTGTTCGTTTGATATTGTTCTTTTCCAGCACACCATCAACTAAATGTAAAATATTTTTCTTTACTTCTAAATTTTTCTCTTTTTGTAATATCATCACTCCTTCAGCATTCATAAAGTGATAAGCAATCCTGCTAACTTCTTCATCAGGAAGCGACTCGAGTAAGTTCTTACGATAAATATCAAGTGCTTCTTGCCCTATTTGATAGGGAATAGGATATTTGGAAGAAACATCTGGAAGACTACTAGACTTATATTTTCCAGCTACAAGGGCTTGATAGGAGCAATAAATATGATCTGTCAATGTCACATAAATATATTCCTGTACCGGATAGTGATATTTCTTAGACAGACAATCTACAACATCATAGGTAACCGTGATGAAGTCTAATGGTATATTTTTTAATAAAGAAATAAAGTTCTCTTTTGATTCCTCTGTTCGAAGATGAAAAATCTTTTCAATCTTTTCTTCATTGACGGTATCACCTTTATTCTTGTTAAATCCAATACCACTTCCAATCAAAACAACTTCTTCTCCATTCACATCTTGTGCTAAAGTAACATTGTTATTCATAGAAGATATTATTTGGTACATAATCCCTCCTGATTAGCTAAGCAAAAAGGCGTAATCATAATATAAATTAAAGAATACAAGTCTAATGATTGTCTCTCCAAATTCATTTATGATCACGCCTAATCCCGCTTAGTAACGCTTGCTTTATTTAATTATGCATTTATTATAGCACACCCTTTTTTATTTGTAAACCCTTTCTTGTTTATTTTTTTGTTTTTTTGTTTAAAAATCAACAATAAAATCTTAAAGTACAATTAGTCATATGAAAATAATCATAAGTGTTTTGTTAAATAACCCTTCCTAACTAACAAAATTAAAGAAAAAATTTTGATCAATACATTAAACAGAAATACTCTCCTAAAATGATAATAAGACACCAAGGGGCAGTTATTCCATTTTAACCATCTATTTACTGGATTCAGCAAGAATGGGACTTACCAAAGAAGATATCCCTTGTCCTTGCAGAGGGAAGGATAAAAAAAGCAAGCGGCTGGAAAACCACTTGCTTAGGAGTTATATGAAAAGTTTTTAGGATAGTTATATTATATGACTTTCTAGGATAGGAAACATCCGTCTTGAGACCTATTTTAAAAAAGTGATAAATGAATCTTAAAAAGTTGACTGATGTTAGCAAAAAGTTTTACAATAAATATCATTAAGTAAGATTGGAGATGAGATTTCTGTTTAACAATTACAAACTTGTGCAACGTTTGATTCACATCATTTCAGCTATTGTTTTTATCGCTTCTTGTCTCTTTGTGATTTGGCTTTATCAGCATGGCTATCTAACCAATCAGGCTAAATTACAAACGCTTGTGGGGCAAGATAAATTTTTAGGAGCACTTTTCTTCATTCTTCTACAAATGATGCAGGTTGTTGTGCCAATTGTCCCTATTAGTTTGACCATGGTTTTAGCTGTTATGACTTTTCACCCAGTTATTGGTATTTTAACGAGTTGCATTGGTATTATTCTTGGTTCGACTATTTTATTTTTACTGACACGTTGGTATGGAAAACGATTTTGCCTGCTTTTCGTCAAAGAAGCTACTTTCAATAAATATGAAAAACTCGTTGCCACCCATAGATCATTTACTATCTTTTTTATTTTATGTATGATATCACCCTTTGCACCTGCTGATTTACTTGTGATGTTAGCCGCGCTTAGCAACATGTCCTTTAAAACTTTTTCAAAAATCATTATCCTTTGTAAACCAATTTCCATTATCGGACACGTGTTAATTCTCACTTATGGTGGTGAATGGGCGCTACATTTTCTTTAAAACTTGAAAAATTTGAGATTTGTTTCTCAGATTTTTTAGTTTCTCTCAAAGTCTAATTGAATCAAGAATTCTTCATCATTCCTAAACTCCTCTTCACATCATTTTAGAAAATATTATACCAGAATTCTTTGCTTGTTTTGATAGGAAGAGATATTTTTTATTACGCAAACGCTTGCGTTATTTTATCTTTTTGGTAAAATGAAAGAAAAAAGTCTTTCTCCTAGGAGCCTTATTATGACAAATGAAACTCTGATGCAATATTTTGAATGGTATTTACCAAATGACGGGAAACACTGGCAACGATTAGCAGCTGATGCTCCCGAACTAGCTCAAAAAGGCATTTCTAAAATCTGGTTACCTCCTGCTTTTAAGGCTACACACGCTGGCGATGTTGGCTATGGTGTTTATGACCTTTTCGACCTCGGAGAATTTGACCAAAAAGGAACGATTCGAACCAAATATGGAACTAAAGCCGATTATCTCGCTGCCATTGCTAGCTTAAAAGAAAATGGTATTGAGCCCTTAGCGGATGTGATTTTGAATCACAAGGCAGCAGCTGACCACACCGAAATCTTTACTGTTGTCGAAGTGGTGCCAGAGGACCGCACAGAGGTTCTTAGTGAGCCTTTTGAAATCGAAGGTTGGACAAATTTTACCTTTGCAGGTCGGCATAAAACCTATAATGATTTTGAGTGGCATTGGTATCATTTTACAGGAACAGATTATAATGTCAAAACTGGAAAAACTGGAATTTTTCAAATTCAAGGCGACAATAAAGGTTGGGCAAATCAAGGTTTAGTTGACGGTGAAAATGGGAATTATGACTATCTGATGTATGCTGATTTGGATTTCAAACACCCTCAAGTCATTAAAAACATTTACGATTGGGCAGACTGGTTTGTTCAAACAACTGGTATCGCTGGTTTTCGATTAGACGCTATCAAACACATTGATTCTTTCTTCATGGGCAATTTTATCCGTGATATGAAATTAAAATACGGCGACGATTTCTACGTCTTTGGTGAATTTTGGAATGGTGATGAACAGTCTAACAACGATTACTTGGAAAATACCGATTATCGTTTTGATTTGGTAGATGTCCGCCTTCATCAAAATCTCTTTGAAGCTAGCCAAGAAATGGAAGATTATGATTTGCGGACAATTTTTGACCAAACCTTGGTCAAGAATCACCCAGATTCTGCTGTTACTTTTGTCGATAACCATGACACACAACGTGGGCAGGCTTTGGAATCAACCATTGCAGAATGGTTTAAGCCTGCTGCTTACGCTTTGATTCTACTTCGTCAGACTGGATTGCCTTGTATTTTCTATGGTGATTACTACGGCATTTCTGACGAATTTGCGCAAGAAAATTTCCAAAACGAGATTGACCAATTGTTGCAACTTCGTCAAACAGCTGTCTATGGACAGGAAGAGGATTACTTTGATGACCCAAATTGCATTGCGTGGACTTGTCTTGGGGATGATGAACACCCCACAGCACTAGCTATACTCATCAGTAATGCTAACGCTACTTCAAAACGCTTATTTGTTGGCGAGAAATGGGCTAACCACATTTTTACAGACGCCTTAGAAAATAATCAGACCGAGGTCACGATTGATGCGCAAGGCTATGGCGTTTTTCCTGTTAATGAAAAATCTGTCAGCGCATGGGGACCAAATCACTAATGAATACAAAGAAACTCCCTTAGAATAGCGATTTCTAAGGGAGTTTCTTTTCTAATTTAAACTGAGAATCGAAAAATTCTTACATCTGTTTACATAATTATATTTACGTAAACAACGATGACAACTTTCACATCTTTTCTACCCTGCTTGGGCTGTTTGCATTTGGTAATAAACGCCTTGTTTTGCCATTAAATCGTCATGCGTACCATGTTCAACAATGTCACCATCTACCATGACTAAAATAAAATCAGCTGATTGAATTGTTGACAAGCGGTGTGCAATGATAAAACTTGTCCTTCCTTGCATTAATTTTTCAAAAGCTTCTTGAATCAACACTTCTGTCCGAGTATCGATAGATGAAGTTGCTTCATCGAGAATTAGGATTTTTGGTAGTTTGACAAAAATTCGAGCAATCGTTAACAGCTGACGTTGTCCTTGCGACAATGACGCTCCTGCATCAGCCAGATAAGTATCGTAACCATTTGGCAACTGACGAATAAAGAAATCAGCATTGGCTGCTTTTGCGGCAGCAATGACTTCTTCGCGTGTAGCATCAGGATTTCCATATGCAATATTATCGTGAATCGTTCCAACTTTCAGCCACGTTTCTTGCAATACCATACCGATTTGTTGGCGCAATTCTGATACAGAATAATCTGCCATAGAAACGCCATCCAAATAAATAGCTCCGCTATTGACTTCATAAAAACGCATTAAAAGATTGATTAAAGTTGATTTTCCTGCCCCCGTTGGTCCAACGATAGCCACTTTTGAAGCCGCTGGGATTGATAAATTAAGGTGGTTAATCAAGGTATTTTGGCTAGTATAACCAAACGACACATCTTTGAATTCAATTTGTCCTTGGATACTATCCGCGTTAAGCTGAGCTTTTACTGGAAGAGGCTCATTTTCTTCGTCTAAAATAGCGTAGAGACGTTCTGCACAGGCAATGGCGCTCTGCAATTCTGACAAAACGGATGAAATGTCATTAAATGGCTTGGTGTATTGATTGACATAATTCAAGAAAGTTGTCAATTGCCCAACTGTAAAAGCGCCTGACATAATCCGAAGTGCCCCTACTCCTGCCAAGAGAGCATAAATCAAGCTATTAATGAAACGCGTTGACGGATTAACCGCTGAAGAATAGAAAATAGCTCCTTGTGAGTAATCAGCATAAGTATCATTAATCGTCGTGAAAGTGTCAATAGCCATATCTTGCGCATTGAAGGTGTGGAGTAAACTTTCTTGACGAATCATTTCTTCAATATACTGCGTTTGTTGCCCGCGTGATTTTGTTTGATTTTGATAAAGATGATAACTCTTTTGAGCAATAAAACGTGCTAAGAAAAGTGATAATGGTGTCAAAATTAGCACCAAACCAAGCATTAACAAATCAATATCAGCCATTGTCACAATGGTAATGATAATCGTTAGAATACCAATGAAAAATTGATTGAACACCATTAACAGACCATTGCTCAATTGTTCGGCATCAGTTGTCACACGACTAACCAAATCACCTGAACTTTTCTTGTCAAGATAAGAAATCGGCATCTGGTTTAATTTTTCCATGACTTTTTGACGCAATGTGTAAATGTAACCAAACGTTAGACGGTTATAAATCAATGGATTCACCCATTGCACCAAGGTATTCAAAGCGACAACAACAATCATTTTCGCTACAATTGGCACAATTAAACTAATTGATTTCGGAGATAAGACAACGTCCACCGCATTCCCAATCAAAATAGGCAAATAAACGGTCAGAGCGACTTGCGCAATCGTTCCAAGTGTGGCACCAAGAACAAGTCCTTTTTGTGATAAAAGATCTTGGAACAAACGGCGGCTAGTATGATTTTGATTTTTTGCCTTCATCTTACGCCTCCTTTTCTTCTTGGTGTTGTGAGTAATGAATAGCGCGGTAAACATCATTTTGCTTGAGTAACTCATCATGGCTGGCAAAACCAAGTTGATGTCCTCTATCTAGCAGCAAAATCTTATCAGCTGCTTTCAAGCTATTAGTGCGTTGTGAAATCAAAACAAGAGTCACTTCTTTTAATTCCTCATGAATGGCTGATAGCAACTTCGCTTCTGTTAAATAATCAAGCGCTGATGTCGAATCATCCAAGATTAAGAACGGCGCTTTTCTAACAAGCGCACGCGCAATTGTCAAACGTTGACGTTGTCCGCCAGAGAAATTACGACCAAATGCCTCAACCTTGGCATCCAATTGTCCCTCTTTTTCTGACACAAAATCGCTAGCTTGAGCAATATCCAAAGCTCTCCAGAGCTCATTATCACTCACCTCATCACGAATTCCCAAAATCAAATTTGAACGAATTGTTCCTTGAAATAACTCTGCCTTTTGTGGCACCACATTGACCCAAGAACGCCATTCCCCAAGTGTTTTAGGAGAGTGCTGATTTTGAAAAATAGCTAAGCTTCCCTCTTGCGGTGTGTAGAGATGAGTGAGAAGTTCGACTAAAGTTGATTTCCCAGAGCCTGTTCCACCAATCACACCTAAAAAGTCACCAGCGTTCACACTAAAATCAATATGTGACAGCGACGGCTCGGCAGCGGTTGGATAGGTGAACGTCATGTCTTTGACCGCCAAAGCAAATGCTGACTCACTTTGTATCAGCTCAGTTGCCAAATTTTCAGAATCCTTTTCAAATACTTCTGTGATACGTTTAGCGCTGATAAAAGATTGGTTCAATGATGTGACAAGCATGGTCATCTTGAGCAATTCCGTCAAAATTTGCAAGAGGTAATTCACCAAAGCAATCAACATTCCTTGTGACAAAAGCCCACGACCGATTTCAAGATTTCCTTGCCAAATCACCAAAATCAATGTGCCATTAACCACCAGATAAGTCAACGGCGTTACGAGACTTGATAGGTGACCAGCTTTAATTTGCAAGTCAGTATAATCTTGGTTGGCTGCCGCAAATTCTTGTTCTTCTGCTACAACCTGACCAAAGGCACGAATCACACGCACACCTTCTAATTGCTGGCGTGTCATATTGACAATTCTATCGGTAGCCTGACGAATCTTTGCGTAAATCGGATTGAGCAAGTGCGACATGGTAAAGACAATCGCAAACAAAATCACCACCATTAACAAGAAGTCAATCGTCATTTTAGGACTAATGGTAAATGCCATGATAATCGCACCAAAAACAATAATCGGTGCTCGTAAAAACAGACGTAAAAATTGGTTGATACCTGTTTGAATTTGGTAAGTATCGCTTGTCAAACGCGTTACTAAACTAGATGTTGTCAGCTGGTCACGATCCTCTTTACTCAAGCCCATGATTTTTTTAAATAAATCCTTTGTCAACTGACGTGTGTAGCCAACGGCAGCCTTGGAAGAAAAATATTGTGCTGTAATAGCTACAAACATCCCAACAATTGCCAGTAAAAATAACAGCCCTACCATCATATAAAGGTGATTTTTATCATGATGAGGGATAATGGTATCAACAATTCTAGCAATAATAATCGGAACTAAAAGCTCGAAAGATGCTTCAAACAATTTGAAAAGGGGACCTAAGATTGTCTCCTTGAGGTACCCTTTAAAATAATGACTTAATGCTTTCATTCTTCTCTTTTCTAATAGAGCATTAGCTCTCATGTCATTTTAAAATAAACTCATCAATTCAATCAAATACAGATTAAAGTGAACTTCACGAGAATAATAAATATTCCCACCATTTTTATACAATTTTCCACCTGAGATAAGGGCAAGGGGATGGTAATAAAAATAAGTTTCTCCCGTTGTATTTCCAAGACTTGGAGCGACAACATTACGAGAATAAGCTGTTGCCAAAGCAATCGTATTTTCGCCACCATTTTTTGCCACGTAATCAATATAAGCAGTTCCGAAATTGTAAGCTTGCACGGCCGTCCAGACATCTACTCCTGCTTCATCTGCCAAGGTAAGATTTTCTGAAAGTACCGTCACGCCTTGACGAATACTGGTCTGGCTATCCGTAATGGAATTAGCAACACCGTCTGAACTTTCGCTTGATTGCATAACATCACCGTCATCTCCCTTGGTCTCCGTGTAAATCATCGCCAAGACCAAATCAACATTGGCGGTGGTATCGTTGTCGTCTAAAATCTCCTTGACCATATCTTTATACTGTAAAACATTTTGTACGTTTTTGTGAACCACATACGTTTGGTAACCACAAAAAATGACAAAGCCCAGTATGATTAGACGCCCTAAGAACTTAAACATTATTTATTTTGAATATCCTCTATATTTTTAATCAAGATAGAATAGGTTCCATTTGGATTTTGGATAAATTCTACCGATTCAGCGTCGTCATAGACATTATTAGGTACAATCAGTTGAATACCATTGGATAGGGATAACTTCTGATTTTCCAATTTTTTCGTCTGACGTGAATGGTCAATATCTGCTACTTGAATTGGTTCTGGAATACTTTCTTTTAACTCATCAACAAAAGTTAAACGAGCAGTCAAATTACTATCAAAAAGTTGGTCTGCCAATTTTTCTGGTGATAATTCTTGCTCTTCTTCCAGATTTTTATGGATAGCAGCTTTCATTTTGGATTGGAAAGCAAAATCATCTTGTTGGAAACTTTCAGCAATTTTCTGCGCTGTTTGTTCAACCATTCTTATCGATTTTTTCACCGATTGCTCTGGTTGGACTTGCAAGAGATTTTCTGAAAAATAATTAGCAAAGCTACCATTATGCTTGACACGCTTCTCAATCAAATAATAATGATGATTAGAGCAATTAATCACCAAAGCTTCATCTGGTGTTTGCGCAGCTGACGGCAGATTATTTTGTGTCACCTTAATCGGACTTTCACTATCACTAGAAATATGGGTGAAATTTTCCTTCAAAGCAATACGAAGAAAGGCAAAATGTTCAACACCGTCTTTGTCAAATTGGATAAAAACCAAATCATTTGTTTTTTGATTTTCCGAGATGACAAATTCTTCTTTCCAAAGTTGGGCAATCTTAACAGATGACTCCATCAAATCATCACTTAAATAGCTAAGAAAGACATTATCTTCTGCAAACATTCCACGTTTAGCTTCATCTGAGAAAACTTTGCTTAGTTTTTTACGAAAATACTCATCAATACGTGGCGTGATTGTCAACAATTGGTCTGACAAGATCAGCTCAGTATCGTTGGGTGTAAATTGATGAATAACAATGCGTTTAATATATAAATCAATCATGATTAGTTTTGTGGTTGAATACCCAAATAATATTCAACTGTTCGTTAATAAAGCGGGAAGGCATCTGTCAATGCTTTAACCTCGCGACGAACCTCCTCTAAAATAGTTTCGTTTTGATAATTTTCAAGTGCCTTAACAATCAATTCAGCAATAGCACGCGATTCTTTTTCACCCATGCCACGGCTCGTAATCGCTGGTGAACCGATACGAATACCTGATGTTTTAAACGGTGATAAAGTTTCAAATGGAATTGAATTTTTATTGAGCGTGATGTTAACAGACTCAAGGACATTTTGCGCCACTTTCCCATTTTCAACGACTTTTGTCACGTCAACAAGAAAGACATGATTGTCTGTGCCGCCTGAAATCACACGGAAATTTGGGTGTTGATTAAAGACATCAGCCATAGCGGCAGCATTTTTAATCACATTTTCGCCATATTCTTTGAAAGCAGGGTCCAACGCTTCTTTGAGCGCGACAGCTTTACCTGCAATGACATGCATCAATGGTCCACCTTGCAATCCAGGGAAAACAGCAGAATTGATTTTTTTAGCGAGAGCTTCGTCATTTGTTAAAATCAATCCACCACGAGGACCGCGAAGCGTCTTATGTGTCGTTGTGGTTGTAATATGCGCATAAGGAACTGGGCTTGGATGATGACCTGATGCCACAAGACCTGCAATGTGCGCCATATCCACCATAAGATAAGCACCGACACTATCTGCTATGGCACGAAAACGTTGAAAATCAATAATACGTGAGTAAGCTGATGCTCCCGCTACAATCAATTTTGGTTTCACTTCTTCTGCTAGCTCGGCTAATTTATCATAATCAATGCGTTCTGTCACAGGATCAACCGTGTAAGAAATAAAGTGGTATGTTTTCCCTGAAAAACTAACAGGAGCACCGTGTGTCAAATGTCCACCAGCAGCCAAATCCATTCCAAGGACTGTATCGCCAGGTTGAATCAAAGCCATATAAGCTGCGGCATTAGCTTGACTTCCTGAATGAGGTTGGACATTCGCAAATTTAGCTCCGAATAATTCTTTTGCACGGTCAATCGCTAAATTTTCAACGATATCCACACAATCTGTTCCGCCATAATAACGTTTGCCAGGGTATCCTTCAGCGTATTTATTGGTTAACAATGTGCCTTGAGCTGCCATGACAGCTTTTGAAACAACATTTTCAGAGGCAATGAGTTCTATGTTATTTTGTTGACGAACTTCTTCAGCATGCACTGCTTCCCAGAGTTCTTTGTCAAATGTTTCGTAGTTTTCCTTGTCAAAAATCATATCCTTATCTCCTTTTTGATAAGATCATGTCACATTCCTTAAAAGTTTGGCAGCTCCAAGATGATGTAAAAGCTGCATCAGTATGAGAAGAATTTTCCAAAAATCACTCTTTCGTAAATGTTAAATCAGGCACAACTGTTAATAAGTCGTTTTTGGTAATCGCACCTTGACGTAAAATACGAGCAGTTTTTCCAGATAAATCCAAAATTGTCGAGTCAACCCCTGTTAAGGCAGCATCGTCAGCAAAACCAGTCACAGTACCACCGAACTGTTTTTGAATTTCCTTGAAAACTTTCCCACTTTCTTGTCCAGAAATGTTAGCTGACGGACCAATTAAGGGGCCAGCTTTCTTAATCAATTTCAAGGTTTGTGGGTGATTGGGAATTCTAAAACCAATTGTTGATAAGCCAGAATTGATCCAAGCTGGCACGCGGTCATTAGCTTGTAAAATAATGGTTAACGGACCAGGTAAAAAAGCATCATAAAGCTTTTTGAGATAACTTGGTTGCTGTTTTGAAAAAGCTAAAATTGTCTCAAAATCAGCTACGTTGAGATTCATCGCCTTGTCTTTAGGACGACGTTTGAGTTGGTAAACATGCTCAACGGCATTCTCATTCATCGCTTGAGCAAAAAGCCCATAAACGGTTTCTGTCGGTAAAATCACCGCTCCACCATTTTGCAAAATTGTTTCTAAATCAGTCATTATCCATCACGACCATTCTATCTTTACCGAACATATCTTTAATGACACGAACGCGTTTAGCAGGAAAATGCTTGCTCAACAAAGCACGCAAACCTTCTCCTTGTTTATAACCAATTTCAAAATAAAGTTTTCCGTTTTCGGTCAAATGCTCACTAGCATTCTCAATAATCTGACGATAAATGGCAAAGCCGTTTTCATCTGCAAAAAGTGCTAAATGCGGTTCTGAAGCGAGCACATTAATGCCAACTTCATCTTCATCGTCATAAGCAATATAGGGCGGATTTGAAATAATCATATCAAATCTTTCTGTAATTTGGCTAAAAACATCAGATTGAATCAAGGTCAGCTCTACTTGATTTTTGAGGGCATTCTCTTTCGCTAATTGTAGGGCGTCTGCTGAAATGTCAGAGGCGGTTACTTGCCAATTTGGTCGCGCAGCCTTGAGCGAAATGGCAATCGCACCGCTTCCTGTACCAATATCTAAAACTCGCAAGTCAGCTCTGCTATTTTCCTTTAAAACCAAATCAACCAGCTCCTCAGTTTCAGGTCGTGGAATCAAAACACGCTCGTCAACTGAAAGCTCTAAATCGCGAAAATAGGCTTTCCCTGTGATGTACTGAGGTGATCGATGTGCTGTCAACTGAACCATGATTTGCTCGAGTAACATTTGGTCTTTTTCAGTGATAGCTTGGTTCTGATGTAAGATGAAATCGAGCAAGGTCCAACCTTTTAATTCACGGAAAACGTAAGTGAGATTTTCTGGGTCCTCGCCGATTGCTTGTAATTGTTTTTCTAGTTGGCTGATTGTTTCAGCGTAATTCATTATTGATTTAACTCTTCTAATTTCTTAGTTTGGTCAAAAAGAATAAGAGCATCGATAACTTCGTCTAGTTTTCCTGACAAAATCGTATCTAATTTTTGCAATGTTAAACCAATGCGGTGGTCTGTGACACGGTTTTGTGGGAAATTATAAGTACGGATACGTTCTGAACGGTCACCTGTACCGATTGTTGATTTACGTTCAGCATCTTGTTCATTTTGAGCAATTTGGGCAAAGTGGTCAGCAACACGCGCACGAATAATTTTCATGGCTTTGTCACGGTTTTTCTGTTGCGTACGTTCTTCTTGCATTTCGACTTTAATACCAGTTGGAATGTGAACCATACGAACAGCTGTCGCAACTTTGTTGACGTTTTGTCCACCAGCACCTGAGGCGTGGTAAATATCCACACGCAAGTCTTTTGGATCGATTTCGTATTCGACTTCTTCAACCTCTGGCATGACAAGGACGGTTGCTGTCGAGGTATGAACACGACCTTGACTTTCTGTGACAGGGACACGTTGAACACGGTGAGCACCTGATTCGTATTTCAACTTAGAGTAAACAGATTGACCAGATACCATGACAACAACCTCTTTGATACCACCAACACCGTTGTAAGAAGCTTCCATGACATCGAATTTCCATCCTTGGTTTTCAGCATATTTTTGATACATTTGAAGAAGGTCGCTAGCAAAGAGCGCAGCTTCGTCACCACCAGCAGCACCACGGATTTCCAAGATGATATTTTTGTCATCGTTTGGATCTTTTGGTAAAAGAAGAATTTTAAGTTTTTCTTCGTATTCTTCTTTAGATGCTTTTGAGTCTTTGAGTTCCTCTTTCGCCATTTCTTCAAGTTCAGGATCGCCACCAGCGTCTTTAATCATTTCTTCAGCATCTTCGATGTTTTGAAGAATTTGTTTGTATTCGCGGTAAACAGTTACGGTTTCACGTGTGCTCGCTTCTTCCTTAGACAAAGCCATAAAGCGTTTTGTATCACTAACGACATCAGGGTCAGATAGCAATTCGCCTAATTCTTCGTAACGGTCCTCAACCGCTTGTAGCTGATCATAAATGTTCATTTGTTTTCGATTAACCTCTCTTTTGCAAATTCATTTTCTTATTTTTCTTTGGAAATCATTGGGTTAAAATAATGTTTACGGCAAACGGGGATATAGGTTTCGTTTCCGCCGATTTGAATTTGATTTCCTTCGTAAACAGGCTTGCCATTTTCAGTTCGCAAAACCATGGTTGCTTTTTTAGAACAAAATTGACAAATGGTTTTAATTTCATCAATTTTATCTGCTAATAACAGTAGATATTTGGAGCCTTCGAACAATTCATTTTGAAAATCATTTTTTAACCCAAAAGCCATCACAGGGACGTCCAAATCATCAACAACACGCGCCAAATCATAGACATGCTTTTTCGTTAAAAATTGACATTCATCAATTAAAACACAGTACGGTTTTTCTGGCAATTCTTGAATAAAAGCAAAAATATCCATTTCTTCCGTAATAGCAATCGCCTTGCGACGCATGCCAATACGACTTGAAACAACACCATAACCTTCACGCGTATCAAGTGCCGAAGTCATAATAACAACTGGTTTGCCTTGTTCTTCATAGTTATGAGCAACTTTCAAAATCTCAATGGTCTTTCCAGAATTCATGGTTCCATATTTATAATAGAGTTGAGCCAAAAGTGACAATCCTACCTTCTACTAATATTCTTCTATTCTACCATAAAATTGCCTAGGGTTAAATAAGTGAAGCTAGCATTTAGCATAATAGACCTTACAAACCTTTAAATAGACGAAGTAAATCGCTATAATGGACGAAAAAACTTGTTTACAGCAAAAAAGCCAAAAAGTATTGTTTTCTAGCTCATCATTCATTACTATTAATAAAATACACAAAAGTTGATTTTTTAGGCTCAAAGTGGCAGAAATGATATTGACTAAATACCATACATAGTTATTATTGAACTAACTAGCGAGGGTTAAGATTATTATGAAAGTTGGTTTTCGAAAACCAAGTTTAAAAAAGAGTTTGAATTCTCGGACAACGGCAAAATGGAAAAGTCAAACTAAAAAAGCTATCATCCCTAGCTATGGTAAAAAAGGAACAAGTTGGCTAAAAAAGCAGCCTATAATAAATTTTACCATAAAATCACATTTGCTCTTTCTGATATTCTGAAACTCTTTAAATAATATTTACCTTTGAAAATGCTTCTTCTCTTTCCTGAAAATTACTGAATTTATTCGCCAAATATGCTACAATGTTTGTGTTAGATAAATTATAAAAGGAGATTCTTATGCCATTCGTAAAAATCGATTTATTCGAAGGTCGTACTGAAGAACAAAAAATTGAGCTTGCTCGCGAAGTAACTGAGGTTGTTTCACGTGTCGCTAAAGCTCCAAAAGAAGCTATCCACGTTTTCATCAATGATATGCCAGAAGGAACTTACTACCCACATGGCGAAATGAAAAAGAAAAACTAAGTTTTGTTAATTTTAAAACACTTACTGCTTTCCTAGTCATGTCGATTAGGAAAGTTTTTTATACTTTTGAGCTTGATTTTCGTGATAGAAAGCGTTATCCTAATTTCATAAACTGATTTTGGAGGTGACATTTTGCAACTTACTCATAGCGTAAAGATGATGGGAACGATTATTGATATTGTCGTTGATTCTGACACTCCCCATCAGCACATCAAGGAAGTCTGTCATCTTCTAACCGTTTATAAGAATCGCTTTAGCGCCAACGATAACGATTCTGAGCTAATGATTATTAATCATAATGCTGGTATCGCTCCTGTCACTGTTCATCCAGATTTGTTTGAGCTTATCGAACTTGGTAAGACGCATAGTCTTTTACAACCTAGCAATCTTGATATTGCTATTGGTCCTTTGGTGCAAAGCTGGCGCATTGGTTTCGAAGATGCCAAGGTTCCTGACAAGGAAAACATTCAGAAAGCTATTGCACTCGCAAACCCAGAACACATCATTTTAAATGCAGCTGAAAAAAGTGTATTTCTTAATCACAAGGGCATGAAAATTGACCTTGGTGCGTTAGCCAAGGGTTACATTGCAGATAAAATCATGGATTATTTGAAAACTGAAAATGTTAGTTCTGCCATGATTAACCTTGGTGGCAATGTCCTTGTTTATGGCGATAATCCCAAGCGTGAAAATGGTGTTTGGCATATTGGTATCCAACATCCCCAAAAACAACGTGGCAACAATCTTGGTATTTTAACAATCAAAAATAAATCCGTCGTGACTTCAGGTATTTACGAACGACACCTACAAGTTGGTGATAAGGATTATCATCATATTTTTGACCGACATACAGGTTATCCTATCGAAACTGATATGGCGAGTTTAACAATTGTTTCAGACCTATCTGTTGATTGTGAAATATGGACGACACGTCTATTTGGTCTGCCAATTAAGCAAGCTTTTGAGACCATTCAAAGCACCCCAAATATCGAAGGAATTATCATTACCAAAGATAATCGTTTTGCAATCACCAGCGGTCTTAAACAAGATTTTCAATTACTCTATTCATAAGATACAAAAAAACATTTCCAAGGGAATTCCTTAGAAATGCTTTTTTAGTTTATTTTGTTTCTTCTGTTTTTGTTTTACCATTTAAAATCAAGTTAAGAACAACAGCAAACAAAGTTGCGATAACAATACCATTTGTCAAAAACATTTGAAGTGTGCTTGGTAGGCTATCAAAAAGATTTGTTCCGTCAAAACCAACGCCACAAGCAATTGACACCGCTGCAATGATAAAGTTGTGTTCGTTATGTTGGAAGTCAACTTGATTGAGCATTTGCATCCCTTGAAGAGCCACCATACCAAAAAGAACAATCATAGCACCACCAAGAACTGGGCTAGGAATCATTTGCGCCATAGCACCGAATTTGGGAAGAAGTCCAAGAATAATAAGGAACAAGGCTGTGTAGTAAATTGAACGGCGTGTTTTAATACCAGAAATACGAACCAAACCAACGTTTTGTGAAAATCCCGTATATGGGAATGTATTGAAAATACCACCGAGTAAAACAGCTGCACCTTCTGCACGGTAACCATTGCGGAGGCGTTTACTGTCAAGTTTTTCGCCAGTCAAATCAGACAAGGCAAGATAAACACCAGTTGATTCAACCATTGAAACGGTCGCAATGATACACATCATCACAATCGATGTGATTTCAAATTTTGGTGCACCGAAGTAGAATGGTTGTGGAATGTGAACAAGCGGTGCTTCAGTAACAACTGACGTGTCAACCAAGCCCATGAAAGCTGCAATAATTGTTCCACCAATCAAGCCAATCAAAATCGCAATAGATTTGATAAAACCTTTTGCAAAAACATTAACCGCAAGCACGATAGCAATTGTTATCAAGGCTAAAATCATTGATTGGGCCGTTGGAGAATCAGCATTGTTTCCCATATTTCCAATTGCAACAGGAATCAATGTTAAACCAATTGTTGTGATAACTGAACCTGTCACAACCGGTGGAAAGAAATCGGCAATTTTTGAAAAAATACCAGAAATCAAAATAACGTAAATTCCTGACACAATCAAAGCACCAAACATGTACCCTGAACCTTGTTTAGCACCAATGATTGAAAGCGGAGCAACTGATTGGAAAGCACATCCAAGAACAACTGGAAGCCCAATACCAAAGTGTTTGCGCAATTGAAGTTGTAAGAATGTTGCAACCCCACACATGAAAATGTCTGTTGAGATAAGATAAGTCAACTGTTCAGCTGAATAATTAAGTGCGCCAGCAATCATGATTGGCACTAAAATTGACCCAGCATACATAGCAAGCAAGTGTTGTAAACCAAGAATGGCTGCTTGTGAATGTTTTTGTTCGTTCATTTCCATTTTACGCATCTGCCTCCATAAAGACAACTTGTCCATCTTTAAATTCTTTGATACGTGCTAATGATGTTACAGGAACACCAGTTTCTTCCAATAATTGGCGACCAGTTTGGAAGGATTTTTCAATGACAATCCCAATACCAGCAACTTTCGCTCCTGCTTGACCAATGATTTCCAAAAGTCCTTTAGCAGCTTGTCCGTTTGCTAAGAAATCATCAACGATGAGAACAGTATCATCTTCTGACAAGAATTTACTTGCGATTGATACAGTGCTAGTCACACGTTTTGTAAATGAATAAACTTCTGCAGTTAAAATACCTTCAGTCATCGTGATATTTTTCGCTTTTTTAGCAAAAATCATCGGAACGTTCATCGCTTGCGCTGCGTAGAGAGCTGGGGCAATACCTGATGCTTCGATAGTAACAACCTTAGTAATACCAGCATCTTTGTAGGCATCAGCAAAGACTTTGCCGATTTCCTGCATTAATTCATAGTCAACTTGGTGAGTTAGGAAACTATCTACTTTCAAGATATCCTCACCTAAAACATTCCCATCATTTAAGATGCGATTTTCCAATAATTTCATGGATTCTCCTTCTGAAAATTTTTAAAAGCGAATTGGCTAAAAATAATAACTTATGATGAAACGTGACTAAGCATAAGGGCACATATAAAAGCAAACAAGAGGTGTTTACACATATGGTAAACACCTCTTGTTACTCGGTCATATTTTCACAACTATATGCAAAAATATCTCAACTATCATTGAGCAAAGACTTATTGTTAGACATTACGGTGTCTTGTAGAAACGCTACGCCCATTCGTAGCATAAATAAGTTTTATTAAATTTTAACCATCACTAACTAATGACACGTCTATTGTATCATTTTCAACGGTTATATGGCAAGATGACATTAGTCCTATATTAAAAGAAGTAATTTTCTGAAAATACAGTCATTAACATGTTATTAAGTGAAAAAACGTTAACACTATAAGAAGCTAATAATCCTAAAGGTGATTGAATGAGCGCTATTACCATCAAGACACTATAAACTGTTAGGATATTTAACATTATGCGATAAGGATGAAAGTAAGGTAGTATTGGGACATTAATCTCACTCAAGAAATAATAAAGCAGTCGATAAGACAAAGTCCACAATATGCTCAGTACAATAAATATCACCAAAGGTTGAGCGTGATCAGGCTAAGCACCAATCCATAAAGCCACAAATGGAATGAATAACTAAATCAATAACCACAAACCGTTAACCCAAAAGACTCTACTGTCAATCATTTCAATTGATTTAAATAAATTATGATGATTATGCTGCCCAATTTTCAAACGATGACCTCACAATTTTAAGTCTTTATGCGACAGACAGTCCACATATTGAACCAGACAAATTATTAAGAATTTTGAAAAAAACAAGTTGACAATCTTCCATTGACTGATATTGAATTAGCTCTAGCAAAACAATCACAAGCATTGTTATGTGTCACCTTTGCATAATTTCAATCTGACCTCACGAATGAAAGAGTGACAATATGTAATTGCTTGCAAAACATTCAAATACACTGATAATGGCTCTGTTGGGATAATGACCGATGATTGCCAAGTGCTTTGGCTTCTTGCAGCGGTTCGATGCTATTTACACTAACCAAGACCACTATACAACTCTGAACATTGCTCCTAACTACATTCGTGGCATTTGCCAAGAAATTATGGTTTTTGACGCTTTCCACCTTGTCAGAGCCCAACAAGGAACTGCTGTTCGTTCTAGGGAAAAGGTGCTAGCCGAGGCAGATGTCGACCTAAACAAAGTATTTTCAGAGTTTTATCATTAAAATGCAAAGAAAGCCTCTCCAAAAGAGCGGCTTTTATATCTATTTCAAACTTAAATCGAATCACCATTCCAAATGGAATTTTTAACGATGACGTAATCAACACGTGTTAAGCTGTGCAAATCACGTCCACCTGCATAAGAAATAGCACTTTGAAGGTCCTCTTGCATTTCAACAAGGGTATCTTTCAAATGTCCTTTGACTGGCAATAAGATTTTCTTTCCTTCGACATTTTTATGTTCACCTTTTTGGTATTCAGAAGCTGAACCGTAATATTCTTTATACTGCTCACCATCTACTTCAACCAATTTTCCTGGGCTTTCCAAATGCCCTGCAAATAATGAACCAATCATAACCATTGTTGCACCAAAGCGAATCGATTTGGCAATATCACCGTGCGTACGAATTCCCCCATCAGCAATAATCGGCTTACGAGCAGCTTTTGCACACCAACGAAGCGCAGCTAATTGCCACCCACCTGTTCCAAAACCAGTTTTTACTTTAGTGATACAAACTTTCCCTGGACCAATACCAACTTTCGTGGCATCAGCGCCAGCATTTTCTAACTCACGAACAGCCTCTGGCGTTCCGACATTACCAGCAATGACAAAGGTTTTAGGTAATTCTTTTTTGATGTGTTGAATCATGTTAATCACACTATCAGAATGTCCATGGGCAATGTCAATTGTGATAAATTCAGGTGCATCATCTTTTAAACTTGTGACGAAATCGTACTCATAGTCTTTAACACCTACTGAAATAGACGCAATTAACCCTTGCTCGTGCATACGCTCAACAAATGGTTTACGAGCCTCTTCATCAAAACGGTGCATAATGTAAAAATAACCATTCTTAGCCAAATCTTCTGCAATGTTTTCATCAATAATGGTCTGCATATTGGCAGGAATAACAGGCAATTTAAAAGTATAATCGCCAAGTGTCACCTGCGTGTCAGCTTCCGAACGACTACTGATGATACATTTATTGGGAATCAGTTGGATATCTTCGTAATCAAAGACAGGCATTTCGTTATACATATCAGTTTCTCCATAGCTTCTGCTACCGTAATTCCAACCTATCAAAACTGGCTTAATTAAAAAGAAAGTTACTTTTTGATAGTAAAGTTTGCCTAGTAGCTAGAAACTCTTTCATTAAAAAATGACCTTCCTATAACTCTCCTACGCTTGAAAATAGCAGAGCATCGCTAGGCAAAAACTTACCTTTCCGTTATTATTCTATAATACCGTTCGTTTTATGTCAATTATTTTATTTCATATTTTTAAAACGTTCGCTTTTGTCGTATGTTTTTTATGTTTAAAACGTGACAAAACGATTTAAGCTTTGTTTCAGTTTTCTTTCAGTTGAAATTAAGACGGGTTATCTATACTCGTTTTTGTATCAAAATTTCAAAGGAGAGTTTTATATGAACTTTATTAAGCGAGCTTGGCTTGCGACAAAAGCAAAGAAAGGACGTACGGCACTACTAATTTTAGTAACTAGTGCTATTTTAATTTTCGTTTTAGCTGGATTGACCATTAAAAATGCTGCCGATTCAGCTGTCGAATCAGCCAAAAGTGAAGCTGGCGCAACAGTCACCTTATCTGTTAATCGGGAAGCGATGATGAAAGCTTTCAATCCTGACAGCGACAGCAGTTCTGATGATTCTAGTGACGATAGTTCAGCAACTACTTCTGTTGACCTTGCGACAGCCAAGTCTATCGCTGAAAAAGACGGCGTAGCTTCTTATCTCTTTACCACAACAACGACAGCAACAGCTGGTGATGATATTTCTGCTATTTCGACATCATCTTCAACTTCTTCAGATGATTCAGATTCAAGCAGCGATGATTCATCTGATAGCAATCAACCCTCTGGTCGTGGCGGTATGGAAATGACATCTGGTGACTTTACCATTACAGGTGTCAACAGCACTGATTACGTGAGTGACTTTACATCTGGCACAAGTGAAATCACTGACGGTGTTGGTATTACGTCTGATACTGCGGATAATTCTGCGGTGATTTCTTCAGATTTAGCTGACGCTAATGACCTTAGTGTCGGAGATACCTTTACCGTAACAACAACCGTAGATGATACTGAAACAAGTTATACATTGACTGTCGTTGGTATCTATGAGAATTCATCAACAGCTACTACAGCTCAAATGATGTCTAATGCTTCAAATCCTCAAAACAATATCTACACCAATCTAACAACAGCAGATACAATGAAAGGTGAAACAGACACACTTGATTCAGCTGTTTATACTCTCTCAAATCCAGAAGATATGGACGATTTCGTTGACGAAGTAGAATCTGAAATCGATACTGATTCTTACTCTGTCACTTCAAGTGATGAAATCTACGAACAAATGCTTTCACCACTTAACAATATTTCATCAATCGCTCAAAACATCGTTATCTTAGTAGCGATCGCTGGCGCTGTTATATTGACACTTATTGTTATCCTTAGCATTCGTGAACGTCGTTATGAAATCGGTGTTCTGATGAGTCTCGGTGAAAATCGCATTAAGATTATCGGTCAATTCTTTATGGAACTCTTCATGGTAACGGTGGTATCACTTATTATTGCTTCATTTGCTGGTAATTTTGTGGGAAATGTGCTCGGTAATCAGCTCTTGTCATCATCAACTTCTACCGAACAAACGACCCAAAATTCAGGACTAAATGGCGGTGGTCCTGGTCAAGATACTAATTCTTCTGACAGCAACAATAGTGATTCTGGTCAAAAATCTGGTGCCCCTGGTGACGGCGGAGGTCGTGGCGACATGGGTAATATGGTATCAATGGCAACCTCTTCAACTCAAGCAATCGACGACCTTGATATCAAATTAACAGGAACTGATGTCGCAAAACTTGGTGGAATCGCACTTCTGATTTCATTTGTTTCAACAATTTTTGCAAGTATTGGCATTATCCGCATGAAACCTAAGGATATCTTATCATCTAACTAGAAAGGACTAAGAAATGACTTTACGAACACATAATATCGGTTATTGGTACACCAACAATCCTGACGATTATCTTTTTAAAGACATTAATCTAACCTTTGAAAAAGGGAAAATTTACTCTATTCTTGGTCAGTCAGGAAGCGGAAAAACAACTTTCCTTTCTCTACTAGCTGGCTTAGATAGTCCCAAAGCTGGAGAAATTTATTTGGAAGATAATGATATCAATAAATCTGGTTTGACCAATTACCGTAAAAACTCTGTTTCAACGATTTTCCAAGCTTATAATTTAATGACCTACATGACTGCTCGTCAAAATGTTCAAACGGCGCTAGAAATCTCTAACAAACCCGTGGACAATGCCAAAATCGAAGAACTTTTTGAACTCGTTGGTATTCCCAAAGAAATGATTGACAAGCCAGTTCTTCAACTCTCTGGTGGGCAACAACAGCGTGTTGCTATCGTTCGTGCTTTAGCAACGGAACATGATTTAATTATCGCTGACGAACCGACAGGAAACTTGGACGAAGAAACAACACAAGACATTGTCAATATCTTCAAAGATATTGCACATAAGCAAAATAAAACCGTTATTATCGTCACTCACGAAACAGCTGTCGCTCAAGAAACAGACGTCACGTTTGAACTCAAGAAAAAACAATTTACAGAGGTTTAAAAATAAAAGAATGCACTCAACTTCATTGCTGAGTGCATTTTCATTATAAAATTTATCAATCTGATAAATCTTGTCCATTTGTAGCGATAACTTTCTTGTACCAGAAGAATGAATCTTTGCGGTAGCGTTTGAGACTGCCCACTTCTTCATCTGTACGGTCAACGTAGATAAAGCCATAACGTTTACGGATACCTTCGTGTGTTGAGATGAGGTCGATTGCTGACCATGGATTGTAACCAAGCATATCAACACCATCAGAAATAGCCAATTGAATTTGTGCAATGTGTTGGCGAAGATATTCGATACGGTAGTTGTCATGAATTTTGCCGTCTTCTGTCAAAGTATCGTATGCTCCAAGACCATTTTCAGTAACTAAAAGCGGCAAACGATAGCGGCTGTACATTTCACGGACGGTTGCACGGAAACCAATAGGATCAATTTCCCAACCAAATTCTGTTTTCACAAGATTTGGATTGTCAACGCTCTTCGCAAAGCCTGGGAAAGTTTGATTTGATTGTTGGTCACCATTAGCTCCTGCGACTTCACTACCGTCAGAAGCTTCAACAGTCGCTGTATTGTAATAGTTAAAGCCAATAAAATCAGGTTTAGCTGCTTTCATGATAGCACGGTCCTCATCAGTAACCGTTGGCAAAGCATCATTTTCTTCCAAATATGCCCAAGCTAGGTTATTGTATTCACCGAAAACATAAGCATCTAAATAAAGCCAATTACGAAGCGCATTGAAGTTTTGAGCAGCAATAACATCTTCTGGTTTTGATGACGCTGGGTAAACCAAAGAAATATTTGGTGCTGGACCAATTTTAGCATCGGGAAGCATTTCATGGCAAAGTTGCATTGCTTTAGCTTGCGCAACCAATTGGTGATGATTTTGTTGGTAAATCTCTTTAGTGAGATTAGTTGTTCCTTCTGGCACATGAAGCGTACCGATAACTGGACCAACCAATGTTAGCATGTTTTGTTCATTGATTGTTAGCCAATATTTAACACGGTCACCGAAGTTTTCAAACAAGACACGCGCATATTCAGCGAACCAATCAACAGAATCATGTGTTGACCAAGAACCGCGTTCATCAAGCGCTGCTGGCATATCAAAGTGGAACATTGTGACGATTGGTTCAATGTCATATTTCAAACATTCATCAATCAAATTATTGTAGAATTCAATCCCTTTTGGATTAACCTCGCCTATTCCATTCGGCAAAACACGTGTCCAAGAAATAGAGAAGCGATATGATTTGAAGCCCATTTCTGCCATTAGGGCAATATCTTCTTTGTAATGATGATAGTGGTCAACTGAAACTGACAAATCAGCTGTGCCTGCAGGAATTTCTTTCACGTCTTGGCATGACGGACCTTTGCCGTCCTCTAAAGCAGCTCCTTCAACTTGATAAGCTGACGTTGAAGCTCCCCACAAAAAGTGCTCTGGAAATGGGTTTAAATTTTTGTGTAACATAAAAAATCTCCTCACTAATGGTTTTTCAACAATATTATATCGTTAAAATCAAACAAAAACTAATGATATAAAACGCATTCCTTGTACTATACCATTATATAAAAAATTTTATATTATATTCTATTTTGATATTTCAAACTAAGAGTTAAAATCAATGATATGAAAACCACACCAATCAGAAAGAAAATTGCATTACGACTACCGGTAACCGCACCATTAGCTACAGAAGACATTTCGCCTAAGGTAAAAATTTGTGAAACAACTGTTGTCGAAATTGCACCGGAAAATTGTTGAAATGTATTGAGGATGCTATTTCCATCGACAAATTCTTCATCGCTTAATTTAGACAAAGTTGTTGAAATGATATTACTTGCTGCAATACCAACTCCCATCATAATCAAAATATCCAAAAATAACAGTTGGATAACCGAAGCCTTGATAAACATTATTACCATCATTAGAAGGCCCAAGAATGTTATCAAAACTCCTGTAATAATAGGTTTAAAAGCACCGATTCTATCCATAATAAATCCAGAAATTGGGGATAAAATAGCAACTAGTATAGCGCCAGGAAACATGAACAATCCCGCTTGAGTAGAAGTTTGCCCTAAAACTATTTGAAGATGATTGGGCAGAATAAAAGACAATCCTAGGGAAACCATTTGAAATCCTAATACACCGTACATCAAAAAAACGAAAGTTTTATTCTTAAAAACATGCAAATTAAGTAGGAGCCCTTTTTGATTAGATACATAAAATAGAATGAATGCTATCATACATAGAATAAGCCAAAATATTGATAATTGCTCAATTGCAAGTAGTAAAGAACCTAAACCAACTCCTAGAAAAACAAAAGCCAGAATATTGAATTGACCATTTTGTGTAACCTTTATATGTGGAATTGAACCGATACCAACCAATGTGGAGATCAAAAGAATTGGTATTAAAAATAGAAATATGGACTTCCAACCAAATGCAGTTAACATTATTCCTCCGTAAGTTGGACCAATCGCTGGTGCAAAAGAGGTAGTCATCGTTGCAATTCCAGTAATAAAGCCACGACGTTCAATAGGAACATGGTGTAAAATAATATGAAATAGCAAAGGTAATGCTACACCTGTCCCAATTCCTTGTAAAATACGCCCAAGTAAGAGCATCCACAAATTCGAAGCAAGGGCATCAAATATCAAGCCTGTTATAAAGAAAAGATTTGCGCTAAGAAAAATCTGATGCTCTGAAAAGTGACGAATCAAGTATGCTGACAACGGAACAATAATAGCTACCGCCAACAGATTTCCAGTAGTTACCCATTGGATAACTGTTGCATTAACACCAAACTCTCTCATTAATACTGGAAAAGTTACATTCATTGAAGTTTCCACAAGTACTCCAGCAAATCCCAGTATTGCTGTGGTTATAATTGCTGGCAAAACATTCCATTTACGTTTATTCTTCATAGATATCAATCGTTTTTACTCTTATTAACCCTTTCTATATTTTCCAAAATACGTTCTAATTGTTTTTCGAATAACTCAATTTCTTGTGGCTTGAACCCTTGATAAAAATTTTTACCAACCTCTTGGCTAACTTCATAGCCAAGAGCAACTTGTTCACGACCAAAATCCGTTAAAGAAAACAATTTTTTTCGTCCATCTGTTGGGTGCGCGACACTCCTAATCAAAGACATAGTTTCGAGCTTTTTTAGCATACTCGTTAAAGTGTTGTTAGCAAGTCCAGAATACTTGGAAATCTCACTAGCTGTTAAATCATCACCGAAATCACGTAATGTAGTCAAAATTTTCCCTTGCTCTCCAGAGTAAACAGCTTCTGTCTTACTCAGCAGCTTATTGAAATACCTTCCATTCAATAACGTAATATGTGTCATCAAATATGAGCCTCTAGCAAATTTATCCATTTATTCTTATATTTATATTAGCGGGTAGCTCCCGTCAGTATAAACCCTTTCTTTCATTATTTTTTAGATTTGTTTTATACTTAGTTCAGCGCTATAGATTAGTATCATTTTTCAATCGCTTAGACTTTTTATTTCTATATAGAACTTTAGTTAGATTTTACTATATAGAAATAAAAAGTCAAGTATTTTTTCTTATACATAGTAAAAAGGATTTGGAAATTATTTCCAAATCCTTTTTACATCATATAAAACTTAGTCCCTTGTTAAATTAATCCCAATTTTTCAAAGGCATTATAAAGTCCGTCTTCCTCAACGTCATCGGTTACCATGTCTGCCATAGCAAGAATTTCTGGACCACCATTTCCCATTGAAACACCAATTTCACAATATTCTAACATTGGAATATCAACCTTGGCATCACCAAAAGCAATGGTATCCTTTTTATCAGCTTGCAAGTGTTCTAAAAGAACATCGATTGCGTGTGCTTTGGTAATATCTTTAACACCGAGGTCTCCAAATAACGCCGTTTCACCACGACCACCCCATGTTCCAGCTTTTAAACTTGGAAAAGCTTTGGCTGAATCCAAATGGTCTTTGTAAGAATTAAGAATAAAGCTGACCTTATTCAAATCATCACGATACAATTCGCCACCATAAATCAAGCCATGAAGGGCATCTTCTGCTTCCATATGCTCAACTTCTGCCGCTGTTTTTCCTTTAGAAAACGCATATTGTCGCATTACTGGACGGGCAACTTCTTTAAAATTTTCCGAAGCAAAAAGACCATTATTTGATTCTAAGTAAAATTCCAACCCGCGTTCGTGTAGCCAGTCAACAATGGCTTTGGCATCCTCTTTTGAAATCAACTGGTGCATGATAACCTTACCGTCATATTCAACGTAAGAACCATTGCCACCAATCATGCCATCAAGGCCAATTTCCCACAGTTCAGGCTGCATTTCCGCACGACTACGCCCCGTACAAACAAAGACATAATGTCCATTTTGACGCGCTTGTTGAATTGCTTTGACAGCCGACGCTGGCACGCGATTATGATAATCCACTAATGTTCCATCAACATCTAAAAAAATAATCTTACTCATCGTTTTCCTCCAACCTATCTTTGTTATCTATTATAAACAGTTTGTTAGCAAGAAGATAGTATGATGTTAGCGTTTTCTGATATTATCCTCTGAATTATCAAAACAATGCATGTGCAAGTCTCTCATAGCAGTTTACAAACAGTTTAGTTGTGCTTTTCTGACAAAATCGTTATGATTGATAACATGAAAGACATTAAAGCATTACTGGCTCATCTTCCCTACCGAGCTAGTTTTTATGATAACAATTTAAAGCTCATTTATAGCAACCATCGCTCTGACGGATCATTTTTCACAGAAAACGAAAGCGAGAAACTTCCTGAATGGATTTGGCAAAGTCTACATCAATCTCCAGAAAAAAGCCTACATTTGCAAATACCGACAGATAGTTTTGAAGCCATCTTAATGCAAACTTATCAGCTGATTTTAGACAATTCTGGTAAATCACTTGGTGTCATAACTTACATTCAAGATTTAAGGCCACTTCTGTCTAGTTATCTAAAAGAAACTAGTCAAGCCATTGTGGCTTGGTCTGATACCACATCAGGACCTTCTATTGGTAATGATTTATAGGAATGATAAAAAGAGCCATATGGCTCTTTTTTAATCTCGGTAAACGGGTTGTGGTCCAAAAGATTGGGAAACAGGCATTATTTCAATGCGATTGATATTGACATGAGAAGGTTGGCTTGTCACCCAAGAAACGGTGTTGGCAATATCTTCTGGTTTAATAGCATGTGCGCCATCGTAGAGTTTTTCAGCGCGTTCATCGTCGCCTTTGAAACGAACATTTGAAAATTCTGTTCCCTCGCAAAGACCTGGTTCAATATTAGTGACACGAATTTTAGTGCCTGCAAGGTCTGCGCGCAAGTTCAATGAAAATTGTTTCACGAAAGCTTTTGAAGCACCGTAAACATTAGCCCCAGGATAAGGAACCGTACCAGCAGTTGACCCAAGATTGATAATCATACCAGTATTACGTTTAACCATATCTGGCAAAATTTGGCGGGTTAAATAAGTCAAACCAACGATATTCGTATTAATCATTGTCAGCCAATCTGAAAAATCTGCCTCGTATGCTTTATCCAAGCCAAGTGCTAAACCGGCATTATTAACCAAAATATCAATTTCTCGCCATTCTTTAGGCAAAGAAGCTAAAGCTTCGTCGATAGCTTGTGTTTGTGAGACATCCATTTGAAGAGGGTAAACATTCTGTTCACCTAGTGCTGCTTGTAAGCTCTGCAATTTTTCCAAACGGCGGGCACTAGCAATCACACGATAACCGTCAGATACTAATTTCTCAACGATAGCTTTACCAAATCCAGCAGAAGCTCCCGTAACTAAAGCAATTTTTGACATATTTCCTCTTTTCTTATTAAGACAAGAAAGCCAGTCGGAAAAACCAACTGAGCTTTGTTAATTTTATTAATTATCGTTGCCATCAATAGCCTGAGCAGCTGTGATGATGGCTAATTTGTAAATATCCTCAGCACTTGAGCCACGTGACAAATCATTCACAGGCTTGTTAAGTCCTTGCAGAATTGGTCCAATAGCTTCAAACATCCCTAAGCGTTGAGCGATTTTATAACCAATGTTTCCTGATTGAAGGTCTGGGAAGATAAAGACATTTGCTTGTCCTGCAATATCACTATCTGGTGCTTTTACAGCTGCTGTCCCTGGAACAAATGCCGCATCAAATTGCAATTCACCATCCAAAAGAATGTCAGGGCGTGTTTCTTGGGCAATTTTAGTTGCTGTTTGTACCTTTTCAACTTGTGGCGCCTTAGCACTTCCTTTCGTTGAAAAGCTCAGCATTGCAATCTTTGGCTCAATATCAAAAATTTTAGCCGTATCCGCAGTATTCACAGCAATTTCAGCCAATTCTTGAGCAGTAGGGTCAATATTAATCGCACAGTCAGCAAACACAAGACGTTGTTCAGTTGTTTCACGGTTCATCAAGAATACCCCTGAAGTACGTGAAATACCAGGTTTCGTTTTGATGATTTGAAGCGCTGGGCGAACCGTATCAGCGGTTGAATGAATGGCACCAGAAACCATTCCGTCAGCCAAGCCAAGTTTGACAAGCATCACACCAAAATAATTGACATCTTGTAACAAACGCTCGGCCTCTTCTGGTGTCACTTTTCCCTTACGAATTTCAAGAAATGCTTCTTTCATTTCATCAAATTTATCGTATTCTGCTGGATTGATAAAGACATAATCTTGATCAGCGAAGCCAAATTTCGCAAGCAAAGCTCGAACTTCTTTAGCGTCTCCTAAAATAATTGGCTCAATTAACCCCTCAAATTTCAAACGAGCGGCTGCTCGAAGTACACGTTCATCATTTCCTTCAGGAAAAACAATTTTGAGGTTTTTACCAACAATTTTTTCCCGTAAGCTACCAAATAAAGATCGAATTCCCATATTTTTAACCTTCTATCTAATTTTGTTGTAGTTCCATGATAACGCTATCAAAATCATCTGTCAAGTTTGTAGTCTGAATTATCTCTTCATTTGTGTATGGGTTTACAAAGCGAAGATAATGGCAATGCAAAGCTTGACGTGTAATGCCATAATCCATACTTCCACCATACATATCATCTCCCAACAATGGAAAACCAATATGCGAAAAATGCACACGAATCTGGTGGGTGCGTCCCGTATGGAGACGAATATCTACCAAAGCTACCTCACCAAAACGCGCCACAACTTCGTAGCTCGTATGAGCATATTTGCCAGACGGATGCACACAACGTGTGATGATACTATCATCTGAACGAGCAATCGGTGCAATAATCTCACCTTTATCTGCTAATTCACCTTTGCCAGAAACCAAAGCATAATACCGTTTTTCAATGGTTTTATTTTGCAGTTGCTTATCTAATCTAGCATGTGCATAGCCATGTTTAGCAAACAGCATCAATCCGCTCGTATCCTTATCCAAACGTGTCACAATATGCACCTGTTTATTCGGATAATTTTGCTCTAAATAATAATATTTCACAAAATTAGCAATCGTATTGGAATGCAAAACACTTGGAATACTGGCATAACCATACGATTTATTTATAATTAAAAAATGCTCATCTTCATAAGCAATATTAAGATCATGTTTAACAGGAACTAACGTCTCGTGCTCTTCTTCATCAGGAATTTCAATGGTAACAACGTCACCAACGTTCAATAAATAAATGGCATTTTGTTCAACACCATTTACCCATATATTCCCACCTTTGAACTTCACTTTAGCTAATAATCCTTTGGAAACATCGTGACCTTTTAAAAATGTTTTTACTTTTGTTTGTCGATCAGCAACAAAATCAAATCTCACGACTCCAACTCTCCTATAAAGGCATCTGTTACGCGTTCCCAGAAGCTTGTATGGAACGGCGTCGCCACAAAGCTAATTTTTTTATTGTCAATGCAATATTCAATTTTAGACACATTTTTGTAATGCATCGTTTTATTGTCGATTGAAATCGTGTAAACACCTTGACGCTTAGGAATAATTTCAATCTTATCTTTTTTGGGAACAATCACTGAAGACCCCAACGTGCGATAGACACGATTATTCAAACTAGAAATTTCTGCCAGCTGCAAGGCTTCCATTGTCGGATGCAAAATCGCACCACCTAATGATTTATTATAGGCTGTACTTCCTGTTGGTGTCGATACCGAAAGACCGTCACCACGGAAACGTTCTAGTTGTACGTTATCAATAACCACGTCCGCAACCATCGTTTTTTCAATACGTTTAATGGCTACTTCATTCAACGCACGCGCTTTAACCACACGCCCATCGTCCAAGGTAACTTTTGCCCTCAAAATAGGATAAGAAACCTTATGTCCCTTATCAGCATGCAAATTTTCGATTAATTTTTCAACTTCAAAATCACGATAATCCGTATAGAAGCCAAGGTGTCCTGTATGGATTCCGACAAAGCGTACTTTATCAAGATTTTTTTCATACATGTGAAACGCTGATAACAACATACCATCACCACCGATAGAAATGACAATATCAGGGTCTTTCTTAGATAAATAAAATCGCTTGTCCTCCTTGAAGGTCGCAAAAAGTTTTGAAGCAACTCGCCTACTTTGGTATTTTCCGTTTGCCACGATAGCTACTCGTGTCACTTTATCTGTAATATTCGTCTGTGTCATCGCTATTTCCTACACCATCACTTAATTTTCGACTTGCGGGATCAAATAAAAGCTGTGCTTCTCTAATATCCTCACGAATCTTTCTCATTTCTTCATCCAATTCAAGCGCAATTTTTGCTGTCGTTTCAAGGCGTTTCTTGATTTCATCTGGAAATTCACCCTTGTACTTATAATTCAATGAGTGCTCAATTGTCGCCCAGAAATTCATGGCTAATGTTCGAATTTGAATCTCAGCCAAGACCGTTTTTTGACCATCTATCGTATCTACTGGATACTCTACAATAACATGATAAGAACGATAGCCACTTGCTTTCATATTATTGATATAATCTCGTTCTTGAACAATTGTCATGTCGTGACGACCACGCAAAAGAGCTAGAACTTCATCAACATCATCTACGAATTGAACCATAACACGAACACCTGCAATATCTTGCAAATCCTGTGCAATATTTTCAGGTTTAATCCCCCGAAGTTCCATTTTTTCCTTGATACTTTCAACTGATTTTACACGACCAGTTACAAATTCAATTGGAGAATGGCGATTTTGCTTACGAAACTGCTTACGAATACCACGTAGTTTAATCTTCAACTCCCCAACTGTCTGTATGTAAGGATCTAAAAATTTTTCCCAGTCCATCACATTTCCTTCCTAATGGACCTGTCACGAAAGACATGACCAATCCTTGTCAAAAAATTGACTTTTGTATAGAATTAATATAATAAACTAATTATACCATAAATCTAATGGTGAAAAAAAGGAAATTTATTTATGACACACCTTGAAATTGAGTACAAAACCTTACTCACTAAAGACGAATTTAATCGTCTCAATAATCAGTTTTCACACGTAGCACCAGTCACACAGACAAACTACTACTTCGACTCAGAAAACTTTGATATGAAGGCTAATCGTATGTCGTTACGTATTAGAACCTTGCCCAACCGTGCAGAAATAACACTAAAAATTCCAAAAGAAGTTGGCAACTTAGAATATAACTATAATTTGAGTGTTGCAGATGCTAAAGAAATCATCAAATCTGGAAAATTTCCAGATGTTGATTTTCTAAACCTTATCGAAGAGAACGGGGTTAAACTCTCAAGTCTTAAAAACTTTGGCAGTCTTACAACAACACGCCGTGAAACAATGACTAAAATTGGTCTAATGGCACTTGATAGCAACCAATACGCTGGTATTAAAGACTACGAACTTGAATTGGAAGTTGAAAATGCCGAACAAGGTAAGAAAGATTTTGACAACTTCTTAGCCGAGCATACTATCGATTTCAAGTACGCTAAAAGTAAAGTCGCTCGATTCAGTGCGACTCTAAAACGAATTTAAGGTGCTTTTTCATGAGAAAGTGCTGAATTATTTCATTTTTTTTGATAGAATATAAGTATTAATTTTAAAGGAGTTTATTTATATCATGGCAGAACATTACGCCGACAAACAATTCAAGCTTTTTTCTCTTTCTTCTAACGTAGAGATTGCACAAAAGATTGCGGACACAGTTGGTGTCCCACTTGGAAAAGTGTCAACACGTAAGTTTTCAGACGGCGAAATCATGATTAACATTGAAGAAACAGTTCGTGGAGATGATATTTACATCATCCAATCTACTAGCTACCCTGTTAATGACAACCTTTGGGAACTTTTGATTATGGTTGATGCTTGTAAACGTGCTAGTGCAAACACAGTTAACGTGGTTATCCCTTATTTTGGTTATTCACGTCAAGACCGTATTGCTGCATCACGTGAACCAATTACTGCAAAACTTGTTGCTAACATGTTGGTTAAAGCGGGCGTAGATCGTCTATTAACACTTGACCTTCACGCTGTTCAAGTGCAGGGATTCTTTGATGTTCCAGTTGATAACCTCTTTACTGTTCCACTTTTTGCTCAATACTACTGTGAATTAGGGCTAAAAGGTGAAGATGTTGTCGTTGTTAGCCCTAAAAACTCTGGTATCAAACGTGCCCGTAGCTTAGCACAATACCTTGATTCACCAATCGCAATCATTGATTATGCAGAAGATGATTCTCACCGCGAAGAAGGTTATATCATTGGTGAAGTTTCTGGTAAAAAAGCTATCCTTATCGATGATATTTTGAACACAGGTAAAACATTTGCTGAAGCTGCTAAAATCGTAGAACGCGATGGTGCAACAGAAATCTATGCCGTAGCAAGTCACGGTTTATTTGCTGGCGGTGCTGCTGAAAGCCTTGATACTGCTCCTATTAAAGAAATTTTAGTAACTGACTCTGTCGCTACTAAAGAACGCTTGCCAAAAAATATTAAATATCTTTCAGCAAGCAAATTAATTGCTGACGCGATTATTCGTATCCACGAAAAATCACCACTCAGCCCATTATTCTCATATAACGCTACAAAGGATTAACTAATATATGATATATCTCGATAATGCTGCTACTACTCCTCTCATACCTTCTGTTATTGATGCAATGACAGAAGTCATGATCAACGATTTTGGTAATCCCTCAAGTATTCATGGCATTGGACGTCAAGCTAACCAACGCCTACGCTCGAGCCGCCAAATGATTGCCTCAGCCTTAAAAACTGATCCACGCCGCATTATCTTTACGTCTGGTGCAACCGAAAGCAATAATACTGCTATCAAAGGTTACGCCCTTGCTAATCAAGCTAAAGGAAAACACCTTGTCACTACTGCTATTGAGCATCATTCCGTTCTTCACACCATGGAATACCTGGAAAAACGCTTTGGTTTTGAAGTGACTTATCTAAAACCTGAAAATGGTCATATTTCTGCACAGCAAGTTGCTGATGCTTTGCGTGATGATACTATTTTGGTTAGCATCATGTTTGCTAATAACGAAACTGGTGATCTTCTTCCTGTTAAAGAAATTGGAGAACTTCTTCAAGATCACCAAGCCGCATTCCATATTGATGCCGTTCAAGCCGTTGGTAAAGTTGATGTCTTTCCTGAAGAAATCAAAGCTGATTTTCTTTCAGCTTCTGCTCATAAATTCCATGGACCAAAAGGTGTCGGTATTCTCTACTCAACACCACAGCATTTTGATAACTTGCTTCATGGCGGTGAACAAGAAGAGAAACGCCGTGCTAGTACGGAAAATATGATTGGTATTACCGGTTTAGCACAAGCTTTGTCTGACGCCGTTGCTCATAAATATGAAAATTATCAACACGTTCAAGAACTTCGTCAAGCATTCCTTGATGGCATTTCTGGTTTGGATTATTATATCAATGGAAGCCAACATAAAATGCCGCATGTTCTTAACATCGGTTTTCCAAATCAAAACAACGGCATTCTTTTAACGCAACTTGATTTAGCAGGTTTTGCCGTTTCAACAGGTTCTGCTTGTACTGCTGGAACAGTCGATCCAAGTCATGTTTTGTCTAGCATTTATGGTGACGATTCTCCACGTTTAACAGAATCTATTCGCATTAGCTTTTCAGAGCTTAATACAATCAGCGAAATCCAACAACTCGCTCAAAAACTAATAGAAATTGTAGGAAAATAAGATGGCATTTGAAAAAGAAATTACTTTAGAGAACTGTCTTTATAGCTATGCTATTAGCGATAACATCAAAAAATACACGCTTCGTGATACCACATTTTCACAAAATCGTATTGGAAACTACGAATTGACACGCTTGTTGGAAAAAGTACCTAATTCTGGTGATGGTTTCCCATTGAAAATTACGATCAACAAAGATTTGACAGGTTTTAAACTCAGCATTACTGATAAATCTGGTCTGCGTTTTGTCAATATCTTCAAATCTGAGGACAATAAAATCCTTCAAGAAAAATTTTATTTCTTAATGGACAGTCTTGTGGAACGCGATATTTTCACAAAAAAACGTGTTTAATAACCCTTTTAACTCTAAAAACGACTTAATATCTAACATTTTTTGTTAATTTAAGTCGTTTTTTCGCTTATTTCGTTAAATTTGTTTCTGTTTTCACAAACTTTTTGATACAATAGTATTAAAAAGTAAAAGGGAGATGATATTGTGACTACTGAGAAATCTATTCCTAAAGCAACAGCTAAACGACTATCACTTTATTATCGTATTTTCAAACGATTCAATACAGATAATGTCGAAAAAGCGAGTTCTAAACAAATCGCAGATGCTATGGGAATCGATTCTGCAACCGTACGTCGAGATTTTTCATATTTTGGCGAACTAGGGCGTCGAGGATTCGGCTATGATGTCAAAAAATTGATGAATTTCTTTGCCGATATTTTAAACGACCATTCCACAACAAACGTTCTTCTTGTTGGCTGTGGAAATATTGGACGAGCTTTGCTTCACTATCGCTTCCACGATCGTAATAAAATGCAAATTTCAATGGCTTTTGATACTGATGACAATGAAATGGTGGGACATGAAACATTAGATGGCATCCCTATCTATGGTATCTCATCACTAAAAAAACACGCGCAAGAAGCTGGTATTGAAACAGCTATTTTAACTGTTCCAAGTTCAAAAGCTCAAGAAGTCGCAGATATACTGGTTGATGCTGGTATTCATGGTATTTTGAGCTTCTCTCCTGTTCACCTCAATGTTCCAAAAGGTATCATCGTTCAGTACGTTGATTTAACAAGTGAGTTGCAAACTTTACTGTATTTCATGAATCAATCTAATCAAAATAAATAAACTATCAAGTTAGCTTCAAAAACATTCTGGATACTTTCCTCTAAACGAAAGTATCTTTTTTGTTGCTTACCATTTATTTTTTAGAATATATTTTATGAATGATTTTCTTCTACTGCTTTCTCATTAGAAATTCAAAGTGAACGACATTACAAAACATCTGTTTCTTCTCGGAAGCTGTAATATTGGTATTTTCCAATGACGATATGGTCAAGGCAAATAATACCAATATCTTCACAAGAGCGTTTTATTTTTTGAGTAAATCGCAGATCATTCTCACTTGGCTCTGGGGAGCCTGACGGATGATTATGGACAATAATAACTGATGTTGCCATATTTTTGCATGCATAATAGAGAATTTCACGTGGTTCAGCAATCGAACGGCGAACAGAACCGATAAAAATCGTTCGTTGTTCAATGATTCGATTTTGCGTATCCAGATAAATAGCCACCAAATGTTCTTGTTTTTGGTCACTCAATTCTAACATCATTTTACGCGCTAGACGTTCGCTGCTCATAATGCGTTCTTTTTGGATATATTCAGCCTTGCTAATGCGCTTTGCTAGTTCAATCATTGCTTTGATTTCAATTGATTTAACATAACCAATACCATTGATTTGTTGCAATTCTTGCAGGGATAGGTGTTGAAAATCAGCTAAGCTATCTAAATTTTTCAAGATTTGATTGGCAACTTCCAAAACTGGGGTTGCTTTTGTTCCTGTTCGTAATAAAATAGATAATAGTTCCTGATTGCTAAGATGCTCTGCCCCTAAGTCTCTCAAGCGTTCTCGTGGCAACATAGCATCTGCTTTCATTTCAATTGCATACATAATAAAAAGTACCTCCACTTATTTATTCGTAAGTCGAGGTACTTTTTCTAATGATTTTTCTTATTTTTTAAACGTAATGCGCAGTGTTGATAGTGTTTATAAAGAGCGCTATAACGTCCACGGTAATCTTTTTTCCACGGCTTGTCTCGTCCACAAAAATGTAAAAACACCGTATGTTCAATAACCCAATTTAAATTCCATTTACCAGAACTTCTAGTATAATAGAGAATATTATATCGCGCATCGTAATTATAAATTTGGTCAGGAATTTGCAAGGTTTGATGCCCATATAAGGCATTCAAGATGTCTTGGTCTGGCAACAACAAGAGATGATTATTTTGCTCAATATAATCTAAAATGTCTTGTCGGCGTACCGATTGACGAATAGCAACCAAATTCATCAAAAGGACGCCAGAATTAAAATACCCTTCTGCCTCAAAATTCCGTAAACGCAGTTTATTAACAAGTTCTGAAATATTGCCATCTGACGTATGGCTAGCAGCAGCATACAGTTTATCGCCTAAATTCAGCTTATATAAGGGAACAACATCATTCAAACACAAAATATCCGCATCAACATATAAAATCTTGTCCAATTCCTTTGGCAAATATTCATGAGCCAAAAGGCGATAATAAATAGTCTCAGGGTAACGGTCTGTCGTCGGAGCATCTTCAAATGCTTCCTCACCAACCACAACAGGCGTATAACGAACACCTAATTTTTGACAGAATTCCGAAATGTCATCATTCTTTTTTAACAATTGCTTTTGTAAAACATAAACTGCTAAGTTATGATTGCTACTATTTTGATAAATCGAATATAGCGTGACCATAAATTGCGAAACATAGCCATCATCGATTGAAAAGAGTAAATTGATTGTATCCATATTATCTCAGTTATCTAAGTTTGCTTGTTGGCGCTTAGCAACGTTGTCTTTAATGATTTGATAAAGACTTGCTGCCAAAGGTACAGCTACTAACATTCCAAGGATACCCCATAAAGCACCAC
Source organism: Streptococcus sp. LMAG:39 (assembly GCF_008680485.1). Taxonomy (NCBI): domain Bacteria; kingdom Bacillati; phylum Bacillota; class Bacilli; order Lactobacillales; family Streptococcaceae; genus Streptococcus; species Streptococcus sp. LMAG:39. The sequence goes on along the minus strand of NZ_NALE01000001.1, from coordinate 2,103,775 downwards.
CGATTGTGATTGCCATTAAGACCCACATACCTGGTAATCCAATTGAACCACCAACGACACGTGGATAAATGACATTCCCTTCAAATTGTTGTAAAACAATCAAGTAAACTAAAAAGAGAAACGCTTGTGAAACAGATTGTGTGGCAATTAAGATAAAACCAATGGTCGCTCCAATATAAGCACCAATAACAGGAATTAATGCCGTAAATGCAACCAAAATACCGATTGTTGCCGCATAGGGGAAATTAAACAGAAACATTCCTGCTGCTGTCAAGCTCCCCAAAATCATCGCTTCTAGCGTTTGACCAACAAAGAAACCGTGAAAACGTTGGTGCAAAATGTCTAGGATATAGTGAACTTTTTCGGCGTATTTGCCAAGATAGGTATCAATCAAAAGATTAAACTGACGCCCCAATTGTTCTTTGCTTGCCAAAACATAAATTGAAAAGACCAAGCTAACAAAGACATTTAAAACAGTTGAAGCAATCGTACTAACCGACGTCAAAACCCCTGTTAAAACGGACAGCACTTGATTTAAAATTTGCTGACTATAATCTGAAAGAGTTGAGGTAATATCAGATGAATTTCCAAAATAATCAAACAGTTCTTTGATAGCCTTATTATCACTCACTTCTTTAATAAAATTAGCAATGCCAGTAGTATCAATCTTCAGCAAGGAATTAATACTTGAAATCAAATCAGGCAGGACAATCGAAAAGAGCCAGCTAATCAATAAAATAAAGGTCAAGTATGCCAAAATCATCGAAATCGCACGTTTGGCCTTCAAAAGCATTCTATTTTTGATAACGCGCGTGTAGAGCATCTCATATAAGCTCATGACAATGTTGACAATATAGGCAATTCCAGCACCAATTAAAAAGGGGAAGCTTGCCTTATAAATCGTTCCGACAATTGATGCACCATTACTCCAATAAGCTTGGATAGCATAACAAAGGACAAAGGCAAGTACAACATAATAGACTTGTTTTTTCTCGAATTTCATAACAGCTCCTAATTTTCAGTTGCTTTCATTATATCATATCAAAATTTATCGAAAAAACGAAATATCTACTTCTTTTAACCTGCTTTTTGCTATTCCTCGCTAACAATACTATTTATCATAAATTTGCCCACTAACGGGGTCAATGATTCTAATTAAATCATAAGTGTCATCCGTGATACTGTAATGAAAAATGCAACAATTTGAAAAATGCAATTCAGGGTGATTTTCTAATTTTAAAGCACTAAAAAAGCTCATAATTGCACCTGCATGGCTAACTGCTAAAATCGTTGCGTCATCGTCTGATTGCGACACTAGACGAAAAACAGTATCACTAACCCGTTCTCTTACCTGCGTTTCACTTTCACCGTCATATTTTAGGAAGAAATCACCATGTCCCTTTTGATTGGGTTCACGATTCGGATGTAAATACTCTGGCTTTCCTTCCATTCGACCAAAATTAAATTCTTTCAAGCCTTTGAGTCGTGTATAATCTGCACGTCCGCTCACAATTTCTAAAGTATCAGAACAACGTTCTGCGGTCGAACAATAAAGCTCATCAAAAGTAATGTGATGAGTATGAAAATAATCACGCGCTGCTTGAGCTTGCTGCTTGCCATTTGTCGTCAAGGGGGAATCACACCAGCCTTGAATTAACCCAAGTTGATTAAACAAGGTTTCTCCATGACGCATTAAGTAGAGTGTCTTAGTCATTCTCTTCCCTTTCAAAAATGTACTCTTTTTCTGTTGGATTATAGATTGATTGCACCATAATATCCTTACCGTCATAAGTCATTTTGAAAATGGCACAGTTTGCCAGACGTTTCTTAGGAACTGGCGGATTCAGCGTAGCATGGCGGTAAAACTGGGTTATTGCCGCACCATGACTGACAAATAAGAGCTGTTCTTCATCACTACTTTGCTCTAAAACCTCTCGAATGGTCTTAGCCATTCGTTCATAAACTTGAACATTGGATTCACCACCATAAGCCACAAAATAATCACGGTAACCTGAACCATCTTCACGGTGTAAAGGTGGATTGAGGTATTCTTGGTGTGCTTCGTAAGAACCAAAATCCATTTCTTTTAGTCCTTTCAAACGAATATAATCCGTACGCCCCGTTGCTAATTCAGCAGTATCACAAGCACGTTCCTGCGTCGAAGAATAGACACGTGTAAACGTAATGCCCTCTTTTTTAAAATGTTGTCTAGCAGACTTTGCTTGCTCAATTCCCAGTTCAGTCAAGGGAGAATCACAAGCTCCTTGGATACGTCCTTGAAGATTAAAGCGCGTTTGACCATGTCGCATTACATAAAAAGTTTTAACCATTTTTAATCCCTTTCAAATGAATATGTCTTAAATGCCTTGGTTGGTAAAATCAGTTTTTGCAACTCTAACTGTTCTTGATGATATTGGAACTCACAAATAGCACAATTTGAAAAGCCTATTCCCTCTGGAAATTGAATACCGAGCTGCAGACAAATACCCCACATCGTTGCTCCATGGCTAACCATTAAAATGTTATCAGCATGATCATCGTTTACCAGCACTTCAAGAATACTGTCCAAAGCCCGCTTACCAACAGTTACAATGTCTTCGCCACCAAAAGGCACCAACAAATCTTCAAACGAATTAGCACCTGTTCTAAATTTAGGCAAAAGAAATTCAGGCTGAGCTTCAAACTCACCAAAGTTCATCTCTTTGATGCCTTTTAATTGGGTGACTTGTGATTGACCAGATACTAATTTAGCAGTATCTGTCGCTCGTTCTTGCGTTGAAGAATAAACACTATCAAACCAAATGCTATTTTCATTAAAATAATCTTTGACAAGAAGAGCTTGCTGAATACCTAAATCTGTTAGAGGCGAATCGCAAGCTCCCTGCACCCGCCCTTGTGTATTAAATAAGGTCTCGCCATGGCGCATCAAATACAATTTTATTGCCATTTATATCATTTTCCTTCCTAGCAAATAAACTCAGCTGAAAAAGCCCAACTGAGTTTATTATCATTAATCGTTTAAAATATTAGCACCACGTGTTGCAATCAAATCTTTATAAAAGAAGAATGAATCTTTACGTGAGCGGTCAAAGCTACCGTTTCCTTGGTCGTCAGCATCAACGTAAACAAAACCATAGCGTTTTGACATTTCAGAAGTTGACGCCGAAACAAGGTCTGTACAACCCCACCAAGTGTATCCCATCAAATCAACACCGTCCTCAATGGCTTCATACATTTGTTTGACATGTGATTGAAGATAATCAATACGGTATTGGTCGTGAATCGAACCGTCTTCTTCTACTGTATCAAGAGCACCTAGACCATTTTCAACAACCATAAGTGGTACTTGGTAACGATCATAAAGATTGTTAAGCGTAATGCGGAGTCCGACAGGGTCAATTTGCCAACCCCAGTCAGAAGCTTCAAGATATGGATTTGGTTCACTTAGGATAAGATTTCCTGCTGTTTGGTCGCCAGTTTTTTGCTTACGAGCAATTGAACTCATATAATATGAGAATGACATGAAATCAACAGGATATTTTTCAAGAATTTCAAGGTCACCGTCTGCGATTTCTAATTCGATATTATTTTCTTTAAAGAAACGTTTGGCATATGCTGGATATTTTCCGCGAACTTGAACATCAGAGAAGAATAGATTTTCATGGTCTTTTTTGATTTCTTCCATGACGTCTTCTGGATTGCAGGTCGCAGGATAGGCTTGCATACGCGCTAACATACACCCAATCTTGAAATCAGGATTAATCTCGTGACCGATTTTTGTTGCCAAACTTGATGCTACAAACTGATGATGAGCTGCTTGATACATATCTTGGAGGTTCAATTTACCATCTTCAAACAAGAGCCCACCTGATAAATAACCAGTCATACCAATGATATTGATTTCATTAAATGTCAACCAATATTTGACCTTATCTTTGTAACGATTAAAGACAGTTTCAGCATAACGAACAAAGAAATCAATCACTTTACGATTTTTCCAGCCACCGTATTCTGTTACCAAGTGGATTGGAAATTCATAGTGAGATAAAGTAACCAGTGGCTCGATGCCGTATTTATTAAGCTCATCAAAAACCTTATCATAAAAAGCTAAACCAGCTTCATTCGGTGTCGCATCATCACCATTTGGAAAAATACGCGACCACGCAATAGAAAGACGAAAAGTCTTGAATCCCATTTCAGCATAAAGGGCGATATCTTCTTTATAACGATGGTAAAAATCAGACCCCCAACGTTTTGGATAAAGCCCTTCTTTGTCATTCAAAGCTGCATCCAATTTTGCACGAGTCATTGGCGAGTTAAATTCACTTCCCATTGATTTTCGTTCTTCTGGAGCAACGGCACGCGCTGTATCCGATGTTGCTGGACCGCGTCCGTCAACATTCCAAGCTCCTTCAAATTGATTGGCTGCTGTTGCACCACCCCATAAAAATCCTTCTGGAAATTGTTTTGTCATATATAGTCACCTCATATTTTGATTTACTCTTGTATTATACCCAGAAATATAGGCGTTTTCTATTACTATGTTCTTGAAAAATGATACTATAACAATATTGTTGCTATGATTTACTATTTAAATATATTTTTAAATAACAGTAGGTTTATTTAGTGAATAGACAGCATTTTTCATTTGCTCAACTTTTTGATGATTATGTTCTGACAAAGATTTGTAAAATCCCTTAACCAAGCCTTCTCTATCCTTTATTGATATAGACTTTTCAGATGACAATTTGACAAACGGCGTTTCTCTCTATATAATAAATAAGTTGAAATTATTCTATTTTTTCTGAAAATACGAAAAATAGATAAAGACTAGTACTCATTTAGTGGTTAATAGTTAAACAATTGGTTTTATCTTTTAACCAGTGATTTAAGTGCTATGATTATTAGGAGTTTTTACTTATGTATGATTTTCTATCGTCTTTAGACAGCCTTGTCTGGGGACCGCCCCTTCTTGTCCTTCTTGTCGGAACTGGGATTTACCTTTCTACGCGTTTAGGTCTGTTGCAGGTTTTCCGCCTTTCAAAAGCCTTGAAACTCATCTTTTCAGCTGAAGCTAAAGGTCAAGGAGACATTTCAAGCTTTGCGGCTCTTGCAACAGCTCTCGCAGCAACCATCGGAACCGGGAATATCGTCGGAGTTGCAACTGCCATTAAGTTAGGTGGACCTGGGGCGTTATTTTGGATGTGGATAGCTGCGTTCTTCGGTATGGCAACCAAGTATGCCGAAGGCGTTCTTGCCATTAAATACCGTACCCGAGATGCCAACGGGGACATCGCAGGCGGACCCATGCACTATATCGTAAATGGAATGGGCAAACATTGGAAACCGCTCGCTATTGCTTTTTCTATCTTTGGTGTTATGGTAGCACTTTTTGGTTCTGGGACATTTACACAAGTTAATTCTATTACAGACTCTCTTAACAATACCGTTGGTTGGTCGCCTAAAGTGATCAGTCTCATTTTAGCTGTGTTGGTTAGTATTATCATCTTTGGTGGCATTCAATCTATCTCTAAAGTAGCTGAAAAGATTGTTCCTTTTATGGCAATTATTTACATCTTAACAACCCTTATAATCCTAGCCTTCCATTTTGACAATATTGTTCCAAGTTTAGGATTAGTTCTACGCTCAGCATTTACTGGAAAAGCTGCTACAGGTGGTTTTGCTGGTGCAACAGTTGTCACAGCTATTCAAGCAGGGATTGCACGTGGTATCTTCTCTAATGAATCTGGACTTGGTTCTGCACCTATCGCCGCCGCTGCTGCTAAAACGGAAGAACCTGTTGAACAAGGACTTGTCTCTATGACAGGAACATTTATTGATACCATTATTATTTGTACTTTAACAGGTCTTTCTATTATCGTTACTGGTGGCTGGTCAAGCAATTTGAATGGAGCAACGCTCACGCAATCAGCATTTTCATCTGTCTTTGGAAACTTCGGTGTTTATGCCTTAACTATTAGTTTGATTTTATTTGCTTTCACAACGATTCTTGGTTGGTGCTACTATGGGGAACGTTGTTTTGAGTTCTTATTTGGTGTCAAAGCTATCCCGGTTTATCGTATTGTCTTTGTTGCTATGGTTGCTTTGGGTGGTTACATCAGCCTAGAAACAATTTGGGTTATCGCTGATATTGTTAACGGGCTTATGGCCATTCCGAACTTGATTGCCTTACTAGCACTTTCACCAATTATTATAAAAGAAACAAAACATTATTTTGATAACCATTAATCAAAAGTCTGGAATTTGTTCCAGATTTTTAATTTGCTATCAACGCTAAATAATTGATTTTATCATATTTTCTTTGTGACAAGCTTAAACTAATGATATAATAGAGAGTAATATTTATTTTAACAATTATTGATTTTATGATATAACTATCGTTTTCAAAGGAGTTATTGCTTATGCCAACACCAGCTGAAAATCTTCAGTTAGCTAAACGTGGTCCAATAGTAAGTATCATTGCGTATCTTACAATTTCTATCGCCAAGCTAATTGCAGGTTACACGCTTAATTCATCATCACTTATTGCCGATGGTTTTAACAACTTATCTGATATTTTGGGAAATGTTGCTCTGCTAATCGGACTTCATTTAGCCAGTAAGCCAGCAGATGCCGAACATCGTTTTGGGCATTGGAAAATTGAAGATTTAGCGAGTTTGATTACATCATTTATCATGTTTATCGTTGGTTTCCAAGTGCTGTCTCAAACAATTCAGAAAATCATTTCTGGAAGCAGCACAGCCATTGACCCAGAGGGAGCTATCGTCGGTGTCATTTCAGCTATTATTATGTATGGTGTTTATGTTCACAATAAACGCCTATCACAAAAGGTGAAATCAAGTGCTCTGGTTGCTGCTGCAAAGGATAATCTTTCTGATGCGGTCACTTCTATTGGTACATCTGTTGCTATTGTTGCCGCTTCTTTCAATCTTGTTATCATTGATAGACTTGCCGCCATTGTCATTACCTATTTTATCTTGAAAACGGCTTATGACATTTTTATGGAAAGCGCCTTTAGCTTATCAGACGGTTTCGATGAAAAAGAGCTAAAAAAATACAAGGAAGCCATTTTAAAAATTCCTAAAGTAACTGCTGTTAAATCTCAACGTGGGCGTTCATACGGAAGTAATATTTACCTTGATATTGTCGTCGAAATGAATCCAGACCTTTCTGTTTACGAAAGCCATGAAATTACCGAACAGATTGAAACATTGCTCAGTCAGGAATTTTCGGTGTATGATACCGACGTTCACGTTGAACCTGCTGCTATTCCTGAAGATGAAATTTGGGAAAATGTTTATAAAAAACTTTATAAAGACGAAAAAATCATTCTTTCCAAAATTCCAGACTACGAAGACCTGCTAGCTGATAGTTTTACACTTATTGACGATGACGGAAAAACTTATTCAAAAGAGGAAATGATTTCCCGTAAAAAACATTACATGAGCAATTTTGATGATTTTCAAATGACGTCAATCAGCCAAAAAACAAAACTCATCACTTACACGCTTGGTCATAAATCACACACCAGCATTTGGCGTCGTAAAGAAGAATGGCATCTTATTTTCCACCAAATTACCTCAATTAGCGATAACTCTAATATTGAAGCAAAAGACTAAATATGCTGTTCTAGACTTTTGACTAAACAAGAAATCTATCAAAATCATAATAAACAAAAACTCTGAGGCTAACCTCAGAGTTTTGCTATTCCTCGTTTAGTTTTTAACGTCGTCTGTTGCGACATCTTCACCAAACCATTTGTTTGAAATTTCTTGAAATGTACCGTCTTGATACAACTTCTTAAAAGCTTGATTGATTTTCTTAACAAGTGTCTTATCGGCTTTACGAGCACCGACGGCAAAGTCTTCACCGTCAAATTCACTTGAAATGATATTGTAGTTATCAAGTTCACCTTCTTGTTCAAGGTAGTAATTAGCGTAAACTTTATCAATCAACAAACCGTCAATACGGTCATTTTTCAAATCGATAAGCGCTTGTGTGAAGGTTTCGTATTGTGTCGCATCGCCACCAGAAACAATGTCCTTCAACACTTCTGGATGTGAGGTGAACGCATCGTAACCAGATGACCCTGACTGTGCACCAAGAACTTTGTCTTTCATGTCAGCAAAACTTGTAATGCCTGACGATTTTTTAGTTACCAAGACCTGCTCATTAACCATGTATGGATCCGTAAAGAGCACCTTTTCAGAACGCTCATCTGTGATAGAATAACCGTTCCAAATTAAATCAATAGTTCCGTTATTTAACTCGGTTTCTTTCATATCCCAGTTAATTGATTGCCATTTGACGGTAATACCATATTCTTTAAAGACGGCATTTGCCAAATCAATATCAAAACCAACATTACTTCCGTCCTCATCCTCATACCCCATAGGAACAAATGTATTGTCAAACCCGATAGTAATCTCACCGTTTTTGACGTAAGCGTCCCATTGGTCAGTACTCGTCGCTTTTTTAGATGATGAAGAACTACAAGCCGCCAAAGTTAGCGTTGATACAAGCGCCAAAACGCCCACAAGAACTTTTTTGAATTTCATAAACTCACCTAGTAAAACTTTCTTTATTTTGGATTAATTCTTAAAATATGATCTGAAATGCTTTCTGCAAACTTTAAATCGTGGGTAACAACGATTTGAGTCATGCCAGCTTCACGATTTTGTAAAATCAACTTTTCAACTTCTTGACGCAATTCTGGGTCAAGTGCTGATGTTGGCTCATCATAACCAATAATTTGTGGGTCAATCATCATAGCACGCGCCAAAGCCACACGTTGTTTTTGACCACCTGACAACGAATACGGATAAGCATCAGCGTATTCACCAAGACCCAGGCGTTGAAGCAAGGTAACCGCTTTTTCTTTAGCTGTTTCTTTTGTCATTCCCATTGTTTTTACAGGCGATAAGGTCAAATTATCTAAAACAGATAAATGAGGGAAAAGCTGAAAATCTTGAAAAACAAAACCAAGTAAATTAAGCATCTCTAGATGGTCGATAGGAACGACTTCACCATTATGAATAATTTCTCCAGAATCAATTTTTTCAAGTCCAGCAAGCATACGTAGCAAGGTTGTCTTTCCACCACCTGACGGACCAACGAGAGATAAAATTTTGCCATCTTCAATCGTCAAATTAAAATGATCAAAAATCTTCTTTTGACCAAATTGTTTGGAAATATTTTTTAATTCTAACATCTGGTCACCTCTTATTTATAGTAATTAAATTTCTTTTCAGTTTGTTTTGAAATTAATGTCACCACACCAATCATTAACAAGTAAATTGCTCCAGCAACAAACATCGGTGCTAATGTGGCATCACGATTGGCTGCGGTTTTACTTGCAAGCAACAAATCGCCCACACCAAGAACGTAAACCAATGATGAATCTTTAACTAGATTAATGATTTCATTGAAAACACTTGGCAAAACAATCTTGAACACTTGCGGTAAGATAATATAATGAATCGTTTGAAGTTGATTTAGTTTTAAAACTTTAGCTGCTTCGTATTGCCCTTTAGGAATGGCTGCAATACCTCCGCGGAAAATTTCTGCAAAATAAGCTGCGTAATTCAACGTGAACGCTAAAATAGCTGCTGGCAAGCGATCCATTACAATACCAACGCTCGGTAACACGTAGTAGAAGAAAATTAATTGTAATAGCAATGGTGTTCCACGCATAATCCAAACATATAACGTCAACAACCATTGTAATGGTTTGAATTTAATCTGCATCAAAAAAGCCAAGATAGCACCAAACGGTATTGACAAAACAATAACAATACAGAAAACTTGCAAAGTTACCTTAGCGCCATCTAACAAGCTTGGCAGAACTTGTAAAATATACGACATGTGATCTCCTAAATAGAATTTGTTTCTATTATACCAAAATTTCAGACGGTTTGAATATATCTGAGAATATTTTTACATAAAAAGTATAAAAATAACAGACATTTACTGACTAGTCCATGCTTAAAAATTTTGCCAAAAATCGTCATCAAACTAAAAAACTAGACATCTCGTCTAGCTTTCAATCATTACAATTTTTTAACAAACTCTGATTTTAATTTCATTGCGCCAAAACCATCAATTTTACAATCAATGTTGTGGTCACCTTCAACAAGACGAATGTTTTTCACACGGGTACCTTGTTTAAGGTCTTTTGGTGCACCTTTTACTTTTAGATTTTTCACGATAGTAATGCTATCTCCGTCAGCAAGACGTGTACCGTTGCTATCAAGAACAACCAAGCCTTCTTCTTCAACTGAATCGCTTGGATTCCATTCATAAGCGCACTCTGGGCAAACTAGTAATAAACCATCTTCGTAAACATACTCAGAGTTACATTGTGGACAATTTGGTAAAGACATCATTTCTCCTTATCAAAAATAGCTATAACTTTTATTTCCGACTTCAAAAAAGTTACATTACTCATTTTACCCTAGAAATTACTATTTGACAAGAGATTATTCAACAGTAACCGCTTTTGCCAAGTTACGTGGTTTATCAACGTCAAGACCACGTTGTAGAGAAGCAAAGTAAGCAATGAGTTGTGTTGGAATTACCATTGAAATGCTTGTTAAATATGGATGAACTTGGTTAACAACAATATCATCCCCTGGTTTAGCCAATTCTTCTTCAACGACTGTCAATACATTTGCACCACGCGCAGAAACCTCTTGAATATTACCACGTGTGTGACTAGCAATCGCTTCGCTTGATGAAATCAAACCAAGAACTGGTGTGCCATCTTCAATCAATGAAATTGTACCGTGTTTTAATTCTCCTGCAGCAAATCCTTCACATTGAATGTAAGAAATTTCTTTTAATTTCAAACTTGCTTCCATCGCAACATAGTAATCATTGCCACGACCAATGTAGAAAGCATTGCGAGTTGTTTTAAGCAGTGCTTCCACTTTTTCAGCAATCATATCTTTTTCTGACAACGTTGCTTCGATAGATTGTGCAACGATAGATAATTCATGTACCAAGTCAAACTCAAGCGCTTCTTTTTTGCCGTTTGCTTCACCGACAGCCTTAGCCAAAAAGGCTAAAGCAGCAATTTGTGCTGTGTAAGCTTTAGTTGATGCAACGGCAATTTCAGGACCAGCGTGTAAAAGCATTGTATAAGTTGCTTCACGTGATAACGTTGAGCCAGGAACATTAGTAACTGTCAAACTTGGAATACCCATTTGATTTGCTTTTACCAAAACTTGACGACTGTCAGCCGTTTCACCTGATTGGCTAAGCAAGATAAACATTGGTTTCTTGCTCAAAAGTGGCATATTGTAGCCCCATTCTGAAGCAATTCCAAGTTCAACTGGCGTATCTGTCAATTTTTCAAGCATTGCTTTTGATGCAAAACCAGCATTATAAGAAGTTCCTGCTGCCAAGATATAAATACGATCAGCCTCTTGTACTGTCTTAACAATATCAGGTTCAACAACCATATTTCCTTCGCTATCTGAGTAATTATTAATCAATTTACGCATAACAGTTGGTTGTTCGTCGATTTCTTTCAACATATAGTAAGGGTAAGTTCCTTTACCAATATCTGACAAATCAAGCTCAGCTATGTATGATTCGCGTTCAATTTCATTACCTTCGTAATCAGTAACTGTCGCAGAATCTTTAGTCAAGACAACCAATTCTTTATCATGAATTTCCATAAATTCACTTGTTTCACGAATCATTGCCATCGCATCCGAACATACCATGTTGTAACCATCACCTAAACCAATCAAAAGCGGGGATTTATTTTTAGCAACATAAATCGTATCTGCATCTTCTGAATCAACAAGTGCAAAAGCGTATGAACCTTCGATGATAGTTAAAGCTTTCTTGAAAGCTTCAAGAACTGATAAACCTTCTGAAACGAATTGTCCAACTAAATGAACAACAATTTCTGTATCTGTTTCACCTTTCAAATGATGTTCTGAAAGATATGTTTCTTTAATTTGCAAATAGTTTTCAATGACACCATTATGAACCAAGACAAAACGTCCTGTTTCTGATGTATGTGGGTGAGCATTTGTCTCTGTTGCTTGACCATGAGTTGCCCAACGTGTGTGACCAATACCTGTATATCCTGCCACATCAATGCCAATTTTAGCACGAAGATCTGAAATGCGTCCAACAGATTTAATCAAACGTCCTTGATCTGTACCATTAGTCACGTAAATTCCAGCAGAATCATAACCACGATATTCGAGCTTTTCAAGACCTTGCATCAAAATGTCTGTTGCATTTTTATTTCCTACAACACCAACAATACCACACATAATTCTCACCTTTAACAAGACTTTACTTGCTAATTCTTTCTTATTTTTTAAATTGGTATAGTCTAATGAAGACTCTATAAAACCCAACAATATCAGTATATAACTTTGTTTTTATATTGTCAACAATTAAATTGGTATAGTTTTATATATACCGATTATCGATTGGTATATCTCATAAAAAACAGAGCAGCTACTGCTACTCTGTTGTGATGAAGCCAAATTTACTCAGTGGTAATAGTTTAAACGTAACGACACCGCGTATCTGACTTTCTTTAATCAGACCAAACGTACGACTATCATTTGTATTCTGACGATCATCGTTTAATACCAGATAACTTCCCTTAGGCACTTCGCTATATTTATTATTCGTGATAGTATTAACGGAAAAATCAGATGTAAAGGCTTGTTGATTATCCGATGTCGATAGATATTCAGACTTAATTTGGCTAATGTATGGCTCTTCTTGAACTTCGTTATCAATATACAGGATATCGTCCATAACTGTCGCACTTTCACCAGCAGTCGCAATAACACGACTAATATAAAAAGTACCATCAACTTCATAAACAATAAAATCCTTGTATTGAGGAGTCCGATTACGATTGACAACTACAACATCCCCATTCGACAAATACGAATTAGCCGCATCCTCATGAACTTTAAATGTTGAAAAAACAAAAATCCTCAGCAAGAATATCGCCAAAATAGCTATCAAAGCTATAATAATATTTCGAATAAAATCGCGCTTTACCATAATTTCTCCTATTCTTTGTTCTATTATATCATTTTTCATTGTATAAAAAAAGTAGGTCATTTCATCCGAAAATCAAGAAAAAACCGCTAACACGTAAACATAACAGCCTATATAGAGTAAGTGAAATAATTTAGAAAAAAGAAAAATTTTCAGATTAGATTGGAAAGATATGGATACTTACTTTCAAAATCAAATAGACTTCAATACAAAGAAAGATTTTGCACCCCACAAACAAGATGAAAGATAAAATTGTTGATGTAATAGATGAATTATGTCTGTAGTATGCCACAAAAATGCCCCACAACATAAAAAAAGCCCTATCACACGCGATAAAGCTTGATATGATAGGCTTTTCCATTATTTAATTATTTTACAGTGCGGATACGCATTGTGTTTGTACCACCTGAACCAACTGGAACACCAGCGACGATAACGATGTTATCACCTGATTGAACTAATCCTGATTCAAGGGCAGCTTTTTCAGCAACTTCAAACATGTCATCAGTTGATGCAGGTTTTTCAGTTACAACCGGAATAACACCCCAGTTAATCATAAGTGATTTTTGAGTTTTTTCGTCAAATGTTACAGCCAAGATGTCAGCATCTGGACGGTATTTAGAGATAAGACGAGCAGTATTACCAGATTCAGTAAGAGCTACGACAAGTTTAATATCCATTGAGCTTGTTGCATCTTTAACTGCTGAAGCCACAACTTCTGTTTTAGAAGTACGAGCGAATGATGTTGAATCAAGACGTCCGTATTCGTTAAGAAGAGTTTGAGCATTTTTATCGATTGTAGCCATTGCACGAACAGCTTCAACTGGGTATTTACCATTTGCAGATTCACCTGAAAGCATAGTTGCATCAGTACCATCGATAACAGCGTTGAATACGTCAGATACTTCAGAACGAGTAGCACGTGGTTTGTCAGTCATTGATTCAAGCATGTTAGTTGCTGTGATAACTGCTTTACCAGCTGCATTAACTTTAGTGATAATCATTTTTTGGTAAACTGGAACCATTTCGAATGGTACTTCAATACCCATATCACCACGAGCAATCATGATACCGTCAGCAGCTTCGATGATTTCATCAATGTTGTCAATACCTTGTTGGTTTTCGATTTTAGCAAACAAACGAACGTGTCCGTTACCAGTTTCTTCACAGATAGCACGAACTTCGTTAACGTCTTTTGCAGTACGTACGAATGAGATAGCGATAAAGTTAAGACCTTGTTCAAGACCGAAACGGATATCAGCGTTGTCACGATCAGCAAGAGCTGGGAATGGGATTTTAGTGTAAGGAATGTTTACACCTTTTTGCTTAGCGATGACACCATCGTTTTCAACTTCAACTTCGAATTCACGAGTTGCATCATCTTTAGCAATAACACGAAGACCAAGTTTACCATCATCAACAAGAACTTGTTTACCAACTTCAACATCATCGTAGATGTCAAGAGCGCCAGCAACGTTCAATGCAATAACTTCACGAGTTGATTTGATACCTTGTTTAGTAGCAACACGGATTTTTTCACCAGTTTTGTATGAATACTCTTTAGCGTCACCTTCAAAAAGTTCAGTACGGATTTCTGGACCTTTAGTGTCAAGAAGGAAACCAACTTTTTGACCAGCAATTTCTTCTGCACGACGTACAGTTGCCATACGGTCACCTTGTTCTGCGTGGTCACCGTGTGAGAAGTTGAAACGGAAGACGTTCGCACCTTCTTTAATCAATTCAGCGATTTTTTGAGCTGATGCTTCAACATCAAGGCTTTCACCCCAATATCCAGCTTCGCCGAATTTTTTACCACCGCGGAGTTCTACCGCAGGACCAAGTGTTGCAACGATTTTTACGCGTTTATTCATGATAATATGAAACTCCCTTTATTTTTCGTCGATTTAACGACTTTTAATAACAATAATAATTTTTAATCTATAAATACAATACTATAAGTGAGCAATGTCACGGTTTAATTTAGCAAAGTCAAGGCGTGCTTTGTGAGGCATGTTGACAATAATGCTTCCATCTTCTGCCAATGAGAACAAAGCACCTTCTTCTTTTGTTCCAAGGATTGGGCTTTCTACCAATTCTTCGTTGTGGATACCAACAGCAAGTCCACCGCGTCCTTCAAGAAGAAGTTCAACGGCGTGTGCCCCCATCCAAGAAGCAAGAACACGATCACGAGGTGATGGAGCACCACCACGAAGGATGTGACCAAGGTTTGTAGCACGAAGGTCACTAGTATCTCCAGCTTCTTTCATCAATTCAGCGAATTTTTCGGCATGCATAACACCTTCAGCAAGAACGATAAGGTGACGTTCTTTACCTTTGTTTTCATAACCATCTTTAACTTTTGCAACAACGTCTTTAATGTCGTATTTTTCTTCAGGGATGATGATTTGGTCAGCACCTGCAGCAATACCAGACCAAAGAGCGATATCACCAGCGTTACGTCCCATTACTTCGACAACGAAAGTACGTTTGTGACTGAATGATGTATCACGGATTTTATCAAGAGCTTCCATAGCTGTGTTAACAGCTGTGTCAAAGCCAATAGTATAATCTGTACCAGCGATATCGTTATCAATTGTACCTGGAATACCGACAGCTGGAAAACCATGTTCAGTCAAGCGCATAGCACCATGATAAGAACCATCACCACCGATAACAACGACACCTTCAATACCGTGTTTTTTAAGTTGTTCGATACCTGCTAATTGTCCTTCAAGAGTTGCAAACTCAGGATAACGAGCAGATTGAAGGAATGTCCCACCATGTGACAAGGTATTTGACACACTTTGAGCATCCAATGGGAAGATATCGCCTTCAACCATACCAGCATAGCCACGGTTGATTCCGAAAACTTCCATTCCTTCTTTAATTGCTTTACGAACAACTGCACGAACAGCAGCATTCATACCAGGAGCGTCGCCGCCACTAGTTAAAACAGCAATACGTTTCATTTTGCTAATACTCCTTCTATTAATCTAACGTTCTTATTATAGCACATTACTTTGTAAAAAGCTTCACTTTATTTAATTTTTATTGATAAATCGTTTTCAAAGTATAGCTTGATAATGCTTCAATAAGCTCAGTTGTCCTTTGAACCAGATGTCTTTGACTTTGCAATGTTTGCTTACTATCTTGATAGTGTAAAATCACTGGAATGTTTCCAGGATATTGTGATAATATCTCAGAAATCTCATTATCGTGGAGATGATTTGGAAGTAAGAGCCATAATCGTTCACTACTTGCCTCTTGAATGTGATTTAAAATCATCTGCAAGTGGTTATTTCGATTCTGAATTTTTCCAGTAAAATAATAAAATCTTCCTTCTTGAAGCTTATCTTTGAAACGCACAAAGGTTTCTGGAAACAAAGTAACATCGAATTTTTTCTGAGTATCTGTAACACTCAAAAATGCCATTTGCTCACCTTTCGTTTTTGTCCTGATGACACGAATCTGATTAAGTTCTACCAAGATGGTTGCTTCGGTGTTTTCTTGCAAATCTGCTAGTGCTGTAAAACCTTTTGTGGATTGTCTTGCGATTTCTAATAGTGGATGTGGGCTAATTCCTACGCCTAACAAACTCTGCTCTAAGCGGTATTTTTCAGCATTTGGATAATCTTCGGTCTCAATCCAACTATAAGATGTATCCGAAAATAGACTACCAAGCTCATTGACAAAGATAAAAAGGGGCTCTAGGTTTTCAATGATTTTTCGGCGATTTCTGTCAAATTTGTCAAAGGCACCAACTTCTACCAAAGGTGTAATCATATCCATTTTTTGATAATTCTCTGGCAATCGTGTTAAGAAATCCTCAATGCTATTAAACGGGCGATTTTCGATAATCCAGTAGCATAAATCACGTGGAACACCTCTTAGATTTTTTAAACCAAGGTAAATGTATCCATCTGAAATTTTATTGTTGTAAGGAACGGTATTGATATCGATTTTTTTAACTTTAAATTGTGAATCTAGAGCATCTGTAATATAGTCAGCGCTAGAATAATTCAACATGATATCGTAAAAAACAGCAGGATAATGGGCCTTAAAATAAGCAAGTTGAAAAGCTAAAGCTGAATAGGCAAAAGCGTGGCTTCTATTAAAACCATATCCAGCAAATTTTGCCATACGGCTAAATAAATCCTTTGCCGCTTCAAGCGGACGCCCTAATTGTTGCGCTCCTTCTAAGAAATCACTTTCCATTTTTTGCATATCATCAACCTTTTTCTTAGACATGGCACGGCGTAACAAATCCGCTTTTCCAAGGGTAAAGCCTGCATAAATTTGAGCAATTTGCATGACCTGCTCTTGATAAAGCATGATACCGTAGGTTGGTTCTAAAATCGATGCTACTAATGGATCAATCAAATCCACTTCTTCTTGCCCAAAACGACGTTTAATGAAGTTCTCAGTATAATCACTAGCACCTGGTCGGTTTAAACTAGTTGTTGCAACAATATCTTCAAATCGGCATGGTTGAATACGTTTCAAAAGATTAATTGCTCCAGCCTGTTCAAACTGGAAGATTCCCTTAGTCTTTCCAGCTGCAAATAATTCTAAAGTCTTTTTATCCTCTAAATCTATTGATTTAATGTCAATAGTAACTCCGTAGTCTTTAGCAACTTTTTCTTGCATACGTTGAACAAATGTCAAATTACGCAAGCCAAGAAAGTCCATTTTCAAAAGACCGTTTGCCTCAACTGCTTGAGCATCATACTGCGTAATCATCATGTCTTCGCCAGTTTTTAACGGAATGTGTTCTGTTAAATTATCATCGCTCATAACAACCCCTGCCGCGTGGATAGAGGTCTGACGTGGATTGCCTTCAATACGTTTTGCAATTGCAAATGCTTTTTGGTATTCAATTTTGGAATTAATAATCTGACGAAAAGAAAGATTTTTGTCGTAAACCGATGTTAAAGTATCTCTGAAACTGATTTTTTTCGTGATATTTGTCAACTCATGTTCAGGAGCCCCAAACCGTTTAAAAACATCACGAATGGCTTGTTTTGCTCCAAAGGTTGAAAACGTCACAATCTGCGCTGAATGTAAACTTCCGTAACGGTCACGTACATAATGAAGAAACTCGCTACGATACACATCTGGCAAGTCAATATCAATATCTGGCATGCTATAGCGTTCTTCATTTAAGAAACGTTCAAAAAGTAAGTTATTTTTGACTGGGTCAATCCCCGTAATATCAAGGGCGTAAGAAACCAAGCTCCCTGCAGCTGAACCACGTCCCATTCCCATATAATAACCATGACTTCGACCAAAACGCAACAAGTCCCAGACAATTAAGAAATAATCATCGAAGCCCATTTTATGGATGATTGATAGTTCTTTCTCTAAACGCTCCTGATAAGCTGGCAGCCACAAATTTTTAGCTCGCAATCCCGCTTCTGTTCGTTCAATCAATTCTTCCTGTGCTAGCTTTTGACGATTAAATCTTGGCAATTTTAAATCTGTGTCAAACTCATAATGAATGTTTGATATAAGCTTTTCCTGATTTTCTAACGCTTGCGGAAATGTCTCTCTAAACGCTTGTGTCAAAATATCACAAGCTAACAGATTTTGTCCTTGAGGTGCAGGCGGCGCATCTTTTAAGCTAATATTATCACGAATAGCGTGTAGCATGTGGAGAGCTTCCACCTCATTAGTTTCAAAATAACGAACCGTATAAAGTGGAAAAATTGGCTTTTCATATGCTTTTTGAGGCGAATTAACATCAACCCCAATGTAGTAATCAAAAGGAAGCGACAATGTCTCTAATTTCTCAAAATAAGGCACTACTATGGCTACACCAGTTAAATAATTAAAGAGTTCGCCTAGCTGAATGCCTGAAGACATCTGTTTACTCGAAATCTTCATCAAATTTTTATAACCGGTTGTATCTTGTGCAAGTAGGTAGAGTTTTAACGATAGTGTCTCCTCAACGGCAAAAGATAACTCTAACCCAACAACAGGCTGCAAGGATTGTTTTTTAGCCTCTTCAATAAAATGAAAAGCTGCGTAAAGATTATCCTTGTCCATAATTCCAACTGTTTGATAACCTAAAGATTTAGCCGCTTTAACATACCCCTCTAAGTCAATCAAGCTATCCATAAAAGAATAGACA
Source organism: Streptococcus sp. LMAG:39 (assembly GCF_008680485.1). Lineage (NCBI taxonomy): Bacteria > Bacillati > Bacillota > Bacilli > Lactobacillales > Streptococcaceae > Streptococcus > Streptococcus sp. LMAG:39. Next base: position 2,084,580 of record NZ_NALE01000001.1, on the reverse strand, counting down.
GTTTTCGTGTCTAACTGGGCAAACATAAAAATGCTCCTTTCGGGTTAATTAACTTAGTTCCATTATACACTAAAATAATATTTAATTTAGTTTTTAATATAAATAGGAAATAAAGATGATAGTTTCCTTGACTTTTCAAATTTATTTCTGTACTATTTATATAGTACAAGACTTCTTTGAAAATTAATAGAAAGGGGTATGGTATGTCCTGGAAATTTGATGAAAAATCACCTATTTATGTTCAAATTGCACAGCATATTAAAATGCAAATTATCAGTCAAGAAATAAAAAATGGTGACCAACTTCCAACTGTCCGTGAACTTGCTGAGGAAGCTGGTGTCAATCCTAACACCATGCAACGTGCTTTTTCAGAACTCGAGCGAGAAGGTATGGTTTACTCTCAACGAACATCAGGGCGTTTTGTAACAGAAGATACAGATCTTATTATGCAAAAACGTCGCGAAGTTGCTGAGGCTGAACTCGAATCTTTTGTTAATAATATGCAAAAAATGGGTTTTCAAATCAACGACATCACATCAGTATTAGAATCTTATATTAAGGAGAAGAATTAGGATGACACAACTGCTTCAACTGCATCATGTTACCAAAAAATACAAAAAGCATGTGGCTATTGACGATATTACACTCAACCTTCCTACGGGTAAAATTATTGGTTTACTAGGTCCAAACGGTAGTGGGAAAACAACACTCATCAAATTAATAAATGGCCTTCTTCAGCCAACCACTGGAGACATTGTCATTGACGGTTATCGCCCTTCCGTGGAAACGAAAAAAATTGTTTCATATTTACCTGATACCTCTTATTTGAGAGAAAATATGAAAATCAAGGATACCTTAACATTATTCGAGGATTTTTATACCGATTTCTCGCGTGAACAAGCTGAACATCTCTTAGACGATTTAGGTCTTAATCCCAATGAACAACTCAAAAATCTATCTAAAGGAAACAAAGAAAAAGTTCAACTTATTTTAGTTATGAGCCGGCAAGCTAAGCTCTACATTCTTGATGAACCAATTGGTGGTGTTGATCCAGCAGCTCGAGAATACATCCTACGCACAATTATTAATAATTATCGTGAAGATGCTTCAGTGATTATCTCAACACATCTAATTGCTGAAATCGAACCAATCCTTGATGAAATCGTTTTCCTCAAAGAAGGAAAAGTTATTTTACAAGGAAATACCGATGATATTCGTGAAGAATATGGTAAATCAATCGACTCACTCTTTCGTGAAAAATATAAAGCTTAGGGGGAAATTATGTTTTCAAAACTTTTAAAATATGAGCTAAAATCTGTTGGCAAATGGTACTTTGCTCTCAATGCCTCAGTCATTGCCATTTCGTTTTTTCTTGGCTTTAGTATAAAATCTCTTGAAACATATGCTCAGACTCGTTCTGAAATCAGTTCAACACACTTCACTCAACTTATCCCAATTATTCTAAGTTTAATCTTTGGTATTCTAGTTGCCGGCGCTTGGATTGCAACCTTTGTCATTATTATTCGCCGATTTTATAAAAACGTCTTTGGGCGCGAAGGGTATCTGACACTAACATTACCTGTTTCATCTCATCAACTTATCTTATCAAAACTCCTTGCTTCTCTTATATGGACTGTGTTCAATGCAATTATTTTAGCAATTGGAATTACATTTCTCATTTTACCAATCTCTGGTGTAGGAAAATTTTTAATGGCTCTTCCTTACTTTGCATCTCTTTTTACACCAACTGAATGGCTAATTATTTTCATTTGTTTCATTCTATCAAGTCTTTCAGGTATTTTAATGATTTATCTTTCTATTGCTGTTGGACAATTATTTACAGATAGACGCGTGCTCATGAGTTTTGTTGCTTACTTTACTATTGCTATTATCGTCATTATTTTATCTGAAACGATTAGTGGTCAACTCACAAAAGACACATTTGATATTAGTATTAATCTTTTTATTTATTCTGGGATTGAATGTCTTATCGAAGGAATTGTATTTTACTTTTCGACTAACTATCTATTGAAAAACAAGCTAAACATTCAATAGAAATATCAGCCAGTCTGAACAGACCAATTTGGTCTGTTTTTGTATCTGGGTGAAAAGCAAAACTAGACAAAACACAAAAATAAAAAACGTTGATATATCAACGTTTTGGGAAACTTTACTAAACTATGAAAAGCTTTGATGGAGCCGGTGGGAGTCGAACCCACGTCCAAACACCTGCCAATACATTTGTCTACAACCATAGGTTATGTTTTTTATTTAACTTAAACTCGATACATAACTCAAACCTAGATTAAGCGAGTCTATTAATCTCTTTTTGGTCAGCTAGACAATAACCAAATGTAGCTTGTTAATCAATGAAACCTCTAGCAAAACACAAGCAATTCTGTAGAGATCACGCGAGCTGGTTTTTAGGCAGCTACAGCGTAAGAATTTGTATTTTTTGCAGTTATATTTAACTGGCAATTTTACATCTGCCGATGAGTCGCAAAATGTACCTCATAATGCCTGTCGAATCCGTAACGACCCCAGATATTATAAATAGTGGAAAACCACTTTGACTATTATAACAGATAAAGTTTAAAATAGCAAAAAAACATCACTTATGATATGATAAAATTATGAAAACGAAAATATCTAAGCGCTATGTGTTTTTTCAGCGACTAATCCAGTTTTTAGGAATTTTAGCCTTGATTGGTACTTTAGCTTTAGTGGTTTGGTTTTACCGATTAGGGATTTTGAATGATAGCAACGCCTTGAAAGATTTTGTCCACCGTCACCAATTCTGGGGACCGTTAATTTTTGTTTTAGTTCAAATTTTTCAAGTTGTTTTCCCAATTATTCCTGGTGGTGTAACAACCGTAGCTGGCTTCCTTATTTTCGATCCTTGGCTCGGTTTTTTGTACAATTATCTTGGAATTATCATTGGAAGTATTATCCTCTTCTTGCTCGTCCGTATCTATGGAAGAAAATTTATTTTGCTATTTGTTAATGAAAAAACTTTTTACAAATACGAAGCAAGACTTGAAACAAAGGGATTTGAGACATTTTTTATCCTTTGTATGTTGTCACCGATATCTCCTGCTGATGTATTGGTGATGATTACTGGACTGACACGTATTTCTCTAAAGCGTTTTATTTTAATTATCATGCTCACAAAACCAATTTCCATTCTTTCGTATAGTTATATTTGGATTTTTGGTGGCGATCTTATCAAAATAATTTTACATTAAATTCAAGGTTAGGGTGATTTGAGTTGCCCTACTTTTATTTCTAAATTAGCTTCAGATTACTTTTGCTAGCACAATAACATTCATCATATTTACATGAAAATTTCATGTAAACGTTTCAATAACCTTGAAAAATTCCAACATAGTAGTAGACTTATAACGAAGGAGTTTACTAATGAAGTTATACGTTCAATTTATGATTATTCTGGTCTTTTCATTCATTGGAGAGGCAATTTCAAATTTGTTGCATTTACCCGTTCCTGGTAGCATTATTGGGCTAGTGCTACTTTTTCTTGCGCTCGAATTTAAACTTATCCGCCTTAGACACATCGACGTTGTCGGAAATTTTTTATTGAATAATATGACCATTCTTTTTTTGCCCGCAGCTGTCGGAATTATGGAAAAATTTAACGATATTAAGAATTATTTACTTCCTATCACTATCATTATTTTAGGTGCTATTTTCCTAAATGTTGCCGTTATCGGTTTTGTTGTGCAATTAATCAAAAAACATTTTGAAGGAGATTACGTCGATAAAGGAGTCCGTCATGAATGAGGTTATTACAAGTCCAATCTTTGGTATAATGGTGTCGATTCTTGCATATTTAATGGGAATGCTAATTTTTAGACGTTTTCCACATCCAATTACAACACCATTACTTCTAGCGACTTTTTTCATTATCACCTTTCTAAAAATAAGTAATATTTCGTATACCGACTATTACGTTGGAGGTAGCTACCTCAACATGCTTATCGTTCCTTCAACTGTCGCACTTGGAATACCGCTTTATCGGTCATTCCACCTAATGAAACATCACATCAGAAGCATTCTATCAGGCATTTTAATCGCTTGTATTGTTAACACTACATTCACAGCACTTATCGCTAAAGCTTTTGGAATTAAATACCTCTTAGCTGTTTCTTTATTTCCAAAATCTGTAACAACTGCTATGGCAGTTGGAATTATCGACAAAATGGGTGGAATTACAACAGTTACCCTTGTCGTTGTTGTCATTACTGGAATTTTAACTAGTGTTCTTGCTCCAGTTTTTCTAAAACTTTTAAAAATCGATGACCCTGTAGCGATTGGGTTAAGCCTAGGTGGTACAGGACACGCTATCGGAACAGGGACCGCCTTAAAATATGGTCATGTCGAAGGTGCAATGGCTGGTCTCGCCATTGGTGTGACTGGAATCGTATATGTTATTATTAGTCCAATTGTTGCTCAAATCATTCTAAAGTAGCACTAGTATAATAAAAAGTCTGAGATGTTTTCTCAGACTTTTTATTATATAGAAAATCAAACTATAAAATCTCACAATCAAAATAATAGTTAATCAAAAAAATTATGACCAATTCACACATAAAAATTATAACAACAGTACTCTAATATTTTTTCGGAAAATGCCTTTAAATAAGTCTAAAAATCTTCCAAATAAATACATTTGTATACTTAAAAAGCCTTGATTTCAAGGCTTTTCAAGTATACTATAACTCTCCACCCTAAGGGAATCGAACCCCTATTTCAAGAACCGGAATCTTGCGTGATATCCATTACACTAAGAGTGGCAACTTATTATATTATACCACATCAAAGTAAAAAGAAAAGACCTATTAAACAAGTCTTTTCTAACTTATTATTATAATTCAATATCGCCAAACAAGTCAGCCATTGAGAATCCAGTTTGAGTTTCTGGAAGTTCGTAATCACGTTTAGCTTCACGTTTTGGACGACGTGGACGAGATTGACGTTTTTCTTCGTTTTCAGCTTGTGCTGGACGTTCTTCAAGAGCTTTGATAGAAAGTGATACACGTTCTGCAGCTGCGTTAACATCAAGAACTTTTACATTAACTTCTTGACCTACTGAAAGGACATCTTTTGGATTTTCAACACGCTTGTGTGAAATTTGTGAGATATGAACAAGTCCATCGATACCAGGTAATACCTCAACGAAAGCACCAAAGTCAGTCAAACGTTTAACTTTACCTTCAACAACATCACCAGTAGCAAGTTTTTGTTCTACACCATCCCATGGTCCAGGTGTAGTAGCTTTAAGTGAAAGTGATACACGACCTGCTTCTTCGTCGATTGAAAGAACTTTAACTTCAACTTCTTCACCAACAGAAACAACTGATTTAGGTGACACGTTACGTTCGTGAGACAACTCAGTCACGTGAACAAGTCCGTCAACACCACCAAGGTCGATGAAAGCACCAAAACTTGTCAAGCGAGCAACTTTACCCTTAACAATTGCACCCTCTTCAAGATTAGAGAATACTTCGTTACGAGCAGCAGCAGCTTTTTCTTCAACAACTTCACGACGTGAAAGGATGAAGCGGTTTTCAGCTGGAACAACTTCTTTAATTTTAGCTTCGAACTCTTGACCAACAAATTTTTCGGTATTACGTACAAAACGAGTATCAATCATTGAAGCTGGGATAAATCCGCGAAGTCCTTCAAATTCAACTGAAAGACCACCTTTAACAGCACGTGTACCTTTAACAGTAACAACTTCACCTTCACGACCAACAAGTTTATCCCAAGCTTTGCGAGCTTCCAAGCGTTTTTTAGAGACAAGGAAAGTAACTGTATCAGTATCTTTACCTACAACTTGACGAAGAACAAGAACTTCAACTGTGTCGCCAGTTTTAACAAAGTCATTAATGTCAGCATCACGATCGTTAGTCAATTCACGAAGTGTAAGGACACCTTCAACACCTGTCCCTTCGATAACAACGTTTGCTTGATCATTATCAACAGTTAAAACTTCCGCAGTGACCACATCACCAGGGTTTACTTCGCTAACACTGTTTAGCAAATCTTCAAATTCATTCATTCTAAAAAATCCTCCAACAAAAGCTAGCTAGTGCTAACTTTTGACAACAATAATATTTCTCAAGGTAACCCGCAACGACAACAACTTTTATCTTTGACGGTGTCAAGCCGAAACTTGATACCTTTGACTGGGGTAGCTGGATTCGAACCAACGCATGAGGGAGTCAAAGTCCCTTGCCTTACCGCTTGGCTATACCCCAAAAATAATGTACAACCTAAGACTTTTCTTAGAATGGAAGGGGAGGGATTCGAACCCCCGAACCCGAAGGAGCGGATTTACAGTCCGCCGCGTTTAGCCTCTTCGCTACCCTTCCGTTACAACAAAAACTATTCTAACATAGTTTTTGTCCTCTTGCAAGTACTTTTCGGCTTTTTTTAGCGATTAAGATTGTAATTTTCAATAATACTTTCAATCGTTTGTTCTAATGTCTTGAAGAAGGCTCCGACTTCTCCATTCTTGACAATTGCAAACTTACCATCTAATTCAGCGATTTCACCAATGATTTTTTTACCAGCTGTCAAAGTGTAGCCTTCAACTTTGGCGTTATTGATTTCAACCTTAGCATCAGCTAGTTGAATTTCGATTTTCTTATCTTTTTTGCTCATTCTTTCACCTCACTTTACCCATTTTACATGAAAATGAAAAAGCTTGCAAGAGCAAGCTTTCATTTTTTAGTCAACTTTGTAAATCCAGCCTTCTGGAGCTTCAATATCACCAAACTGGATACCAACAAGCTCGTCATAAAGTTTACGGGTTACAGGACCTACTTCTGTTTCGCTATAAAAGACATGGAAGTCATCTCCATGTTGAACACCACCGATTGGTGAAATAACGGCTGCTGTACCACAAGCACCAGCTTCAACGAATTTATCCAATTCATCAAGTTTTACGTCACCTTGGATAGCTTTCATGCCAAAGCGGTGCTCTGCCAAATAAAGAAGCGAATATTTTGTGATAGATGGCAAAATAGATGGGCTAAGCGGTGTGATAAATTCACTATCCGCTGTAATACCGAAGAAGTTTGCTGAACCGACTTCTTCAATTTTGGTATGAGTGGCTGGGTCAAGATAAATAACGTCAGAAAATTTGCGGTCGTGCGCCACTTTCCCTGGAAGAAGGCTTGCTGCGTAGTTACCACCAACTTTTGCGGCACCTGTACCATTTGGTGCAGCACGGTCATATTCATCTTGAATCAAGAAGTTTGTTGGCACTAAGCCACCTTTGAAGTAATTTCCAACTGGCATGGCAAAAATAGTGAAAATGTATGCATCAGCTGGGTGAACACCAATCATATCACCAACACCAATCAAAAGAGGACGTAGATAAAGAGTTGCACCTGTACCATATGGTGGGACGAATTCTTCATTGGCGCGCACAACTTGCTTAGCGGCATCAATGAATTTTTCAGTTGGCACTTGTGGCATAAGAAGGCGGTCTGCTGTGCGTTGCAAACGTTCTGCATTCATATTTGGGCGGAATAATTGAACAGAGCCATCTTTTGTGCGATAAGCTTTCAAGCCTTCAAACGCTTGTTGACCATAATGCAAAGCTGGAGACGCTTCTGAAATATGAAGCGTTGCATCTTCTGTTAATTGTCCGTCATCCCACTGACCGTCTTTATAATATGAAATATATCGAAATGGTAATTTATGATAGGCAAATCCTAGGTTTTCCCAGTCTAAATCTACTGTCATGTTAAATCCTCTTTCTTTGTTTTTATTTTATTGTACGCTTTTTAAATCTTTTTTCAAGTGGTTTTTCATAAAATTCTGAAAATTTAGTTTTAAAAATAAATCGGGGCCTTTTCCCCGACTTATGAATTTATTTGATTCGTGCGTTAAAGACACCTTCATCAGAAATTTTATCTGAGATAAATGAACCGTTACTTGTACGTTCAGAAAGGTTTAAATCTTCTAAAATGGCTTGGTAAACAGTACCTTTATTCGAATGAACCTCTAATGTTTCAACATCATCAGAATCTACTGTGCTAATAGTGAATAAATCAAGGTTTTGCACGTCATTAGAAGTATGAACTGGTCCAGCCATAAAGACACGATGTGGTTTTGATTTGAGTTCGCGTAAGACTTGCAAACCACGATTTGCACGGCTTGTAGCTGGAATAAGCTCTGTCGCCATACGTTTAAGGCTACCACGTTGTGTTAAGATAAAGAAACTATCTGTATTGGCAACAAAGGCTGAGGCTACGAAATCATCGTCTTTAAGGTTGATTGCCTTGACCCCTGCTGCTTTTGCGCCAACGACTGGCACTTCTTCGATATTGAAATGCAGTGCGTAACCGTTGTGTGTCACAATCATTACGTCGTCTAACGCAATTGGTGAGATGGTAACGACACTATCATCAGCATTTTTTAACTTAGCATATTTAACTGATTTTGATTTGTAAGTGCGCCAAGGTGTGAATTCCTTGCGTTCAAAGCGTTTGATTTGTCCAAGTTTTGTTGCAGCAAAGTAGGTTTGTGAACCGAAATCATCAACAATTTCAGCATACAAAACGTATTCATCTGTCGCAAAGTTGGTAATGGTTTGCGACAAGTGTTCACCGATATCTTTCCAACGAATATCAGTCAATTCATGGATTGGACGGTAAATGACATTACCAAGATTTGTGAAAATCAGCAAGTGCTGCGTTGTCTTAGCTTGTGCTACGAAAATCAGCTCATCATCATCACGTTTTCCAATTTCTTCAACTGTCGAAGCGTTGTAAGAACGTGGGCTGGTACGTTTGATATAACCGCCTTTCGTTACGCTAACAAAGGTATCTTCCTCAACAATCAAGCTTGCTACATCAATTTCAATTGTTTCAGCTTCAGCTTGCAATTCTGTCAAACGTGGTGTAGCAAATTTTTTCTTAACTTCACGCAATTCACGTTTCATGACATTGTACATGGTACGTTCATCGCCGATAATGGCTTTAAGCATTGTAATACGTTCACGAAGCTCTGCTTCTTCATTTTCAAGCGTTACAATATCAGTATTTGTCAAACGGTACAATTGCAATGTGACGATTGCTTCGGCTTGTTCTTCCGAGAATTCATAGCTAACTTTCAAATTTTCTTTAGCGTCAGCTTTATTTTCAGACGCACGAATAAGCGCGATAACATCGTCAAGAATCGAAATCACACGAATCAAACCTTCCACGATATGAAGGCGTTTTTCAGCTTTTTCTTTATCAAATTTCGAACGAGCAACGATAATTTCTTTACGGTGCGCAATATAACTTGTCAACATTGGAACGATACCAACCTGACGTGGTGTGTAGTTATCAATGGCAACCATGTTGAAATTGTAATTCACCTGCAAATCTGTGTATTTCAAAAGATAGTTGAGAACAGTTTGTTCGTCAGCATCTTTTTTAAGCTCAATAGCAATACGCAGACCATCACGGTCGGATTCATCACGAACTTCCGCGATACCAGGCACTTTATTATTCACACGAACATCATCGATTTTCTTAACAAGTACCGCTTTATTAACTTCATAAGGAATTTCTGTAACGACAATCTGTTTTTTACCACCTTTGAGGCTTTCAATGTCTGTGCGTGAGCGAACCACAACACGACCTTTACCAGTCTCATAAGCTTTACGAATACCATCTTTACCTTGAATAATCGCACCAGTAGGAAAATCTGGTCCAGGCAAGAATGCCATTAATTTATCCAATTTAGCATTAGGATGATCAATGAGGTAAACAACCGCATCAATCACTTCTGCTAAATTATGTGGCGGAATATCCGTTGCATAACCTGCTGAAATCCCTGTCGCACCATTTACCAATAAATTTGGAAAAGCCGCAGGTAAAACCGTTGGTTCTTTTTCGGTATCATCAAAGTTCCAAGCAAAAGGAACCGTATCTTTGTCAATATCATGGAGTAAATAACCCGCAATTTCTGACAAGCGTGCTTCGGTATAACGCATGGCAGCTGGTGGGTCACCGTCCATAGAACCGTTGTTACCGTGCATTTCAATTAAAGTCGCACGATTCTTCCAATCTTGACTCATACGCACCATGGCGTCATAAATTGAAGAGTCACCGTGTGGGTGGAAATTCCCCATAACGTTACCGACGGATTTCGCCGATTTACGGAAACCTTTATCAAAGGTATTGCCGTCTTTATTCATTGAATAAAGGATACGGCGTTGAACAGGCTTCAAGCCATCACGAATGTCTGGCAAAGCCCGCTCTTGAATAATATATTTGGAATATCGCCCAAAACGATCTCCCATAATGTCTTCAAGAGACATATTTTGTACATTTGGCATGTTTATTATCCTTTTTATCTTACATCAAAAATTATAATTTAAGCTCATCATTTTAAACAAATAATGGAGCGTTACTGGTCACTTTCAACGACTGATTAAAACACCGTATTTTCTTCTAGAGTGAATTTGACGTTGTCCTCAATCCATTTACGGCGTGGTTCAACTTTGTCGCCCATGAGGACATTGACACGGCGTTCGGCACGTGCTAAGTCTTCAATTGTTACACGAATTAAGGTGCGTGTTTCTGGATTCATGGTTGTTTCCCAAAGTTGGTCAGCATTCATTTCCCCAAGACCTTTATAACGTTGTAGCTGAGCACCTTTACCAAATTTTTGACGTAATTCTTCTAACTCGCCATCTGTCCATGCATACTCCACTTGCTCTTTCCTGCCTTTACCTTTTGACATTTTATAAAGAGGTGGAAGGGCAATATAGACGTGTCCAGTCTCAACTAGCGGACGCATATAACGATAAAAGAACGTTAATAAAAGCGTTTGAATGTGAGCACCGTCAGTATCGGCATCGGTCATGATAATAATCTTATCGTAGTTAGAATTTTCAACGTTAAATTCTGCACCAACACCCGCACCAATTGTGTAAATCATGGTATTGATTTCTTCGTTTTTCACAATGTCAGACATCTTAGCTTTGGCCGTATTCAACACTTTACCACGCAATGGTAGAATCGCTTGGAATTTGCGGTCACGACCTTGTTTAGCTGAACCACCGGCAGAATCCCCTTCGACTAGATATAATTCGTTTTTCTTAGGATTCTTAGACTGTGCTGGCGTTAATTTACCAGAAAGCAAGCCCTTATCTTTTTTATTTTTCTTACCGTTACGTGATTCGTCACGCGCCTTGCGCGCTGCTTCTCTGGCATCACGCGCTTTAATTGCTTTGCGAACAAGGTTTGAAGCAATTTCGCCGTTTTCTAAAAGGAAATACGTTAATTTTTCAGAAACGATTCCGTCAACAATCGGACGTGCTAATGGGCTTCCGAGTTTGTCTTTGGTTTGCCCTTCAAATTGTAAATGTTCTTCTGGCACAAGAATTGAAAGCACCGCTGACAAGCCTTCACGGTAATCAGAACCTTCTAAATTCTTATCTTTTTCTTTCAGCAAACCAGACTTACGAGCATAATCATTCATTGCCTTAGTAATAGCTGATTTCAGACCAGTTTCATGCGTACCACCGTCTTTTGTACGAACATTGTTAACAAAAGAAAGGATATTATCAGAAAAACCGTCGTTATATTGGAGAGCGACTTCAACTTGGAAATTTTGGTCTTCACCTGTAACTGAAATAACTGGTGTCAACGTTTCCTTGTCTTCATTGAGGTATTCAACAAAATCTTGAACCCCATTTTCATAATGAAATTCCAAATGTTCTGCTTCTTCCGGACGATTATCTGTTAAAGCCAATGTCACATCTTTAAGCAAGAAAGCAGATTCTTTCAAGCGCTCAGCAATCGTATTAAACTTAAAATCAATTGTCGAGAAAATTGTGTCATCAGGCATAAAAGTGACTTTTGTCCCTGATTTTGATTTTGGTGCTGTGCCGATTTTTTTAAGCGTAGTAACTGGTTTCCCACCATTTTCAAAACGTTGCTTGTAAACGGCACCGTCACGTGTGATTTCAACTTCAAGCCAGCTAGAAAGCGCATTAACAACCGAAGAACCTACTCCATGCAGACCACCAGATGTCTTATAGCCACCTTGACCGAATTTACCACCTGCGTGGAGAACGGTAAAGATAACCTCAACTGTTGGGATCCCCATAGCGTGCTTACCAGTTGGCATTCCACGTCCTTGGTCACTAACTGTCACACTACCATCAGAATTGATAATCACGTCAATCTGATTACCAAAACCAGAAAGCGCCTCATCGACAGCATTATCGACAATTTCCCAAACTAAATGATGAAGACCAGTCGCATCTGTAGAACCGATATACATCCCTGGACGTTTACGAACAGCATCCAATCCTTCCAAGACCTGAATCGCATCGTCATTATAATTATTTACATTAATTTCTTTTTTAGCCAAAAGTGACCTCCAAATAGTTCATCTTTTTTATATTACAAGTTTTTTCTGATTTTTGCAAAAAAAAATCAAAAATTCTGACGATTTTGCACGTCATTTTGCCTTTTTTCACTCATTTTACTGTAAATTTTTAAAGCGCTACCATTGTTTTACTTTGAATAATCAAGTCATTTATTTTTCAAATTTTTCTTCTATCCCAACTTGAATATGATATAATGAAAACATGAAAATTTTAGTTTTGATTGTGATTGCATATTTATTAGGATCTATTCCAACAGGATTATGGATTGGAAAATTCTTTTACCATGTCAATTTAAGAGAACACGGCAGTGGTAATATAGGAACAACTAATACTTTTCGTGTCCTAGGACCAAAAGCTGGTACGGTGACGTTTATCATTGATATGTTAAAAGGAACGGTAGCCACATTACTTCCGCATATTCTCGGTGTTACGGCAGTATCTCCGATATTGATCGGACTTTTTGCTATTATCGGACATACGTTTCCGATTTTTGCCAAATTTAAAGGTGGTAAAGCTGTGGCGACTAGTGCTGGTGTGCTTTTGGGATTTGCGCCAATGTTCCTACTTTATTTATGGATTATATTTGTTGGAACATTGTATCTCTTTAGCATGATTTCCTTATCAAGTGTTGTCGCCGCTGCTGTGGCTGTTGTTAGTGTCCTTATCTTTCCAGCATTTGGTTTTTTATTACCACACTACGATTTGCTCTTTACGCTAATCATCGTGTTAATCGCAAGTATTATCATTATTAGACACAAAGACAATATCACACGCATTCGAAAACATGAAGAAAACCTTGTTCCTTGGGGATTAAATTTAAGCAAACAAAAAGTGGACTAGAAAAACTAGTCCGCTTTTTTTATGACGCTTGATAAACAATTTTACCGTCACAGATGGTATATTTAACAACACCTTGTAATTTTTCACCGATAAATGGTGAATTTGATGCTTTCGAAGCAAAATGGTCTGATACAATACGTTCTTCCTTATCTGCGAAAATAACGATATCCGCAGGACCATTTTCCGCCAAATACCCTGCATCGAAATCGTACATTGATGACGGATTAATCGTCATTTTAGCCAATAATTCAGACAAAGTTAAATCACCTGTCGCTACTAAATTCGTCAAACCAAGTGACAATGATGTTTCAAGTCCTGTCATACCTGATGGGGCTCTTGTGATGTCATCAACATTTTTCTCATCTGCGTGATGTGGTGCATGGTCAGTAGCAATCACTGAAATGACACCAGATTTCAAACCTTCGATAACAGCTAAACGGTCTTTTTCGGTACGAAGTGGTGGATTCATCTTAGCTGCAGAGCCCTTAATTAACAGCAAGTCTTCTGTTTTTGAGAAATGTTGTGGCGCTGCTTCAGCAGTAACATTAGCACCAAGTTGTTGAGCGAATTCGACCACCTTAACAGATTCTGCTTTTGATAAATGTTGGATATGCAAATGCGCGCCACGGTCGTAAGCAATCATGACATCACGCGCAATCATGCTGTATTCTGCCACACCTGTTGCCCCACAAAAATGGAATTTATCACGTGCGATATGCTCATTAAATCCAAGAATACCATTCAATTCAGGGTCTTCTTCGTGAACGGCAACAAAAGTATTGTTCGCTTTCGCCAAATCTAGCGCTTCTTTCAATACTTTCGTGCTTTGAAGCGGAATACCGTCATCTGAAAAACTGAGTGCACCATTTTCAAGAAGAGCTTTAAAATCAGTCAAGTGTTGACCGTCAAAGTTTTTCGTTACAGTTGCATTTGTGTAAACATGCACATCTTCCTTAGCAGCACTCGCTAAAACCTCTTTTAGCGTTTTTACATCTGAAATCGTTGGATTGGTATTTGCCATCATAACAACAGAAGTGAAACCACCAGCTGCAGCTGCAAGAGCACCTGTGTGAATATCCTCTTTGTGTGTTTGCCCTGGTTCACGAAAATGCACATGAATATCAACCAAACCAGGTGCTACAACAAGCCCTGTCGCATCAATGATTTCAGCGCTAGCTTCTTCAATCGAATCAGCAATTTTAATAATTTTTTTGCCGTCAACAAGAATATCTACAACCTGATCAAAACCAGATTTTGGATCAACAACACGACCATTTTTAATTAATAACATACTAAACTCACTTTCTAAATTGATAAGTTTCATTTTCAGCATTTATCTGCGACAATGCGCCATTTTTGATACGGTAAGCTTCACCGTAAATCGTTTCAACAGTTCCATTCCCATACAGAAAACTACCGTCACAAATGGCATAAAAACAGCGACCATTACTATCTGGATAGGTAATATCTTCGAAAACACGAAGCCCATCAAGTATGTGATGCTTTGTTTCTTGATAGTGTGGAATTAACTGGACTTGGGTAATTCCAAGACCAGCTAAAAAACGCTGATAATCTTTTGAAATCGCTTCGCCTGCTTCTTCTGGTTGTGCATAAACAAGCTCCGCCGCATTCATAGAACCTGCACTTGAGCCGATGACAATTTTATCGCTGCTTTGCAGCAGTTCACGCATACCAACTGAATTCAGAAAAGCATTCTGTGTAGGCACATGCCCACCCGCTAAGAAAATCAAGTCCGCCTCAGCTACCAAGCTGGAAGCCTGATTTGCCGTTAGATTATCCAGCACCGCATATTTTTCAAATGTCATGCTTTCGGCTTCAAAAGCCGTTTTTACATCAGCAGCATATTGATCTGTAAACGTGTTATCGTTCGGATCCGAACATACAAAAAGAGCGCTAAACTTGCTAGGCAGGTGTTCTTTCAAAAGATTAACAAAACCATTTGCGGGATTAAGACGTCTTTTTTCATAAATGATGGGATTACTTGCTAAAAAATAAATCATCTGTTTTTCCTATTATTTTAACCAATCGATTGCTTCAAGCCCGTCTTGAGTTAAATAAGCATTTGCTCGCGAAAAAGGGTGGCTACCAAAGAAACCACGATATGCTGAAAGTGGACTTGGGTGTGCACTTTCAATGACATGATGAATTGGATTAGTAATCAACGCCTTTTTCTTACGAGCATATCCACCCCACAGAATAAAGACAACTGGCGTTTCCTTTTGATTGACTACTTTAATGATAGCATCTGTAAAAGGCTCCCAAATCTGTCCTGCATGACCATTAGCACGTCCTGCAGGAACCGTCAAACACGCATTTAGAAGCAACACCCCTTGCTGTGCCCATGGTGTCAAATCATGATGGTCTCGTTGCCCTAAATCATCTGATAATTCTTTAAGAATATTTTGAAGAGACGGTGGCGCAGGAATATTCTCTGGGACAGAAAATGACAATCCCTGTGCCTGATTAGGTCCATGATAAGGATCTTGACCAATAATCACCACCTTAACGTCCTCTAGCGGAGTGGTCTGAATGGCATTAAAAACTTTCTCACGTGGTGGGTAAATCAACTCCTGCTGATAAACATAATCCATAAATTGATTTATCTTGCCAAAATAATGCTCTGGCAATTCTTTTTTGATTAACTCATGCCAAGTTGAATGTTGCATGTTTACTCCTTTTTGTCTTAGTATTTCCCTACTAAATCTAGTTTTTCTTTTGCTAACACATGTCCTTCCATAGCATGCAATAGCTCATTCATGTAGAAACCATTTGCCAATGGTAATTCACAATCTAGTGCATAAACTGTAAGGGTATAGATATGGTCTTTATCAGGTGGATATGGTCCCATATACCCTTCGTCAATGTCTGAGTAATCCTCATTTAGTAATTTACTAACTAAGCTATTCTTGCCATGTGCATGCTTATTGTCTAGACGTGAAAAATCTTCTGAAATCACTGTTACATCAGCTGAAACATTGGCAACAACCCAATGAATATAAGCAAAACCGCAGACAGGAATAGAATCATAATCAACAAATGTCCATGCAAAACTTTTCGTTTTTTCAGGAACATCTTCAATCGTAAACGGAAAAGAAACCACTGCATTTCCCTTTACTTGTACCTTTGCTTTCTTAGCATAAACGTCTGGCAAAATATTATCTTCAAATGTACAAGAAAGTTTCATCTTTTTTACTCCTTTCATCCTTTAAACCAAGAAAGCCACTAAAGCAATTTTACTTTAGTAGCCAAATACTAAACTTGATTAATCACGCCAAGTTTCTTGATTTTCTTTAAATTTATGTAGTAATTGAAGGTCGTCAGCTGTGATATAACCTTGCACCTTAGCAACTTTGATTAATTCAGTATAGTTAGAAAGTGTCACCAATTTAACACCTGCTTTTTCAAAGTTTTCAGTTGCTTTAGGCAATTCATAAGTAAAGATAGCCACAACTCCGATGACATCAGCACCTTCACGTTCTGCTGCTGCAACAGCTTCTAGTACAGAGCCACCAGTTGAAATAAGGTCTTCAACGACGACCATTTTTTGACCTTTTGTCACACGACCTTCGATTTGATTACCAGCTCCGTGATCTTTTGGTTTGCTACGAATGTAAGCAAATGGAAGGTTCATCTTGTCAGCAATAATCGCACCGTGAGGGATTCCTGCTGTTGCTGTCCCTGCAATCACTTCTACTTCAGGAAATTCTTCTTTGATTTTTTCAACAAAACCATTTTCAATCAATGTACGCGTTTCAGGATATGAAAGCGTCACACGATTATCTGTGTAAATTGGTGATTTAATACCAGATGCCCAAGTAAATGGATCGTTTGGTTTCAAGTAAACAGCTCGAATATCAAGCAAATCTGATGCAATTTGTGATGCTAAAGTCATAATATTCCTCTTTTCTATAATAACTCAATGGTTGATGTAAAATATTGTTCTAAAAAATGGGTTGCTTGTTTTATTTGGTCATAAGTAACTAGTTCACCAGCGGTTATTAAAATCCATTTAGTCTCCACATCATCAGCACGATGACTAATGGCTACTAATTCCCCTTCGAATACTTCTAGGGGAGCTGAGATATTCTCTGAAATAATATAGACATCTTGCCACTCACCGTCACCTCCAATCAGATTTGGAATGTAATCATAATTGATTGGATAGTTATTCCCGTATCTATCTTGATAACCGATTGGTCTATCAATAACCGCTGTGTAAGATTGCCTCATTGTTAACTCCATACCAACCCTAAAACAATTTTAGTATTCCAATACTAAGCATTCCATTCATCGTAAATGGCTTTGTAAGCCGCAACAGGATCATCCGCTTTTGTAATTGGGCGTCCAACAACAATATAGCTTGAGCCAATGGCACTAGCTTGACTTGGGGTCATTACACGTTTTTGATCACCGACAGCAGCTCCCGCAGGACGAATACCTGGTGTCAAGCAAACGAAATCTTCAGAAGTTGTGTCTTTAATAACTGCAACCTCACGTGCTGAACAAACCACACCATCAAGACCAGCTTCGTTTGCTTTCTTAGCATAATGCAAAACAGATTCCACTAAGCTTGTTTGGATATTTTGATCAGCCTTCATCTGTTCGTCTGACGTTGACGTTAACTGTGTTACCGCGATTAGTTTCGGACCTTGTCCAAGACCTTCACGCGCTGCTTTCATCATTTCAACGCCACCAGCAGCATGAACATTAGTCATATCGACACCAAGATTTGATAACACACGCATAGCTGATTTGACTGTATTTGGAATGTCATGTAATTTTAAATCTAGAAAAACAGAATGTCCAAGTGATTTAACATAACGGACAATTTCTGGTCCTGCTGCATAGTATAGCTCCATACCAATCTTAACATAAAGTTTTTCATCAGCAGGGAACAAAGCAAGAAATGATTTCACATCATCAAATGACGGAAAATCAAGAGCAATAATCGGACGACTTTCGTGCATTTTTTCTCCTTTTTCTACAAAGAAAACCTCGCCAAAGGGCGAGGTTACACGAAAAGCAGGGTAGCAAACACCCATCATTCAAAGACTTTTTATCTTCTTTTTTCACGAACCTTTCTCGCCTCTCTGGACTCAATTAAAGGTTATTCAGTTGTTAATATTATATCTTTTTTTACTGGCAAAGTCAAAAACTTACTTGACTTTTCGGAAAAATAGCAGAGCTTATTTTCCACGTAATTCTTGCCTAACCTCACATCGTAAGGTTTCAAGATTTTCAATGCCGTATTTATCCATCACTTCTGGCAAACGGTCAATAATATTTGGACAAGCATATGGATCTGCAAAATTAGCTGTTCCAACGCCAATCGCTGATGCGCCAGCAATCATCATTTCAATAGCAGCTTCTGCCGAATCCACACCACCCATACCGATGATTGGCAAATCCGTACTTTGCGCCACTTGACGAATGAGTTTTAGAGCTACTGGAAAAACCGCTGGACCGCTCATGCCACCAGTACCGTTAGCAATAATTGGCTTACGAGTTTTCAAATCAAATCGCATACCAACCAAGGTATTAATCATGGTAAATCCTGTTGCACCAGCTTCTTCAACAGCCTTAGCAACTGTTGTGATATCAGCCACGCTCGGTGTTAATTTAACATAAACTGGCACATCAGAATGCTCAACACTCGTTTTTACTGCTGCATAAGCCAATTCTGGCACTTGTCCAATCAATAAGCCATGATTACCATGGTCAACGTTAGGACAAGAAATATTAAGCTCGATAGCTTTAACATTTGGAGCTTTTGAAATCTTTTCAGACACATAAGCATACTCATCATTTGAAAAGCCCGCAACATTGGCAATAATCGGTAATTCTGGATAATGCTGCGCTAACCACGGTAGCTTTTCAGCCAAAACAACATCCACACCTGGATTTTGCAAACCAATAGCATTTAACATTCCTGACGGCGTTTCAGCCACACGCGGTGTTGGATTTCCAAAACGAGCATCTTTGGTTGTCGCTTTAATCATGATTGAGCCAAGCTTATCTAAATCGTAATATTTAGCATATTCTTGACCGAAGCCAAAACAACCTGATGCTGGGATAATTGGATTTTTCAAGTCAAGCCCTGGGAGACTGACCGCTAAACGATTTTCTGACATAAGACCTCCTTATAAGATGATGTTACCAGTTTCAAAAACCGGTCCGTCTTCGCACACACGTTTATTAGCCGCTTCTTGTGCATTTTTTAAATGAACAACACAAGCATAGCAAGCTCCCATACCACACGCCATACGCGATTCCATTGACAGGTAGGCATGCGGATGATTTTCAAATTTTTGGTCAACGTATTTTAACATGCCTGGCGCACCACATGAATAAATCGCATCATACGTTTCGTTCTGCACCAAATCATCGACGACCGTTGAGACATAGCCTTTAATACCATAAGAGCCGTCATCTGTTGTGACATAAACTTTGCCATAAGCTGACAATTCTTCTTCCAGAATCACAGCCTCTTTACTGGCAAAACCAAGAACAGAAGTGACGTCAACACCCTTAGCAGCGAGTTGTTTAGCTGTCTCAACCAAAGGAGGTACACCAATTCCACCACCAATTAGCAACGCTTTTTGACCTGATGTCACCACCGACAAATCGAATCCATTCCCTTGAGGCCCCATTGTGTCAACACGGTCACCAGCCTTCATTTGCGATAAAATCGCTGTTCCTGCACGCTCCACACGATACACAATCGTTGCCACTTTATTAACTTTATCAATCTGACAAATCGAAATCGGACGACGTAACAATTTACTTGGGTCAGGCACACGCAGATGTAAGAATTGACCGGAAGCCATATCCAAGACCATTTCTCCTGATAATGTCATCTCAAAAATACGTGGAGCAATCTCTCTTTGACTAACAATAAGTAAATCTTCTTTCAACACTAAAGGTTTGTTTTTACAACTTGGATTCATAACATTCCTTTCACACAAAAAACCTCGCCAGAAGGCAAGGTTACAGCAAAATAAGCAGAGTACATCAAAGCACACTCATACCTTTTATTAGAGTTAAAACTCTTTTTTTTACAGTAACCTTGAAAGTCTCTCTGGACTTAATTAAAGGTTTTCAAATTTTTATTATTATAACGCGTTTTAAGATGATTGTCAATTAGTTTTATAAGAATGATTGTTAGCGTTAACATCATTTAAAGTTATCAAAACTCTCACTTATTTCTAAATCACCACTTCTAAGTTGCATAATAGCAATTTCAAAAAGTGCTTTCAAGCTTTTTCTCTCTTTTGTAGGCACTTCTGCATCATCTCCTACTTATCGACATAATACCCAAAAATAAAAAGAAGGCACAAGTGAAGTGCCCCCCAAAAGTTAGACTAAATATTTAAGTTAAGGATTGAGTTCTGTATTGCACAGGACTTAGTCCTTTTAATGTAAGTTTGATTCGTTTAGTGTTGTAGTAGTTGATATATTCTGAAATAGCTGTTTTCAATGTTTCGAGGGAAGTAAATTCCTTCTCAAACCCATAAAACATTTCTGTCTTCAATGTTCCAAAGAAAGATTCCATCATGCCGTTGTCTAAGCTATTTCCTTTACGCGACATGGACGGTCTCATTCCATGCTCCTCAAGAAAATGATGGTAGTAAGTGTGTTGATATTGCCATCCTTGGTCACTATGTAAAATAGTGCCCTGATAAGTTTGTTCAGGAAAAGCCTCGGAAAGCATCGTTTTAAGTTGTTGTAAGTTTGGCGAGGTAGATAAATTATATGCAATAATCTCACTGTTAAAGCCATCAAGAACTGGTGATAGATACAATTTTTGATCACTAGCAGGAATTGAAAACTCTGTTACATCGGTATAACACTTCTTAAGTGGTTGGGCAGCTTTAAATTGACGCTTAATGAGATTATCAGCTTTCTTGCCCACCTCACCTTTATAAGAGTTATAGCGACGTTTCGCACGGATTCTAGCTTTCAAACCAAGTTCTGTCATCAGACGTTGAACTTTCTTATGGTTAACTTTATAGCCTCGATTTTTAAGTTCGAGGTGAATTCTACGGTAACCATATCTCCCTTTGTTCTCAGAATAAATATCTTGAATAGCTTCTTTTAATTCTTTGTTTTTATCTACCTGGGTTAGACGTTTAACCTGATAATAGTAGGTTGATCGAGACAGCTTCAAAATATTAAGTAGGATTCTTAAATCAAATACATTGATTAGTCCTTGAATGATTTCTGTTGCTCTTTGAGCCTTGCTTCGTCCCTCAATCGGAGTTCTCTCAACTTTTTTAGTACGGCACTCTCCGCTCTAAGGTACTCATTTTCATATTGAAGACGCTCTAATTCAGTCATTTCTTCAAGTTTTTTCTTTGGTTTGCGTCCCATCTTTACAGGTCTCCCTCTTGATTTCTCAAGAATAGTATACCCGTTTTTCTTGTATTGCGCTATCCAATTAGGAAGCATTCCCTTATTTGGTAATCCATAATCTAGAGAAACCTCTAGCTGAGACCTACCTTTCATCAGAACTTCGTTTATGATTTCCTGCTTTAGTTCAGGAGAATAATACCTATTTTTCCTTTTACAAACACTTTCCAATCCGTGTATATCAATAAGGCGGACCATGTATTGAAGGTTATACTTACTAATATTAAATGTTTGACTGATTTTAGGCCATGTCCAACCAGATTGTCGTAAGCGATAGATTTCAATTTTATCTTCATAACTTAATTTCATAGAAAAACACCCCAAAAGTTAGATTTGTTGTCTAACTTTTGGGGGGCAGGTCAAAGTGACCTTCTTTTACTTTTATTCATAAGCTTTGTAGGCTGAAATGTGTAAATCTGAACGATTTGAAAAGTGCTGAAGTTCTAATAAGAGACTTTCAAAGCGACTATCTTCCATTAATAGATTTTGCCCGTAGATAAGAAGATAAATTGGTTCTGTTGGCTCACTCGTTAAGTTTCCTTCATCATCAAATGTTTCTTCGTCACGTTCTTCCAGATCTTCTAAGATTTTTTCCATAAGAACTAGAATATCTGATATTTCATCAAAAGCACCCTCAAAACGATCAAATGCATTGTAAAATTTGATTTCACGTTTTAAATCATCCTGAGCATCTGCAACGTAAATCATCCCTTTATGGTCAAAAAGATAATGACGGAATTGCTTGATAGCAGCCTCACGACTAATTTCGGTAAGCTCCAGCTCTGATTCTTCCTCATCAAGAAGCGTAGCAAGAGGAGCATGAGATATACTCTCTATCTCTTTAGACTCTTCTTCGACCTTAACTACCAATTCGGTAGCATCCTCAACTTCAGATTGAACACCAGCAACCTCTTCTTCAACATCATCAGACGGTTCTTCCTCGTCAACCACTGGCTCAACTGATTGCGGTTCAGCTGCAAGCTCAGCTTCTTTATTCTCAAGGATAGGGACATCTTGGACATCTTTATCAACTTCAAGACTCTGTTCTGATTTTCTAGGGGTCAAGGCATCAATTTTAGCCAATAATTCGGCTTTTTTCGTTTCCCTTTTTTGATATTCTACCGCTTGCAAAGGGTCAACTAAAATAGGGTATTCTGATTCTTCCTTGATTGATAAATTGGTAATTCGAATTGAAGTAAAAACATCAATCAGCACGCCAAAAACACGCTGGCGCTTATCACCAAGAATCGCTTGAAAAACAGATTTTGACTCACAGATTTCTAAAACATTATCAATCCCACGAATCCAATTACCGACAATATCCAAAGAGTGATTCATCAATCTAAAAGATGCTTCATCATACCAAAACGTTGATTTAATCAATTTTTCTTGCTTAGAAAGCGCATCAACAGCCGCTAAAATTTCACCCAACTCTGATTGAACTACATAAGGCGAAAAAGACGCCCCCAACAATGACGGAGTCTTTTCAACCAAAACAATCTCATCTCTGAAAAGTGTCAAGTAATGAATACTAACAAGCAGCTTCTGAATCAACAATCGATGATTATTTGAATTAGTATTTTCCATCACTTCCACCACTTACCTTTATCTATTAATATTACAGTTTCGTTACAATCCACTACTATTAATATAACATATGCGAGGCAAAAGAGCAACGAAAAAGAGGAGACAGTTAGCAAAGAAAGATAAAAAACGAACGATGGGGAAGAAAATATAAATCCTACAAAAGGAATCCCCCACGTGGACGATACCACCAAAAATTAGACATAAAATCTAATGATTGAAATATGATTTTAAAACTCTACATATAATGTTACAAACTTATTATGAGTCAAATTCGGAATAACAACTTTTCTACCTGTTATTTCTAGTTTTTGCTTGATTTCCTCCTTTAAATCTACACACTCAATAGTTTTAGGTTGTTCATAAAATTCAACTTCTCCACTACATGTCTGTTTATAATTTCCGTTATAGAATCTGAGAATATAACCCGGGCGCTCTTCTGCTTTCTTTACAATACTTAAAATAGCATCTCCCTTAATATTTAATAATGAATATTTTTGACTAAGAGTTTTAGGAACACTAAACTGTGTAAACCGTAAACGAGTATTTAAATAATCAGCATATTGATAAATTTGAAACTCCTTCAAATATTCATTAACCACTTCTGCTAATCCATATGTATTCATATTTCCTTGGTAATATATGACTGAAAAAGCAAACGTCATTTCTTTATGACATTGAGCATCTGGCGTGGCAATAACAGTTTCTCCTGAGGCTCTTCCTGGACGGTATAAAAGATTTTCTTTCCCCATATATCCATACGTTCTAAATAATGTTAATCGGATGGTATCATACTTCGAACCAATAACTTCATATTCTCTGACACCTTTTGGAATTACAGCGACTCCTCGAATATCATTATCTAGTCCCACGAATGACTGACAAGTTTCAATAGAAATTGGGACCTCGTTCCACTTATCTGGCTCCGTCTTCCAAAGTTTCATTTCTTTTCGGACAATAGGACGTTTAATCGTTCCAAACTGATGATCAGCTAGTGAAAATTTTGAAGCAATTTCACTATTAAATAAAACACACATACGGTGACTATCCACAAAACGGTTATCAACCTTGAAGTAGAATTCTATAATAGGAGATTTAGATTTTAATACTACTGATAGTTGTATTGGTAAGTGGGTATCTTTAATCCCACATGCACGTTTTTCTAAGTTTTTTGGAACCTTAAACTGATAAGATAATGTCATTTTACTGATAACCTTAGAAGTTTTAACTTCCACCTTAGGGCAAAACTCAAAAGAATTAATTATCAGATCCTCTCTAGGTGGAGAATAATTGAACGAATCTCCTGCATCACCATTTTCTTGAATTATTCCTTGGTTTTGATAAAGCTTACCGCTTTTTTTATCAAGTATATCTAGAGTATTATTTGCATTAACAGTAATACTATAAAATTCGTTTTCAATTCTGCTAGCTAAATTCTCCTCTAGTTTATCATGACTATTCCCTCCTAAATCCAAGTAGAAACTCTTGTAGCCAAATGTTGGTAAACTATCAAAACTAATCGCTATCGCCACCTTGTATATTTTATCTGGTTTATAAATCTTTGTAGAATCTAAAACATTACCTTGTCCTAAAATATAATCAGTTTGATCTTCGATAGAAGTCACCGTATATTGATATTGTTTGCCTTCTTTATCTTTTATTGCAAAGTCAAGTTGTGGAGTATAAAATATTGTTTCTATCACTCCTTCTTTTTTACGACCAGAAAGATTGAAAACAGTTGCCGTTATTGCTTCATCGCTCTCAATTCGCATAACAATCTCACGCATTTTCAATTCAGCTAAATTTTCAGCCAAATCACGCGCTTTTTTGTATCTTAAATAAACATCTTCATTGGTTGTATCTGATACACACGAACCAATTGAATCATGAGCAGCATTTTCAAACATTAATTTCCAAATTTCCTTAACTACCTCCACAGGATAGTCAAATCCTAAAGATTGCGAAAGAGAAAGTAATGGTTCTAATATATTAACAATATAATTCTGAACTTGTGTATTTAACTTCTTTAAATCAGATCTAGAAGAGTATATTGATTTATGAATCCGCATTAGTTTTCCGTTCAAAAGTTCCCCAGCTATTTCTTCTAATTCTGGATGTTGTTCTTTAACTTTACGTATATAATCCGAGTAAGTAGAAATTTTAAATTCATACTCCCCTGCATAAAACTTTTGCATTTTACCTAAAATATCAGTTAAATTTTCACGTGCAGGAGCTTGATCAAATCCGTTTGGAAAGAGGACCTGATTCGTACTACTTCTTTCCCACAAACTTTTAAAAGGTTCATTATGCAAATAATTTTTAAGATTTTCTGCCTCTTCAGGAATATCCCCACCGATATAATATCCAGCTTGAATCTGATAAGCATTTACTGTTGAACCATCCTCTCCTCGCCATTTAAACTCAGTTTTATGAGTATCCTCATCACTAACGCCACGCCAAAATAAGGTATCATCAATGCCAAATTCTTTATAAATCTGTGGCATAGCAGCAGATTGCCCAAACGAATCTGGAACATAGCCTACATTCATATGCTTTCCAAATTTTTTCGATATATTTATACCATAAAGTAAATTTCGAACAATACTTTCACCAGAAATAACCATCTGATCCGTTTGTGTGTACCATGGACCAATAATCAATTTTCCCTCCTGTACTAACTCCCTGATAACTTCTTTATCTTCAGGGCACCAAGCCAAGTAATCATCTAATAAGGAAACTTGACCATCTAGGGTATAACGGTTATATCCATTATCTCCCTGTAATAATGAAATAACTCTTTTTAAGTTATTCATTAAATAAATTTTTGAACGACTTGTTGTAAAATACCATTCTCTATCCCAATGAGAATGTGGAACTACATGTACTGTTTTCTTCATATTATTCTCTACTTTCTAGAAATAAAGAGCACATATATGTGCCCTATAATATTATTCAAAGCTAATTTCAATGTCGTCTATATCAACATCTTCAACATCATCAGAATCTTTAAAGTTGACAATCAACGGAGCAACAAATCCAATGAAAGCTGCACCTATAAACATCCCCACGAGATAAGCCCAACCATTCCCAACTGTAATAAATCCATAAATTCCACCAACAGGAGGCATTTTAGCATACATTCCAAATAGAATTCCTAATCCAGATGCAATTGCACCGCCAATCATATTAATAGGAACAAGTTTGAGGCTAACCATTGTAAATGGAATGGCACCTTCTGTAATTCCAATAAATCCCATAACCCAATTATTACGTGAAGCATCTCTAAGTTCATCACTTAATTTATCTTTATGGAACAATGAAGCAAATGCATATCCAAGAGGAACTGCACAAATTGCAACATTTACAATAATTGCTGGCAAATAAATTCCTTCTGCAAGAAGAACATTTCCAGCCATCCAAGCAGCTTTATTAATAGGACCACCTAAATCTGTACCAATCATAGCCCCCATTATCATGGCAAGAAGTACTTTATTAACATCATTTTCAATCATCGCTTTAATCCAAGCGACTAAACTTGTATTAATCCAACTAAGTGGACCTGCAAGAATGACTCCCATAACTATAGCTACCGCAAAAGTTGCAAAGAACGGAAAAACAATCAATGGTAAAACACTACTGTATTTTTCGGGAACCTTAACCGTCTTCTTAGCCCAAACTACCATATAGCCAGCAACAAATCCAGCTACCATAGCCCCAAGAAAACCAGCATTTGAATTAGATGCAAGAGCACCACCTATTAAACCTGCACCAATTGCAGCTTTATCGCCAATAGAATATGCAATAAAACCTGCTAATACTGTATTTAATAGACCAATGCCTGTCCATCCAACTTGTTCTGTCAAATAAAGGTAGTGTTCAAAACCATTAGTTTCAGCAAAACCATCTAAACTGGTATGTCCCATTGCTAAACCGATTAACTTAGGTACCGCGATAACCAAAGACGCTCCTATAATCAATGGTAAAGCATAACTAATACCAGTCATCAGATGTCCTTTGGCATCGTTTAAAAATTTTTTCATCTTAACTCCTCCTTCATTTTATTACTAACTAACCGCTTGAATGCATTTTTTTAACACTGCTTCAGGTGCTTTAATGCATGTTGAGATATTCACTCGAATTTTTTTCTTCCCTTCAAAACGCTCTTCACCTACAATTTTTTGATCTGTAGCAAGTAAAACAAAATCTGCATCAGCAATTTCCTGTGGTGTTAATTTGTTGATTTGCCCCATTGAACCTTGTTGTTCAATTCTAACGGTATGACCTAGCTTAGGTCCAGCTTTTTCTAAAGCTTTTGCTGCCATAGGAGTGTGAGCTAGCCCTGCTGGGCATGATGTAATTCCGACAATTTTCATATTAATTATCTCCCTTCATTGCACTAATGATTGTTTTTTCTAGTTCATCTATATTTGATGAGTTCTTAACTATCATAATAAATTCATCATCCAAAAGAGAAGTTGCAATTCTGCTAATCATTTCCAAATGTAAAGTTCCTTCATGTTTAGTTGGAACTAATAATGCAAAAATATTTTGGACCGGTTTGTCATCAAAAGTCTCCCACTCAATTGGATGAAGTAATTTCAAATAAAGAACAGTGGGCTTCATTATGCAATCTGCTTTAGCGTGAGGAATAGCAAATGAGTTCTGTAAACCTGTCGAAACTTCTGATTCTCTATTAGTAAATGCTTTAATCAATAATTGCTCATCATCAATAATCCGCTTCTTTTTTGCATATCTTGCAATATAGGCAAATAAGTCTTTCTTGTCTTTGACATTAACATTCAAAAGAATATTTTCTTTGTCAAATTTCATTTCAAACACCTCTTTTCGTTTACAGCTATATCATATCATTCGTTGACAGCGCTGTCACTAATTGCTTTTTCCAATTATTTCTGGAAAAATGGAAAAAATTATTTTTATCTATTTCAACTTCTTTTTGGAAAAATAGTAAAAAATCATTCATTT
Organism: Streptococcus sp. LMAG:39; assembly: GCF_008680485.1. NCBI lineage: Bacteria > Bacillati > Bacillota > Bacilli > Lactobacillales > Streptococcaceae > Streptococcus > Streptococcus sp. LMAG:39. The sequence continues at coordinate 2,056,319 of NZ_NALE01000001.1, read as the reverse complement.
GTTTTGTGCTAAAATAAAGATGATATAAGGAGAAGAAGGTATGAGTATATTTGACTTCCAAAGATTAGATAATATATTAAATCTACTAATACAAAAAAACGAACCCATTCATATTAATGAATTAAGTTCGTTTTGTGGTGTTTCAGATAGAACTATCCGTTCTGATATCCATACAATTAATGACTATATCACTGAGAATGGAGCAACTATTACTTTAATTCGAAAAAAGGGATATGTTATCAACTATATTGATAAAGAAAAATTTGATAAATTTTGGACAAACCAAGACAGTGGTACTTTTTTATTCACTTCATCTGATTCAAGGCTTAAATATCTTGTACGGAAATTTCTTACTACTGATAATTATATTTCTCAAGACTATTTGCAGTCTATTCTTTTTATCAGCCAAAATACCCTTTATAGTGATTTTCGTACCTTAAAGAATCACTTTTCTTCCTATAATCTGAAACTCGTTAATAAAAGTAATCTTGGTTATATCGTTAATGGACTCGAACAAGATAAGCGAAAAGCTATAATTGATTTAATATTTAAAGAAGACTTTTCAAACTACATCACAGCAAAATCAACTATTGAAAAAGATTTTTGTAACAACATTAATTACGATACATTCTCTACTATTTTCAATAAGTACTTTAAAGATAGTATAAAAACAGATTCCGATTATTTTTACCGAAACTTATTCACTGGTATTTTTTTAGCCATTAGTCGAATAAAATCCAATAATAATATTCAACAATTTAAGCAAAACATACAGTTAAACACAACAATTAATGAAATTGTTGAAAAATTTATAACCGATTTAGAAAATCAATTTCAAATTCACATAACAATTTTTGAAAAGAATTACTTTCAATTTCTAATTGCAGAAAATTTCCCAAACTATATCGACGATCACACTATTTCAAATAATCAAGAACTTGCAGAAAAAATTACAATCACCATCTATGATATTCTTTCAGAATTAACCAATGCTGATTGGCTAACAGATTGTAAATTAAAAACTAATCTCCTTGAACATATAAAACTCTTTTTGAGCATCCAAACCATAGAAGGCAAGCGTTCTAATCCTATACTAGATACAATCAAAAATAATTTTCCTTACGCCTTTGAATTATCCGTGGCTTGCTGTCAAGAAGTTGTCAAACAGTATAATATACATTTTTCAGAGGATGAAATATCCTACATTGCTCTCCATTTAGCTAATGCCATTGAACGAAATATGGAATCCAATAACCACGAACTATCATTAGCAATTATCTGTGGAAGCGGCAAGACTTTTAGTTCTATTATTGAATCTAAAATACGACGACTGTTGCCAAATATATTTTCTAAAATCTCCAAATTTTCGTATTCGAATTTTAATCGAGAACAACACTATCACAATTTTGATCTCGTTATCTCAACAATTCCAAATCAAACTTTAGCAGATAATCTTATTTATATCAATATCAATGATTTAGACTATTCAATGACTAAAATTAATCAATTTCTTAAAACTTTAGAAAAAACACAAAATGATGGTAACCTATTTTCTAAAGAAAGATTTCTATATTTCAACAAAAAAATGTCAAAGGATGATATATTGTTTACTATAAATACGATACTAAAAAAGCAAGGATACGTTAGCGATGATTTCTTAAATGATATTTATGAAAGAGAAAAAATTTCTTCAACTATCATAGGTGATAACATTGCACTACCTCACCCTATTGGAGATAGTGTCTTAAAAAGTTGTGTCTTTACCGTCATTAATCCCAAGGGGATTAATTGGGATAAACATCAATCGATAAAATTTATCTTCTTATTTGCTGTGAAATCCGAAGATACCGAAAAAATTCAAACGATTTATGAACAAATGCTTGATTTTATCGGTTCAAAAGACAAACAAGATCTACTTCTTAAAACACCAACTTTTGAGACATTAACTAATATTTTTTCAGAATAAAGAGAGCAAAGTAAGAGTTTGGAATGTCATATTTCAAACTCTTATTCATCTGATAACTTCACTATTCGGATGCCAAACTAGAAGCTACTAACAAACTCATCAAACACAACGTTTTGGTTACAGGAACTTTGACGACTTTAAAAAACACATTTACTTCATTTTGAATATCAAAAAAGCAAGAACATCATTTGTTCTCGCTAGAGTTTAACTTTGCCACCCATTACAGTTGACAAAGAGCCTATAAAAAAAACGACTTAGCACTGGTACGCATTATTAAGAGGCGTTTGCTAAGTCTTAATCATAACTGTATATTAACGAACTTAGAGCTATAAGTCAACTATTTACCTTTTAACTCTTCTCATCGACTATTTCCGAGTTGTAACATTTCTTTTTCAACCATAGTCCACTCTCCGAAAAGCAAAGTATGAAGTACCTTTACTGCTGATTCGCTATCTAAAGAACTTTTAGTTACTACTAACAACATAATATCAAAGCATATGTTATTTATCCTTATTTTCAGTTGTTTTAAGAAACAAAAAAGAGTATAATTTTGTTAGGAGGAATTCAATGAAAACTTTTTCGTCAGCTACTTTAGCGAAGCTTATTTTAGATTACCGTAAAGAAAACAAAGTATCTCAGGAAACCTTGGCCGCTGAAAGTGGGATCAACCGCTCTATTCTAAGCAAAATTGAGCAAGAAGAGCATATCCCTTCTATCACTCAGATAGAATCATTGGCCAAGATTATCTCTTTTGATATTGCTGATTTATTTACAGAAACAAAAGAAAAGAAACAAAAATTGGACCGTTCCTATAATATTGCTGTAGCGGGAACTGGATACGTGGGATTATCTATCGCCACTCTTCTTGCACAACATAACTCTGTGACTGCTGTTGACATTGTCCCAAAAAAAGTTGAACTGATCAACAATAAAAAATCACCCATTCAAGATGAGTATATTGAAAAATACTTAGCAGAGAAAGAACTCGATTTAGTTGCAACAACCGATGGAGATGCTGCTTACAAAAAGGCTGATTTTGTGGTTATCGCTGCTCCAACTAACTATGATAGCGAAAAAAATTATTTTGATACTAGCGCCGTAGAATCTGTTATTGAGCAAGTGCTTTCAGTCAATAAAGATGCCATTATGGTTATTAAATCAACAATTCCTGTCGGCTTTACAGATGCCGTTCGTCAAAAATTCAATACAGATAAAATTATTTTTAGCCCTGAATTTTTACGTGAATCAAAAGCCTTGTATGACAACCTTTATCCAAGCCGTATCATCGTTTCTACTGATAAGGACAACAAAGAGTTGACATCTGCTGCACATACTTTTGCGCAATTGCTTCAAGACGATGCTGAAAAAGATGACATTGACGTTCTCTTCATGGGCTTCACAGAAGCTGAAGCGGTTAAACTATTTGCCAATACTTATCTTGCACTTCGTGTGTCTTATTTCAACGAGTTGGATACTTATGCCGAACTAAAAGGATTAGACACCCAAGCAATCATCAATGGTGTTGGTTTAGACCCACGTATCGGTACACACTACAATAACCCTTCATTTGGTTACGGTGGCTATTGCTTACCAAAAGATACCAAACAACTTCTAGCCAACTACAATGATGTGCCACAAAATATGATGAGTGCGATTGTTGAGTCAAATCGTACCCGCAAAGATTTCATTGCAGACCAAGTGCTTAAACTAGCTGGTTATTATGCTTATTCAGATAACGACAACTATTCACCACAAAATGAAAAAGAAACTGTTATCGGTGTTTATCGCCTTACCATGAAAAGCCATTCCGACAACTTCCGTCAAAGCTCTATTCAAGGTGTTATGAAACGTATCAAAGCCAAAGGAGCGACCGTTATTATCTATGAACCAACTCTTGAAAACGGAACAACTTTCTTTGGGTCAAAAGTCGTTAATAACCTCAACCAATTTAAAAAATTAAGTCAAAGCATCATTGCTAACCGCTATAATACTGAATTGGATGACGTCAAAGAAAAAGTCTACACACGAGATATTTTTAGAAGAGATTAAACAATACACTTAACCCGTGGTTTTAGTTAAGGTCAGATACATGACCTTAACTAAAACCACGGGTTTATTTTTTAACGGATCATCTAAATATTTTCCGTAATCGAGCTCTAAAGAAGAACAGCACCAAACCATATAGACTAACAATCAGCACCATCGTTGTTGCTAGCATAGCGACAACCGATATGAGCGAGTAAGTAGTGATAAACTGTGTCATTACCAACGAAACGACTGTGGCAATAAGCCCACCAACTACAGCTAAAAGAACAACCAATCTATTAAAGAATTTGTAGGTTATAAATTGATGAGCATAGTATTGTTGAATCGCTAAATTTAATAGTTCTGATACTAGTGTTGTTAATGCGGCACCAATCATGCCAATAAAAGGGATAAAAATAATATTTCCAATCACATTAACCAGAGCAGAAACACTTGTAGCTACCAATATCTTTTTTTCATTTCTGCTGATAATCAATATACAATTTGTATAAACTGAAGATATTAGGGCAAATATTATTGAAAAAATAAGAATACTAAAGGATGTGCTACCGGAAATATACTGATTTCCTCCAGCAACCCAGATAATTTTGGGACTTAAAATCGACAATGCGACAGACATTGGTATGACTAATAATACCAACAAATTGATGATAATAGATATCAATTTACCATATCGATTATGATCCGAAATATAATAAACCGTTAATCTAGGGACAAAAACAAGAATCGTTGCGTTGATTAGTTGCTTAATAATATTATATAGTTTTGAAGCAAAGCTATACACCCCTACAACGGAATCATCTTTAAATAAACCTAATATAGTGATATCTGAGTTGACATAAATAATAACAGCGAGCGAGTTGATAAATAAAATCAATAATGGTAGAGCTACTTTCCGAAATGGGACATTCCAAGTGAATCTAACGTCTACATACTTTCTAAGATGAAATAGGTTGATGATATTGCCACCATATGAAGCTAAAACCATGATCAAACAATAGATAGCAGTATCATGTTCTGTTCGGACAAAAGCAAAAATAGCTCCTAAGGCAAATACTTGAAGCACAATATATCTTAATGTAATATAAAGGAAATCTTCAAATACCGTATTAAGCCAATCCTGCCCTATAAGATTCATCATCAAGCATAAACTTTGTATCAGAATCAAGGTTGAATAGGGTTGAAATTTTTGGCTTAAAGAAACAATCAGAAACAAGATAACATAAGATATTGTTGTCGTTATCAGATTGATGGAAAACATTTGAGAAGCAAAACGAGAGATTTCTTCTTGATTATCCCGTATTCGTGCCCCTTCTCTGACAGCATAATTTGTTATTCCAAATAAAGCCAACAATGAAAAATAACTTACTAATGATGACGCAATATTGTACTTACCAAATTCTGAACTTCCTAAAACCCTTGACACGTATGGAAATGATACTAGAGGAAAAACAATGGTCATCAATTGTTTGACAAAATTGAGAAGGGCATTCACTTTTAAGGAGCGTACACTCATATCATTTTAAACCACCTAACTTTAATTTAATCCTGTCTTTAGTCAAAAAGTCAAAGAGCAACAACAAAATAATCAAAAACGTAACTGTTCCTACAGAAACATAGTTTACACTATATTGAATAATAGGCGATGAAATGATCCAATAGAAGAAATAGCCGTAAACCAGAGTCCAATAAGTAGTAGAATTCAAGTTTGTGTTCCCTTTTATTTTCCTATAATACATATAGGCGAAAAAAACTGCAATACAACCGACAAAGAGATACATCCCTAGCACGCCAAAGTCATGCAAGGGACGTCTGAAAAACGAATAGACATTACTATAGCCAATTCCTAGTCGTCTAAACTCCATATTATAGGATGTTGATGGCTCACTCAAGCCTAAAAAGTGAAGGATTTTTACGACACTGTATAAGGATTCTTCTCCCCAGACATCTCTAGGAACAGGATTTTTCACATACTCAGAAAAAAGAACGATCCCACTTCCCAAATAATCTGCCACATAGTCAAAGATACCTCTTGCAGTCTCTCTTCCTAGCAATTTAAGACCATAATAAAAGGTTGGAATCCCTACTAGCAAAGAAGACACACCAATACTAAGTATTTTTAACGTTAGGATCTTATTCCAGCCATATTTTTGATGCCATAATATATAGTAATAGATGATTAAGGCACTCATCAATTTTAATAATTGCGTTCTACCGGCCGCAAAAGTATTTGGTAGGATAGACATGACTAACAGTAACAATAAGCCTACCCTACTTGTTGCCTTGCTTTTACAAATAAGATTTCTAAGCAAAATATAACCCGAAATAAGACCACTAGCCTCTACAATTTTCAAGAAATAGTTTATCCAGCCACCGACCGTTTCAACATTTTTTCCAGCTAATTTATCAATACCAAGATAACGATACTTCTGAAATATTGCTGCAACATCTCCACCACCAACGATAGCCCGAATTTTAAGAAAATAAATAAGGAGAATAAGTGCGTTGAGAGAGATTAAGAGCAATAGTTTTGTCGTCCGAGTAGGTATGGGAGTTAAACTATCTACAACTGGTTGATGTACATCTAATCGATTTTTTTGACTCATAAACAGAACTCGACTAAAACATTCCACGCAAATAAACACTAATATCCCTGAAATGGTTAATAGACCAGCTTCAATACTATAATCAATCTTCCAACTTTCAATGTTAGGTATGGTAAAAAGTGTCCCTAAAATAAACATCAAGACCATTGTGACACTAGGGGACAGGACATCTCTTCCAGACAAAATATAAGCGAGAAAAAGTAAGGCTATTAAGGCTATTAAAAGAATATATAAGAAACTCAACTTTCTATTCGCCTTTCATCAACTGAATAAAAGCATGACACGAATCAAGCAAACACTGATTGACAAAAATAACTTTTTTGTACATGCCTTGATAACTTTGGTTTGTGGATACATCCTCATGATGAGTCACCTTAATCGTTGGATCGTAGATAAAAACCATCTTCTCTTTCATACCCAAATAGTGTAGAATGTAAGATTCAAAATACATAAACGTTTTCGGATAAAAACAATCGTCATTTTGCTCAATAAATCGACGCGAAAAAATATAGATTGCACCATGTAAGGGTTTGTCGAATTGCACCTTTTCATAGTCTAATTCTTGAGTTCCAGAATCGTCAGGTGTTTTTCTAAATAGGTATTTTAATTTCAATAAAAACTTAAATCTATTTTTAAACACCAATTTCCTATGCATACGTGTCAATTCAGACAATGTGTAATTGCTCTCACGTTGGGGGTTTTGGTGCAAAGATGTTTTCGTTGAATAAATATCTGGTCCTAGTACATCAAAGTGGTACTTGCGATAACTTTCTTCTACGAGTTCTAAAAAATTGTGCTGAGTTAAAAAGACATCATTATTCATCACAACGATAAAGTCTGGTTGATCTTCTTTCGCTTTTTGATACCCCAAGTTATTGCCTCTAGCAAATCCCAAATTTTCTTGAGAGAGGATAACTTCGACTTCTGAATCTTCAGTAAATAACTCTAAAAGTTTCTGTCCTGAACCATTTGGAGAAGCGTTGTCTACAATGATTATTTTTTTGGTTGAAGGTACCTTACCCTTTATTGTCTTGATACAATCTAAGGTTTCTTCCAATGCCTGATAATGTAGGATAACAAATGAAATCATCTAATTTTTCTCTCCTCAATGAACTGTCCGAAGTCGTTTTTATGTAGTGTCTTAAAATGAAAATGCTCTGCAATCTCCTTACAAACGACTTCATAGTCCTTTAAATAATCCAATAACGTTTCATCGCTAAAAAAATCCATTTTCGATTCTTTACGATTGCGTTCTTTGATAGATTTGAACGCCTCTTCACTTGAAATTTCAATAAAAATAACATCTGTGGTCTGAAATAGGCTCTCAAAACTCTCAAGTATTTTAATAATGGTCTGTCCACCTAAATCGTAATTGATAGCAAAAGAGATGGTTCTTTGGACAATGCCCTCATCTAGCACTCCTTTTCCACCTGCTCTCATCTTGTAAGCACTAGCTACCAATACAATACTATCTAGCATATCATTCCAATTGGTATCATGGTATTTGTGATGTTTAGTACTATTGGCTAGTATCTTACGTAGACGAAACTTATAATAGAGAGAGGTCGGAGAAAACTTAGAAAGTTTTTTTATCATTTGTAGATATTTATTTGTTGCTTTTTGCGACAATGTCTTTCTATCTATACTAGTTATTTTTTCAACAAGAAAGGTCTTCCCACATCCTGGTAATCCAAAAAATTCAATTCTATGACTATCCATTTTTCTCACTCCAATAATTGACAAATCTTTTCTATATGAATATCGGGCATATAATATCTCGATGTCGCTATACAATTTTCTTTTAACGAAAGCATATTTTTTTCATTATCCACGAGCCACTCTACTCCATCTAAAAGAGAAGAAATCTCTTCTGTAGGATAAATGACCCCATTTTGAAAATGAGTAATCATCTCACTATTATGCTTCCAGTCAGTAGCTATCACAGGAACACCTGCAAAAAAACTTTCAATGATTGTTCCTGCACTTCCCTCACCCTCCCAATAAGTTGGAAACAATAGACCGTAATATTTAGATATAACATTAGTTGCTTTTGAAGACGGCACTTCTCCCTTGTATTGAATAGCCGCTGAAGTTTCCGAAAGTTTTTTTGTTAATTCATCTTGAAAGTCACTACTAATGGAACCATATATATCTAGGGTGCATTTTTTATTAGAGTGCTTGGCATTAAATGCCTCAATCGCATCAATAGCGTCTAAAATCCCTTTTTCTTTGGTCACTCTTGAAAATGTACAAAATTCATAAACAGCCCTATTTTGAGCGACTTCTTTTAAAGAGATTGGCTCCATTATTCTAAAATTTGGAATAACCAATACATTCGTCACTCCTTTGGTAATTAGAGTGTCTTTCATCTGATTCGTTTCAACAAAATTATACTTAAAATGATTTAAGTAGGTGAGAAACTTAGGATTATTATCAATGTATCCTACTAGATTTCCACCAATGACATCGTGATAAATATTTTTTTTCAAATACTTTGCACAGAAAGAATAAATTGGGAAGAAAACTTTCATACCATTCCCAGATAAAAGGATGATGATATTCTTTGAAGTAAGTAAAGAAACAAATATCTGAAAAATGAGTTTCATCGGATTCTTATTCTTGTAAAAAGTATCCACGATATAGATAGACTTGGTCTTTTTTGATAATTCCTGATACAGGGTCTTTGTTTTGACTGTTTGGCCATCTGTAAATGTCTCACTACCTCCAAAATGCCCTACTATTGAAACTCTCTTCACTATTCTTACATCCTTCCATATTGATAATCATGCTTAGGTAGTTTAAATTTTTTACCCCATTCTATATCATATTCTATTGGATTAATCGGTATCATCCCTGCTCCTGGGGTAAAAGTCAACTCTGCAAATTTAAATGAGTCATTCGTAATAAAGAAGTCAACTCTCACAAAAGGAAAGTCGCTAGAGAGTTTTTTTGATACCTCAATCATATCATTTAAATAATCTGGAAAAATTACTTCTCCAATATCCTTGTAATCTTCTCTAACTAGTGGAATTTTTGAACCATCCATATCAAAAAAAGCCATTTCCGCCTGACGATCATTTACCAAATCAGTTGATACATAAAAAAACTCTGGATTTCCATTAAAACAAAAGAACTTATAGTCAGTAATTGCCTCTCCAAGAAATTCTTCACAGATTATTTTGGGTTTTACTTTTCCATAATGAAGTTCAACATTGAATGTCGAGAAATCTTCTCTCAACCAGTTATTTAACTGTTTTGTTGCTTTAGCAAAATCAAACGTTGTTTTATCAGTACAAATAATATTATATGCACACCCATGCGTACACTTCATTACAAATTGATTGGGCAATGATTCCCAATCAATATCTTCTGCATTATCCCATACCCCTAGAAGACCAGTCAATAAATTTTGATAACCTTTATTAACTAAATAGTCTCTTACATGATACTTATCAGTACAATCAACGATCAATTGGTTATCTGCACAATAATAAAGTTTATACCACTGTAATTTTTCATTAAATGTTTTAGGATTCTTTAAGTTTAGTTTCTTATGCAAACATATTCTATAATATAATTTAGATAATGTTTCATGACTTAATAAAGTAAATGCTATTGCTTGCCCTTTTCTGCGTAGTTTATACGCAACGCTGTTTCTTTCCATTTATCCGTTAATTACCTTTCTATATAGTATTTTTTTCATAAAACCAAACAATAAATTTTTTACTGTCAAATAAAAACTAATACTGGGATTTTTTTCTTCAACTTCGCACCACAATTTATAATGCCAACCAATCATCGTTCTGATACTCTGTCTACTGATTGAACCCATTCTTTTGCGATATTTCGCTAAGGTCTCATCTAACAACCAGCATTCTGCTTTCTGAGATATTTTCAACCACATGGCATAGTCATTATTTTTTTTGATATCTTTTATCTGAACTAAGCCAATATAATCTGCGTCATACATCACCGTCAGACAACCGGGCCAACAATAATTAAACATTCCTGTTTTACTAATGCTCTTTGGTCCTGTAACGTTGACTCCTGTTGGTTGCCCATCACTATCAATTTCTTCATAATTGGTATAAGAAAAATGATAGCCGTTTTTTGCCATGAATGCTACCTGCTTTTCCAGTTTATTTGGTGACCATAAATCATCTGAATCAAGAAAAGCTATCCATCTCCCTCTTGCTTCTTTTAAGGCTCGATTTCTAGAAAGAGCTGCACCAGAATTGACTTCATTTTTGATGTACCTAATGCGTTCATCAACTAGATACTGCTGAACAACCTCATCAGTATTGTCTTGCGAGCAATCATCTACAATAATCATTTCCCAATTTTGATAAGTTTGCTCCAAGACTGACTCAATCGTTTTTCCAATAAAGTTCGCTGTATTATAAGATGGTGTAATTATTGAGACTAAATCTTTCATATCTATTTAACCTCTTATCAATAAATTTTTAGCTTCCTCTTGTTTCTTACGATATTCTTCGAGACTGATATTACCGTTTTGCAACAAGTAATCCCCAAAGTCCATATCGGAGTCGGTACCTTCCCTTGTAATATCCGCACGTTGAAACACTTTTTTTACCGTCTGTAAAATCAAAGACAAGTCACTAATAAAAGTGATATCTGATATATACTCTATATCAAAAGATAATTTTTTTTCCCAACTAATAGCGTTTCGCCCATTGACTTGAGCCAAGCCACTTAGCCCCGGACGCACCAAATGCCTTTTTCTCTGAGCATCAGTCATAAAGACCATATCTCTAACCAACAATGGTCTTGGACCAATAATACTCATGTCACCAATAAAGATATTCCAAAGTTCTGGTAATTCATCTAAACTTGTCGAACGTAATAGCTTACCAAACTTCGTTAATCTGACTTCATCTGGTAGTAATTCTCCATTTTCATCAACTTCGCTAGTCATCGTACGAAACTTATACATGGAGAATATGCTTTCGTTCTTGCCGGGACGTTTTTGTGTAAAAATTATTGGCGATCCTAGTTTTATCCTAACTAGGATTGCAACGATTAGCATGAGAGGACTAAGTACAATCAAGGCTAGCCCCGATAAGACTATATCTAATAATCTTTTGATATAGCTTATATAAACGTTCTTTTTCATATCACCTTCTAATTGAAACAACTACGGATCACCTCAATAATTTTCTCTTGTTCTTCAATCGTCATCTTGATATCACTCGGCAGACACAATCCACGGTTGAAGATATCTGTGGCAACATCTGAATATTCTTCTACAATATAAGCATTTGTCTGTGCACGTCCATTACCGTTTGCGGTAACAAATGGGTTCATTCGGAAAATTGGTTGTAAATGCATCGGTTTCCAAATTGGTCGTCCCTCTGCATTTATCGACGTAAGGGTGTCAAGAATTTCAGATGGAGTTGTCTTTCCTTTTTCGCTTATATATAGGACATCATTGTCTGAACGTACTTGCTTAGTCATAGCTTCTGGATTGATTGTCAGGCATGACAACCAGTAATTTGGTACACTGTTTATTTCATCAAAAGGATTCATTTGGATTGATAAATCTTTCAATCCTTCTTTATATCGCTCATAAATAGCTTTTTTCTGTGCAATATGTTCATCCAAATAAGGCATTTGTCCACGCACCACACCAGCAATCACATTGCTCATACGGTAATTATAACCAATCTCTTCGTGCTGATACCAAGCAGCTTGTTCACGTGCCTGAGTAGACCATTTTCGTACTTTGTTAGCCGAATGCACATCATGCGTTAACAAGGCTCCACCACTAGAACCCGTGATAATTTTATTACCATTAAAAGAGACGACTGCGTAATCTCCTAAGGTTCCTGTTTGCTTACCTTTATAGGTCGCTCCAAGTGATTCTGCTGCATCTTCAATCAACACAGCACCATGTTTGTCACAGATATTTTTAATATCATCCGTTTTCGCTGGCACACCATAAAGATGAACTAGCACAACAACTTTTACTTCTGGATAAAGCTCAAAAGCTTTTTCCAAGGCTTTTGGATCCATATTCCATGTATCTTGCTCCGAATCAATAAAGATTGGAATACCACCTTCATATGTTACTGGATTTACAGTAGCTGAAAATGTCATATCCGAACAAAATACATAATCTCCACTTTTAACTCCTGCTAATTTCATAGCAAGGTGGAGAGCAGAAGTTCCAGAAGACAAGGCGACAGCTTGTTCACTATGAGTATACTCTTGTAGTAACCGTTCAAGAGCATTGATATTAGATCCAGCAGTTGTCATCCAATTAGTGTCATAGGCTTCTTGCATATATTTCATTTCATCGCCATGCATTGTTGGTGATGATAACCATACTCTCGTTTCAAAAGATTCCATTCTCTACTCCTGTTTTGCAAATTCGATAAGTTTATTTTTCAAAGTTTTATTGTCTGTACTTAATAAAGTTGAGATGAAACTGTCGACTTCCTCAGCCGGTTTTGGTGTGACTTTTCCAATAAAGATTTTTTCATGAACTTGCTCACTAACACGTTCATCTGATGATAAAAGTTCCTCATATAACTTTTCTCCTGGACGAATGCCAGACTCAACAATACCAATTTCCTCTTCGGTATGACCACTCAACTTAATTATTTTTTTAGCTAAGTCTACAATCTTGACAGGTTCGCCCATATCAAGAACAAAAACTTCACCACCTTTTGCTTGGTAGCCCGCTTGAATAACTAGTCGACTTGCTTCTGGAATTGTCATAAAGTAACGTGTCATACGGAAATCGGTTACAGTTAGCGGGCCACCTTTTGCAACCTGCTCTTTAAAGACAGGTACAACCGAACCACGACTACCAAGAACATTCCCAAAACGAACGGCAACAAATTTTGTCTTCCCTTTACCGTTAAGTCCTGTCACAATCGTCTCTGCTACTCGTTTGGTAGCCCCCATTACATTTGTTGGGTTAACTGCTTTATCTGTCGAAATCATAACACACTTCTCAACACCAGCTTCCAATGCTGCTTCAGCGACATTTTTTGTTCCAAAAATATTATTTTTGACAGCCTCTTTGGGATTATACTCCATCAATGGCACATGTTTATGTGCTGCTGCATGATAAACATAGTTAGGACGGTAGTCTTTCAAGAGATTAAAAATCAAATCTCTATCTTGAATATCTGCAATAATTGGAATAATTTCAATTTCCCGACCATATTTTTGTAGAAGTTCTCGATGAATTAAATAAATAGAATTTTCTCCGTGTCCTAAAAGTAACAACTTTTTAGGCTTGAAATTTGAAACTTGACGACAAATTTCTGAACCAATAGATCCACCTGCTCCAGTCACAAGAACAGTTTTTTCTCGGAAAAATTCTCCTAAATTTGTCTGATTTAATTCGATTTCTTCTCGCCCTAGAAGATCCGCAATGTCAATTTCACGTAAATTTTGAGTAGAAACTTTACCTACAATAACATCCTCTATGTTGGGCATACTGTTAACACGGACACCGCACTGATTACAAGTCTCAATAATTTTTTCACGATCCTTCCCTAGTAAAGACGGAATCGCAATTGTAACTTGTTCGATAGCATAGTCAGACACCAAATTGGGAATGGCTTTGTGGTCTCCCAGCACTTTGACACCATGCAAATAACTACCATGCTTATTCGAATCATCATCTACAAAACCAACAATCTCAATGTTTGAATCTGAATTTAAAATAGTTTTAACAAAAATAGAACCGCCTTTTCCAGCACCTACGACTAATGTTCTGACTTTTTTTCCATCTTTACTTGTCCCTTTACTATGACTATTTATCTCACGCCATAAAAGTCTTGGTGTTATTACAAACAAAGTAGAAAACAAGAAAGAAAGTAACAAAAAACGATAACTATAATTTTCTCTACCGTAGACAGCTGTCACAAAGATCACTAATAAACTATAAGAAATAATAAGAGATATAACTAAATAAAGTAACACTCTATAGTCTGTAAAACGGTTTAAAACTGAAAAAATTTTAAATCTACTCGCTGACACAAGATAAACAATTATCACTACAAGGTAGGAAATCATTATCTGACTTAAACTAATACTGGCAAAACCCATCATAAATAGCATTGCTATCAGCACTGCGACAAACAACATCAATAAATCAGTGCATATTAAAACAAAACGTTTCTTATTTCTATTTAACTTATTCATAATAGTCCCCACTATAATTTGTACACTTAGTTAACCTAAAACTACTTTCTCCGCCTACCTTTCCCTTTCTTAGACTTCTCTTCTTTTGCTCCATAGGTACCATAACCGCCATAACTACCATATGCCCCATAATTATCTAAGTGAATATCATATTTATTTAAAATAACACCAAGGAAAATAGAGCCACTTTGTTCTAGTTGTTCTTTTAGTTTCGTAATGGTACGGCGTTTATCAACTCCTGCTTTTGCCACAACTAGACTAGCATCTGAGTAATGCGCTAAGATAGCTGCATCAATAACCAGGCCAAGAGGGGGTGTATCAATAATCACATAATCGTAAAGACCACGCACGGTTTCAATCATTACCTTAAAATTATCGTTTTGAATCAATGATGTGGGGTTTGGTGGGACTTGCCCAGCAGGAATAATCATTAAATTATCAATTGTTGTATCACAAATAACATCTGACAGTTCTGCATTTCCAGACAAGAAACTTGTCAAGCCTTGATAACGTTCATTAGACTTAAATGTACCTGACATAACTGAATTGCGTGTATCTGCATCAATCAAAAGAGTGCGAAAACCTGCACGCGCAAATGAGATAGCAAGATTAACCGATGTGGTCGATTTGCCTTCACCTGCCTGAGCAGACGTTAGCGTAATCACTTTTAAATCACGTCCACTAAACTGAACATTGGTACGGATAGAATTGTAATATTCTTCCATAGATTTTACCATTTGAGCTTTAGCTCTCACTAATTCTAATTGTGGCATTACAATCTTTCTCCTTACATTTTATCAATATCTGGTACAACTCCTAGAAGAGTCATACCAAGCACGTCTTCGATATCTTCTGGACGACGGACACGATCATCAAGCACTTCAACTACAAGAATAACAATAACAGCTAGAACCCCACCAACAAGTATCCCTAAAGCAAGATTTTTCTTAACGTTAGGAGATGAAGGATGTTTAGGCGTAGCTGCAGCTTCTAAGGTTGTCACGTCATCTACTTTTGTAACAGCTTTAATCTTTTCAGCAGCAATTTCACGGACAGCGTTAGCAATATCGGCGGCTTCTTGGCCATCCGTATCTTCCACAGAAATTGAAATGACACGTGTATCTGTTGGGATATCAACTGTAATCATATCTGACAACTCACTGGTTGAAAGAGGCAGTTTTTGTTGATCAATGACAGAAGATAACACCTCACTTGACGTAATCACTTCTTTGTAATCGTTAACAAGATAAGAACCAGCTTGTAAATCTTGACTGGTAATATTATCAGCAGTTTTGCTAACAACATAAATACGAGTTGTTGACGTGTACTTAGGCTTTATCAGAAAAATACTACCAAGTAAAGCAACTGTTCCTACAACTAAAGCAATGAAAATGATAAAAAATTTCTTACTCCAAAGTTTTCTTAGCAAGTAGAATACATCAATCTCAATACTCGCCTGATCATTTGAATTCATATTAACTCCTATAAATCTTTATTTTCTAATAAGGTTTGAGGATTGCCCTCAAAAAGAGCGTAAGCTCGCTTAGTGCCAAAATCTTTCGTAATGATTTCTCTAGCCTCATCCATAAATGGTGGTCTTGGACCAAGATTATGCATATCACTTGCCACACAATGAACAAGATTTTTTTCCAAGAAATAACGTGCTCGTTTTTTAAACTGACGGTATTTATCGCCGAATAATTTTGGTTTGAGAACATGTGAGCTATTGATTTGCGTGTAACACCCCATGTTAATCAATTCCCTCACACGTTCTTCATTAAACTCAAGCGCATTATAACGTTCGATATGAGCAACAACTGGTGTAATTCCAAGCATGATCACATTGCTAAGTGCTGTATGGATGTCTTTCCATGGTGTGGTCATACTAAACTCAATCAATGCAAAACGTGTATTATTCATTTTGGGAACCTGACCACGCTCTAGCTTTTCAAGGATATCACTACTATAGTAAAGTTCACCACCATACAAAATCTCTAAGCCTTCGTATTTGGCTTCCGCAGCTTCTTTGACTTGGCTAAAGTTAGCAAAAATCTTATCTTCTGGTGTTTCAAACATTCCCTTGCGACGATGTGACGTTGAGACAATCGTGCGCACACCTTGACGATAGCTTTCACCGATAAGTGCCAAACTTTCTTCTATAGTAGTTGGTCCATCATCAACATCAAAAACGATATGCGAGTGAATATCAATCATCTATTTCCCTTCCATAACATCTTTAATTGCTTGTGAAGCACTAGATACGCTAGCATCATCCAACTGAATCATGTAAAGACTTGCTGTTGGCATAGCATAAGAAGTCAATTCTCCTGTTGAACCTGTACCAGTTACTTCTTGTGACGTAATGGTGAATTTCTTACCTGAATCAAGTTGTGTATTGGCAAGATCCATCATTGTATCCAATGGCATATCTGTTTGAACTGAATCCTGCAGAGTAGACATAATTGATGAATAATTCGAAATTGAACTAAACGAAGTTAGCTTGTTAATTATGGCTTGAATAACTTTTAATTGATTTTTACCACGATCATAGTCACCATTATCAAGACTATAACGTTCACGAACAAAACCTAGTGCTTCATCTGAATTCAAATTGATATTACCAGCTTCAAATGAATCCCCAGCACTAGAAGTAAATGCTTGATCATTATAAACAGTCACACCACCAATCGCATCAATTAGATTCATGAATGATGTAAAATTAACTCTTGCATAGTAATCAATATCAATGCCGTAAAGATTTTCTAGTGTCTTTTCAGAAGTTTCAACGCCGTAGATACCTGCATGAGTCAATTTATCATATTGATTAGCACCACCATCAGGTATTTGAACATAAGAGTCACGTGGTGTTGATGTCATTAAAATCTTATGAGTATCCATATTAACTGTCAAGATAATATTAACATCTGAACGAGAAACTGTTGAGATTGAACCATAAGTATCAATACCACTGATATAGATATTAAAGACATTTTTATTTGATGATGAGACATCATTTGAAATATTCTTCTTAACTTTGTAGGTATAAATGGTCTTTAAATTTGATTCATAATTATCATAAGATAATTCTAACAGGCTTGAATAAGCGCTATTTAGAACCATTGCTTGACTACTACCATTAATGAGATTTTCATAGGCTGCTTGATAAGAATCAACTGTATCCGTTGTTAAATTAACACCTTTATCTGATTTGATTTGTGACAGTAAGGCCTCAATATTACTTCCATCAGCTCCAGTCGGCGCTTGAACACTTGATAATTCTGTCACATCTGAAATAGAACTATTCGTCGGTACTACAACACTCATTTCAATTTCTGAATATGAAGCTGTTTCATTCAGATTACCTGCTACATCAATTAATGATTTAAATGCAAAAAGCGAAGCAGCTGCGACAATCGAGAAAATGACCAAAAGGACAGTAACAACTAGTTTACCTTTTTTCCGAATTATCAATACCAATGATACGACAAGAACAACCACTAACAAAGCAGTATAAATAATGTTGAAGTGTCGGAAAGCAAGAATGTTATGCGAATACATCAGAAAAGTCGCAATTCCTGCCAGTAAAGCATACAAGACTAGCAAAACACTATTCACTATCGTCTTAGTATCAAGACGGGAATATGAACGTGAATTTTTATGCTGTCTTTGATGACGTGAATGTGTAGGCATTATAAATCTCCACTCTCTATAAGGATTACTAACGTTCCTATTTTAACACTTTTGTCATGCTTTTGCAATTCGGTATTATTATAAAACTAGATGTTTACAAACGGTTTCATTGCTTTGTTTCAAACAATATAGGCGCTTTGTTAAAGAAAAGAAATTAATAATCAAAATGTTGTATTTTTACCTTCGTTTTGTAATGATGTTACAAAATGACTAATGTTCGTTTTTTAATCGTTTTCTTCATAAAAGACTGGTACCTACTTGCGGGAAAATCATTTTTAGGCTAAACTAAGTCTATGAGAATACAACAATTACACTATATCGTTAAAATAGTAGAAACAGGGAGCATGAACGAGGCTGCTAAGCAGCTTTTTATCACTCAACCAAGCCTTTCAAATGCTGTACGAGATTTGGAGCGTGAAATGGGTATTGAAATTTTTATTCGTAACCCAAAAGGCATTACCTTGACTAAGGATGGCGTTGAGTTTCTTTCTTATGCTCGCCAAATTTTAGAACAAACGGCTCTTTTAGAGGAACGTTATAAGAGCAAAAATACAAACCGAGAACTGTTTAGCGTGTCTTCACAGCACTATGCTTTCGTTGTCAATGCTTTTGTTTCACTTTTAGAAGGAACGGACATGTCACGTTATGAGCTTTTCCTTCGTGAAACACGAACGTATGAAATCATTGATGATGTTAAGAATTTTCGTTCAGAAATCGGTGTTTTATTTTTGAATAGTTATAACCACGATGTCTTGACCAAAATGTTCGATGATAATCATCTGACCTATACAAGCCTTTTTAGAACGCGTCCGCATATCTTTGTCAGCAAAAACAATCCTCTTGCAAGCAAAAAACTGGTAACTATGGAAGATCTGGAAGACTTCCCTTACCTTAGCTACGATCAAGGAATTCATAATTCTTTCTACTTCTCTGAAGAAATTTTTTCACAAATTCCCCATAAGAAATCAATTGTCGTTAGTGACCGCGCGACACTTTTCAATCTCTTGATAGGACTTGATGGTTATACAATCGCTACAGGTATTTTAAATAGTAATTTAAATGGTGATAATATTGTTTCTATTCCGCTTGATGTTGAGGATATGATTGACATTGTCTATATTCGCCACGAAAAAGCTAACCTTTCAAAAATGGGTGAACGATTTATTGAGTATCTCCTTGAAGAAGTTAAATTTGATACATAAAAACTCTTGGACAATGTCCAAGAGTTTTTATGTTCTATCCATTTCTCTTCAACTCACTTTTGATAATATCATTAACTTGGTCAAAATAGAATTTTTCTTTGTTATATTTGACACCTGCATAGGTAGCAAGGGCAATAATTTTATCTAGAAAGACTTGGGATGAGAAATTGGTTGTTCGGTGTAGTTCTTCTTCATCAAAAGACTTGATGAGGTGGGCTAGGGGATTACGAACGGATTTTTCAAAATTGCGAAGTTCGCTGATTAACTGTTTAATCTCCTGAGGAAGTTGTCCGTACTGCAAAAGTTCTGCTAAAGCTTTTGAAGTCACTTTACCATCACGACGAATCTCAAGGTATCTATGAAAAATAGCATAGTCGCTCTGTTTCATTTTTGTAAAAAGCCAAGTATCATACTGATTATTTTTAGCATCGTGGATATAGTTTTCCAAATTTGGAACTTCGCGTTTGGCAAGGCGATAAAAGAGCCTATACAGAATTGGGCTAACAGAGCGGACAAAATCAATAATATTGCCATTTTTCACCTTAGCTTCCAAATCCATAATATAATTTGCCAATTGTTCTTCCTCATACGCATTGGTAATGAGTGAAACGCCATAATTAGCTAAAATTGCTTGATTTTCTGCTGGATGTAAAAAAGCAAAGTCAACGTTAAGTTCCCTACGCTCTTTTAACATTTCTAAAAGATAACGGCTTTGCGCTGGAAAATCGCTGTGCTGCTCTGCTATTTTCCAAGCGTGATTATAAGCATAGACATCCAAAAGGATGTCTATCGTTTCATATATTTCTTGCATTAATCTGCAATAAGAGTTTCAAGACCGACTTTCATCATGTCTGTGAAAGTTGTTTGGCGTTCTTGAGCGGTTGTGTCTTCATCAGCAACAAGGCTATCAGAAATCGTCATGATACCGAGTGCTTGAACGCCGTGTTTTGCTGCGAGATAGTAAAGTGCAGCGGCTTCCATCTCAACAGCTTTCACACCAAGTTGTCCAAGTTTAACATTGTTTTCAGCAAAATCTGAATAAAAAGCGTCAACAGATAACACGCTGCCAACATGAGTTGTCATTCCTAGATCTTGCGCAATATGGTAGGCTTTGTCAAGCAAGGTAAAATCAGCAATTTGTGGAAAATCATACTGTGGCCATTCATTTTTAATCATGCTTGATGTTGTTGCTGCTGCTTGTGCCAAAACAAGTTCGCGAACGTGAACATCTTTATTAAGGGAACCAGCTGTTCCAACACGGATTAATTTTTTAACGCCGTAAGATTGGATTAATTCAGTCGCGTAGATAGAGATGGATGGCATTCCCATACCAGTTCCCATAACACTGACACGTTCACCTTTATAAGTCCCTGTAAAACCAAGCATACCACGGACATTATTAAAACATACGGCCTCTTCTAAAAAGTTTTCTGCGATAAATTTGGCACGGAGCGGATCTCCTGGAAGTAAAATTTTATCTGCGATTTCGCCTTGTTTGGCTTCGATATGGATTGACATAGTATTTCCTTTCAATATGTTCAATAATAGTTTTTGTAGCAAAGGCTACGATGACCGCAAGAAGCAAAATTGGAAGAGCTGTGAAAGATTGTCCCGTAAACGATACAACCAAACCAACAGCCGTTAACAGAGCATTCATCGTAATGGCTAAAAAGATACTTGAGCCAATTAACATAGCCGAAGTTAGTGATAATTCTGGGACTACCAATTGACACAGCACTGCTACCAAAAATCCTAGGACAGCGCCTATTGAAAACGACGGTGTCAGAGTGCCTCCGTAGGCACCATTTTTCAGCGTCAGCAAAACAAGTACGGCTTTAATAACCACACAAGCTAAGGCATACCACACACCCATCCCATCAAAAACGGCTTGTGCCAAAGCTCCGCCATTTCCCAAAATCTCTGGAAAATAAAGGGAAAAGCTTGCGAGAAGCAAAAAAGTTAAGGGGAGTTTCCACAAAATGCTTTTAGTTGTCACTTTGCCGGCTTGGGCTTTTTGGGTGAGGTGGCGAAATAGCTGCGCTAAGGGGGTGATAAGAATAGCTAGAACAATTGCAAAACCACATGTTTTAGCATCGAGCACGACTTGTCCTGAATGATAAAGTGGTGTATCTGAAATAACCGTTCCCGCAATAAGACTAGCTAGAATCGTTGTGCTTGAGACTGAAATAAGATTCAAAACGGACAAACCTAAACCTAGTGTCTCAAAGGCAAAAAAGATACTGGCAATCGGCACTTGATAGACAGCTGCCAATCCTGCCGATGCCCCACAAACAATAGCAAGCTTTCGGTCTGTTAAGGTCAATGTCATTCGATCGGAAATACGACCTGCTCCTAAAGCTCCAAACTCTCGTGGTGCACCTTCTTTACCAATAGGTGAACCAGCTCCGACTGAAGCCACTTGAAGAAAAATATGTATCAAGTGTATCCAAAGTATCGGACGTTTGCTATTATCAGTAACTTTTAGCTGTGATTTGATTGAAATGATTTGACGATTTTTATCTTGCAAAACAAACCAAATAAACGCTGAAATAATACCAGTTAATAAGATAATAATAAATTGTAGGTTTGTGATAGGCTGCGCACCTGTACTTTCCCCATGACCAAAAATCATCCATTCAATCAATTCTAATAAGTCATGAAGTAAAATACCGCCTACTCCTGCTACTATACTAGTCAAAAGAAGGGCAGTACCAAAGCGTAAGCAATAAGCTTTAGAGTTAAATCTTTTATTTTGTGAAAGCATCTAAAAATTGCTCTAAAATATGATTCATTTCTGAATAATCGTAAGCTAGCATTTCGTTTGCTACTTGAAGGTATGAGTATGTCTTAACTTGTTCATCATAATCAACTTCTTCTGCCAAAAGTGCTTCAATCAATGGTTTTGAAAACTCTAAATGGCATTGGAAAGCATAGTGTTTATCACTATATTTGACAATTTGTCGTGGGCAACCTTGACTAGTTGCAAGAATTTTGGCTTGTGGTGTCAAACCAGGCATATCGCCATGCCAGTGCCCAACAATTGCAGATGTTCCAATATGCGAAAGATTACGATTTGCTAAACCAGCTTCTGTTAATGTGATTGGATAATTTCCAATTTCTTTTTCTGGGCTTCTTTCAACAGATGCTCCGTAGGCTTCACCTAGCAATTGAGCTCCTAAACAAATACCAAGAACTCGTTTATCTTGTGAAATAGCTTCTTTGATAAGCGAGATTTCAGCCTGTGCATCAAAATGAGGACATTCTGCTACTGTTGTTCGTGGGCTTTGTGGTCCCCCCATAACAATTAGTAGGTCAATACCAGAACTATCTTTTGGCAATTTTTTACCTTGATAAAGCTTTGTCATTGTCACATCATGACCACGTTTAATAGCCCAATCATAATAAACACCTGGTGCTTCAAAGGCTTCGTGAACGATAAAATGAATTCGCATCTGACACCACTTTCTAATTTTAGTATGATAATACTAAGTTTTAGTATTGACTTACAATTCTGCCAAGACAGCCTTAACTAGAGTTTTAAAGTCCTCTTTGATTTGTTGTGTAACAGCAACAACTTCTTCATGATTAAGTGAACTTTGGAAACCTGCGGCATGGTTTGTAATAGCTGAAATTCCTAAAACTTTCAAACCTGAATGAGCAGCAACGATGACTTCTGGAACTGTTGACATACCAACCGCATCAGCTCCAAGTGTTTGGAAAGCACGAATTTCGGCAGGTGTTTCGTAACATGGTCCAGAAACACCAAGATAAACACCTTCATCAAGTTTGATACCGATTTTTTCGGCAACTTTGTGAGCAGTATCACGGTATTCAGCTGTATAAGCATCTGACATATCTGGGAAACGTGGTCCAAAGTCATCAAGATTCGCACCAATCAATGGATTTTGTCCTGTCATATTAATATGGTCTGAAATTGCCATTAATGTTCCTGGACCAAAGCCAATTCCGCCAGCTGCATTTGTCACGATAAGTCCTTTACAACCAAGAGCCTTCATGACACGAACTGGAAAAGTCACTAATTCCATTGGATTTCCTTCGTAAAAATGGAAACGTCCTTGAAGAGCAATGACTTTGTGTCCACCAAGGTCACCATAAACCAATTGTCCAGCGTGTCCTGCTACTGTTGATTTTCCCCAATTAGGAATTTTTTCATAGGGAATTACAACAGCATTTTCAATTTCTTCGGCAAGTTCGCCAAGACCTGACCCTAAAATCAAACCAAATTCAGGAGCATCACAACTTTGTGATACCAAGAACTGACGAGCTTCTTCAATTTTTTCAATAATTGTTGTCATATGCACCTCTTATACTAATTTTTCTAGGAAAGATTGACCAATCATGGCTGTCTCAACACCAAAGTTGTCAGCGATTGTTGCTGAGATATCAGCAAAATGTCCGACTGGTAAGACACCATTTCCTTTAAATGATGGGCTATAAGCCAATAACGGAACGTATTCACGTGTGTGGTCTGTTCCTGTGTAAGTTGGGTCATTACCATGGTCTGCTGTGATTAAAAGAAGGTCATCTGATTTCATATTGTCTATAATTTCAGGCAAACGATTATCAAATTCTTCTAGACAATCACGGTAACCTGCGGCATTACGACGGTGACCATATATAGCATCAAAATCAACAAGGTTTGTAAATGATAATCCTTTTGTAAATTCTGGCAATTGTAGGGTTTTAATCAAGGTATCAACACCATGCATATTTGATTTATTGTGCCCCATATCGTTTGTAATACCTGAACCATTGAAAATATCATTGATTTTTCCGACACCGTAAGTCGGAACGCCTGCATCCGCTAATTTATTAAGCACTGTTGGTGCAAATGGTGACAAAGCATAATCACGACGGTTAGCTGTACGTGTGAAATTACCAGGTTCACCAACGTACGGACGAGCAATAATTCGGCCAAGCAAACTTGGACGTTCTAATGTAATGGAACGAGCAAATTCACAGATTTTATAAAGTTCCTCAAGCGAAATAACATCTTCATGTGCTGCGATTTGAAGTACTGGGTCAGCTGAAGTGTAAACAATCAATTCACCTGTTTTCATCTGACGTTCACCAAAGTCAGCGATAACTTGTGTTCCTGAATAAGGTTTGTTGGCTTCACGAATGATTTTACGTCCTGAAAATTCTTCAATTTTTGTTAAAATTTCTTCTGGGAATCCTTCAAAGAAAGTATCAAAGGGATCTGTAATATTAAGCCCCATGATTTCCCAGTGCCCTGTCATGGTATCTTTTCCACGTGATACTTCTTCTAATTTTGTTGCATAACCACTTGGCTGTGCTTCTGCTGGTACTGTTTTTAGAGGTGCTTCACGAAGAATATTTCCAAGACCAATTTTCGCCATATTCGGAACAGTTAATCCGACTGTTTTTGAAATATGACCAAGGGTATCTGAAGCACCATCTGGCACACCAGCATTGACAAAATTGTTAGCATCTGGTGCTGCACCAATTCCGACAGAATCTAAAACTACAAGGTGAATACGATTAAATGTTGGCATAATTTTTCCTAATCTAGGGTGGTTACGGTTGGCACCCAAAACCTCCTAATCTCTTAATATTCAAATAAGTCAAGTGATTAGAAATAATAATGAATCAATATAACATAGTAAACAGGAGAAGATTCAGTTATGGTAACTGTTAATTTCCTCCTGCTGAAATCATTATTTAGCTTCTAAAATGTTGACACCGTCTTTACCTGCAACGATAACTTTATTAACCATACCGTTGAAGAGACCGTGTTCAACAACGCCGACCATGGCTTTCAATTCTTTGCCAAGTTCGACAGGATTTTCAATGACGCCAAGGTCAAGGTCGATGATATAATTTTTCATATCAGTCACAAAGCGTTCACCATTTACCATGCGATAGGACGGTTTGTAACCTTTTTTCTCGAACTCACGGAAAATACGGTCTGCACCATATTGAACCACTTCGACTGGCAATTTAAAGGCACCGAGTTTATCGACCATTTTTGAGTCGTCAGCAACCCAGATGTATTCTTTGGTTGGTGTGGCAACGATTTTTTCCATAAGAAGGGCGCCACCACCGCCTTTGATACCGTTGAAGTTAGTGTCAACTTCATCTGCACCGTCAACGGTAACATCGATAACATCAATGTCATCAACAGCTTTCAAAGGAATCCCAAGACCTTCTGCTTGTGCAGTGGTTTGGCTTGAAGTTGTTACACCTACAACTTTGAGTCCTTCTTCTTTCATGCGGCGACCAATTTCTTCAACAAAAAAGTATGCTGTTGAGCCTGTTCCAAGTCCGACGACCATACCATCTTTGACATACTGAGCGGCTGTGACACCAGCGATTTTTTTGAGTCTTTCCATAGCTACCTCGTCTTTTTATATATTATTGTAAATAATTTCTATTTCCAACTGATTATTATATCATGATTTAAGTGTTTTGTGTCATAATGAAATAGATAATCTCGCGTTTATTCCTTATAGTCTTTCTCTAATTTTACCATCCATAATCCGAATAAAATCCCGAGAACAAAAACAAGAGCTGTTATTACTATCTCCATGCCTGTAACATTTGCATAAGAGATTCCCTCATAGGCATTTCCGCTTGGTAAAAGTATTAATAATGTACTTGAAAGGACACTACCAATAATACAATAATAAATATATGATCTATAGTGCAAGAGAAGATAATTCATTCCTTTTGATAATAAAATCATAGTCACCCCTCCTCCAATCATAATTGGGAAAAAAGTTCCTAGCAAATCAAACGCTTTAAAACCATTTAACATAGGAGTATATACTCCTAAACATAAGAGGATACTTGACGGACTGAGACCTGGAAGAAGAACCCCTAGCGCTATGAGAGCTCCTGCTAATAAATAACTAATAAATCCGACCGACATATTACCTGTAAAGCGGCTCATAGAATAAACTAAAAGAAAAGAAATGATAAAAGCGCCAATAATCCATCCCCACTTTAATCGATTCCTAGGAGCACTTTGTTTAGTATCGTTCAATAAACTAGGTATTGTACCAAGAACTCCTCCTGAAAATCCCCATAGTGTTGGAATTTCGTAATGTTCCAAAAGGAATTCAATAGGATAAGAAAATAGAGCTATTCCTAAAAGTCCCCCAACTCCTATCGGCAAAAAGAAAAGTACATTTGACTTAAAATTAAGTTTGATATTAGCTAAGAAACTAATAAGGCGCTCATAGACACCTAAAATAGCAGCAAGCGCTCCACCAGACACCCCCGGTAGTAAAAAACCAAGAGAAATAACCATCCCTTTGATTACCTTTTGTACTATAGAAAACATATATCCTCCTTACAGTTTTCTGATTAAAAAAATATCTCAATAATACTTCTTCATCATCGATTATAAAATAGTGTGCTTTATATTGAAAACACTTCACTTTAGGTTATCATATCTATTTTAGATATGTCAACTAATAGCAGTAACGAATCTATCTTACTATTGCTTTCTAATCATCTAACGAAACAGACACTTCTTTAGTAACTTTATTAACATTTTGAAAACTCCTTAGACTTTTTAATCCAAAAAGATGATTATTCTTAATACTTATCCCTCGCTAGCTTTTCTAAATTAAAACTGCTATACTTTACTAGAAGCTTATAAGTGGCATTCTTAAGCCACAATACTACTTTTACTATCTAATTTATTATCGTTGATGCTCTAATTTCAATAGGCTAAAACCGATAAATATGAGGAAACATAATGATTACAAATGAATTTGATACGATTGCTGCGATTTCTACACCGCTTGGTGAGGGGGCAATCGGAATTGTAAGACTTTCTGGAACGGAAGCGCTAGCTATTGCACAAAAAGTCTATCATGGTAAAGACCTTAACGAGGTCGCTTCACATACGATTAATTACGGTCACATTGTTGACCCTGATACTGATGAAGTGCTTGATGAGGTTATGGTGTCTGTGATGCTTGCGCCAAAAACATTTACCTGTGAGAATGTCGTGGAGATTAATACGCACGGTGGTGTTGCCGTGACAAATGAAATTTTGCAACTTGTCTTGCGCCAAGGGGCTCGTCTTGCTGAACCTGGTGAGTTTACCAAACGTGCTTTCTTGAATGGTCGTGTTGACTTGACACAAGCGGAAGCCGTTATGGATATTATCCGTGCGAAAACAGACAAAGCCATGAATATTGCGGTAAAACAACTTGATGGGTCATTGTCACAATTAATCAATGACACGCGCCAAGAAATCCTAAACACCTTAGCTCAAGTCGAGGTCAATATCGACTACCCTGAATACGATGACGTGGAGGAAATGACGACAGCTTTAATCCGCGAAAAAACACAAGAATTCCAAGAACTTTTGGAAAATCTATTGCGTACTGCAAAACGTGGCAAAATTCTGCGCGAAGGCTTATCTACTGCTATCATTGGTCGTCCAAACGTTGGAAAATCAAGTTTGCTTAACAATCTGTTACGCGAAGAAAAGGCTATCGTTACTGATATTGAGGGAACAACCCGTGATGTAATTGAAGAATATGTCAATATCAAAGGTGTACCTTTGAAACTGGTTGATACAGCTGGTATCCGCGAAACAGATGATGTGGTTGAAAAAATCGGTGTTGAACGTTCGAAAAAAGCCCTTGAGGAAGCTGACCTTGTTCTTCTTGTGCTCAATAGTTCTGAACCTTTGACTGACCAAGACCGTGCACTTTTGGAACTTAGCAAAGATAGCAACCGCATTATTCTCCTTAATAAAACAGATTTACCAGAAAAAATCGAAGCTGACCAGTTGCCAGATGATGTCATTCGCATTTCCGTTCTTAAAAATCAAAATATCGACGTAATTGAAGAACGTATTAACCAACTGTTCTTTGCTAATGCTGGTATTGTTGAAAAAGATGCAA
Organism: Streptococcus sp. LMAG:39; assembly: GCF_008680485.1. NCBI lineage: Bacteria > Bacillati > Bacillota > Bacilli > Lactobacillales > Streptococcaceae > Streptococcus > Streptococcus sp. LMAG:39. Next base: position 2,027,719 of record NZ_NALE01000001.1, on the reverse strand, counting down.
CTTATCTTTCAAATGCTCGCCATATTTCATTGATTGAAAAAGCGGTGCAAAGTTTGCAAGCCGTCAATGAAGGGCTTGAACTAGGAATGCCTGTTGATCTTCTTCAAATTGATTTAACACGTTGCTGGGAAATTCTCGGTGAAATCACAGGTGATGCAGCACCTGATGAATTAATCACAAAACTCTTTAGCCAATTCTGTCTTGGAAAATAACGTTAGGTCAGAGCATTAAAAACTATCCTATCCAAATAAGATATCTCAATCACTTATCCTAGTTATGATAAAACGAAGCTAAGCACTTTTCCTTAGCTTCGTTTTCTATTACTTTGCAAGAATTTCTTTGACTCGTTTTTGCAAATCAGGGATTACTTCTTTTGCAAACCAAGGATTTCTTGCTTGCCAAAGATTGTTACGAGGCGAAGGGTGTACTAAAGGGAAAAATTGGGGTAGGTAGGTTTGATAATGTTTTACCGTTTCTGTTAACGTGACAGAAGATTTCTGCTGCAAATAATAACGCTGTGCATAGAAGCCAACCAAAATATGTAATTCAATATTTGGAGCAAAAGCCAAGGTTCGTTTGTGCCACTTTTCAGCAAAGCCCTTTCGTGGCGGCAAATCACCTGATTTTCCCGTTCCCGGAAAATAATAATCCATTGGTACAACCGCAAAAAGCCCAGAATCGTAAAATATTTCTCGGTCCACGCCCAGCCATTTTCGCAAATTATCACCACTTGGATCATTCCAATACAAACCCGACTCTTGCGCACGAATGCCAGGAGCTTGTCCGACAATATTAATCCGAGCCGTTTTTGGAACAGTAAAAAGTGGCTTTATGCCTTGTTGAGTGTAGGTCGCATTTTGCTCATCTGCCATAATGTCCGCAATTAATTGTTCAATGGTATCCATTTCTCCCCCCTTCTACTTCTTCTTCAAAGCTTTCAAATATATAAAGAAAGAGATTCTTACAAGTTGTAAAAATCTCCTCTTGTCATTGTCAAAGATTATTTAATCAATTCGTAAAGTGCTTCGGCGTAGATTGCTGCAGCACGGTAAAGGTCTTCAACATCGGCAAATTCATTTGCTTGGTGCATTGTATTGACATAATCTGGGAACATTGCACCGAAAGCAACACCACGTTTAAGAAGGCGTCCAAATGTACCACCACCGATAACTTGTTCGTAACCTTTCAAGCCTGTTTGTTTTTCGTAAACAGAGAGAAGTGTTGCAACCAATGGGTCATCAGCTGGAACATAGTGTGGTGTGTGTTCATGGTCTGAAAGTGTTACTTTTGTCACACCGTTAAGTTTTTCAAGTTCAGCTTTGATAGTTTGCGCATCTGTACCTTGTGGGTAACGGAAATTAAGAGTGATTGTATTGTCATCTGAATTGCGGTCAAATTTGAAAACACCAGCGTTCATGCTAAGAGCGCCCATTTTTTCATCAGTATAGGCAACACCAAGGTTTTCACCTGCAAAATCACCGTGAAGAACGTTTGCTGCTGTTTCAAGATAAGCTTTAGCAGCTCCTTCAAAAGCAAATTGGTTAAGGAATTTAGCAAGGTATGTTGCACCGTTGATACCAAGTTCTGGTGTTGAACCGTGAGCTGATTTTCCGACAACTGTCAAACGGAAAGCGTCGCCTTCTTGAGTAAGTTCAGCAGTCAAGTTTTCAGCTGTTGTGTATGCTGTTAATTTTTCTTGAAGTTCAGCCAAAGTACTGTCAGCTGTGAAGATAGCTGTTGCTGATTCTGGCACCATGTTATCACGAAGTCCAGCATCGAAACTATTCAATGTGAAGGCACCGTTATTGTCACCTGCAAAGTGTAGGAATTCTGTGATATTTCCTTTTTCACCATTGATAATTGGGAATTCAGCATCTGGAGAGAAACCAAAATCAGGGTCTTTCAATCCATTATGAGCAAAATAATATTCCATATCTCCCCAGCCTGATTCTTCATCAGTACCAACGATGAAACGAACTTTTTTAGATACTGGCAAACCAAGTTCTTTGATGATTTTTAGGGCATAGTAACATGCCATTGTTGGACCTTTATCATCAGATGACCCACGCGCATAAAGGCGTCCATCTTTGATAACTGGCTCATAAGGGTCAGTATCCCAACCGCTACCTGCAGGCACAACATCTAAGTGAGCAAAGATTCCGAGAACTTCGTCACCTTCACCAAATTCAAAATCACCAGCATAGTTATCAATGTTACGTGTTTTGTAACCATCACGTTCAGCCATAGCTAGGAAATGTTCCAAAGCTTTTACTGGACCAGGTCCAAATGGGTGTTCTTTGTCAGCTTTGCTGTCATCACGTTCTGAGTTGATACGCAAAAGAGCAAAGAGGTCTTCCATCATGGCATCTTTACGTTTTTCAACTTCTGCTTTAAAGTCTACTGTCATTCTTATAACTCCTTCATAAAGGTAGCTTTTCTCAAAAAGAAAAGCAATCTTGTTTTATCTTTTGAATTCACCAAAAATTGATAAACTCATGTTACTGTATTTGTCAAACTCAACCTAGCAAATAAACCAAGCTTGATGCATGAAATTAAAGTCGGTACGCTTAACGACGTTCGATAATTTCGTCAACAGGCAAACGATAACTTGGTTCAGGCTTATTATCGCTATAACCAACAGTGATTAAGAGCTCTGGACGAAAACGTTTATCAATTTCTAGGATATCATTGGTTGATGACTTATCAAATCCCAGAATAATATTTGATGAAATATCTTGGTCAGTCAAAGCCAAAACAAGATTCATCGCAACAATTCCAGCATTAAGAGCAAGGTATTCACCTTTACGTTTGTCGTCAAATTCTGCAAAACGAGCAGGTAAAGTCTCCATGTAGTAGCCTAACATATCATTACTCAATGACTTGACACCAATACGAGCAATTTTGCGAGAACGTTGAACCAAATCTGTATCGGTAAAAATTGCTACAACGTATTGAGCTTGCTCTACTTGCTTTTTATTAATTTCTGGAAGATGTTCAGCAAGTTCGGCTTTTTTATCTTCCACCACAACAAATTTCCAAGGTTGGATATTATTAGCACTTGGAGCTAATGTAGCGATTTCAATGGCTGTTCGTAAATCCTTATAATCAACAGCTTTGTCATTGAAGGTTTTGACGGCATGTCGCTTTTTGTTTAATTCTAGAAATTTCATAAGCGAACCTCCTTCTAAAATATTCTCTGCTCCTCTATTCTAACATTTTTTGAAAGAGTTCACAGCTTTTTTTAGTAGTTTTGGGAAAGAAATCTAACATGAAACAAGATTTTTGTAATATAAAAAGACTGGATGTGCAATTCCAGTCCTAAAATTATTATACTTTTTTTATCATTCTTAATTTCTTTAGCCAAGCATAGCCTGCTACTGCTAGCCATGTGAAGACGTTGCCAATCAGTAAAGGTTTGAACCAGACACCAATATGGTAAGTGATTTTTAATGTGTTTTTTCCGACTTTTTGTGTCACAGTCGGTGTTCCGATTCCTGACAAGGAATAGTCCTTACAACTTAGTTTCTTACCATTGAGTGTTAGCTCAGTATCCTTGTATTTGGCGATTGGAATGTTGACCTTACCACTATTGTCGGCAATCCATGTAAAGATAAGAGTATTGCCATCTTGTGATTTGTCAAAAGCAGCTGTATGACTAATGACAAATTCTTCATAAAGAACGTATTTGTTATCCTTGTTTGATTTGTCAGCAGGAAGATAGTCTGGTGTTGATTTCGAGATTAAATTTAACAGTTCATCTAAATCTGAACTGTGAAAACTAGCTCGAACTTCCTCAGGCTTTCCCCAAACAAAGGTATGTTTTTTAGTTTTGATAGGGTGTTTAGCAGTATAGTATTCAACAATCTTTTCTTGTTGCAGATGTGTTAGCTGAGCAAGGCTGAAAAGATTAATCAAAATCGCTCCGGCTGTCACTAGTCTGGACCATTTGATATCAAAATAACGCTCTAAAACTAGCGCTACTGCTAATAATAATAGCACCGTAGCGGGCACAAAAAAGCGAAACGGGAATTGAATTAAATTGACTAAAGAAAGGTTTAATTTATTAATACTGTACCAAGGAAAAATGCTACTTGACAGAACGAGAAAGAAGAAAAATGTTCCTGTTGTAACTCGCAAGAGTATATCAAAATGGCGCCAATGTCTGAATGAAAAATACAATTGATACAGCACCAAAAGTAGCAAAGGTAACGGTGTTATCAGCCATTGAATGCTACGTTGATTAACCGTCATAATATATAATTTTGAATTGATAAATGGTTCAACCAAATTATTACTACGCCCGACGTCAATAAGCGCAGCCCAGACATTCGTTGTCAATAAAAGAGCCAGTAAAACAGCTTGTATTCCTTTGATGATAATGGTTTTCTTTTCTTGAGATTTGATAAAACCGTACAAATAAAACGGCAAATAAGAAACAATAAGCAAGAAACAGCTTAGCATATGAACTTGCATCATCAAAGCGACAGCAACAGCTAAGCGTAGCACGCCTACTTTTTTAGTTTTTACAAAATCAATCGCTGGAATCATGCACCACGGCATAAAAGCAGCTCCCCAACTTGAAAAACCTTGCCTAAATGTCCAATATTGAACAGAAAAAGTCATCATGTAAAAAATAGCAATGGCTAGAGAAATTTTAGGCTTGACAGCTACTCTACGTGTTAATCGATACATTGAAAAGCCTGCAATCACACTCAACAAAAAGCGTGACACTAACTGATACGTGTACCAATTACGACTGATTAAAACCAGTAAACCTTGAAAATAGGCAAAATAGGGACCGTATAACGCATTAACAATCCGCCCTGAGCTATAAAAGCCATACAAGGATATAAAATAACTGAAGTTACCAGTCTTAATCTGCATAGCCGTTTCATAGAAACGATTGTAGTGAAAGAGAAAATCACTACCAACAATAACACCTTTTGATATAATTTGTGGAAGAATCAGTAAAAAAGCAACTAGCATTATCATAAGGCTTGGTAGCCAAAAGCGCTTTTCTCGTAGATGAGAAAGGCTCTTCTTAAAATTCTTAAACATGCTTATCTCCTTAAAAAATCCCTATCCATGTTAGCACAGTTTAAAAAAGATTACAAACAGAAATAGAAAGTTTTCATAAAATTCTCTTATTTATATTCAAAAGTACCTTTCGTTTCTTGCAAAAATTATCCCTAAATCTGATCCCCTGCTTCCTCTAAGAATCAGAGTGCTCTTTGGAAATCTACTATTTTCGTTAAAACGTAATCCGTATTAGTAGGTCGAAATGGCAAAAATACTAGTATTATTTTCTGTTAAAAGACTTGATATTTTCGATAAAATGCCAATCAAAGAAAAGTCTAAAATACCCTCAATTCGAAAGCTGACCAAGTCTTATCAACTGTCAAAGCATTTTCAGAGACAAAAGCAATCGGACAAACAAGTTATTTTTCGTCATCTGTTGCCCCAGTAACGACAAACGGATTTCCCAGACTGACTTGTGAATAATCCTCGACTTGGCAAACAGCAAGTTCTTCAGTCATCGGTTTAATGGTTAGCATTGGCCGCTTCCTCATCACTTAATTTTGCTTTAATCGCAGTCGCGACATTTCGTGGAATACCACAGTTCACAATGTCGTCTATATCAGCCTTTTGAATATTGGGTAGGCTCTTAAAGTGCTTCATGAGTAATTGCTTGCGCTTTGGTCCCAATCCAGCAATGCCATCAAGTTTTGATGAGAATGAATTTTTACTACGCACTTGACGGTGGAAGGTAATAGCAAAACGGTGCACCTCATCTTGGATACGTTGTAACAAGAAAAATTCTTCGGAATTTCGTGGCAATTCAACAACTTCTAAGGGATCACCAAATAATAATTCGTGCGTTTGGTGTTTATCATTTTTTTGCAGACCAGCAATTGGAATATCAAGACCGAGTTTATTTTCAATAACATCACGCGCCACACTGACCTGACCTTGACCACCATCGATGATAATCAAATCTGGTGGCACTAAGCCATCTTTCAGCACACGGCTATAACGGCGATAGATGACCTCGCGCATGCTGGCATAATCATCTGGTCCGACAACCGTTTTAATCTTGAATTTTCGATAATCTTTCTTACTTGGTTTTCCATTTATAAAGACCACCATGGCAGCGACAGGACTTGTTCCTTGAATATTTGAGTTATCAAATGCTTCAATACGAACGGGCTTTGGAATGTTAAGCAATTCGCCGATATTTTCAACAGCGCCATAAGTTTTCTTAACATCTTTTTCAAGCAAATCAAATTTTTGTTGCAAACTCATACGTGCATTTTTGATAGCTAGGTTAACAAGCTGCTTCTTCTCACCACGTTGGGGCTTGATGATTTTCGTATCAACAATCGCCTTGACCAAGTCTTCATCAATTTCTTTAGGAATAAAAATTTCTTTAGGAATAAAGTGCTTATTGTCACGGTAAAATTGTCCCATGTAAGTCAAAAAATCTTCTTCTGGGTCATTGTAATAAGGAAACATATTAACATCACGTTGAATGAGTTTCCCTTGGCGAACAAAAAATACTTGCACACACATCCAGCCTTTGTCAACGTAGTAGCCAAAAATATCACGGTCCATCATATCTTGGCTCATCACGCGCTGTTTCGTGCGCAAAGTTGAAATAGCTTGCAGTAAATCGCGATATTCTGCCGCACGTTCAAATTCCATTAAATCTGACGCTTTTTGCATTTTATCTTTAAGTTGGTCAACAATTTTATTGTCTTGACCGTTAAGGAAATTTTTCACATCGTGCGCCATATCAACAAAATAATCATGGTCAACATGACAAATCGTATGTGCTTTACATTGCCCTAAATGGTAATAAAAACAAACTTTATTAGCAGGGTTGGTACATTTCTTAAACGGAAAAATGCGGTCTAACAGGCGTTTGATTTCCGTTGCTGCTCCCGAATCAGGATAGGGTCCAAAATACATGGCACCGTCTTTTTTGATTTGGCGGGTAATCATTAAACGTGGGTACTGCTCATTAGTTGTGATTTTGATGAAAGGATAGGATTTATCATCTTTGAGCTTGATATTGTATTTTGGCATATTTTCTTGAATGAGATTGATTTCAAGAAGCAACGCCTCGGTATTGGAACCTGTGACAATATACTCAAAATCCTCTATTTCTGAAACCAAAAGTTCTGTTTTGGTATTATGGCTGCCATGAAAATAGCTACGCACACGATTTTTCAGATTTTTTGCCTTACCAACATAAATAATCGTGCCATTTTTATCCTTGTGTATATAGCATCCTGGGCTATCTGGCAATAGCTCCAGTTTATGTTTAATCAGTTCATTCATGTCTCTATTATAACAAAATCGTTTTAGCATTGCTGTGGTAAAAGTTCCTCTTATTTTGAGGATTTGGCTTTTTTTGATAACATAAAGGCAAGATTGATTCATCGAAGAGTGAAACTGTCATTGCCATTATCAGTAGTTATCCGCTGACAGAATCTCTTTATCAAGGTGCCCTATTATTTATTAGATATCATATCCTATCTTTGTGCGACAACATGGGCATACAATCGCTACTATTCTGGCAGTTCGTCGAAGAAAACGTGAGTATCACAATATTCTACATCCTGGTCCAAGGAAAAATTTACGTGATTTTTCATAACTGTTATTTAACAAATAAGACTTTTTCAGCATATCCAAAAACCGCAAGCTAAATTAGTTTGCGGTTTTCTATTTTAAATATAAATAAAAGGAGAGCGAGTTAATTAATCATTTGGAACGAAAACAAGGTGTTCGTTGACAAAGGCATCAAAGCCGAGTTCGCTTAATTCGCGACCGTAACCTGAATTTTTAATGCCTCCAAATGGGATTTCTGGGTGTGATGTCCAACCAGAATTGATAAATGACATCCCTGTCTCAATCTTGGCAGCCACTTCTTTGGCATGATTAAGATTTTCTGAAAAGACGGTACCACCAAGACCATAGCTAGAATCATTGGCAAGCGCGATAGCTTCTTCTTCAGTATCAACTTTATAGATAGAAGCAACTGGACCAAAGATTTCCTGATTGTAGATTGGATTTTCTTTGGTGATATTTGTCAAAACAGTTGGCATGACAAAATTTCCGGGGTGGTCAATTGGTTCATCACCGTAAACCACAGTTGCACCATTTTGCTTAGCTAATTTGATTTGACCAAGCACTTCTTCTTTTGCGGCTGCTGATGACAACGGTGCTAAAGTTGTCGCTTGGTCCATCGGGTCACCCCATTTAGCTGATTTGAAATGTTTAACTACCATATCAACGAATTTATCATAGTTTTCTTGACCAACAACGACAAAACGTTTTGATGAGGTACAAACTTGACCAGCATTGTAGAGACGAGCAAAGAAAATGGTCTTATCAAGCAAATCAAAATCAGCATCTTCTAGGATAATAAAGGCGTCATTACCCCCAAGTTCCATAGATGATTTTTTCAAATTTGCTCCCGCTTCTGCTGCAATAGAAGCACCACCACGTTCAGAACCAGTCAAGCAAACCCCAACAACACGTGGGTCTGCGATAGCCTTGGAAACTTGGTCATAAGAAAGGAAGAGATTTTTGAATGCGCCAATTGGTGCACCTGCTTCCAAAACCAAATCATCAAATGCTTGTGCTGATGCTGGACAGATTGAAGCATGTTTCAAAATCATCGGATTTCCAATCATAAAGTTTGGTGCAAAGACGCGCATGATTTGATAGAATGGGAAATTCCATGGTTCAACGGCTACCAAAACACCTGTCGCTTGCTTGATGTAATAAGCATCACCATTAATGTTTTCAAGCGGACGTGGTTTCAAAAATTCTTCTGCCTTATCAGCATAGTAATCAGCAATTTCTGCACAGAGGTCCACTTCGCCTTTAGCTTCCACGAACAATTTTCCCATATCTTTTGTCATGACTTCAGCGTATTTGTCAACGTCACGACGTAGCAGCTCAGCAATCTTACGCAATTGAGCTTTTCGCTCTGCTAAGCCACCTTCAGCACGCCACTTTTTATAAAGCGCATGCCCATTTGCCAAAGCTTCCTCTAACGCTTCATCCGTTGCATTGTCAAAAGTCGCAAGAATCTCGTTTGTATAAGGATAAGTTGTTTTATATGCCATCGTACCTTTTCCTCCTTTATCGTTGCTAAATTCCATGCCTTACAACTGTTAACCATTAGATTAATAGTCTTTATTTATAAAATTTAACTAAGGTTTTCAAGGTCATTATAGCACTTAAGGAAACGATTTCAAGTAAACGCTATCATTTTTTAAAAAAGAAAAACAATGCTTGAATAGTCACAAACATTGTTCCTACATTTTCATTACCAAATCCCTAGAAGATGTTGCATCCAGAGACTGACACAGGTGATAGCTATCCAACACGTAGCTCCCAATCCAATAGCTTGTCCACCAGTCTTAATAAGTTTAATAGGATTCGTGTTAAGACCAATAGCTCCCATTGCCATGACAATAAAGAATTTTGAAAGTGTCTTAAGATTATCAAAAATAACCGTATCAATTCCTAAACCGCTGACAATTGTCGTGACAATCGAAGCCAATAAGAAATAAAGAATAAACATTGGAAAAGCTTTTTTCAATTGGAAAGTCGTTTGGTTAGCTCTGCCATTTTTTGAATCTTGATAGGCTTTATAGATTGACAGTCCTAAAGTAATCGGAATAATGGCCAATGTGCGCGTTAATTTCACAATTGTTGCACCGTCTAAGGTATTTGACCCGTGAACAGCATCCCAAGCTGTCGCGGTCGCCGTAACGGATGACGTATCATTGACAGCTGTTCCCGCAAAAAGCGCAAAACCTTGGTTAGATAGGTGAAGTAATTCTCCCAACGTTGGAAAAATTAGTGCCGCTAAGATATTGAAAAGAAAGATAACCGAAATACTCTTTGCGACTTCTTCATCTTTTGCTTTAATAACTGGTGCTGTTGCGGCAATAGCTGAGCCACCACAAATAGATGACCCAACACCAACCAAGATTGCTATATTACTATCCAATTTTAGCCATTTTTGCAATAAAAACGCTACAACCAACGAGACTGCAATGGTTGAAATAATAATTGGCAATGACTGTGTCCCAACTTTAAAAACTTGTGTTAAGTTTAAACCAAAACCTAATAAAACAACCGCCGCTTGTAAAATATATTTTGATGTAAAAGCAATACCATCAGTGGTTTGGGTGCGATTATTATGAAAATTCCCCATAACCATCCCAAGTAGAATTGCAAATACTGGCGCTCCTACAAGTGGAAATAAATTCCCTAAAAACCAGGCTGGTAAAGCTAGAATCACACAAAACATAATTCCCGGCAATTTTTTCTCAATTGTCATCATAATAAAAACTCCTTTTCACAAAATATTATAACCTGGACAAGTTATAATGTAAAATTATGATTTATTATGATATAATAAAAAAAAAAATAGGAGATTATTATGCTTGATTACCGTGTTTTTACCTTTATGAAAGTCTGCGAAACGCTTAATTTTACCCAAGCTGCTAAAGAATTGCATATCACTCAACCTGCAGTCACTAAGCATGTCAAAACTTTAGAGACAGAGTATCAAACTAAGCTTTTTACCTTTTCTGGCAAGCAATGTCAGCTGACACAAAGTGGCAAAGAATTGCTTGATTTGCTGACGACTATGGACACAGATATTAAGCATTTCAAGACACAGCTCAAGCAAGATTTACAGCCGCTAAATTTTGGGGCTACTTTAACCATTGGCGAGTATGTTTTGACCGATTCTTTAGTGGATATTTTGGCAAATCACCCGAATTTCCAAGTCAAAATGCTGGTGGATAATACCGAGACACTGTTAAAAGCTATTGATAATGGACAGATTGATTTTGCCTTGATCGAAGGTTTCTTTTCAAAAGAAAAATACGATTTTCTGCCTTATCGCACAGAATCTTTCATCGCGGTCGCTTCTCCCGGCTCACCCCTAGCAAGCGGAAGCTATTCTTTAGAAGACCTACTAGCCTATCCTATCATCGTACGCGAGCAAGGGTCAGGTACCCGTGAAATACTTGAAATCATGCTCAAAGAGGCCAATCTAACCATTTCTGATTTCCATAAAATCACTGAAATTGGTAATCTAAATACCATTTGCGAGCTAGTCCAAAAAAATCTGGGAATTAGTTTTGTTTATCAAAGCGTGGTTCAAAAAGAAATTTCTGCAGGTAAACTCCAAAAAATTAATTTGGATATTCCTGCCATAAGTCATGATTTTACCTTTATTTGGCGCAAAAATAGTCATTTTAAAAATCATTATCAAGATATTTTTAAGCTCTTTTTCTGATTTTTTGGCTTGATAAAAACGCTTTTTTAACGTAAACTATATAGTTATATAGCCTATGTTAATTTTAGAAAGGGTAATTATGCACTCTACACTAGATATTACAGAACTTTATCAATACGGCGAACGTGTGACCTTTAAAAAGGGAGATAATCTCGCACAGTCCGTCACTGGCGAAACAAGCGGTGATATTTATATTCTATCTTCAGGCATCTGTGCTCTTTCATCTATTTCTTGTGATGGCAAAGAAACAACTTATCTATACTTTAAAAAGCGACAATTTGTCGGCTTTGTTCCATTGATGAACAATCTGCATTTGAACTATTACGGGAAAAAATCATTTTCAATTGTTGCCAAAACGCCTTGCGTGGCTTACCGCATTTCTAATCGTCAATTTCAAGACTTGCTAGGATTTCCATCAGTTGTTAGCTTGATGTTAAATACATTGACCGAAAATCATATTTATCTCATGGAACATTTTCACAGCAGTAAAAATGAACCTGCTTTGGTCCAATTCTGCCGCTTCTTACTTGACCAAGCTGAGCCATGTGAATCAGGTCATTTAGCTTTAAATACCTTCTTTACCTATCAAGAAATCGCCTGCTACCTAGGCATGCACTCAGTGACTATTGCACGAATGGTAAAAGCACTTCGCGCTGAAGAAATGATTGAAAAAACTGACCATCAGATTCAAATTATTAACCCCGAACAAATGGCTAAACTTATCACAGAAGAACGTAAAATCGATTATTAAAGATAAAAGCTAGAAGTTAAAACTTCTAGCTTTGGTTTTTATCGTAATAATTTTAGCAATTCTTGATAGTTATGGACGGTGTAGGTTGGGTTAGCTACGGTGTGATTGATTTTTTTATCTGGGTTATACCAGACAGTATCGATGCCAGCATTATTGCCACCTTGAATATCCGCCAGCAAATTATCACCAATCATCAAAGCTTTTTCCTGATTAAATCGTGAAATGGCTCCAGAAATGGCGTCATAAAAGCCTTTATCTGGCTTTTGATAACCAACTTCGTCAGAGATAAAGACGTGTTCAAAATAATCTTTAATCCCTGAATTAGCCATGCGACCAGTTTGAATCTTGGTAATGCCATTTGTTGCACCAAAAATGCGGTAACCTTCTTGATTTAGCTGGTCTAACAACTGATCTGCCCCAGGAAGAGTCTGACCTTGTTGGCTAAGAAAATCTTGATAGCGCATAGCAAAGGCATGTCCATCAACCTCATGTCCAAAATGCGCAAATAAACGAGAAAAACGGGTGTCAACCAATTCTTTTTTGGTAATCTTTTTCAAACTTAAATCATTCCAAAGTTTACGATTCATGGGAATATAAACTTCTTTGTAAGTTTCAACATCATCCACGTGCGCCTCTGTCAAAAGTTCTGTCAGAGCAACATCTTCTGCCGCGTTAAAATCAAGCAAAGTATGGTCCAAATCAAACAATAAATCACGATAAATCACAGGTCTTCTCTCACTTTTTTTTATCCAATTGACCCAATTTTTTAACCACAACAGCTAGAAAACTCCCCATAACCCCTAATCCGACAACTGAATACATCATGGTAAAAATCTTTCCAGCTGCTGTAACGGGATAAATATCCCCGTAGCCAATCGTTGTTAAAGTTGTAAATGAAAAATAAAGGGCATCCAAATAAGTAAAATGTTCTACATTTGCATAAAAAAGTGTCCCACTGAGCAATAAAACAGCAGTGACACCAGCAATTCCTCTGGTTTCATCATCCTTAAAGATTGACCACAAGACACGCAATGTCCGACGCATTTGTAAGAAAAAAGTAATCATGACGTCTCCTTTACTAACGACCCTTTTTTGAATCGGTAAGATTTGACCTCATTATATCACACATCGCATCTCAAGACAAATTACTACTGATAAGCAGCAATCTCTTCTTCTCGTAAAACGCCGTCTTCCATGACCAACAATCGGTCACAATAAGAGACTAAACGTCTGTCGTGCGTAACCATTAAGACTGCTTTATTCTTTTCTTTGGCCTCGTCGGCTAGAATTTTGACAACTTCCATGGCTTTTTCAGTGTCCAAACTCGCTGTTGGCTCATCAGCCAAGATAATCGTTGGGTCATTATACAAGGCTCTGGCTATCGCCACTCGTTGCCTTTGCCCGCCAGAAATTTCCTCAGGATATTTGTCTGCGATACTGGCAATACCCAGCTGGTCAAAAAGGCTGTCAATCGATTCGCGCTGTTTTTTCTTATCAACCTTGTCAACCAAGCGTAGCTGATCTTTGATTTTTAAAAAGGGTACTAGGTTGGAAGCTTGCAAGATAAAGCCAATCTGGTCAAAACGCATCTTAGCACGCGCTTTTTCTTTTTTCTGGCTAAAAGCTTGGCCGTTCAATCTCACTTCACCTTGTGACGGTGATTGCAGGCCACCAATAATGGTCAAAAAAGTACTTTTTCCAGAACCTGACGGGCCAATAACGGCAACAAATTCACCTTTGTTAATCGTCAAATTTGTCTCTTTCAGAGCTTCAATTTGATCTGGACCATCTTTGAAATATTTTTTGATATTGATTAATTCAATTGCTGTCATAATTATCTCCTAACCGATTGCCTTTAAAGGGTCAACTTTGACAATGCTTACCACTGAGAAAAGTGCACCAAAAACGGCAATAAGAACCATCAGCACACTAATTCCTGCAAAAAAGAGTGGATTTACCTGAAACGGAACTGATGTTGGTAGAAAAACGGCACTGAGCAGGGTTAACGCTAAGCCGAGACTAACCGCTAATATGGCTAAAATAAAGGTCTGTGCGAAAACCATCCGTGATAGATAGCCGTTAGAAATGCCTTGCGCTTTTAAAACACCAAAGATTGCTTTTTTCTGCAGTGTCAAAATATAGATGAATATTCCAATGACAATCGCTGCTATCACAATCAAAAAGCCAATCATAAAGGAAAAAGTCAGATTCTGAGCTTTATAACCTGGAAGATTTTCAATAAACGTTGATGTGGTCATGCTCTCAAGCTCTTTAGGAACCTGATTTACCTTGCCACGAATCACTAGAGCACTGATTGTATTTACTTGAGCATTATCCGCAAGGACGCTTGCCAGTGTTTCTTTTGTCATGTAAAGGACTGGCTGAACATTAAAGCTCGCATTATCTGTAAAACCAGTAATAGTTAGCTTTTTAGTACTATCTCCAAGAGTAATTTTGTCACCAATTTTTAATTGATATGATTTTTTTAAGCTACTATCAGCGACGACTTCTCCTGTTTTTGAGAAAAGCTTTCCTTCACTCAACTTCGGACGTAGAAATTCATCCTGCTTAATCGCGAATAAATTGACATTAATTTTATTTTTTTCCTTGTCTTTAATTGTCGTAGAAGCTTGTGTCAATTCTGCCATTTTATCAGCGTTAACATCATTTTTTAAGTCGACTGAAAAGCGTGACATGCGCAGATTTTTATTAGCTTGCTCATTTAAAATGACATAATCAGATTTCCAAGAATCAACCGCCGAGCGATTGGTCTGGGCTAAACCATTAGCCAAACCCGTCAGGAAAAAGACCAAGTAAGCAATCAAGAAAATCACTCCAACCACTAATCCATAACGCAGCTTCGAGTGTTTCATTTCATTCCATGCTAAAAACATAACTGCCCTCCTCTATTTCGAATACTGTAAGCTTACTATGATTTTCAAATAAAGTACATTAATTTGATTGTAAATTTTACCGCTTTCATGAAAAACCAGACGTAGTAAGGGATAGGAAAAAAGCACCTCAAAATGAGATACTTTCTAAATCTTTATTTCCCTTCCAATCGTTCTTTGAGTTTTTCAACAAAGAGGTAGGCTGCGGGGCAGAAAAGGGTGTTTTTGATGGTTAGGTTATTAATTTGATAGATTTTTTTGCGGTCTGTGTGCGGAAATTCACGGCATGCTTTTGGTCGGACGTCGTAAATGGTGCAAAGGTTGTCATCGCCTAAAAATGGACAAGGCATTGATTGAAAGACTTTGTCGCCGTCTTCATCGACACGAAGGTACATGTCTTCAAATACGCCAAGTTTCATGCGAAAGACTTTTGAAATGCGTGTGATATCTGCTTCTGTAAACAGAGGACCTAAGCTTTTGCAGCAGTTAGCACATTTTGTGCAATCAATCTCGTTAAAAACTTCTGTGTGAATTTCTTGAGTAATTTTATCAAGATTTTTAGGAGCTTTTTTCTTGAGTGTTGCTAAAAATTTGCGGTGTTCTTTTTGTTTTTGTTGAGCTAGTTCATGATAACGTTCAATGTCAATATCTGTCATTTTCATACTTTCTAATATTGTTTTCAGTCAGAAAATATTATAGCACAAATAAAAAGCGGACTCAAAAACCTCTTTGATTGTCAGCGCAGCTTTAGCAAAGCCTCGCGCTCTTGTTCTTTTATCTCTTGAATAAATCTGTCAAACTCTGCTTTTGCTGCTCTGCTATTTTTCAAATCACAATCAAATAAAAGATTCTCTAAAAAGACGGGGTCAGTTCCTTTTTCTTGATAAATATTTCCTTGAAAAAAATAACGGCGAGTCTTTCGGTCAATCGCTACAACCGACGAGCGCCAGCGTGCATTGTGCTGATTGTCGGGTTTCCAATTGATTTTGAGCTGCTGCCCATGATAATACCAGCCCATCAATTGCAGAGCAATTTGCTTGTTTTTTTTCGGGTCTTGGTAAAAACATGGAGTAGCAACGGCTTGATTATCTAAAAGTGAAAAAGGATGGAAATCCTGAATACCCTGATAATCATCATAAGATATGGCATTGTCAGAATCATCTGAGTGAAAAAGCGCCGAGTGCGCATCACGAAAGGGATCATAAACATCGTCTAGGTTGGCTTTCTTGCCAAAGCACAACCAATCAATGCTTGCCTTATCGTAATAGGTCACGTAAGCCTTCAGCAACTTTTTATCACTTGGTACCTGCAAAATCTGAATCGTCTGACGTGCCTTTAGCGGAACGGATAAAATCCCTTGATAAAGTGTCGATTTGGTAAAACGTTTGAGACGTTTCAACTCATGATCATATCCAAGTTTTGAACGATTGAGGGCGTAAAATGCCTCGTCGTCATCTAATTTAAAAACAATGACAAAATGAAGGTGCTTTCGCTTGTGGTCAATTCTAAAAATCGGTGTTGTAAATTGAGAATCATTTTTAAAAAGTTGTAAAAAATGACCAGCTTGCACAATTCTTTTATGAGTGATGTGAGTCATAAATTTAGTTTAGCATGGTTAGATAAAATTGTCACGGTAGTCACATAAAAAACGCCCAAACCGTTTTCAGCTGGGCGTTAAGCGAAATGAGATTGTTTTGTGTTTTGATTGTATGAGTAAAATGTAATTGTAAAAGAATAGTTTAAAGGGCGTTGTAATCGTCGTCGCTAACGGCTTCTAGCCAAGTATTTGACGTGTTTTCGCCAGGAACTTCCACTGAAATATGGCTAAACCATGAATCTTTTTTAGCGCCATGCCAATGTTTTGTATTGGCTGGAATCACGATAACTTTCCCTGGTTCAAGGCTCACAGCTTCTTTTCCTTCTTCTTGATACCAACCTTGACCTGCTATACAAATCAAAATTTGTCCGCCACCTTTATCAGCATTGTGAACATGCCAATGGTTGCGACAACCAGGTTCAAAAGTGACATTCGCCAAATGAAGAGGTGAGTCAGGATCAACCAATGGGTTCAAGAATGATTGTCCGTCAAAATATTGCGCAAAAGCGTCATTTGGTTGTCCTTGCCCGAGTACATTTTCTTTGTCAAAAGTTGCTTTATCTGTCATTTGTTATCCTTTCATTTCATATCTTTCTTAATCTTCATTCCAAACTTCTTTGGCAAGGTTAAAGACTGCCCAGCCTTTTGGCCAACCTGCATAGAAAGCCACGTGTGTAATGACTGCTGCAATTTCTTCTTTGCTAACACCGTTAGCTTTCGCATTTTGCAAATGGAATTTTAGTGAGTTGTCTGTAATGCCTGATGCCATAAGTGCCACAACTGTGATGATACAGCGTGTTTTTAAATCAATATCGTTATTATTCCAATTTTCACCAAAGAGCACATCATCGTTAAAATGTGCAAATTCTGGCGCAAATTCCCCCAATTGGTCACGTCCTGCTGTTTGTTTAATTGTCATTGTTTTTCCTTTCTTAATAGGGTTTATACTGCCGTTATACGCTTCTCGTTTTTAATAACAAATACTTATTTGACATAGTGTTCTATGCCTTTTAAGCATAATTTAAATCTTAAACGAGCTAATCATTTTAACTGTTTCAGGGTCTGCATGTGAGAAGAATTGGCTTTCACCCATATCAAGTTTCAAAATTTCTGCCATGTCATCATCTGTTAAAATAAAGTCAAAGACATCAAAATTTTGTTCCATACGATTTTTATGAACTGTTTTAGGAATAACAATAACATCACGTTGAATCAAGTAACGTAGGGCAACTTGCGCAGCTGATTTATGATATTTTTGTCCAATCGCAACAAGTGTTTCATTGGTAAAGAAATCATTGCGCCCTTCTGCAAATGGTCCCCAAGATTCGATTTGAACACCATATTCGTCCATTGTTTTGCGAGCATTTAATTGTTGATTGAAAACGTGCGTTTCAACTTGGTTAACCATTGGAGTGACATCCGCAAAAATAGCCAAATCTGCTACACGGTCTGGTGCAAAATTGCTGATACCGATTGCTTTGATTTTACCAGCTTTGTAATATTCTTCCATGGCACGATAAGCACCATAATAATCACCAAATGGTTGATGTAAAAGCATCAAATCAATGTAGTCTGTTTGAAGTTTCGCTAAAGAAGCATCCAGAGAAGCTTTGGCTTTTTCATAGCCATAATTGCTAATCCAAATTTTAGTTGTGATGAAAAATTCTTCACGCGCAATACCAGACTTGCGGATAGCATTTCCAACAGCTTCTTCATTCATATAAGCTTGAGCGGTGTCAATTGAGCGGTAACCAACCGAAATCGCATCACTAAACACGCGCTCACATTCGTCAAGATCTGGCACTTGATACACACCAAATCCTAAAATCGGCATTTTAACGCCATTTGATAACGTTTTGTAGTCCATTTGCTTCTCCTTTACTCGTTTTCATTCCCTTCAAACAGAGCTTGTTCTTTTTTAAGGATGATATTTTGATAATTTTCAATTTTGTGATTGAGCCTATCATGTGCACTTTGCAATTCAGCAATACGTTCTGCCAATTTATCACGTTGTTCTTCAAGCAAAGTCATGCGTGCCTCTTCAGTTCCGTCACCTTCTTCCACCAAGGCCATGTATTCAATTAAAGATTCAACGCTCATGCCTGCTTTTCTGAAACAACGAACAAATTCCAAAGTGGCGATGTCACGCTCTGAAAAATCACGGACTCCTGATTTATTACGCGTTACTCGAGGAAGCAAGCCAATTCGTTCATAATAGCGAATGGTATCTGCTGAAATTCCTGTCTGTTCGCTTACTTTTTTGATATTCATACGTCATCTCCTTTCTTATTTCACTCTCAGTATATACCTTAGAGCTAACTCCAAGTCAAGCAAAAAACGTCAAATTTATTGAAAAATCGTCGATTTTTTAGCGATACAAGCCTAGGCTGGTGTTAAGATAAGTTTCTGGTTGGTCAATGATGTGTTTTACGAGTGTCACGATTGCTTTGCGAGAAACGTCATGTCCATAGAAAGTCTCACCTTTTTGCGTAATCTGACATGTGCTATCTTGGCCATTGTCAAACCACCCTGGGCACAAAATCGTGTAATCAAGTCCTGACTGTTCAACAATGTCTGCCGCTTTGCGATATGGTTTAAGAATCGGTGCGACAACACCTTTTGGTTCTCCTGCCACTTCCCCATAAATGCCCATTGATGAGACAAAGACAATTCTAGCCACACCAATACGTTTCATACTAGCAACGATTTCTCTTGCCATTTTGGGTAAATCACCTGATAGAGCTACAAAAACAATATCTTGGTCGGCTAAAACCTTGTCTAAATCATTGCCAGATGTTGCTGACCCATTGATAGCTTTTTCATTACTTGCCAAAGCTAAGCTTTCTGCACGACGTGAGAAAAGTGTTACGTTATAGTCAGCTTTATCTTTTAATTCTTCACGCAAACTGCGTCCTAATGAACCAGTTACACCAATAATCGCTACATTTGTCATCATATCTGCCTTTCTAATCTAGTAAGTGCTTGCACTTTATTTGATAATTTTCCAATCACCGTCAATCTTTTCAAAATCCATTTTAATTTGCAGGCGCCAAGTGGCTGGTCCTGCTCCCCAAACTCGTGCTTTAACACGACTTTGCCCAACAAGACTGGCTGTATTGTCAGTGATATGAATGGCTTTTATGGCATCTTCTTGCCATGCATAATAGCGCATTTCTTCGCTCTCAATTTGCGCTAGCCATTCTTTCACAGGTTGTACATAACCCGTCATATGAACGAGAACCGAATCAGGTGCTATCAATTCAGCCAAGGTTTTCTTGTCCTTTGCGACCATAGCATCGTTGACTTGGCGATAACGATTTTTTAGGATTTCTTCAATCATTTAATCTTTTCCTTCTGCCACACCAGTTTTGGTATTTGGATTTAATAGTCCATAGAAATAAGAAGCTGTTGCGCCACCGTCAATAAGGAAGGTTGAGCCAGTAATGAACTGCGTACGTTCACTCATAAGCAATTCAGCGACATCTGCTACTTCATCTGCTGTCCCAGGACGTCCAGCTGGTGATTTGGCAAATATATTTTTGTGGAAATCACCTCGAATACCATTGAATTCGTCAATAGCAAGTGGTGTAACAATAATTCCTGGTGCAATATCGTTAATTCTGGCACCACGTTCTCCCCAACGAACAGCTTCGTACATGGTACGTTTTTCATTGGCACGTTTTGCCAATTGGTAAACATGAAGGCTATTTTCAATTCTATCTTCTTGTAGAAAATCAAGTATCAACAATTCTTCCGTTGGTGTCATGGTAAGTGCCAGATCTTGTTTGGCAGTCAAAGCAGGCATACGGTGACCTGATTGGCTAGAAATAGTGACACCTGCACCGCCTTTTGCAATGACTTTTCCAACTTCTTCTAGTAAAACAGATGTTCCGTAAAGGTCAACTTTTAGCACGGTTGCAATCGAAGCTTGCGATGGCGAAACACCCGCACCATTAACCAAATACTTAATGTCACCAAAAGTTTGCGCATAAGCAATCATCTCTTTAATTGATTGACATGATGACAAATCCATTTCAAATGTCACGACATCAAAACCAGCTTCTGTTAAGGTCTTAGCAATTGCTTTGGCATTATCAAGTGAGCGGTCACCTAAAACAATTTTTTTACCATATCCCATGCGGCGTGCAATCGCCATTGAAATCTGCCCAGCACCTGTTACTAACATAATATCTTTTGTCATTTATCTTTCCTCCTGATTGTTTTTACTTTAACTTATCGGCAGCTTCATTGACACAACGAAGAGCATTTAAACTACGTGGATAACCAATGAATGGTAAGGCATTTGAAATAACTGCGATTAGAAATGCTTTATCGTTGCCAATTTTCATATTTGCTGCTGCCTGGCTAGTCAATTGTGGCTCAACACCACCTTGAGCTGCCAAGAAACAAAATGTTATCAACTCACGTTGCTTATCATCAAGACCTTTACGTGTGTAATAATCTCCGAAACAATTATCAGCCAACCAATAATTGATATGGGTACTTTCCTTAGCACCTGATTGCCAAAAATCACGCATGCCTTCACCCAAAATATCCACTTGCGCTTGTGTACCAGCTTCACGACGATTGTCAATGGTTGTGGTTGCTTGTCCTTCAAGTGGCAATGTAACGCCTTTTTCTTCCAATACTTTATTGGTTGCTTTTAGAAATGGAAAGACACGCCCAATTCCCAAATAAGCCACCGCTTGATAGACAATTTCTTTGATTTCAACTGGTGTAACGCCAAAATTTAGCGCTGCTGGCTCAATAGTTTGAAATTCATCAATGCCTTGGCAACCTAGTAACGTCGCTAAAATCACCTGCCTTCCCGTTGCTGTTTCTTCTCCTGCCGTTGCAGGTTCTTATCCGCTGCCGTTTCGATGGAGTCCCGGATGGTATCCATATGCTCGGTTTCTCTGTCCCGGAACTCCTTATAGACATCACTCAGAGGACAAGGGAACGAAGCAAAGCCCTTGCCTTTTCCGGCTCAAGCTCCAGCTCCTCCATACACATTACGATGTCCTCCCGCATCGTGTATTCGTAGGTGTGGTTGATGATTTCGGACAGCTCCTGATGCAGTAGCCAGTCTCGGTATTTGTCCTGCTCGGCTTTCATTTTCTCATAAAGGCGAGCGTTGTAATCTGTTTCGCTCATAGCGAACACCTCCTTCAAAATAGAAATAGCCGCCTGATTTCTTTTGAAAACCAAGCGGCTATGTATGTGGTTTATTCTGTTGTTAAAACAAGGCGCAGGATGCAGATCGGAGGGATCAATTCATATCGTTATTATCCTTAATACCTTCGTTCATTTTCTTAATCTTCCTTTTCCACACAGAATACTGAGTTACCCAAGCAGCGAGGAAGATCGCTACGAATATGCCTACATAAGACAGAATTCCAGCGGCCGAATGGGGCATCCAGTTGACAAAATAAGAGATAGGGAACATAATCACGCAAGCAATTGCGAAGTAAATCCCGCTTTGCTTTGCAAGACTCCACGAATCAATCTCCCAAATAACCGAAGCCATTGCAAAGCCTGTGCCCATTATTCCGCTCAGAGCGGTTTGAATGATAACCGCATTTAATACGTTCCCCATTTTATTCACAAGCTCCGGAGTGACCGGATGGAAAAAACCATCCCCAATGCAGATTGAGATAATCACCGTAATGACATATCCGATTGCAATGCCGACAGGGAAACCAAGTAGTCCTCGTCCAATCAGTTTTTTCTTCATTTCTACCACCTCACAGTCCTAACAGTTGTTTGATTTTGGCAACGGATCGCCGTGAAACATAAGTAACCGTACCGTTTGAAAGCGTAATGCAAATTGTCCCAGCAAAGCTCAAATCAAAGCTCTTGACCTTTCTCAGATTGATAATATCCGAGTTTGATATTCGGACAAAAATCTTGCTGTCAAGCCGTTGTTCCGCCTCATATAACCTCAGACGGAGCGCATACTCGCCGTGATCTGTCTCGGCAAACACCTTACCTGATTCGGCAAAAACACGGTAGATCTCAGACGGTTCCAGAACCTCGACCATATCCTCCCTGAATCCGGCAATAACCTGCGGTTGCTCGTCTGACAATCTTTTTATGATTGCATTGACTTCATCGGTCATTTTGTCCGTCATCACGATGATTTTTGGCTCTTTGTATTTTTCTTCTATCTTGATTTCAATTTGCATCGATTCATCTCCTTGCTACAGTTATAGTATAGGAAAATCAAGAACCGATTTCTACCGATTCTCGATAGGTGGTTGTTTTAAGAACATAGGTGGTGATTTCTACGGGAATCTCATACCGGTCTGTATGGGTAGCTGATAAGTATCTGCGGTATGGGGCTACTCCCATATCGCAGACGGATTATCTTTCCGGCTCGTTTTTGCGCTTTGTGCTTCTCTGAACCGAAATGGAGAGCAGCTCTCTTGTGCGCTCTCCGAGTTGCTTTTCAATGGCTGTCAGCCGTTCCTCCAGCAGATTCAGGGACGGATGGCGGGGGAACTTGAAGTCCACCATTCGCCGTAGCTGCGCTTTCTGCTTTGCACCCATTACCTCTTTACACACATCCTCATAGGAAATGCGGTAGGGATTGGAACGAGTCTTTGCATACACACTCAGGTTTTTGAAATCATCCGGCATTGCATCATAGTTGAACAGCGACAAGCCGTTATCGAAGATGGTCGCAGGGGCAATAATTTCGCCCGTGTGATTGTTCCGCGGCAAGCCGGCAACCTCCTTCTTAGACTGAAAAAGCCATTTTTATTTCAATTTTTTAGTATTCAAATAGCTCAACAAGCTATTAAAATCAGGAAAATTAAGGGCAATGCGATCTTTTCCCAGACTTCCCAGTTTACTATGTCCGACAAAAGCTTCAAGAAATAACTTCGCTGATTTGGCAAGGAGCAACTTCTTCTCCGCTCCAATAGAATAAAAAGAAGCAATGCTTGTTGCCAATTTCGCGCCAAATTCTCGGTCAATCGTCACATCGTTAATGCTTTTGATACCGCTTGACATCAAGGTATCAAAAAGGGTATCAAAAAGAATTTTCAATTCTTGACTGGACAATTCATCCGTCCATTGTTTAAACGTTTTTTCAAGATTACGGCTTAAATCGGTTGGCTGTTCTGCTAAAATCAACTGCCCCGTCTCAGCATCAAATTGCCATGTCGTCAAAGCATGTTGCATGATTCCAGAAGCCTGACTTTTAACCACAACAGGATCAATGTCATTATAAAGCATAATACCAACGATGGATCCTTCAGGGCGAATGACACGCACACGCTCACGAATAGCTTGGTATCCTACTCGCTCAAGTTCTTTTTCTTGCAAACCTGGTGCATCAAGCATATAAACTTGCTTGATTTGCGGACGCCATTTTTCCTTAACATGAGCTGCAGCGTACAAAGCCAAATTCCCACCCTTAGAATGCCCTGATACCATGATAGGCATTGGATGACTCGCTAAGTAACGCTCAAGATAAGTCACCGCTGCACGATGAGCAGGAATTTCACGAACATAAGTTAGTTTAAAATCTTCTTTCCAGCCAATCAAGGTATCATCTGTCCCACGAAAAACTAATTGATAATGATCAATTTCAGGTAAACTAAAGACCATAGCAGAGAATTGTCTCTCATATTCGGAATCAACATCATTAACATAAGCTGACAGATGCAAATCAGCAAACCGTCGTGATGAGGCTACATTTTTTAGCAATTCAACACGCGCCTTGGTGACCAAAAAACTATGATTGAATACCCTCTCACCAGCCTCGTAAGGCACCAGAATGTCATGTAATATCAATTCTTTTGAAAAATCAAGCGTATTATCCAAATCTTCAAAGCAAAAATACCCCAGTTCATTTAAACAAAGAATATCTGCTTCGTTAAATGGAAATTGCTCAAACGTTTCATTTTTATGTTTTGCTAGATAATCATTAATTATTGCCATATCGTCCTCTTTACTCTCTTGAATTTTACAAGCATTTTCCAAGAGTGTCAAGAAAAAGCCAAAGCTGTCACATCAAGAGACTTTCAACACTCCAAACATCCTTAAAATAAAACTAACCCTAGCTCGTATGTAAAAACTAGGGTTACTGTTTTTATCGTCTCTAAAGTGTCATCAGCCGCTTACGAATTTCTTCTAAACCAACGATGACAAATGGGCAAAGTATAAGATAAATCCAATGCCACACACCCAAACTCGCGGTGTTAAAGAGATTATGGAAAATAGGCACATAAACTAATAGGATAAAAATAGCTAATTCAACTACCAAGCCAATATTGATTAAGGAATTGCCAAATAATGACAATTTACGAATAGATTGGTCAGAGGTACGGATATTCATCACCATACCAATTTGACAGAAAATGATAGCCCCCAAAGTCATGGTTGTAGCCTCACGATAAAGTTGACCTGAACTAGCAAGTACTGCCAAATTGCCATTATGTAAAAAATAAGTGATAAAGAAAGCACCCATGGCAAGTGCCGACTCAATCAATCCATACCATAGAAACGCTTTAACAAGAAGTGATTTACTTAAAAGACGGTCTGATAATTTGCGCGGGGGTTCTTGCATCACATTGGGTTCTGGAGGTTCAACTCCTAAACCAAGAGCAGGAAGCATATCCGTTCCCAAGTCAACCGCTAAAATTTGCATAACCGTCAAAGGGAGTGGGACAAAACCGCAGGACAAGAGGAAAACGGCAGACGGCACCGCTTCTGGCGTATTTGAATTGAAAATATAGGTCAAGAATTTCTTGATATTATGGTAAACCGCTCGCCCCTCTTCGACTGCATCAACAATGGAAGCAAAATGGTCATCCGTTAAAATCATATCAGCAGATTCTTTAGCTACATCCGTTCCCGTAACACCCATGGCCACGCCGATATCAGCTTTTTTCAAGGCCGGCGCATCATTAACACCATCACCAGTTACCGCAACAACTTCGCCTAATTCCTGAAGGGCTGTTACGACACGATATTTTTGTTCAGGTGCCACACGCGCAAAGACAATCTCACCAGTAAGAGCTTCTTTAAGGTCCTCGTCAGACATCTTTTCAAGTTCCAATCCAGTTACCACACGTGCATCATCGCCACGAACAATACCAATTTTCTTAGCAATACTAAGTGCGGTCAAACCATAGTCTCCCGTCACCATGATAATGCGAATACTAGCTTTATGGCATTTATCAATCGCTTCGCGCACACCTTCACGTGGTGGGTCACTCATGGCAATCAAGCCAAGAAAGACCATGTGCTGTTCAATATTTTCTTGAGTCCATTGACTTTCTTGAACCAAATTCTCCTTTTCCAAAGCACGGTAAGCAAGAGCTAACACACGCAAGCCATTTTTAGCAAAGTCATCATTTGCTGCTAAAATACGCGCTTGGATATCGGCAGTCATTTCATGCAAGCCCTCTTGGTCTTTATAATAATGGCAGAGCTCAGTCATTTCTTTTGGAGCCCCTTTGGTAATCGATACCAAAGAACTGCTATCAATCAAACTATCAATGCGATTAATCGTTGTCATTCGCTTGCGCACAGAATCAAAAGGTAATTCTTTCACGCGCGGTGCCCAGCGATTATTATTTTCAAGAGTAATTCCAGCTTTTTCGGCAAGAACATTCAAACAAGCCTCGGTTGGGTCGCCAAGAACAGTATAAGAAGCATTCTCGTCATCAGGTGGCAAGACTTGTGCATTGCTACAAAGGTGAGCGAAGCGGACAAGTTGTTCAAGCGATTGATTTTCGACAAGCGAAGCTTTCTTACCACCGCTATTACGAATGTCTCCTTCTGCTGAATATCCTAGCCCTGTTACTTCATAAGCTCCAGAAACTTGCCAGAGGTGATTAACTGTCATGGCATTTTGGGTCAATGTTCCCGTTTTATCCGAGCAAATGACAGAAGTTGCTCCCAAGGTTTCAACAGAAGATAATTTCTTAACCAAGGCATTTGATTTAGCCATACGTTGCACCGCCATTGCCAAAGAAAGTGTAACGGTCGGAAGCAAACCCTCAGGGATAAAGGCAACAATCATACCGAGCGCAAAAATGAATGCTTTAGCAAATGGCTCATGAACAAACAGGGTTGCTGCGATAAAGAAAATGACACCAACTGTAATCGCAATAACTGAGATTTGCTTTGTCAAATGGTCTAGTTCTTTTTGAAGCGGACTCTTGTCATCAGCCATATTTTGGGTCAAGTGAGCAATTTGTCCAAACTGTGTTGCCATGCCAATGGCAGAAACAATCATTTTCGCAGAACCAGATGAGACTGTCGTTCCCGCAAAGACCATATTATCGTATTCAAGCGCTGTCTTTTGTGGGTCATTATCAGCTTCACTCGTTTTAAAAACGGGATTTGATTCGCCTGTCAGCGCTGATTGATTAACCTGCAAATCAGTCGCAAAGACAATCCGACCATCTGCGGAAATACGGTCCCCTTCTTCAATCAAGACGACATCGCCAGGTACCAATTCTTCTGCTAAGATTTTCTCTTCTTGTCCCTCACGAATAACACGCGCATAGGAAGGTAACATTTTTTTGAGAGCTTCTGTCGCTTGGCTGGCACGGTATTCTTGTACAAAACTGAAAATCCCATTGACAATATTGACAAACCAAATGACAAGCCCAAGTTCTAAACTATGAGACAGAATAGCAATGCCACCACCTACCCAAAGCAAAATTGCCATTAGACTTGTAAAATTTTTAATGAAGGTAAGTACAATAGGTTCTTTGTCAGCTTTTTTCAGTTGATTCATTCCATACCGTTTTTGCCGTTCTTCAACTTGTGGTTGCTTTAACCCAGAACTTTGCGTATTAGCAGCTTGGTAAACGTCGTTAGCTGCGTAAGTTTCAAGTTCAAGTTGATTAACTTTTTCATTTACGTTATCAGTCATAACTTGTTCCTCAATTTCTAAAAACGGTTACATCGTTCTTACCGTTATTATACTACTTTTTTGAAAAAGTGATAAAGATAAGTTGTTTTAATGACAAAACTTCTTTTTAACTCCTAAAAAAGCAAGGAGTTATCCTTGCTTTTTTAGGGGGTGTTTAGGCTAGTACAGTTTGTTTTTGGATTTCACCTAGGAAATAACGAGCGATCGGACCAACCACGACAAAATTATATGGTAATGCGACAACAAAATTTGTTAGCCAAGCTTGTCCATAGGCTGCAAGGCTGACACCTTCCAAGCCTGAATTGAAAATGATGCCACTGAATGACATTTTTCCAAACCCAACAGATACTAGAACTCTAGAGCCATTCCTAAACTCTATCCAAACTCTGGATTTATTCCAACATATTGTAGCCGATGCAGGTTATGGAAGTGAAGAAAACTATGTTTTTATCATGGATGAGCTGGAAAAACACCTCTAATCCCTTATGGCATGTATCAAAAAGAATTAACGAGGAAATATAAGAACAGTCCTAATAATTCCTGTAATTGGAATTATCTTGAAGAAACCGACCAGTTTATGAAACCAGACGGAGTGATTTATTCTTTTAAGTGCTACGCTCGTCGATGTGATAAGTATGGCTTTAAACGTGATTTTAAAATCTATGAGGCAGATAAAAATACAAGACACACCAGAGTTGGAAGAACTTGCCAAAACAGAAGGTGGCAATCAGAAACACATTTATTACAATCCAACTTGGAATTACTTTAAAGAACTCATAAAGGAAAAATTGAATAGCGAAGAAGGCTCTCGTGTCTACGCCAAACGGAAAACTAATGTTGAACCCGTTTTTGGTAGATTGAAGAGTGTTTTTGGCGTTCGCAGAGTCCACGTTAGAGGGAGACAAGCTATTCAAACAGAGATTAGATTTCTCTTCATGAGTATGAATCTAACAAAATTGGCTAAGAATCTAGCCTTAAGAACGTTAAACACTC
This sequence comes from Streptococcus sp. LMAG:39, assembly GCF_008680485.1. Classification (NCBI taxonomy): domain Bacteria; kingdom Bacillati; phylum Bacillota; class Bacilli; order Lactobacillales; family Streptococcaceae; genus Streptococcus; species Streptococcus sp. LMAG:39. The sequence goes on along the minus strand of NZ_NALE01000001.1, from coordinate 1,999,258 downwards.
AAAAACCACACAGTGATTTTATCATCTTGATTGTTTTCAAGACTGAAATCGTTGTGTGGTTTTATTTTAAAGCTAGTTTTTGCCCAACCTCTTTTTTCCTTTTTTCATTAAAGACCCAGTAATATTTACGAATATAAGATGATATAAAAAAGCATACCCTACTCCTAATAGGTTAAGTGTTATTCGTAGGAGTACCGTTGTTTTTAGTCCAAATATTAATGTTGCTGAAGTGATTGCTCCAATACAATTTAAAATCGTTTTGTTTTGATATGTTGCACAAAATCCTAAGCATATTCCGCCTAATATTCCAAGATAATTTGTTGGAATAAGAAGCAGAAGTAACCCTGATAAAATTGATCCTCCAAAGATTCCAATAACTCGCTCTTTTGCTCTTTCAGAAATTTTAAAAGTGTTATATCCAGAAAATAGAGAGGAACAAGCAAAAGTCGACCACATAAATCTATCAATTCGTAAATAAGTTCCTAGAAAGAGTAATAAACTAATTCCGAACGCATAGTAAAAATACCAAATATTTTTGTTATTTATATGTCTATTTTCTTTTATTATATGAATAAAGGAAATGTTTTCATTTGAAAATTTATGTTTATGATAGAAGATGATAGCAAAAAGTCCATAAGAAAATAATAAAATAAAAAAGGAATGTACTACTTGAGTATTGGATATATAGTGTACTGTTCCAATTAAATATAGATAGGAAAAGGAGTATAATCCGGGGTTACCCATTTGGGGCTCTTTACCGGTGATAAAAAATAAAAGCAATAAACAAATGAAATGAAGTATGAATTGTATAAATGGATAAGCTATTAAAGAAATGAACGGAGCCAACCAAAGTATAATAAAAACAATTCCTAATCCTACTAGAGAATGACCTACTCTATAGCCAAATGGTACAAAACGTAAAGTTAATAGAATACAAAATAGAATAAGTGAAAACGATGAAATATCTTTACCAAATATAAAATTTAGAGAGCTTATCCAAAAAATAGCAAAGGAGACTAATAAAATTGCCCTTATAAAAAGACAAGCTATAAGCTGAAGTTTTTGTTTCTTATTATCAACATCATGTATCTTTTGCTTTAAGGTTAGAGGATCTAATTGTAATAGTTGGTAAAAGTGCATATAAAATAATTCCTTCAAAGTCGTGGTGCTAGTTCATTTCAAAATAGCGTAAGTTATGAGCCAGAATAATTTGTTCAATTCGTAACTGTAGTCCGGCTAGGCTTCTAGCTAATGTATGTTCTTCGGTCTCTGTCATGTTTTTACGAAACGGCGTCCATAGATGGTAACCTTGTTGTTCTAAGTCCTTCTTGTGTTCACTGCTCAGTTAGCCTAAATCACCTAGGATAGCCGATTGCTTACATCCCTCTAATAGTTCATAGACCACCTTGATATCATGAACAGGGGCTGGCGTGACAACAGAGTTCAGAATATAACCAGATAAGGTCACCAGAATATGAACTTTGAAGCCGTAGAAACAAAGATGTTTAGAGGCATTTTTAATCAATAATCTGTTCCATACGTGTCTCTTGCGGTGTCATGCCTTGACGTTCATAGAAGCGAACGGCTGATTTATTTGCACTCCAGACGTTTAACGTTAGGTTGTAGCAACCAATTTCTTTGGCGTATTTCAAAGCAAACTGATAGAGTTTTTCACCAATTTTTTGTCCGCGCGCTGCTTCGTCCACACACAAATCATCAACAAAGAGTGTTTTTTGGGGAACTCTTGGTGCGCTAACGTCTTCAACAATAGTAAACATATGTGCAATCACTTTACCATTATCATCTTCATAAACAAAAATCGGACGATTATCGTCAGCAATAAGTGCAGCTAATTCGTCTTCTGTGTATTTGACACCTTTTTCTTGAAATAAATCAGGTCTTGCCACATGGTGCACATAGAGAATTTGTTGTAAAAGGTCCATCAATGTTGGAATATCAGCGATTGTCGCACGTCTAATTGCCATTTTATTGACCTCCCAATCTTTTCGTTTTTCTATTATAACATTTTGCCTTTTTATTGCAACCTATAACTTACCGTCCCATTCTGCGTAAAATTCTGTTAAAAACTCTTCTAGAACTTTGTGACGGTGCTCTGCCATTTTTCTAGCATAAGCCGTATTCATCAACTCTTTAAGTTTGAGTAACTTTTCGTAAAAATGCATGATTGCCGTATCTTGCCCGTTGCGATAATCTTCTAAACTAGGATTGTCACGTGCTACCTTACTTGGGTCATGAATCGGACGTCCCTTGCTTCCCGAATAAACCATACACCGCGCTATTCCAATTGCACCAATGGCATCTAAACGGTCTGCATCTTGCACAATCTTACCTTCCAAAGTTGGCGGAACACTTTGACCACTTCCTTTGAATGACATGGTCGTGATAATTTGGATAATGTGGTCAATAGCTTCTTCTGATAGTTCTTGTTGCATTAGCCAAACTTTCAGCTCTGTCAAAGCTTGCTCGGGATTAGCATTTAACTTATCATCTGCCATATCGTGAAGCAACGCTGCCAATTCACAAATAAACTGGTCTGCCCCTTCTTTTTCTGCCAACTCACGCGCTGTATTTCTCACGCGCACCACATGCCACCAATCATGCCCACTGGTATCTGTATGCAATTTATCATAGACAAACTTTTCCGCATTTTGTAACATATTATTCTTATCAATCATAGATTGATTATAACATAAAAGCAAGACCAGTAGCCTTGCTTAATGATGTCAACTATTTTAGTATTCCAATACTCCTGTCCAAGCGGATGTGCCACCTGCGACATTGACAACTTGATAGCCTTGTTGAGATAAGAAAACTGCTGCCTGTTCAGAACGTGAGCCACTTTGGCAAATGATATGATAAACCTTGTCCTTATCAAGTGTTTGGTAGCTTGATACAAATTCGCTTAAAGGTAGATTAACCGCTGTTGGCACATGTCCCATGGCATATTCTACTTTCTCACGAACATCAAGCAAATGCAGCTTCTTTTTGCTTATTTTTTCTTGTAATTCTCTAGCTGTAATTGTTTTAATCATGAACAATCTCCTCTGGTTTGACAGTACTATAAAGGAAATAAGCACCATCAAGATTTTGAATTTTAAAGCCATTTTGCTTCAAAATACGTTCTCCAATGTAAGAACGAAGCCCGCTGTGGCAACTGATAATGTATTCTTGATTGGTGTCTAATTCTGCTAAACGATCACGCAATTCATCAAGTGGTATGTTAACACTATTTGCAAAATGACCGCGTGAAACTTCTTCTCTCGTACGAACATCAAGCAAGAGTTTTCCTTTGGCTAATTCATCTGATAAAGCATACCATTGAACATTTTCACTAATACCTTCCATAATGTTAAGCGCAGCATATCCTGCCATATTTACTGGGTCTTTAGCTGAACCAAATGGCGGTGCGTAAGTGAATTCCAATTCTGGTAAATCATCTACCGTTAGTCCTGCCTTTATCGCTGTTGCTAGAATATCAATACGCTTATCAACGCCTTTTTGCCCAACAGCTTGCGCTCCATAAATAGCACCCGTTTTCTGATTAAAAATCAATTTCAAAACGATATCGCTAGCATTGGGATAATAACTAGCATGGTCTTTTGATGTCGTATGAACAACAGCTACATCTTCAAACTGTTGGCGAGCTATGCGTTCACTCAAGCCTGTTGAAGCAGCTGCCAAATCAAAAACACGAACAATAGCTGTTCCAATACTTCCTTTATTTTGACGAGCGATGCCAGCGATATTATCCGCAACTTGGCGACCTTGACGGTTTGCTGGACTAGCTAGAGAAATAAGCGCATCTTGACCAGTGATTTCTTGTTTGACAATAATGGCATCTCCAACAGCGTAAATATCTGGATTGCTGGTTTGATAATACTCATTAACAAGAATCCCCCCACGCATACCAAATTTAAGACCTGCTTCTTTGGCTAAATTTGATTCTGGTTGAACCCCAACTGACATGATAGTAATATCAGATAGTAGCTCACTACCATCTTCAAGAATGATAACTTTTCCATTATCCTTGAAAGCTTTGGCAGATTGATTAGTGTAAACCGTTATGCCGTTTCGTGTCAATTCATCCTTAACAAAAGCTGCCATTTCTTCATCTAACGTTGGCAAAACATGCGGTGCCTTTTCAACGATTGTCACTTGCAAGCCTTTTTTAACCAAATTTTCTGCCATTTCAAGTCCGATAAACCCAGCACCAATAACAGTGGCACATTTAGCTTTGGTGTCGTTTAATGCATTCAGAATCTTATCCAAGTCAGGAATATTGCGAAGCACAAACACGTTATCAGCACTATCTAGCCCTACCATTTGAGGAACAACTGGTTTGGCACCTGGCGACAAAATCAGTTTGTCGTATGATTCTTCATAGACTTTATCCGCATAGCAAACTGTGATGGTTTTCTTATCCGTATCAACTGCCACCACTTCTGATTCTGGTCGAACGTCAATAGCAAATCGTGCTTTCAAACTTTCTGGTGTCTGTACGATAAGACTTTCACGCTCTGATATTTCCCCAGAAACGTGAAAGGGAAGCCCACAGTTGGCAAATGAAACATAAGGTCCTTTGTCAAATACAATGATTTCAGCGTCCTCCATTAAGCGGCGTAAACGAGTCGCTGCTGACATCCCACCTGCGACACCACCAACAATCAGAATTTTAATCATTTATTTCCTCCAATAATTTTTCTATGCCAAGCCATCATACCGCCTTTAACCGAAATGGCTTCATAGCCTTTTTGTTGTAATAATTTTGCGCCACGTTTGCTGCGAGCTCCAGAATGACAAATAAGATAAATTGGCTTATCTTTGCTACCCTGATAGGTATTCAAACGGTCTAAAGGATATGACCGAGCTCCTTTAATATGCCCCCTAGCGTATTCTTGAGCTGTTCGAACGTCTAATAACACAATATCTTTATCTAAAAGTCGTTGAAGTTCCGTAACATCAATATTTTTTATCGATGATGAAAATAATTTTTTTAGAAAAATAACCTTGTCTCCTCTCTGTTGATAAATACCCCTATGGGTATATTTTGATGATATCACATCCTACAATTTACTGTCAATGATAATGTCTTGGGTTTGACAAACAATACCCCATATCGGTATAATAGCAATCAAAGGAGAGCTTTATGGCAACAGATAACAAAGACATCATTAATCGTTTAAAACGTGCTGAGGGGCAACTGCGTGGGATTCAAAAAATGATTGAGGACGATAAAGAATGTATCGATATCGTAACACAATTAACTGCTGTTCGTTCTAGCATCAACCGTACCATGGGTATCGTTATTAGCAACAAAATCAATCAAATCATCGAAAATCCAGTTAAGGATAAAGAAAAACAAGAAGAAAAATTACAAAAAGCATTGGAATTGATTATCAAAAAATAGGGATTCGTTATTGCTACACGGATTCCTAATTGTCATTTTTAGATTTTTTCATTTTTCTTAATGCTAATTCCTTAAAAAGGTGATATACTTATGATTAGGAAAGCGATTTTATTATGCTAAGGAGACCATATGACAAAAAAAGAAATGGTAACCTACCTTCTAGATTACCTGATTAAGGAAAATCCACAATTTAGAGCAATTGATGTGTCTAGTGACTTGGATAGTCAAGAAACATTATTGCGTGCTCTTCTTAACGTTCGTCCACCAATGGCGGTTTCAAGTGGCTTTTTAGATATGCAAGATAACTATCTACAACTTAAAAAAGCAGAGCGTGTCGTTGTTTTCTTAAATCATCTACGCCCAATTCCAACAGACGACCGCCTTTATGTTTGGAAAGGTGATATTACGCGTCTCAAGGTGGATGCCATTGTCAATACTGCTAATCATCGTATGCTTGGTTGCTTCCAACCACTTCATGACTGCACTGACAATACTATTCATACCTATGCTGGTGTACAACTTCGTCTGGATTGCTACAAACTCATACAAGAACAAGGTCATGATGAACCAACCGGCACGGCAAAAATTACGCCAGCTTATAACTTGCCTGCCAAATTTGTACTTCACACCGTTAGTCCTGCTATCAACGAGCATTTGACGCCGATTGACGAAGATTTACTTGCTAAAAGTTACTTATCTTGTCTAACGTTGGCAGAAAAAAATCATCTTGAATCTGTTGCCCTACCCTCTCTTGCAGCAGATGATGAAGTTCGTTTTATTAATGAAAATGCGGCAAAAATTGCCATTCAAACCGTAAAAGACTTTTTAGAACGAAGCCAATTTGTTAATAAAATTGTCTTGAACGTTGATGAGGACGATGAATTAAACCTTTATCAGCAATTACTTAATTAATCACAAAAACGCCTTTATGGCGTTTTTGTGATTAATCTAGAGTTACTGTATCTAAAATATCTTTTCCTTCAATGCCTAAATCAGGACCAAAGATGTCGTCTAGTGTTTTATCAAATGGGGTTGTTGAGTTAGAGGTGATAGGCTTGGCTACTGGGGCTGCACTCGCATTCCAACTAGCTGAAGCACCTGAATTAGCATCCGTAGATACTGGTGTACTTTCGTTAGCTCCAGCAGGTTTGAGAATTTCTTCGTTTGGGGCATTCAGTCCGTTTACCAAACTAACATACTTCATAAAATTTTCTAAACAAGTTCCTAAGAAATTGATGGTTGCTTCATTTTTCAAATGATAATGACTGTCAAAGGATTCTTTAGCATTTCCAAGGAGAAACTCATTTCCTGGTAAAACCATGGCATTAACACCTGGGGAATCAAGAATTTGACGAAGGTGTAACTGTGCCCGTGATGACCCTTGTTGATAATAAGAGGCTCCTACAATCATAACTGGTTTGCCATCAAAGGGATGAATTTGATAGGAAAGCCATTCAATCGTGCTTTTTAAAGCTGCACTTGTGGTGTGATTATGTTCAGGTGTCGCGATGATAACGCCGTCTGCTGCGTCATCAATTCTTGCTTTACTTGGTTTGTCTTCCATGGTAGCAGCCCTTCTTTACGCCCCAGTTTCAAAATTAATTGGTAACTTTATTTTACCAGTTGCCTATACCGGCATTGCATTTGGTTTCTACTTGGTAGCCACAGCGACAAACGTTGCTTTAGTAACAACAGGCGTTATCATTGCTGGTTTATTCTTTGGTTGGGTGTTCCCACAAGCTTTTCTTCGCGTGGCACAAGTCGGTCCTAAAAATGGTGGTACCTTAACCACATCGGTCATTCTTATGGGAATCAATCTCGGTGCTGCTTTTGCCGCACCAATGGTAAATGCCATTGCTGGTATCTTTTGGCGAACAAGTGCCTCAGGCACACTTGGATTGGTTGCAATTGGTTTTGTTATCCTTGCGATTATCGAATACATTTACAACTTCTTTGACCGTAAAACGACTTAAAATCAGTTTTGAAAATAAAGCTAAGACAAAGTGCTTAGCTTTATTTGTTTACGTATTTCTCAATGAATATTTTTAAAATTTGGAGCTTCCTCATAAATTTTTACTCTGACGCCTTTAGAGCGTTTTTTTATCCAATTTAATCGTATTTTAGGAGATTTTTGTCATTTATTATTCATATTACATACCAAACTGTCATATGATATTTTAGAAATGGTTAAGTAATGCTTTATAAAATGAAAGGGTCTTCTATAAAGAGAGGAAGTTCTTATTTATGAACAAACGACTCAGCAACTAAAGTAATTCCAAAGTGGTTATGGAAAGTCACTTTTTTGTGGTCAACCTTATCACTTTTTGGAAAAACTTTGTCCCATTCTTGAGTTAAATGTAATTCTTCAGTCATGTTCTTTTTTCCTATCTTTATTCTAAAGTTATGATAACAAAGGTTATCATACATTACAAATACTTATATTTTATAGATGTTATGCTTGAAAGGCATGAATAGTGTTTTTTATTTTAATAGTGCAAGCCATTTTTGACGAGTAAGGATAGCTATAAAAGCGATAATAAGCATAATGATACTTCCCAAAATGCTAAATTGACTACCACCACCAAGCGTTATAAACACACCTGTAAACGATGTTCCGACGGTCACACCAAGATTGGCAGCCGCCAGAAACAGACCATTAGCAAAATCGGGTGCATCTTCACCAACACTGTAAATCATATATTGATTCACATTCCCCGCAAGTCCACCAAGTATTCCAAAAATGACAACTAAAATCATCATCGCTAGTGCTTGATTTCCAAAGAAAAATAGTAAAGCTAAATCAAGGATAAGAAATAGTGGCAAACTAATCAGTAATCGATGAGTATTTTTATCTAAAAATTGTCCAGCTAAAGCATTTCCAATAATATTAGCCAGCCCAATACTTAACAAAACCAAGGCAATTAGATTAACGTTGATTTGTGAGAAACTCTCTAAGAAATCTGACATATAGGAATTAAAACCTAGCACTGCTCCATTCAATAAAAGAACGCTTATAATAGAAATCCAAATCGTTTTACGTTTTAAAATGCTTAATTGTTGTCCATAAGATAATCCAGTTGTCACTGGCATCGATGGTACTAAAATGATGGTTCCGATAAAAACAAGTAAATTAATAATAGCAAAGAAAATCATTGATAAGCTAAGTGAAAATTGACTTGCTAAGAAATTAGACACTGGTACGCCTAAAAGTGTTCCAGCTGAAACACCCATAAAAACTTGAGCAACTGCTTTTCGCGATTCGTTTTCAGGAACAGATGTGGCGGCTACCGTCATCGCCATAGAGACATAGACAGGATGAAAAATTGCTGGTAAAACACGCGTAATCAGTAAAACAGTAAAATTTGGCGCCAAAATCGAAACGATAGTGCTCAAGGTAAAAGCACCTGTTGCCAAAAGCATAACTAATCTACGATTGACCTTTGAAAATAGTAAAGGCATGGTTGGTCCTGCAATAGCAACAACTAAAGCAAAACCAGATACCAACAAACCAGCCGTTGTCAATGAAACACTGTAATGCTCAGCGATATGTGGCAAGATGCCTGTTATTCCCATTTCTGTATTCAGAATGCCAAATACACCGATTGTTAAAAGTAAAATTAATGAACGATTTGAAGTTTTCTGCATAAATTAATCCTTTTCTTTAATTACTAAAGCTATCATAACAAGGATTAACAACTATTACAAATACTTATATTTTATAGATATTATGCTTGAAAGGCATGGATGCTTTTTTAATTTTAAAATTGTTTTTCCTAGACTAACTTGTAATTTTTCCATGTTCCTTTTCGGTAGCGGATTTCATAAATGATTCCTTTGATAAACCAATCTAAAAACATAGCTGCCCACGTTCCTAGCATTCCCATACCAAGCATAACAGAAAAAATGTAGGCAAATACCACACGAGCTAATAGCATTGATAAAGTACTAACTACCATTGGAAAATTGGCATCTCCAGCACTACGAAAAACAACAGGTAACACATAACCAGAATTCCAAAAAATACTAACAAGAATACCGTGTGCAAGGACAATAATCCAAACATAGTGCGTTGCTTGCGCAGACAAATCATAGATTTTCATCAATAACGGCATTGCAGCAATAATGAGCAAAGAAATCGCACCATTTGCCAAATGAATAATTCGGCTAACCTTACGCTTATAGTATTCTGCTTGCTCATAGTCCCCAGCACCAACGCATTTTGAAATGATAACTGCTAAACCTAGCACGATAGAAATTCCTGGAAGTGCCTGAAACATAATAATCGTTCCACCAACCGAATTAGCTGCTATCGCCGCTGTTCCAAATAAAGACACAATTGATAACACAATCAAGCGACCAAGAAAGAACATGCCATTTTCAAACCCAAATGGTAGTCCAATACCAAGAACTTTTTTAATCATCTGCCAGTCAACTTTTTCACGCAAAAAGTTTCCCAAAGTTAATTCAGATGTCAAGTGATGTGCAAACCAAAGAACTAGCACCATGGCACCAACACGTGATAGCAAAATCGGTACTGCAACACCTTCGACACCCCAACCGAGACCATAAATCAAACTAATCCCCATTAAAATATTCAAGCCATTCATGACCAACATAATATTCATCGGCAAGCGTGATTTGTTTAAGGTTCTAAAAATCGCTGCGCCACAATTATACATGGCAATAAATGGTGTCGATAAGGCAACGATATTAAAATACCGATCGGCTTGGGCATGAACTGCTGGCGTAATTGAGCCAAACAAATGATTTAAAATTAACGGTTTAATGGCAAAAATAAAAACCGTAATCACGATACTAAATATAAGAGTGAATTTCGCTAATTGATTGATAGCTTTATTAGCATTTTCACCATCACGGTCACCTAAGTATTGACCTGCAACAATGCCGCCACCAGTTGCAAAAGCGGCAAAAATACTGATAAAGAGCGCCATGAGAAACTCCACAAGAGAAACACCCGACACTGCTGCTTCGCCAACTCTTGAAACTAAAATCGAGGCGATTAAGCCCACCAGATATTCCAACCCTTGTTCAATAATCAAAGGAATAAACAATTTAGCCAAATCACGATTACTAAAAAAATACGTTTTTTGCTGTGTTGCGACTACGTTACTTTCCATAATTTCCTCCTCTTTCTAATGTCATCTATTACTTTACACCTTTGAGTTAGCTCCAAGTCAAGGGAATTTTTCAATTTTTTATCTTTATTAACAAAAAACAACCAATCTGCTTTAGATTAGTTGTTTTTCTATTATTTTTTAGGCATCATTGTCTTAGCTTTGGCGGAATATTGGTCAATCACAATCTTAATCACGCCGACTGGTTTTGTCATTTTTTCGGTGAATTCAAATATTTTGCCAGCTTGGTGCTGCATGAGTAGATTAAGGGCGTAGGCTTTTTGCTCTGATTCTTCGATAAGCTCTGCTTTTCCACGTCCGATAAACGAACTAAAGAAAGCACCGTATTTACAAGGCACATCATAGTCGTAATCAGGCACCACTTCTCCCTCAATCTGAACACAAACATTGGGATTTTGGTGGATTAAATCAATTTTATGCCCTCGTCTCGCACCGTGTGTGTAAAAAATAAACTGGTCAGTTTCTTCACGGTATTCATAACCATAATGCAAAGGGATAACGTAAGGAAATTCCTCATCAAAAAGCCCTAAATGCAAAATCATATTTTTCTCAACAATAGCTTTGATTTCTGTCAAGTCAGTCACTTCACGGTCACGACGTCTCATTTTTGTCATAGGTTGCCCACCCATCATTTCTTTTTTCAAACATTATAGCAAAAATAAGCAGTAATTTCATGAAGCAGTCAAGACTATCTTACTTTTCCTCAAAAATAACAGTGACTATCTTGCCTGTCATGGCTTTTCTGAAATTCTGGCTGTCTTTAACATGTCCTAGATAAGTGTATTTAAAGCAGGTTTTACTATCATCATAGAAAAAGGTTAATTCATTTGTATGACATAGTAATAAATCACCTGCTTTTATCAAACAAGAACAGCGTTCTTGGTTTGGTAGGTGGTCAGCTAGTAAATAAAATTTCTCATTGCCATTCACATCAACCATTTCCAATTCAAGTAGCAAAAGTTCAGAAAAAGCTTGCGCGCTAGCATTATTTTCTAAGAAAAGCTCAAATGTTCCTTCTGCAATGGTTACTGTTATTGAGCGCATCAATCGACGACCTCAATGGTAATAATAACGTCCCCAGACCCAAGAGCTTCTGCCAAGCCTTGACTATCTGACATCGTTCCTAAGTCTGTATATTGGTAAGATGAGGGAAAATCATTATAGAAAAGAACCAAACCGTCGCCAGACCATAGTTTCAAATCACCAGCGTGAATCGTTCCTACTTTTTTATCATCGTTTGTGAATGTTTGGTTGAGCACCGCATATTTTTCATTACCGTTTACATCTCGCATATCAAGTGTTAGGGGCAAAAGATTTAAAAATTCCTGCGCTGCTTGTGACTGATTTAACGTGATTGTAAATGTCTCTCCATTAACCGTAGCTGTTACCATTTTTTCTTCCTCTGTTTTACTTGTCGTTGTTGTTTGTGTTTGCTTAGCTTGTTGATTATTTTGTACACTACTACAAGCGGACAAAACCAAAAGCATCATAACTAAGATAAAACACCCAAATTTTTTCATTTATTGCTCCTTGTACTCTTTGACCGCTTTTTTAAAACGTTCAACACCGTCAACTAACACTTCAAGCGGGCAAGCGTAATTCCACCTGATGAAAAGTTTACCATTGCCACCAAAAATGTCACCGTCAGATAGGATTAAACCTGTTTTTTGACGAATAAAGGCACATAATGCTGTTGTATTTTGTGAAATAGCAGAGCAGTCAAGCCAAGCAAGATAAGTCGCCTTTGCTGGAACGATTTTGATTTCTGGAAAAGTTGTTGTCACTTGCTCAATCAAGTAAGCACGATTTTTTGCCAAGTACTCGTTAAGCTCATCTAACCATTGCCCTGCTTCATTGAAAGCTGCTTCTGTTGCTTGAATGGCAAAAGAATTTGGCTCAGCCACTTCGTCCGTATTGATGCCACGATTGACTCGTTTACGAAGGGCTTCATTTGGCACAGAAATTACCGACGTTTGCAAGCCAGCAATATTAAAAGCTTTTGACGGCGCTAAGCAAGTCATTGTAATGTTTGCGATTTCTTCTGATACCGATGCAAACGGCGTATAATAGCTATCAGGATGTGTCAAATCACAATGCACTTCGTCTGATAAAATAAGGACATCATGTTTCAAACAAAGCTGACCAATTTTATCAAGCTCTGCCTTTGTCCAAACATAACCTGTCGGATTGTGGGGATTGCAAAAAATCATCAACGTCGTCTCGGGTTGCGCCAGCTTATTTTCCAAATCATCATAATCAAGCTGATAATTTCCGTCCTTATAGACCAAAGAGCTTTCCAACACTTCTCGTCCATTGTTCAAAATAGAATTGTAAAAAATATTATAAACAGGCGTCAAAAGCACTACCTTATCACTTGGCTTAGTCATCTTACGAACAATTGATGAAAGGGCAGGAACGGCTCCCGTGCAAAACATCAACCAATCTTTTTGAAGTGTGAATTCATGACGGTTTTGCCACCAAGAAATATAGGCTTCAAAGAAAGAATTTGGCACAGTATTGTAGCCAAAGGCGCCCTGCTCAATGCGCTTTTGCAGGGCATTTTTAATTTCTGGCGCCGTATCAAAATCCATATCCGCAACCCACATTGGAAGTTCATCCTCACCAACATCCCATTTATAGGAATTCACTTTACGACGATTGACAATTTTATCAAAATGATACTTAGGCACGCTCAAGCACATCCTTTCTCAATGAAATGGTTGTTTGCTTGGCATTGATTTCTGGGTCGTCAAAAATAATCTCACCAATGGCATCTGCTGTGATGTTCCCAGAAATCGGATTTTTAATACTAATAATGTCAGAATGAATATCTGCCTGCAAATTCTCAACGTATTCAAATACTAAATCCGAATTAATCAGCTGGCAATTCTCCAAAGTCACGTGTTTCATATAACAAAGCCCTTGGTTGCTTTCAATCGTACAATTGATAAACGTGATATCTTCTGAATTCCAAGCAAGATATTCGCCTACGATTGTCGAATCACGCACAACCACGTGTTTACAATTCCAAAAAGCATCTTTTGACAACAAAGTGCTATTTGAAATCTCAATATTTTCAGCACCGTCAAAGCAATAATTTCCTGCAATCGTCACATTATCCGCCTTGATATGCTTACTATTCATACCAAAATAATCACCCGTTATATTAACATTAGTCAACTTAATATCCTCACATGACCAGAGACTTTCTTGAGCATTTGGCATTTGGACATTTTCCAGAACAATAGCAGAGCTACAACGAAATGTCTTAGGTGCTTGAATGATACTGTCAGAAATATTGATTTGGTGCGTGTACCAGATACCTGAACGCGCTGTGTCAAGCAACTGAATCTTTCGTGCTTTGACATCACGTGAATACCAAAGTGGGTATTTCCAACGGAAAATATTATTTTCCAAAACAATATGACGACTTTCCTTTAACGGTGATTCGCCATCCGCAAATACTGATTGGGTAATGGTCATATTTTCTGCTTTAAAACAGGCACGTTCTCCTGTCAATAATTTTTGATTAATATCTGTCATTCTTATCCCTCCATTTTTTCAAAGTCTTTTTTAAGACCGAAACGCCATTCAGTGTACACCTTGGAGCCCACTCAAAGTCAAGCATTAATGTTTATTTTTTTAATCATGTAACCACTTCATTTTACAAAGTTACTTTATCACGATATAATAGCTATGACAAATGCTTATATAACATAGTTTATATAACTAAAAGGCATAGAAAGAGGACATTATGGACATTCGTGTGCTTAATTATTTTGTCACAATTGTGCAGACCAAAAGCATTTCCAATGCAGCTGACGCTCTGCACGTGACACAACCAACACTCTCACGACAAATTAAAGAATTAGAAGATGAATTAGACACGATTTTATTTCACCGAGGTAGCCGTGAAATTCAATTGACCGATGACGGGCAATACCTTTACAACCGTGCCATTGAAATTCTGGCATTGGTTGAAAAAACTGAAAATAACATTCGAAAATCAGATGGCATTGCTGGTGATATTTACATCGGAGCCGCCGAAAGTCAGTCGCTTGATATTGTTGCCCGCGCTATCAAAACACTAACCGAACAATATCCAGATATTCGTGTCCATATTCGCAGTGGTAACGCAGATGACATTCTCGAACATTTAAATAAAGGCGTTTATGACTTGGGAATTACCATTGGCAGTTACGATATCAAAAAATACAATCACCTAGCCCTTGACAACCGCGACCGCTGGGGAGCCTTGGTTCCTAAAGGACATCCGTTGACGCTGATTGAAAAGCCAAGCCTCACTGATGCTCTGGCTTACCCACTTATCACTTCTGCTCAAACGAGTACAGAACCTAGCGCATTGGCCGGTTTAGGAGATTATCGTATTGTTGCAACCTATAATCTGCTCTATAATGCTTCACTTCTCGTCAAAGCTGGTGTGGGAATCGCCCTTTGCCTTGGCAACATTATCGACACCTCATATCCAGATAGCGACTTAACCTTTGTTCCATTTGCTGAAAATAATCACGACACCCTGCAAATTCTCTGGAAAAAACAAAACACGCTATCCCCAAGTACCAAACAATTTCTCAAAATAATGCGTGAAGAAATCGAAAAATAATAATATTTTTCACCACAATAATAACCGCTAAAATACAAACTTTGGTGGTTTTTGTTTTTGCTCATATCATCTTGCATAGCCATTTTCAATATGCTACACTAATAACGTTTTTGCGTAAAACAATCGTTTAAATACAAAGGAGATATATAGGATGAAACGAGAAAGTTATTTTGACGGTGGTTTATTAAGTTACGTTGGACACAGTATTTTAGCTGGGTTGATTACCATTTTAACCCTTGGAATCTGCGCACCTTGGGGCATTTGTATCATGATAAACTGGAAAGTCCAACATACTGTTATTGACGGACACCGTCTAGCCTTTGACGGAACAGCCACACAACTCTTTGGCAATTGGATTAAGTGGCTCATTTTAACTATCATTACAATCGGTATCTACTCATTCTGGCTTAATATTAAATTGCAACAATGGATTACCAAACACACGCACTACTTAGACTAAATTAGGAAAACGTGCAAAAAAACTGAACCACGTTAAAAGCTGAATGGAGAATTTTTAATGAAAAAAATGTTATTAGGAGGAGTATTGCTCCTTTCTGCTACTACACTTGTTGCTTGCTCAAATACCTCAGATGAAGAAACAACTACGACTTCTATTGAGGTTATCGAAGAATCAAGCTCTAGTAAAGAGGAGACATCTCACAACCTTTCATTTGACGAAAGTTACACTTTCACTGAAGCTGATATGCATGTTACTGGATATGAATCAACAGGTTTAAAAATGACAATACAGAAACCTGTTATAGATGAAAATATTGACTTAAAAGAAGGATATCCAGAGGAAGAATATAGTAAATTTGAAGGTAAAAAAGCACTTGTTGTTACAACAATAGTAGAGAATACAAGTTCAGATTATATTGATTTAGGTGGATGGACTGTTTTAGATTCTGAAGGTAAAACCTTGGATTACACATTTACAAATGTTTCAACCCAATCTATTGATGGCTTAACAGCAGGTCAAAAAGCAACTATTGTTGATGTTTATCTTGTAAGTGACGATACCCCTGTCACTGTTTCCTACGAAAACGCAACTTGGAAATAAGCACTAAATACTCATCATAAGATACCTAACTAGAAACTATAACAAAAACTAGCTAGCAAAAATTGCTAGCTAGTTTTATATATTCCTCACTCCACGATTGCTTTGGCGATTTCTTGTGGAGTGATGTTGGTAAAGTATTGGGTGGTATCAATTGTTTGGAGTTTGGCTAAGACATCTGGGTATTCGTAGCGAAGTCCGATTAGGGCTTGTTCAATGTCAGCCACATCTTTGATGCCAAAAAAGTCACCGTAAAGTTTCATTCCTTTAATGACTGATTTTTCAACATTAGCATATGTGGTAATTTTTCCTGCTGGGTAACGAACAGAGCGTTTAATTGTATATTCTGGTGCTTCTCCGTAAGTCCAGTCCCAAGTGCCAAATTGTTGGTCAGCCAAGGCTTGAATGTTTTTCAGGTCATCATCAGAAAAGACATATTCTGTCATATCAGGATAAGATTCTTTCATTTTATTTAACAATTGATTTGAAAAGGCTTCAACAGTCATTTTTTCTGGCAATTCATCTAAAATATTGGTCACACGCGCACGCACAGATTTAACCCCTTTGGATTCAATTTTATCTTTTGAAACTTGCAGGGCATTTCCAAGAACAGTCATATCCACGTCAAATAACAGACAACCATGATGCATCATTCGTCCTTTATAATAAGCTTGCGCATTGCCACAAAATTTCTTTCCGTCAATTTCGAGGTCATTACGTCCCGTAAAAGTCGCTGTCACCCCTAAATCAGCTAGCGTTTCAATGACAGGTTGGGAAAAGGTCTTAAAATCAAAAGCCCCTTCTTGTGATTTATTAGAAATAATCGTGTAATTCAAATTATTGAGGTCATGGTAAACCGCACCGCCACCTGATAAACGACGAACCACATGAATACCGTGTTCATCTGTATAAGTTTTGTTAATTTCTTCGATAGCATTTTGGTGTTTACCAATAACAATCGTTGGCTCATTAATCCAAAGAATGAAAAGCTCATCTTCAGCTAACAATTCACGAAAAGCGTAAGCTTCCAAAGCCACATTGTAGGCAGGATTATGGGAGTTATTGACAATATATTTCATGCGAAAGCTCCTTTTTATAACATATAAGGATAGTATAGCAAAATCGCCGCTTTCAGTCTCTTAATCTGCTTGGAAGAATTCCTCGATGAAGATACTTGAATGCTTATCATCAATTCAAAGCTCGGCTAAGACGACTGACAAAATCTGGGATATCTTCTAAATCAATTTTACTAAAATCAGCCATTTCCTTAAACGTTGTTTTGATTTTATTAGCTGGAACAATCATGGTATCGTAAACACAACCCTTCCGTTTTCAGCTTGTTTTTCAAATCACACTGATTGATTTATCTGGAAAAATCACCAAGAAATATTGACTGCTGACATTTGAGGAAAGCTTTATCGGCGACTAAAACTGTTCAAATTCCTTTTCTTACACTAGCGTTGCCAATGCCAATGGATGAGTCAATTTAACACCTTTTACGGTTATCCCAGTCAGTTATTTTCTCTTAGCTGATCTGCTACGACGTCTTCTTATTTGAGTATTAACGAATATAGGTTTCTATTTTCTTCTGATTGTAGCCAACTGTATCCACATAATAACCGCGACACCAAAATTTTCTATTCCCATACCTATATTTCAGATTGGCATCTCTATCAAAAATCATTGAACTACTTTTTTCCTCCTTTTAAATAGCCCATAAATGATGAAACACTCCGTTTTGGTGGAATACTCACCAACATATGAATATAATCTTTACACACTTTTGCTTCAGGTGGGCGTTACGATAAACCTTTTGAACGTTTTGAGGCGAAAACAATATGATACTTACAATTCCATGTTGTGTGTACGAAACTATCATTATCCTGATTCACAAGCAACTCGCTGTTAGTATTAGGGGTGTTCCATTAACTTTTCTATAATTGGGGGATTCCTTATTTCTTAAAATTCAATAACATGGGGTTGAATATCTGAATCATGATTTGCCAAAGATTCAATACAGTTAGGGTCTAAACTTTGTTCTCTAATCCAAGCTAATGATTGGCGTTGCTTTGCTCTGTCGGCAGCAATACCTGATGTAATCATTTGTTCTCAACTTTTTGTCGCATAACCGCCATCTGAAAATAATAGGACAAATTTGCCTTCGTCATTTTTAACTTTTACAGCAAATAAGCCATCTGCATGCCCTGGGATACTAATTAATTCAATCGAACCATCACCTAGCAAGTCATAAGATTTTGAAAATGCTCCTTGAGTGTCATTCCAATCAAAGGCAGTAAGATTAACGCCTTCCCACCAAGTTTTTCGATAACGGACTCTATTCGTTAATTTTTGAGCAAACGCCAATTCGTCAGCTGATACCAGAAATTTTTTAGCGTTGCTTACTTGCTTTAAACCATTAGCGTGGTCACAATCAAGATGTGTCAAAAGCACCGCATCAAGGTCTGAATCTTTGATTCCTAGCTTTAATAGTTGTTCATCAATACATTGTCCCAAACCAACTTTTCCTTGATTAATTTTGTAAAGTAACCTACTATTTAATGATTTTATTTGCGACTTTTTATCAAAAATACCATTCGGGCTCATATCTCGTGACCAACCAGTATCGACAAGAAACGTTCCTTTTGGGTGTTCAATTAGATATGAAGAAACAGGAAGCCAAATACGATCTTCTTTTTTGCCAAAGATACCTGATGCTTCAACCACACTACAATCATCTCCACCAAAAGGCAATTTGGGGGCGACACAAACTTCACCAGTATGAAAAACATGAATTTTAATTTTTCTCATAAGAATATTTCCTCCCTTGTTAGGTAACTAACTTTTATTGGTTTTATTATAAAACAAAGACTGTTTCAGTCACACTACACAAATGACAAATGTGTTCAAAGTTCTACGATAGATTCAAGAGTTTGATCAATCAACTTTTTCATTTCCTCAGTGTTAACCTTACTTGGATTTTATATTTAGCAAGAATAAGCACTAATCATTGCTAAACTAACACTTACTACCACAAGATAATAAGCACACAATTTTTTCAAGCGAAGCTTTATAACAAAAGGCAGCAACGCCCTCCAATGGGAAGTAAATAAGCCCAAAAACAAACAACGGCGAGCACAAATAGAACAGCTATAATGCGTTTTGATGAGGGATTTTTCTTAGTCATAGACGTCACCTCGCCATAACATCCAAATGAAAATCGCAGAGCCTAAAACGCCCAATATTACTGAAACCGATAGTTCATAAGGACGGATAATGAGACGAGCTAAAATATCACACGCCAAGACCAAACATACCCCACTCCAAAAAACAAGTCGCCTACTTTTTTTTAAATGATTCCCAACAAAATGACGGACGATATTAGGAATAATCACGCTAAGATCAGATTAAGAAATAACCATTCGTATTGATTGGTCTGAATCATAGCAAAAGAACCCTGTGTCCACGAGGTCATTGATTGTACCAAGTTAAAGCGGGAAGCAATCATTTCTGCTACTGCTCCAATCATGCCACCATAAATGAGACCAATGAGTGGCAACATCCATTTTTCCTTAAAAGGCACCCGCTGCCAAAACAATTGCCAAGGTTCTAGGTAGGTGTGATTCAAAAAAGACCGGATAGACTACCTCTTCCCCTTGAAACAATTTAAGCTAGGAAAATTGTGAACTTACCCCAATACTTAGTGATAAGAACATTAAGACAAGACTGAGGGGAAGCAACCAGCGTATAGCTCTCATAAGCTTCCTTCCTAAAAAATTGAACAATTTATTTTCATACCTTGTCCCTTATTACTTTAGTAAATTGTCATGTAAGCGTCAATTAATATTGCAGAATATTCTGAAAATAAAGCATGTTGTTTCATCCATAAAAGTATGCTCTAAAACTATGTTTAGAGCATACTTTTGATTTATTTCTTCGGTGGGTTATGGATAGCTTCACCAATGGTATCTAGGAAAGCTTCGTACATATTTTCAGAGAAGGTTGGGTGTCCATGAATCGCTTGGGCAACGTCATCAACGGTCAATTCATTTTCCATAATGGTTGCCGCTTCATTGATGAGCTCTGCTGCTGCGGGGCCAATGATATGCACTCCAAGGATTTCATGATACTTGCTATCAGCGATGACTTTGACAAATCCTTGAGCTTCATTAGACGCAAGAGCTCGCCCATTGCCTGTGAAGCTTGATTTTCCAATCAAAATATCGCCGTATTGCTCACGCGCGGCCTCTTCTGTCATTCCAACCATGGCAACTTCTGGGTGAGTGTAAACCGCTGCTGGTGTGTAGGTGAGATTGGCTTTGCGATGATTGCCACGGAGAGCATTTTCAGCAGCCACTTCTCCCATACGATAAGCAGCGTGCGCTAGCATTTTTTGACCATTGACATCACCAGGGGCATAAATACCAGAGATTGACGTTTCTTGGTAAGCATTGACTTTGATACGATTACCTTCCATATCAAGATTGAGATTTTCAAGACCTTGCATTTGGGGAACACGTCCAATTGATAGAAGCGCTTTATCTGCTTGGATTGTCTCACCATTGGTTAGCGTCAACTCAAGCTGGCTATTTTTCTCAACAATTTCGGCTACTCCGACATTGGTTTTAATGGTCATACCTTTTTTCGTCAGAATTTTTTGCAATTCCTGCGAAATTTCCTTGTCCATAGCTGGAATAATGCGGTCTGCCATTTCAATAACGGTCACATCAACGCCGTAAGATGCCCAAACCAGTCCAAGCTCAATTCCAACAACACCGCCACCCATGACAACTAGTGATTTCGGTACTTCACGTAGATTAAGGATATCATCAGAAGTCAAAACAAGCGGTGAATCAATACCTGGAATATTAATGCGTGATACTTTTGAACCAGTTGCTAAAATGATACTATGTCCCTTAATCGTTTCTGACCCAATCGTTACCGTCTTGTCTGGATTGACTTGAGCCAGTCCGTCAAAAATGGTTACTTTATTAGCTTTCAAGAGACCACGAACGCCACCTGTTAATGTTTTGACAACGGAATTTTTAAACTCAACGGTTTTATCCATGTCAATACTGTAATTAGTTGAAGCCAGATTAATACCACGACCAGCAGCAATTTTTAGTCCATCAAGGATTTCGGCATTTTTGAGATAAGTTTTAGTTGGGATACAGCCAACATTTAGACACGTACCACCAAATTCTGATTTTTCAACGATAGCAATTTTGCCACCGAGCTGCGCACCACGAATGGCAGCATAATAGCCAGCAGGACCACCACCAACCACAATCATGTCATACTCATCAGCTGCAAGTGGAGCTTTTTGTTCAGAAGTCACATCAGCCGTCACCGCCTTTGGCACTTCCAAGCCTGCTGCGGTTAAGTCTGCCGCTGCTTGTTCTGGTGTTACTTGCGCAACTTCGTCAATAACTTCACCTTCAGCACCAAGGTAGCCAATGATTTCTGTCACAGGAACAACATCACCAGCCTCGTGAACAATTTTCAAAAGCATGCCAGAATCTTCGGCTTCAATTTCCATATTCGTCTTATCAGACATGATTTCAAGCAGAATATCGCCCTCTTGGACAAGCTCACCTTCTGCTTTTTTCCATTCAATAATTTCGCCCTCTTGCATGTCAACACCAAGCTTGGGCATGATAATTTCTACTGCCATTTTACGTTTTCCCTTCAGAAAATTCTTTTGTTTCTCAGTCAGCTTTGGGCGGCTCTCACCCAAGCAACTGACTATATCATTTATTTGTCAACATTAGGCTTTCAAGATGACCGAGTCACCTATGTCACCGCCCACGTTTTTTACTTTAGATTAGCAATTCTAGCGGATTTTCAAGAAGCGCTTTTAAATCTAGCATGAATTTTGCACCATTCATTCCGTCAACCAATCGGTGATCAATGGTCAAACTCATTCCCATAATTGGGCGAATAACCACTTCACCGTCATGAACGACGGGTGTTTCAATAGTTGCTGAAATCCCAAGAATTGCCGAATTTGGTTGATTAATAATCGGATTAAACGACTTCACTCCAAACATCCCAAGGTTCGTTATGGTGAAAGTTGAGCCAGACATTTCAGCTGCTTTCAATTTACCAGCTTGTGCTTTTTGAATCACATCTTTTGATGCTACCACAAAGTCTGACAAACTCATCTGGTCTGCACCATGAACCACAGGAACCACTAAACCTTCAGAAAGCCCAACAGCGATTGCAAGATTGACAAAATGATGTAGTTCGATGTCTTGAGCATCGTTAATCAGAGAAGCATTAAGGAAACGGTGTTCCTCCTTCATCAAGGTCTTAATCACAGCAAGCCCAATTAAGTCCGTAAAGGTCACCTTGTAACCAGTCTTTGCCATAATTGGCTCAATGAGTTGCTTACGCAAGGCAATCAGATTCGTCATATCAATATCATAATTAAGCGTAAAGGTCGGTGCTGTAAAGTAAGAATGGCTCATTCCCTTTGAAATTGCCTTACGCATAGCAGACATCTTAATGACTTCAACTCCGTCACTTGCAGCCGTAACATCAGCCAAAGCTCCTGCTTGCGGTGTCACTTTTACATCTGCTTGTTCTTTTTGCGGCGCAACATCACCTAGACTTGCTAAAACATCTTCCTTGGTAATCTTACCAGAAACACCCGTTCCCACCAGTGTCTCAAGGTCAACACCTTTGTCCTTTGCAATCCTACGAGCCAGTGGCGTCACACGAATCTTACTAAATTGTTCCACATTTTCCTTGTGAATCCGCCCATTTTCACCGCTGCCAGTGATTTTTTCAAGGTCAATACCACGCTCACGTGCCAACTTTCTAGCAGCAGGCGTAGCACGGACTTTTCCAGTCTCAGACGTCTTTTGGGAAATCGCTGGCGCTGTGCTTGCTTGCAACGGTTGAACTTTCGCTTCCTGAGCTGATGCTGACTGTTCAACGTGTTTCTCACCCACAGAATCAACAAGAGTTTCACCCTCTGCTCCGATATAGCCGATAATTTCGGTAACAGCTACGACATCACCTGCCGGATGAACAATTTTTAACAGCACGCCAGAATCTTCAGCTTCAATTTCCATATTGGTCTTATCAGACATGATTTCAAGCAGAATATCACCCTCATTGACCTCATCACCTTCAGCTTTTTTCCATTCAAGAATTTCCCCTTCTTGCATGTCCACACCAAGCTTTGGCATAATAATTTCATTTGCCACAGAAAACACCTCCCTTAGGCATCACGACCATTGCGTGCCATTTTATAAATGGCTGCTTTAATCTTAGCAACGTCTGGCAAAATGCCCTGTTCTAAAACACGTGCGTATGGTACTGGCACATCTTCGCTTGCCAAACGTACAATCGGATAATCAAGATAATCAAAAGCTTCACTTTCCGTAACTAGCGCAGCTATTTCCCCAATAAAACCACCTGTCTTGTAAGCGTCATTAACCAACATGAGCTTCCCAGTCTTTTTCACCGAATTGATAATCAACTCCTTATCAAGTGGAATAAGTGTCCGTGGGTCAACCACTTCAACGCTAATGCCGTCAGCTGCTACTTCATCTGCTGCTTGAAGAACACGCTCCAACATACGACCATAAGAAACAATGGTCAAATCAGTTCCCTCACGCTTAATATCACCTTTTCCAAGCGGCAAATAAAAATCAGAATCCAAGTTCACTTCCTCTTTCTTGCCATAAAGCGCCTTTGGCTCCATGAAAATAACAATATTATTATCACGAATGGCTGATTTTAAAAGCCCTTTGGCGTCATTAGCATTCCCTGGAGCAACAACCTTAATACCAGGAATATGGGTTAACCAAGCTTCCAGAGACTGCGAATGTTGCGCTGCTGAACCGATACCAGAACCAGAGGCTACACGAAAGGTTACTGGCGTTTTCAAACCACCACCAAACATATAATTATTTTTAGCGCCGTTATTAACAATGGCATCAAGGGCAATGGTGATAAAATCCATAAAGGTCACATCAACAATCGGACGAAGCCCAGTTATCGCAGCGCCAATGGCACTTCCTGCAATAGCCGCTTCTGAAATCGGTGTATCCTTGATACGTTCAGGTCCAAACTCCTCAAACATACCAACAGACGTTCCAAAGTCGCCACCGTAAATACCAACATCTTCTCCCATGAGAAAAATCGTATCATCTTTTCGCATTTCTTCTGTCATCGCAAGATTGACAGCTTCACGTAATGCCATTTGTTTTGTTTCAGTCATTGTCTTTCTCCTCTTATGATTAAAAAGCTGCCTAATCTACCCAGACATCTTCAAATGCTACTGACAAATCTGGTTCAGGGCTATTTTGAGCAAATGCGTAAGCATCATCAATTTCTTTAACCACTTGTGCATCAATAGCATCCAATTCGTCATGGCTTGCCAAATGATTTTCAGTCAAATACGTACGGAATTTGACAAGTGGGTCTTTTTTCTTCCAGTCATCAACTTCCTCTTTACTACGGTATTTACCTGCGTCAGCTGTCGAATGCCCAAACCAACGGTAAGATTCTACCTCAACAATGGCTGGACCATTTCCAGAACGCACGTGGTCAACCGCTTTCCCCATTGTCTCATAAACCGCTAGGACATCATTGCCATCTTCGCAGTAAAAACCAGGAATGCCATAAGCTTCAGCACGTGTGTAGAGATGCGGTGTATTGGTCGCTCTCGTAATATCCATAGAGATACCATAGCGATTATTGATAATAAAGAAAATAACAGGTAATCCCCAAGTAGCTGCTAAGTTTACTGATTCATGAAAAGAACCCTCATTTGTCGCACCGTCACCAGAAAAGGCAACAACAATGTTGTCCGTTTTTTTATAGTCTTGTGTCAACGCTGCACCAACAGCAAGCGCATAACCACCGCCAACAATACCATTTGTACCATAATTGCCTTTTTCAAAATCTGCCAAATGCATGGAACCACCACGACCTTTTGACACACCAGTCACCTTGCCAGCGAGTTCAGCCATCATTTTGTTCAAATCCATGTCTTTAGCAATACATTGCCCATGCCCACGGTGATTTGAAAAAATAATATCATCATAAGTCAAATGTGCTATTGCTCCAACACTGGCCGCTTCTTCCCCAACTGAAAAGTGTGTCATGCCTTGGACAAAACCACGTCGGACTAACTTATTAATGCGCATATCAAACTCACGAATACGCTGCATTTTGAGATACATATCTATATATTGTTCTTGAGACAAATTCATCATATTGCCCTCCAAATATCTTTTTCTTAGTCCATTTATCATATGATATTATTTCCCAAATCACAAATTATTGAACCGAAAGTTTGAAAACGTTTTTAAAAAGTGGCGTAAAAAGAGAAATTTAGTATATCTTTAAAGATCAAACGTAATGATTTTTTCTTGACTGTTTAAATCGAATGATTTTCTTGTTTCGTTGTCTATGAGATACCTTAGATTAGTAAGCCTAACATCATGCATACGTTATAACTTTCAGCTCAATCAGGTTAATTCACATCCCTCCCCGATACCTCACAATCATCAAGGTTGGGAGTCACTATTATGTTCACCGGCAGCGGGTCACTATAGAGGACTTTCACTCCATATATACACCATGCCCGTCGTACACTAAAAAAGCCTTGAAATTAATCAAAGCTTTTAATCATTATACCTCTTTTCCTAAAATTTCATTAATCTCTTGGCTATAAAGGATAGCTTTTCCACCATAAACCGCTTGGATACCATTATCTACATCTAAAATCGCTGTAGCTCCGGTTAATTTTAAACTTTCCTTATCAACTTTATGACTATCTGATAAAGACACCCGTAAACGTGTTGCACAAGCCGTGACATGTTCAATATTAGCTTCGCCACCAAGCGCCTCTATGATACTTATAGAAATTTCTGTCAAAGAAGAATTTTCTTTAGATGCCTGCACAGAAGTCTCCTCACTCATAACCATTCCTGGAATAGCAACTTTAAATCTACTGATCAGGAAACGAAAGACTACATAGTAAATTCCTGCCCAAACTAATCCCACTGGTAACACTAAGAGCCAATTCGTTTTGTCATTTCCTTGTAGAACACCAAAAAGTAAGAAGTCGATGATACCTCCTGAAAAGGAGTTACCAATACGAATAGATAACAAATCAGCAACAAAGAAAGACAGACCATCTAAGAAAGCATGTACAACATAAAGCCATGGGGCTACAAATAAGAAAGAAAATTCAATAGGTTCTGTAATACCGGTTAAGAATGACGTTAAACCGCTACTAAAGTAAAAGGAGCCATTAGCTTTACGATTAGCTTTTGGAATTGAATGATACATCGCCAAACAAGCTGCTGGAAGACCAAACATCATAGTCGCAAAACGTCCCGCAAAGAAGCGTGTACCATAAGTAAAGAGACCGGTATGATTCGGATCTGCCAACTGAGCAAAGAAAATATTTTGTGCACCTTGAATCGTCTTACCAGCAACCTCTTCAACACCGCCCAAAGAAGTATACCAAAACATAGGATAAATGGTATGGTGTAAACCAACAGCACCCGTTAATCTCAGAAAGAAACCATATAAGAAAGAACCAAAACTTCCCATTGTAGCAATAGCTTCTCCCAATGAAACGAGAAGATTTTGAACAGGTGGCCAAATAACATAGAAAATACTACCAATCACAATAGCAACTAAAGAAGAGACAATGGGAATAAAACGTGAACCACCAAAGAAACCTAGATAAGCTGGTAATTCAATCCGGCGATATTTATTATGAAGAATAGAGACTACATAACCAATAACTAGCGCACCTAAAACGCCTGTATCAATAGTAGCACCTTCTGCGGAAAAGAGTTGTAATAAACTACTGATAGTTGCTGTATAGACCAGATAAGCTACTCCACCTGATAAGCCTGCTGTCCCTTTATCAGAATCCGCAAGACCAACAGCCACGCCAATACTAAAAATTAAAGCAATGTTATTAAAAACAGCACCACCTGCTCCACTCATTACAGCAAATATAGTCTGCAACCATTCTTGACCTAAAAGTGGAAATTGAGCAATAGCATTAGGATTAGATAGAGCACCACCAATTCCTAACAATAAACCTGCTACAGGTAAAATAGAAATAGGCAACATAAACGCTTGACCTAAACGTGAAAATTTCTTAAACATAAAATCTCCCTTCAATTTAATCTATATTCGTTGCCTCAATAAATGGTTTTGCAATCACCAATGGTCGTGTGATAGCAGAGCCGACAACTACTGTATGAACACCTAGTTGTAAAACACGTCTAACCTTACTTGGTGTATTAATATTTCCTTCAGCAATCACTGGTGTCTCCAAAACTCCAACAGCTTTCCTAATAATTTCAAAATCATTAGATTCAATTGCTAAATCTTGACTTTGTTTAGTATAACCAACTAAGGTAGTTCCAATAAAATCAAAACCTAATTTATCTGCAACTATCATTTCATCCATGGTTGAACAGTCAGCCATTAATAATTGTTCTGGGTAAGACTGTCTAATTTGAATCACGAATTCTTCTAAAGTCTGACCATTAGGTCGACTAGATGTCGTTGCATCCAAAGCAATAATGTCAACCTTTGTCTCTACTAATGCATCAATTTCATCCATAGTCGGCGTAATAAAAACATCAGCATTCTCATAATTTTTTTTAATAATACCGATAATCGGTAAATCTACCGCTTCTTTAATCTCTGTAATATCACGAATTCCATTAGCTCTAATCCCAACAGCACCTGCTTGTGCAGCTGCCTTAGCAAAAAGCGGCATAACTCCTCCTTTTTCCGAATACATAGGCTCACCTGGTAAAGCTTGGCAGGAAATAACTACTCCCCCCTTAAGTTGTTGTAAAAAGTACTCTTTTTTTGTCATAATTCCTCCTTATAAGAAATAATCGTTTTGTGGTAACGTTTTTGTTTTTCATCTTGATTAACTGCTAATTGGTAAGCAAATAAGCAGTCAATCAACAATAAAATAGGAAATTGTGGTGAAATACGATTCCCATAAGATAAGTTATCTCGTGAAGCCAATAAAACTAATTCATCCCAAGAATCATCTCTTTGAGTAACAATTTGGGTTGTCATTAAAACCGTCTTAGCCCCCCTTTCCTTAGCAGTCATTAGAGCATTTATCACAGATTTGGTTTTTCCTGACAGAGACGCTGCAATAACCAAACAATCTGGTCCCACTAACATACTAGACCATATCAGTTCATCATTATCTGTTACAATATCAAAATCAAAGCCCAACCTCATAAAACGTGTCTTCATCTCTTTCAAAGCTTGAGCCGAGCTCCCCTTACCATAAAGATATATACGGTTAGCTTCTTCAATCAAGCGTGTAATCCGTGTGAGTTGCTGTTCATCAATCACTGAATAGGTCTTTTCTAGCAATTGCTCATAGTCTGCCATAACCCTCTTAGTTACATTATTTTTTAAGGTGCTTGACTCTCCTTTTAAATGTAATTTAGATTCCTGATAAGAAAAAATAAATTCTCTGTAACCACTAAAACCACATTTTTTAGCAAAACGTGTCAAACTAGCTTTTGATACATGTAAACGTTGACAAATTGCGCCAGAACTCACATCTTTTTCTGAGGTATTAGTGATAAAAAAATGTGCAATTGTTTGTTCAGTATCTGTCATAGAATCCCAATATGATTCTATGAGAGGCTCTATTTTTTTTAATGTTTTATCCATAAGAAACACCTCCCACCATCAAGTATAGCGCTTACACTTTTTAATTTCAATAGTTTCAAAAATTCAGAAACTACTTTCTGTTTTTCTCTTTTTTTATGCTTTTTTCTAAAACTAGTTTTAAAAATTATGATAACCACTTGTATAGTTATTAAAATTAAACTAAAAAATAGTACCTAGATAGCTCCTTATCAAGTAAATAGTGAAATAAACAATTGCAACCACTTACTGATAGAATGTTTGAAAAAGATATTCCTTAAGCAAACGAATAGAAAAATTTCTTATGTAGTCAATAAAAAATTCTAAAAATATCAACGAAATATTTATTAAGGTTGACATAAAATATCTACACTATAAATGATAATGTTCCCTCCTACTTAGCTTGATAAATAAAAATATAAAAAAGAATAACCCAGTAAAAGAGGTTATTCTTTTTTACATTTTCACATATTGATAAAATAAATTTTAACAATGATTTAATTCAGCTATTCACTAATGGCGTTACCTGTGTAAAGTTGGTAATAA
The DNA here is from genome assembly GCF_008680485.1 of Streptococcus sp. LMAG:39. Lineage (NCBI taxonomy): Bacteria > Bacillati > Bacillota > Bacilli > Lactobacillales > Streptococcaceae > Streptococcus > Streptococcus sp. LMAG:39. The sequence continues at coordinate 1,969,772 of NZ_NALE01000001.1, read as the reverse complement.
CGACCTTTTTGCGCAATCAATTCGTCGTGGTTACCACGTTCGATGATACGTCCTTGCTCGAGAACCATGATACAATCCGCATTGCGAACTGTTGACAAACGGTGAGCGATAACAAAAGTTGTACGACCTTTCATCAACGCATCCATACCTTCTTGGACGTGAACTTCGGTACGCGTATCGATTGATGATGTTGCTTCATCCAAAATCAAAGCAGGTGGATTTGCCACAGCTGCACGTGCAATCGCAAGCAATTGACGTTGTCCTTGAGATAAATTACTTCCGTCACCTGTCAAAATGGTATCGTAACCTTCTGGCAAACGTTTAATGAAATCATGTGCATTAGCTAACTTAGCCGCAGCAATACATTCGTCGTCAGTCGCATTCAAACGTCCGTAACGGATATTATCCATAACTGTTCCTGTGAAAAGGTGTGTATCTTGCAATACAATCCCTAAGCTACGACGAAGGTCAGCTTTTTTGATTTTACGAATGTTAATACCGTCGTAATGAATCTTACCTTCTTGAATATCGTAAAAACGGTTAATCAAGTTTGTAATAGTTGTTTTACCAGCACCAGTTGAGCCAACAAAGGCAATTTTTTGACCAGGTTCCGCAAACAAATTAATATCATGTAAAACCATTTTATCATCACTATAACCAAAGGTTACATCTGAGAAGGTTACACGACCTTCTTGCTTGTGATAAGTTACGGTGCCGTCTTCGTGTGGATGTTTCCAAGCCCACATACCAGTTGTTTCTTCAACTTCTTGAAGATTTCCAGCAGTGTCCTCAGTAGCATTTACCAATTCAACATAACCTTCATCTGTTTCCACTTCAGCATCAAGTAGATTAAAGACACGATCAGCACCAGCCATCGCCATAATAACTGCGTTGATTTGTTGACTGATTTGTGTGATTGGGTTTGTAAAACTACGGTTAAGCGCTAGGAAAGAAACCAATGTTCCCAAAGTCAATCCAGCATAGCCTTGAAGAGCTAGGGTTGCCCCAAGCATGGCACAAAGCACATAGGAAATATGTCCAATATTAGCTGATACTGGCATCAAAATATTAGCATAGATATTAGCATTTGTAGCAGAATAGCGGAGCTGTTGATTGATTTTTCGGAAATCTTCTTTAGCACGTTCTTCGTGATTGAAAACTTTAACCACTTTTTGACCGTCCATCATTTCCTCAATGAACCCATTGACACGCCCAAGGTCATTTTGTTGATTATGGAAATGCTTAGACGATTGCGAAGCAATTTTACGCGCTACTGATAATAACACCACAACCATAAAAAGTGATAATATTGACAAGGGAACATTCAAAAGAAGCATACTTGTAAATGTTACCACAATCGAAAAAACCGAATTAATGACCTGAGGAATACTCTGGCTAATCAACTGACGAAGTGTATCAACGTCGTTAGTATAGATAGACATGATATCACCGTGAGCATGTGTATCAAAGTATTTGATTGGCAAGCGTTCCATATGAGTGAACAAATCAATACGAATACGACGCATTGTTCCTTGTCCAACATAAACCATCAAACGATTATAAGTGTAAGAACTTAGAACACCAATAATACCAATGATGATTAATTGGAAAATAGCGTGCGCTAACCCTGAAAAATCTGGATTTTTAGCAGCTAAAAGAGGTGTAATATAACTATCAATCAATGTTTGCATGAACAAACTAAAGCGTACCATACAAAGCGCTGTTACTAAAATCAAAACCAATACTAGCAAGAAGCGCCATTTATAGTTTTTCAAAACATAAGCCAACACACGTTTTAGCGTATCTTGTTTATTAATTTCTTTTTTGGTTTGAGCCATTAATTGCTACCTCCTTCCGCATCAAAATCACCACTACCTTGCTGTTGAACATCGCTAATTTCACGGTAGATCGCATTTGTTTGTAATAGTTCATCATGACTGGCAAATCCCGAAATCTTACCATCATCAAGAACTAAAATTTTATCAGCGTGTTGCACACTAGAAATACGTTGGGCAATAATAATTTTAGTTGTCCCAGGAATGGTTTCAGCAAATGATTGACGGATATTCGCATCTGTCGCAGTATCAACAGCACTAGTTGAGTCATCCAAAATCAATACTTTTGGTTTTTTCAACAACGCGCGGGCAATACAAAGACGTTGTTTTTGCCCACCAGAAACGTTACTACCACCTTGTTCAATCCAAGTGTTATATTTGTCTGGGAAGCGTTCGATAAATTCATCTGCGCAAGCTTGACGGCAAGCTTCCATACATTCTTCATCTGTCGCATTTTCATTTCCCCAACGAAGATTATCTAAAATAGTACCTGAGAAAAGGACATTTTTCTGAAGAACAACCGCTACTTGGTCACGAAGAACTTCCAAATCGTATTCGCGAACATCACGTCCACCAACTTTAATTGAACCAGAATCAACATCATAAAGACGTGAAATCAAATTAGCAAATGAGGTCTTACCAGAACCTGTTCCACCAATAACTCCAATGATTTCACCAGATTTAATACTCAGGTTTATATCAGAAAGCACCTCTTCACCACCGCCATGTTTATAAGAAAAATGCACATGATCAAAAACAATACTTCCGTCTGAAACTTCCATCAATGGATTTTCAGGATTAACAATGTCAGCTTTTTCGTTGAGTACCTCAGAAATACGTTCTGCACTAGCTGTACTCATTGAAATCATAACCATAATCATTGACAACATCATCAATGACATCATCATGGCAAAGATATAAGAAAGAAGTGACGTTAGCTCCCCTGTCGTTAAACTACCCGCTACAATAAAGCGGGCTCCGAACCAAGACAAGCAAATCATACAAGCGAAGATGATAAACATCATGATTGGATTATTAAAAATAACAATTTTTTCCGCTTTCACAAATAAACGGTAGATATTTTCAGCAGCCTTGGTGAATTTTTTATTCTCATAATCTTCACGGACAAAAGCTTTTACCACACGAATACCAGAAATATTTTCTTGGACACTGGCATTCAAGTCATCGTATTTACGGAAAACATAGTTAAAAGCGGGCATTGCTTTACGTATGATGAACAGCAATGAAGCCGCTAAAATAATAACAGCAAGTAGGAAAATCAAGCTTAATTGACGATCAACCACAAAACACATAAACATACTGAAAATGATTGTTAACGGTGCTCTGACAACCACACGAATAATCATTTGGTAAGCATTTTGCACATTTGTCACGTCGGTTGTCATACGTGTTACAAGACCAGCCGTGCTGTATTTATCAATATTTGAGAAAGCAAATGTTTGAATATTGTCATACATTCCTTCACGCAAATTAGCAGCAAAACCAGCTGAAGCCTGTGCCGCAAATTTCCCTGCTAGAAAACCTGTCGTCAAACCACAAATAGCTAAAAGTAACATAAATAAACCATATTTCATGGCTACCGCAAGATTTCCTGCCTGAATCCCTTGGTCAATCAATTTTGCAATCACAAAGGGAATAGACATATCGAAAAAAACTTCCAAAGCGGCACATAAAGGAGCTAATAAAGATGGCGTTTTATACTCCTTCACTTGCGCGAGTAAAGTTTTAATCATTCTCGTTACCTCTTTCTACAACATTATAATAAGCTTTTTCAAGCAATAAATGAAAAGTCTCTTGCTCATCTCTGGTAAAGTTCCCAACGATTGCAACTTCTGAATCCTCTAGGTGCTCACCTAAACGATTAATCAAAGCTCTACCATCATCAGAAATTTGAACTTTTTTAATACGCTTATCTTTTTCATCTTGAATGGTTATAATCATATTTTTTTGATCCAAACGTGCTAAAATACCGGCCATGGTTGGCTGAGAAACTTCAAATTGTTTCTCTAGTTCTTTGAAAGTGTAGCACTTCTCTGTTTGTTTCAAAAACATTAAAACCCATGATTGCATAATCGTAATATTATACGGTTTAAGAAAATTATTCATATTTTGTTCCAAACGACGCGCTATCCGTTTTACTAACCATCCATAAGGAGCATGTTTAGGATTCATGATTACCTCCACAGTCAAAAAAACAAGCCTCTAAAAATTAACCCAAAAATAAACTTTTTCCTTTTCAAGTAAGCTTATTCGGCTAAATTTAAGATTTGCTAGATACTTTCTTATTATTTATCACTAATTATTATAGAACTTTAACATAAAAAGTCAATAGCTTGCTATTGATTTTTTTTAACTAAAAAATGATATGCTAACTAATCCCAGACAGCTGCATATCATTAAAGATCATCCTTCAACCTGTTCGCTGAGTTCTTCCCATTCTAGGATGAGGTTTTCTTGTTGTTCAGTCAAGTCATCGAGTTCTTTTTGCAAATCAACAAGTTCTACGGCATCATTTGTGGCTAACATCGCTTGATTGATTGCTTCTTCACACGCTTCAATCTCTTCTAATTGATTTTCAATTTCAGCGATTCGGCGTGTGAGTTTGCGAAGTTCTTTTTGGTTAGCTTTTTGCGCTTGATAATCATTAGCTGGCGCTTTTTCAACAATGGCAACTGTTTTTTCCTGTGCTTCTTCGGCTTTCAAACGTTCCATTTCTTCCAGCTCTGCTTTTTTCTCAAGGTAATAATCATAATCACCAAGATAAAGGGTTGAGCCTTTTTCAGAGATTTCAAGCACTTTTGTTGCCACACGGTTAATGAAATAACGGTCGTGACTGACAAATAAAAGTGTTCCATCAAAATCAATCAAAGCATCTTCTAAAACTTCCTTGCTATCGATATCCAAGTGGTTGGTTGGTTCATCTAGAATAAGGAAATTATCATTTTGCATGGACAATTTTGCAAGAAGTAAGCGGGCGCGTTCACCACCAGAAAGCATGCTGACTGATTTCTTGACATCATCGCCAGAGAAGAGAAAAGCTCCCAAACGGTTACGAATTTCCACTTCTGGTGTCGTTGAAAAGTCATTCCAAAGCTCATCAAGAACCGTGTTTGTACGCGTCAAATTTGATTGCGTTTGGTCATAGTAACCCACTTCAACATTGGCACCGTAGGTTGATGTTCCCTTGATAAATGGAATTTGACCCACAATTGATTTAATTAAGGTTGATTTTCCGATACCATTTGGTCCGACAATGGCAATGGCATCAAATTTCTTGACATCAATATTAATTGGTTCTGACAAGATTTGGTCATCATAGCCAATTGCCGCATCTGTCACCGTCAAGACTACATTTCCTGACACTTTATCCGCATGAAAAGTCATGTTAGCTGATTTTTGCCCTGCCGTTGGTTTGTCCAAACGTTCCATTTTTTCCAACTGTTTGCGGCGAGCTTGGGCACGTTTTGTCGTTGAGGCACGCACAATATTACGTTGAACAAAGTCCTCTAACTTAGCAATTTCTTTGGCTTGTTTTTCATAATTTTTGGCTTCGAGTGCTAACTTTTCAGCCTTCAAATCCATGAATTTAGAATAATTACCAACATATCTGTCAAGCGAATGTGGTGTCAAATCAAGCGTCACCGTTGCCACCTTATCCAAGAAATATCGGTCGTGACTGACAATAATCAAAGCACCTTGGTAGTTGACCAAGTAATTTTCAAGCCAAGCAATGGTTTCGATATCCAAATGGTTGGTTGGTTCGTCTAGCACTAGCAATTCAGGCTTTTCAAGCAACATTTTGGCAAGCGCCAAGCGTGTATTTTGCCCACCTGACAATTCCGAAATCTTCATTTGCCACATGGATTCATCAAATTTAAAACCATTTAAAATCGCCTTGATTTCCGCCTCATAGGTAAATCCACCCTTGACACGAAATTCCTCTGACATGCGGTCATAATCTGACATCAATTTATCAAAAGCATCACCTATCAGCTCTGCCATTTGCATTTCCATTTTACGCAAACGTGATTCCATGCCACGCACATCATCAAAAACGTGCAACATTTCATCAAAAATCGTATTCTTTGACTCAAAACGGCTATCTTGGGCCAAGTAAGATAAGGTTAAATCACGTTTGGTATTAATTTCACCAGAAGTTGGTGTTTCTTCACCCACTAAAATTTTTAACAAAGTTGATTTTCCCGCACCATTTCGCCCAACTAGCGCAATGCGGTCTTTCTCATCAACTTGAATATTAATATTATCAAAAAGTACATCGCCCGAAAATGAGCGTTCAATTTTATTCCCTTGTAAAATAATCATATGTCTATTTTACCAAATCACAAGTCGTTAAACTAGGAGAATATGAAAAAAACTGCTGAAATCAGCAGTTTTTTTCTAGATTTACTTTTATTTAAGAAGCATAAAGTGATTGGACTTTTTCAATATCAACATCCTGAATGCCATAATAAGAGCCTGAGGATTGCATAACTGATTCTTCACTATCATCATGATCAAGCCCAATCGCATGTCCCAACTCATGTTCCGCGGTATAAACAATACGATTATGCGTATAACCATAATCATTTTCTGTTAAATAGTAAGTATTCAATTTTACATCAACATGAGTAATATGATTTGTCAAAGCATTCGTTTCTGTCTCAGCAAATCCTGCTGCTTTTGAACTAGCATCAGAATATTCAGTCGCAATAATATCTGCTGATGATGCATCCGAAACTACATTAAATGTAAAAACTCCCGTTGCATTCCAAGTATTAATGGCTTCCTTATAAGCATTGACCAAAGTTTCATTGGTCGTTTCAATATAGACATTTGCAGAATTGCTTGACCAACGTGCTCCTGAATAATAAGTGAAATCATCCGTTGACAAATCCTTTAGACTATTAGCAATATCATCACTATTTGCTGAAAGATAACTTGTTACATTATTTGCAATGGTTGAAATCGTATTGGCTAACTGAGAACTACTATTATTGGCATAATATAGTAAACCAAAACAAATAATTCCAATAATTACAATCGTTCTAAAAATAGCCCAGAAAAAATTCCAGATAATACTGATAATGAGTTTGGGAATAAAAAAGATTATCCTACATAACTTTCTCATACGTATCCTCGCTTTCTAGAATTTTAGATTAAGGCAAATTAATCCATATTTCAAAATCTTGGGCTTTTAGTATATCAATCAAAACTTAAAAAAACAAGAAAAAACTGCACAGCAAAAATAACAAATAGGGAGACTTGGCTTTTGCCTCCCTTATCTTCTTATCTCACTTCCATAACCACTGGTAAAATAGCAGGGCGACGTTTGGTTTGGTCAAAAAGGAATTTTGCCACTTCATCGCGGACAGCTCCTTTCAATTCTCCCCAGTCAAAGCTATCTTGTGCCAAGTAATTTTCAACAGTTTGATTAACCAATTCAGCTGATTCACGTAGAATATCACGGCTTTTCTTGACATAGACAAAACCACGTGTGTGAATTTTAGCTTTTGAAACGATTTTCTTTTCACGTTTATTAACAGTCAAGGCAACAATGAAGATACCATCTTCTGACAAGACTTTGCGGTCACGAAGAACAATATTACCAACGTCACCAATAGCATTTCCATCAATCATCACATCACCAGCTGGGACACTTCCCTCGTGATTAAAGCCGTCTTTATCAAGAACCATGACATCACCACGTTTAACGATGTAAATATTTTCTGGATACATACCAACTTCTTGCGCTAACTCAGCATGCGTTGCCAAGTTACGGTATTCTCCTTGAACTGGGAACAAATATTTTGGGTGAAGAAGGTTAATCATCAACTGCAAATCACGCGCATTGGCATGGCCTGAAACATTCATTGTTTGTGTGATAAGTTTAACCACACCGCCAGCTTTGTAAATCAAATTTTCGACACGCGCAACAGCTGCTTCTTTTGAAAGACTTGGCGTTGTAACGATGTAAACAAGGTCACCTTCTTTGATTTGCACATAACGATGGCGTCCAAGTGCCATTTTTTGCAAACCATTAATTGGTTCACCCATACGACCAGTTTCAAGAATAATCAATTCGTGATCTTCAAATTTGTGCATGTCTTTTGGTTTGACAATCAATTTTTCATCAACCAAACGCAAGCGTTTCATACGAATGGCTGTGCGGACAATATTTTCAGCGTCAAAACCAGTTAAAACCACACGACGACCGTAGTCTGCAGCTGAATCAAATACCTGCTGAATACGAATCAAGTTAGAAGCTACGGCTGCAATAATCACGCGGCCTTCAGCATCTGCGATAATGCTATCCATTTCAGCTGCAACTTCTGATTCGCTAGCTGTCAAAACATTACTTGTCGCATTAGCAGAATCAGAAAGCAGAGCTAACACGCCTTCACGCCCAATTTCAGTCAAACGAGACAAGTCTGTACGGTAATATTTACGGGCAGCTTGGTCAAATTTGAAGTCGCCTGTGTAAACAATATTTCCCTCATCTGTACCGACAACAATCCCCAAACTTTCAGGAACTGAGTGAGTTGTTTTAAAGAATGAAATCGTCGCATCTGCAAATTCAATTTCAGTTTCTGCGTCAATAACATGGAAATTATTAAATTTTTTAACGTTGTTATTTTTCTTAACAAAAAGCTTCGCTAACTCAATTGTCAACGGTGAGCCGAATACTGGCGCTTTAAATTCCGATAGAATATAAGGCAAAGCTCCAATAGCATCTGCATGCCCATGCGTCAAGAAAATTCCTTGCACACGTTTTTTATTTTCAACTAGGTAATCAATATTTGGAATAACTTCATCCACACCCAATTGTTCATTTTCAGGATATTTAAGTCCAGCATCCAAAATGAAAATAGAGTCATTAACTTCTACCACATAGAGGTTTTTCGCATTTTCGCGCACCCCTCCAAGGGCAATAATTTTAATATCGCTCATTACGATGTTTTCTCCTCATTTTTATTTTTTATACGAGCAAATTGTTTTGCTTTTTTCATACAAACGGTCCTTGCCTCCAAAAAAGTTAGCAAGTCGAATTACAGCATTAACATTGTACCATATTTTCAGAAGATTTTCTTCTTTGTGATTTGGAAAAGTTACTTGAACACCTAAAAAACGCCCGAAGGCGTTTGTGTTTATTCAAACAATTGATAATAATCGGCGATTGCCATTTGAGCTTTTTCGTCTTGATTGAGGTCTTTGATGATTTTGCCGTCTTTCATAACAATCAAACGGTTACCATATTTCAGAGCGTCTTCCATGTGGTGTGTAATCATGAGTGCTGTCAAGTGGTCACCTGATACAAATTCATCTGTTAAATTCATCAAGGATACACTCGTCTTAGGGTCAAGGGCTGCCGTATGTTCATCAAGTAGCAACAATTCTGGGCGTTTTAGCGTTGCCATGAGCAAGCTAAGTGCTTGACGTTGCCCACCTGATAAAAGCCCAGTCGGCGTTTCCAAATGCTTTTCAAGACCATTACCAGTTCGTGCAACCAACGCTTGAAATTCATCGGTAAACGCATGAATTTTTCGTGGCAAAAGTCCACGTTTTTCACCACGATATTTGGCAATAAGAAGGTTTTCAGCCACAGTCATACGTGGTGCTGTTCCCATTTTAGGGTCTTGAAAGACACGCGCCAAATAGTTTGCACGTTTTTCAGCAGGTAAATGTGTCACATCTTTGTCTAGGATATAAATGCTTCCGCTAGTCAACATCAAAGTTCCAGCAATCACGTTAAAAAGCGTTGATTTCCCAGCACCGTTCCCACCTAAAATCGTCAAAAAATCATGTTCATAAATTGTCAAATTCACGTCATCAAGGATTGTTTTGACCTCGTCAAGACCGTTATTAACTTGAACGGTAGCATTTTTTAATTCTACAATTTTTTTCATCGCGATAAGGTCACTCCTTTGAAAAATTTATTTTTAAGAACGGGAACCATGAGACAGAGTGCCAAGACAAGAGCACTGAACAATTTGAGGTAGTTCGTATTGAAGCCAAGGGCAATAACTGCTGTGATTAAGAATTGATACAAAATTGACCCAACAACAATGGCAATCAAACGCTCTAAAAGTGTTAAACCAGTTGAATACAACACTTCTCCGATAATGATACTAGCAAGTCCGATAACAATCACACCAATTCCTTTCGAGACATCAGCGTAGCCATCTTGTTGGCTGACAAGAGCACCTGATAAAGCAATCAATCCATTTGAAATCGTAAGCCCCATAACTTCCATGCGGTCGGTATTAATCCCAAAACTTTTTGCCATATCACGGTTATCACCAGTAGCGATATAAGCCTGACCAAGTCGTGTGTACAGGAAGAAAATTAATCCTGAAATCACAATAACAACCGCTAAAAGACCAATAATCAGCAAGTTAGTGCTATCTGCAAACGGGAATAAATCTTGCAATGTTTTAATATCAAGCAAACCAAGATTAGCACGTTTCATAATCATGAGCATGATTGAGTTACAAGAGGTCATCACCAAAATTCCTGCTAAAATGGTTGGGATTTTTCCTTTAGTATAAAGCAAGCCTGTCACAAGCCCTGCAAAACACCCTGAAAGCATTCCTGCAAGTGTTGCTAAAATAGGATGAAAACCATGGTTCATCAAAGTAACAGCCACTGCTCCTCCAAGCGGAAATGAGCCTTCTGTTGTCATATCTGGAAAGTTCAAGATTCTAAAGGTGAGGTAAATTCCTAGGCCAAGAATTCCCCACAAAAGCCCTTGTGATACTGACGAAATAATCATCTGATTTTTCTCCTTCTTCCTTAATTATCATCTGCCTCAACAGCCACTGTGGCTTCTGAAAGAACACTATCTGGTATTGTAATACCAAGCTCTTGTGCAGCTTTCAAGTTAAGGGTTGGTGTCCCTGTATTGACAATATTAACAGGAACTTCTGACACTTTTTTACCTGCTAACAATTTAACAGCAATTTTTGCCGTTTCCACACCTAAATCATACTGACTTTGGGCAACTGATGCAATGCTTCCTTGCTCTACCATTGTATCAACGCATGAATAAATCGGAATTTTCGCAGCATTGGCAGCATTAACAACCGTCGTAAAGGCTGATGCAATGGTATTGTCTTGTGGAACAAAGATAGCATCGACTTTTCCTGTCATAACCGACATTGTTGTTGTGATTTCATTTGTTGACGGTACGGCGTATTCAATGACATTAATGCCAGCAACTTCAGCATCCTTTTTAAATTCAGCGACTTGTGATACTGAATTATCCTCGCTACTAGCATATAAAACGCCGATTGTCTTGGCATTTGGTGTGATTTTTTGAATGAGCTCTACGCTTTGTTCAATCGGAACTTGGTTGGAAACCCCTGTTACGTTTCCTTCTGGTTCTTCAAGATTTTTAACTAATTTTGCACCAACTGGGTCAGAAATAGCTCCCATAACAACTGGAATATCACTTGTCGCTGATGCCAAACCTTGTGCGGCTGGTGTTGCAATACCAATCAAAACATCGTTTTTAGCATTGACCAGCTGCTTACTCATCGTTTGAATCTTGCTTTGGTCACCTTCAGCATTCAACATCGTAATTTCAGCGTTATCACTATCATAGCCAGCCTCAGCAAGACCGTCCTCAATTCCTTTTTCAATCTCATCTAGAGCATCGTGCGTCACATACTGCAAAATACCAATTTTAACCACATCATTTTTACTTGAATCTCTTTTAGTCTGGTCATAAATCATCGAACCAGCAACTAAAATAACAAGAGCAATAAGGGTTCCAATAAGTGCTTTATTTTTCATTTTCTCTCCATTAATTTTTTAGTTAAAATTCTATATCAATATTATTCGTTAATAATGTGAGTCAACTAAAAAGAAAAGCGTCTAGTAAAAATCTACTACACGCCTTTTTTATCCTGTAACTAAGATTAGCGCATAGATACTTTTTAGAAGTACTCCAAAAGTCGTATCTATGCAAACACATAAACACAACTCTACCTACGCCAACTTTGCCAATTTGTAAGAATTTGTGTGTTGTTCATCTTAGCTTCCTCCTGTGTTTTTTTATATTATATCCTAAATTTTAGAAATTTCAAGCACTTTTCGAAATTTTCTTAATTTTATTATTTATTAAACTTTGTTATTTAGTAAAAGATGCAATCAAAGCGTTATCAATAGCTATCTGTTTTCAGACAGACAAGTATCTTCAGATCTCCTTTATGTTAACTAAGAATAAAAATGTTTTATAAAAAATAATATCAGCAACTTTTCCATGACTAAAATCCCAGTTTTCGCCAAGGATATGGTATAATAAAGGGATTGAACACATGAGATTAGAAAGGAGACGTCGTAAGATTTCTTATCATTTTTGATTAGCTAGTCTTGCGACAACTTTAATCATGTCATTTGATGGTTTTTTTCTACACCATTTAACAAAAGAATTACAAGAAGAGCTACTTTATGGACGTATTCAAAAGGTCAATCAACCTTTTGAACGTGAGTTGGTTTTAACCATTCGCAATAATCGTAAGAATTATAAGCTCTTGCTTTCTGCTCATCCTGTTTTCGGACGTGTGCAGATTACGACAGCTGATTTTCAAAATCCACAAACCCCAAATACATTTACTATGATTATTCGAAAATACCTTCAAGGGGCAATCATTGAGAGCATTACGCAGATTGAAAATGACCGTATTTTAGAAATCGCATTTTCTAATAAAAATGAAATCGGTGATAACATCAAAGTCACCTTGATGGTTGAAATCATGGGCAAACACAGCAATATTATTTTGATTGATAAAGCTGAAAGCAAGATTATCGAGTCAATCAAGCATATTGGTTTCTCACAAAATAGCTACCGCACTATCTTGCCTGGCTCAACTTATCTTGCACCGCCAAAAACAGAGGCTAAAAATCCTTTCACTGTTTCAGATGAAAAATTATTTGAACTTTTGCAGACAGAAGATTTGGCACCGCGCAATCTGCAAAAACTTTTCCAAGGCTTAGGACGTGATACTGCAGAAAACCTGGCTGCTCAGCTCAGCAACAACAAGCTGAAACAATTCCGTACTTTTTTTGCTAGACCATGTCAGCCAAATATGACCGATAAATCATTTGCTGCTGTGCTATTTGACAAGAGCGATAAGCAATTTGACAGTCTTTCTGAACTCTTGGATGTTTTTTATCAAGATAAGGCTGAACGCGACCGTATCAATCAGCAATCAAGCGATTTGATTCACCGTGTTCAAACAGAATTGGATAAAAATATCAAAAAACTTGGTAAGCAAGAAAAAGAATTATTAGCGACGGAAAATGCGGAAGAATTCCGCCAAAAAGGAGAACTCTTAACAACCTATCTCACGCTAGTGCCAAACAATCAAGACCAAGTCGAATTAGACAACTACTACACCAACGAAAAAATCGTCATTGCGCTCGATAAAAGCCTGACACCTAGTCAAAATGCGCAGCGTTATTTCAAAAAATACCAAAAATTGAAAGAAGCTGTGAAGCACTTGACAGGCCTTATTCAAGAAACTAAGGATACGATTACTTACCTCGAAAGCGTTGAAACAGCGTTGAATCACGCGTCAATTTCTGATATCGAGGATATTCGCGAGGAATTAGTCGAAACTGGCTTTGTCAAACGTCGCACGCGCGATAAAGGCCACAAACGCAAAAAACCAGAACAATACTTGGCTTCAGATGGCAAAACGATTATCATGGTTGGACGCAACAATCTGCAAAATGATGAATTGACTTTCAAAATGGCAAAAAAAGGAGAACTTTGGTTCCATGCTAAGGATATTCCTGGTAGCCACGTTCTTATCAAGGATAATCTCAATCCAAGTGACGAAGTCAAAACTGACGCTGCTGAATTAGCTGCCTACTACTCAAAAGCACGTCTGTCCAACCTTGTTCAGGTTGATATGATTGAAGCTAAAAAGCTTAACAAACCAACTGGTGGCAAACCTGGTTTTGTAACTTATACTGGTCAAAAAACGCTTCGTGTCACTCCGACCGAAGAAAAAATCAACAGTATGCGCATGACAAAATAAACAAAAACTCACTCTAAACCTTCCTTTCGGTTGATTTAAAGTGAGTTTTCTTATTTTTTACTATCTTCTCTTAACTTAGAATGTCTGTATCCATATCCAAAATAGATGAGACTTCCAAGAATAAAGGATGCAATGAAACCATACCAAGTAATCGCTTTGCATTGTGTCATCAATGACAAGTAAATAACAATCGATAGCAGCGGTAAAAATGGCACCCAAGGTGTTCTAAATTCTTCCTCTTTTGGTTCGCCAAAATCTTTGCGAAGTTTAATCACTCCCAAAGCTAACAAAATCAGATAAGCCAAGGTCACAATATTAACCAACAAGGCTAAAATTTCTAATTGCAACACACCTGAAAAGAACATGGTTACCAAACCAACAAAAATAGTTGCTTTCTTAGGAACTTTACTCTTCGGTGTTAATTCTTGAAATTGTTCAGGCAAAAGACCGTCACAACTAATATTATAAATCATACGTGTTAAAGCGTACATCATGGAAATGCAGACGGTAACAAGTGTCATGATAACAACAATTGATACAAAATTTCCGATAAATGGAAAACCAATGCTACGCAACACATACGGAACAACATCCGTAATATTCAATTTTGAATAGTGAACAGTTCCTGTTAAAATCAAGGTTACCGCAACATACAACAAAGTCACCAAGCCGATTGAGATAAAAATGCCTTGTGGGATTTTCTTTTGCGGTTCCTTTGTTTCATCTGCTGCCATTGAAATGGATTCAAATCCCAGAAATGCAAAGAACATCAAAGAGGCTCCTGCCATAATCCCAACTTTTCCGCCATAAATTTGACCAAAACCATATGGGGCAAAATTGCTCCAATTATCAACATTAATAGCTGTCAGCCCTAAGGCAATAAAGATGAGTAAAACAGCTAATTTAAAGATAACTAAAATAGAATTAAATCTTAGAACCGTTTGAACCCCTAGTAAAACAAAGGCAGTTACGAAAAATAATAAGAGAACGGGAATGATATCAATATAAGTTCCGTTCTTAGGATTAAATGGGCCACTTAAAGCAGTTGGTAAGCTTATTCCAAATGTTTTCAAGAAAGCTTTTAGATATTCTCCCCAGCCAGAAGCCGCTGTTGAAATGGCACCTGCAAATTCGATGATCATAAACCAACCAGCAATCCAGGCAGGGTACTCTCCAAAAACAGTATACAAATAGCGATAAACACCTCCTGAATGAGGTAACCTTGAAGAAAATTCAGCAAAAAACAGAGCTGATATCGTTACACAAAAAGCCGCAATAAGAATTGATACTGTAATAGCAGGTCCTGCATATTGAGCAGCACCCATTCCTGTTATCGTAAAAATACCTGTTCCAACAATCGAACCTACTCCTAAAAAGATTAGTTCTGCTAACCCCAAACGTCGTTGCAAGTAACTTTTTTTGGGTGCCATTGGAGTCTTTCGAAAAATATCCATACATTCTCCTATTTTTTATTTCAAACTGCTGCACAAATTCAATTAATAAATTTAATACAAAATTCACACGTGCAACGCTTTCTATTTTAGGATAAATATGAATAAAAATCAACTCTCTGTTTAGAATTACAGGATAATTTATAGCTTGTGTTTATGTTGTCTTCTATATAAATTATACATACGAGCAACTAATATCAAAATAACATATAGACCAGACATCGATTTACTATCTTTAAAATTAACCTCTAATTCACTAGTTTCGTAATACAGTTGATAAGTGGAGTGTTGTCTTAAAAAACTATCTCCAAATGCGGTGATACCTAAAACAGATACTTGTTTTAACATTAAATTCTTTAATGTCTCTTGGATACTTGGTGTGTTACCACTCAAAGAAATAACAATAACAAGATCTTCATCATTTAACATATTAGAAATAGCCGAAAAATCTGTCTCTCCAGATAATAAAAAATTGGGTCTTTCGAACAAAAATAACTCTTTAGAAAATTCTTTTGCAAAATTATTTTGTGTGAATCCTGTTGCATAAATAATAACATTATTTGCTTTATTCAACACCGAAAATATTCTATCAAGCTCAACATTTTTCATCAATTTAATGGTATTTTTTACATCCCCTAACACTTCATCAATCACATCTTGTTCTGATGGAATTGATTGCATCGCAATAGAAGATTGGATAAAATACTTCATTTCAGAATAGCCATTAAATCCTAGCTTTTTTGAAAACCTTAGGACTGTACTTTTAGACATCATGACCTTTCGCCCTAACTCTACTAACGTTAACTCTTCAATACTTTCTTGATGAGCTATAATATATCTTGCCAAATCCTTTTCGGACTCCGATAATTTATCAAAATGCAATCCAACTAATTGTTCAAAATTCAATTCTTCCCCTCCACCAAACTACCGTATCATCATGCATAATCTCTCTTACTACTATTCTTAATAGTAGCCGCTAATTTTACGCAATAACATTGTATCATATTTTAGGAATCATTATTGACACAAAAAAGATAATGCCACTATTCCTTCTACACCGTAGATATCAAACCAAGATGTGAGAATAGTTTATAGGCATTATCCCTCTTTTATAATTTACCCATTATTTTTTATACTAAATTCAAGTGAATAAATAAACAAATGCTTCATAAGGCTGAAGTTCCTGTTTAACATTTAGCTGTAATTGCTCTTTATGGTAATTATGAATCAAACAATGACCTGAGCGTTTAAGTAAATCTTTTGGAAGACTAACGTAAGTTGGTTTGTCATCAAAAGAACATACGACAAGGAGAGTTTGTTCTTCATATGTTCTCAAATAAGAATATACATTACTATCGCTCTTATTAATTAGTTTATAGTCACCGTAAACAATGATAGGCAATTGATGTCGTAAAGCAATTAACTTTTTATAGTAATAAAAGACAGACTGTTTGTCCTCTAAAGCTGCTTCAGCATTAATTACTTTATTATCACTAGAATATGAAATCCAAGGTTCTGAAGTTGAAAATCCATAACCATCGGTGATATCTCCATTCCAAGGAAATGGTGTCCGAGCATTATCTCTTGACTTCAGGTAAAGCGATTCTTTTATATAACTTTCAGGCTCTCCTTTTTCTTCCATTAACTGTGAAAAATACTGAGTTTCGATGTCTTGATATTCCTCAAATGTCGCAAAAGGTACATTCTTCATACCTAACTCTTCACCTTGAAAAATATAAGGTGTGCCCTTCATCATATGGAGTAGGGTTCCTAACATCTTAGCAGATTCGACACGATATAACTCATCATTACCAAATCGTGTTACCACCCTAGGCTGATCATGATTACTCCAATATAAACTATTCCACCCTTCAGATAATTTGTCTTGCCATTCAGATAATACCTTCTTCAGATCACTTAATTTAAAACGGACATCAGAAAATTTACCATAACGTCCGTAATCTAAATGCATATGATCAAAATGAAAAACCATATTTAATTCTTCATTTTCAGCTTTCGTATAACGAAGAGCCTGATCAGCATTGGTATTAGGCGCCTCACCTACCGTCATCACATTATACCGTTTAAGCACCTTCTGGTTTAATTCATGTAAGTACTCATGAACCCTAGGACCATTTGATGCACCAATATAATACGATTTAGTATATGGTAAAGATTCGGGTGCATCAGGATAACTAGGATCTTTGCTAATTAATGTAATGACATCCATTCTGAAGCCATCAATACCAAATTGAAACCACCAATTAATCATCTGAAAAATTTCTTCACGTAGTTTAGGATTCTCCCAATTTAAATCGGGCTGTTCCTTAGCAAAACAATGTAAGTAATATTGGTTTCTCTCTGAAACATATTCCCAAGCTGAACCTCCAAAAGTTGATCCCCAATTAGTTGGTTCACTACCGTCTGGTTTTGGATCTTTCCAGATATAATAATCAGAATAAGGGTTATCTTTACTTTTTTTAGATTCTTCAAACCATTTATGTTGATTACTGGTGTGATTAACTACCAAATCTAAGATTACTTTCATCCCAATTTTATGGGCTTCTTCTAATAATGTCTTTAAATCGTCTAGTTTCCCATATTTGACATCAACCTTATAATAATCACTAATGTCATATCCATTATCTACCCCTGGTGATTCATAAATCGGATTTAACCATATCACATCAATACCTAGCAAAGATAAATAAGGAAGTTTTTCAATGACTCCTTTTAAGTCCCCAATACCATCTCCATTACTATCTTTAAAACTCTGTGGATATACCTGATATACCACACTATATTTCCACCAATCTTTCTCCATTACTCTATTCCTTCATATTATTTTCAACGAGATAATGTGCTGTAAAAATTACATTTCATCATCTTCTGAATCGACTGTTTCTTGTAGAAAATGATTAACGTAAATAATCTGATTTTTAGCCTCTTCAATCGCCTGTGTGATTAGTGACTCAGATAACTCTTGATTTTCCAATTGGAGTAACAAAGCCATAATAACTGGCAAATTCATACCTGTAATCAAATGAACATTTGGTTTTAACTGTTTAACAAATTCCTGATTGACTGATCCCCCCAACAAATCTGTAAAAACCAGGATATCTTCCGTACCTTGACAACGATTTAATGCCGCTTCAACAGCCACAGTAATTGGCTCATTATCAACATATGCACTGATGGTTTCAATATTCGTCAGGGAAGGAACTAGATACTTCAACGTATCATCCATACCATCTGCTAAATGACGATGACTAGCAATTATAACTTTAACCATATCATAAACCTACGCTTTCAAAATCCCAAAATAAGATAAAATAATAGATAATACAATAATTCCAAATATAATCTGGATAACAGACATTTTTTTACTTGCAATCAATTTATAAACAACTAGCGTTAATAATGCAGGTAATAGCGACGGCATAATTTTATCTAAAACTTCTGTTTGTAAAGATAAAGAGACTTCTCCTGTTTTAAAAACAGGAGCAACATTAATTTTGATGACAGAAGCCACTAAAGCACCAATAACGGTTAAGCCCATTATAGAAGCTGCTTCAGTAAAAACACTAAGTCGATCACCTAGAGCTGTTACTAATTTGATACCTGATTGGTAACCAATCTTAAATAGCTTCACTCTAAATAACAGAAAGATGATATTGAGTAGTAACCAAATAATTGCTCCTGTAGGATTTCCTTCTAATCCCATATATGCAGCTATTGAACCAATGATAGTTGGATAAAGAACCCAAACAAGAGTGTCACCTATACCCGCTAAAGGCCCCATCATTCCTGTTTTAAAGCTCTGAACAGCTTCTTGAGCAGCAACGCCATCTCTTTCTTCCATTGCCACACTCGCTCCAAGTAAAACATTAGCCATCCAAGTTGTCGTATTAAAGTATTTAAAATGATTATTTAAAGCAGCAACATACTCATCGTCATTAGAATAAATTTTTCTCAATAATTTATTTAATCCAAACACCACTGCGGGTCCTTGTTGAGTTTCGTAGTTAAAAGTATTACAAGCCATAAACATATATCTAAAAGCTGCTTTATTAATATCTTTATTTGTTACAATATCATTTTGCTTATTCATCAAAATCATCTCCTATTTCTTCAACGGTATTAAGATTAGAAGTCGTAACTTTCTGAATTGTTGTTGTGAAATAATAATACGCTAACGCTAGTCCAACAATAGAGACTCCTAAGATTGGTAAATTAAGATACGCTGTCAAGACAAAGCCAATTAATAATAGGGATAAATATTTTTTTGCTGGCATAACTTGTAGTAATAAAGCAATCCCCACAACCGGAAGCATATTTCCAGCAATCGTCAAGCCGCTCGTAACCCAATCAGGCACATAGTTCAGTATAAGTGTAACAATTGTTTGTCCAAATAAAACACATAAAGTCGTTGGGATAGCCGTCGATAATCCAAAAATAAGTGGACCAATCCAAAGAATCCGATTCATTTTCTCAAACTGTTTAGCATTAGCTGCTTTCTGTGCCCAGTGTGCTACATAAGTATTTAAAATTTTGGCTAATACATCTAACTGAATTCCTAACATACCAACTGGAACCCCAACAGCAAGTGCAACAGCCTTAGCCTCTTCAATAGTTGTCGTGCTTTTAATCGCAACATAACCTCCAACTAGCGCTGCTAATCCCCAGTTTGGAACGGATGAGCCCCCGATATTGGCAACACCTAAAGACATTAATTGGAAAGTTCCACCAATAACCATAGCTGTTTCCATATCCCCCATGATAAGACCAACAAATAATGACACCATAATAGGAAACCAAGTCACAACGACCAGTCCTTGTTGATCTAATACTACCCAAAATGATAGTAAAATAATTAAGATTCCTTGAATAATATCCATTTCTTTTTACCTCAATCAATGTAGTAACTCATTGGCTCCTCAACGTCATTTGGGACAAAATGGAAAGTCACTTCAATACCAAGTTTCTCCAATTCCTTCAAAGAATTGATTTCCTCATCATTTACTGAAACCATTTTCCTAATTGTCTTTTTACCAGGACCATCAAATATAATTCCGATATTAACTTTTGGAATAGCTACTCCTCCCTTAACCAAATCAACTAGCGTTTGAGGATGGCGAACAATCAAAAATACATTATGACTGTCATATTTCCCTGCTGCAAAATTGGTAATAGCGGTATTAGTATCAATGATAGACATACCTGTACCAGCTGGCTTACTCATTCTCATTGCTGCCTTCTGACTTTCATCTTTGCTAATCTCGTCATCCACAACCATGAGACGTTTTGCTTTTGTAAATCCTGCCCATTGGGTAACCACAATACCATGTATAAGACGTTGATCAATTCTTGCTAATACTACTGACATAAGATTTTCTCCTTTTGTTATCGTTTACATTTTAATTTTATCAACTCCATTAGGGGAAAACAATAGATTATCAACATAATGAAACTTAGTAACTCATATTGGGAAAAGTATCATAAACAAGGACTTTTTCCCAACAACTTATTTGTTTAGTATAATCAATTTTTCACAGTGTTTAAAACCACCGCAGAAGTAAGCAAATTTGGCTCATCACTATATCCCCTCTCCCACAATCGTTTTAAATACTTCTATCAGACTTCATATTTGATACTATTTCTGACACACAATCAGATTTATTCAATATAAGTGTGATAAAGATTCACCCTTAAATATCTACAAAACAAAAAAGACAATCAATTTTAAACTGCACCTCAAAAGTTGGACATAAAATCTAACAATTAGGGTGCTTTTTGCATGACATTAAGTTATGAAGATAAAGTAAAAATATATGAGATGAGAAAATCAGGCGTTACTTGGTCATAAATTCATGACCAGTTCGGTATGAATACTAATAACTTAATATGTTCCGCTTAATTGAGCGTCATGGTATCAAGGTTATTCAAAAGACAGCCAATCGTCACTATTCCCCTGAGCTAAAACAGGAAATCATTGATAAGGTTCTGATTCAAGGGGATTCTCAAGGGAGTGTTTCTATTGACTATGCGCTTCCTAATATGAGAACATTACCAAATTGGATAGCACAATACAAGAAAAACGGGTATATTATTGTTAAGAAACAACGAGGGAGACCGAGTAAGATGGGGGGTAAACCTAAAAAAAGACGCCTGAAGAGATGACTGAGCTAGAGCATGTTCTTGAAGAGAATGAACATCTGCGTGCTGAGGTAGCTTATCTAAAAAAGTTGAGAGAATTGCGCTTGAGGGAGAAATCTTACAGCGCACAAGGCGGAGACTGTTAGAGAACTGGTCTCAGGAGGATTTCGATTAGACCTTTTACTGAAAACCGCTAAGCTAGCTCATTCTACTTACTATTATCAGTTGAAACGTTTTAATAGAGCTAATAAAGATAAGAAGGTCAAAGAGATGATTCAAACCATTTACGATGACCATAAAGGTAATTATGGTTATCGCCGTATTCAGGTCTTCTTTGAGGACAATAGTTACGCTTATACACGACTCAATCCCTTAGAATCCAAAAAACAACTAGATAGCTTACGAGTACGTAAAACGGATAAGATTGACGCTGAAAAACTAGCTATGTCTCAGTTCATCCTCAATCGTAAACCAAGCTATGTCCAAGACGCGCTTTATCAAGAATTACGCGACCTCAGCCGTTTCTATCAGAATCTTACTGAGGATATTGTCTGCGCTAAAAACCGTCTGCACAAGGTTTTACAAGTCACTTTTCCTGAATTGGAAAACATCTTGTCGGCACCAACTGGGAAACAATATTGGAACTTGGTCATGACTTTTCCATGTAATAGTTTTGTACTGGAGTTGGATGACGCCGCATTAACAGCTATCATCCGTCAGTCTACATCAAAACGCATCTCTGAAAAACGTGTAACTTACTTAGTAGATAAGCTTACAAAACTAGCTAATCAGTCTTATTGTGCGGTCAAAAAAACCTCTCCAATGATGGAAGAGGTCAAATATTATGCAGGGGAGTTACTTAGGCTTTCTGAATACAGACAAGGTGTTTTAGAGGAGATGGTAACATTGGCTCAATCTTTGCCAGAATACGAGATTCTTCTCTCTATTCCTGGAATAGCTGAAACCACAGCGACAAGTATTATTGGTGAACTAGGTGACATTCGTCGATTTCACTCTGCCAATCAAATCAATGCTTTTATCGGCATTGATCTCAGACATTATGAATCTGGGAACTTTCTAGCTAAGGAACATATCACCAAACGTGGGAATCCCTATGCCAGAAAGATTCTCTTTAAGTGCATTCATAACATAGCTTCAGCTAGCCATACCAATCTTTGTCATATTGCAGACTTCTATGAGAAACGGAAAAGACAATCGTAAGTAACTTCAACCAAACCACATACGATTGCCTCTATACATCGTCTCATCAGAACAATGTATTACCTCATAACGCATAACAAACTTTACGATTATACTTCTACCCAAAATCGGTAAAATTGTTTATGCCATATTATTGTAACACCTTATCAAAAAAATCACTAGGTAAGGTGTTGGTTTTGTGTACACTTTTTATACTAAACTTTAGCTCAAAAAAAGACAATTTCCTTAGTTTGACATATGGAACTCAAACTATTTTTCATCAAATACCTTGATATGCTTGACAAATGGTAGAAAAGGACTTAGCCCTGTACAATACAGAACTAAATCCTTATCATAATTAATGGTCCAACTTTTTGGGGGCAGTACAGATTAAAGTGTCATTCTTCTATAAGTTCATATAGCTTTTTAATACAAGATTCTCTTTATGATAGTATCATTATTGTGAGACTACTCCTGATTTTCTAGATATTTCAGCGTAACAACCCATATCTTCTAGTTTTCCTAATAGAACCAAGACATCTTATGCGTATAATGACATTCATGACGTCATTCGCTTTTTTCAATATCTTCTTTCAATTCATCCATATTAAATTTTGCAAAAAGGTATTTACGATCCTGAACCGGAAAACGCTGATCTAGTTGATCAACTGGCCCAACTTCAACAACACCTTCTGAAATAATAAAATCCATCACATGACCACCAAATGTGAAATCATCAGAAATAAAATGCAAATGATAACCTGCAACACTCACACCATGGAACATCTTTGGTGTCCAAATTCCGACAATCGTCCCTGAAATATTTTCACGTGTGTATTCTGGTTGGCGTGTAGCAACATCAGCAAACTTAATGTCAGGGGCTGACTTTGGAATCATACGAACATGCATCTTCACAAATGTTCCTTTTATCTTAATTGAACGAAATAAATTAACACCATCATAATATGACTCAATGCGTTTTTCTAATTCCTTATCAGTCATTTCAAAGCGTTGTTTAAAAATCACTTCAGCTCGGTGAGGGACGACAGCAGCATAAGGAATTTTGACATCATCAGAAACTTCTACCACCTCTGCTTTACCATCAGATCCTTTAGCTTGATACGCTTTACCATCAAGAATAATCAGTTCCCCGTCAATAGAATCTAGTGTTCCAATCCCCAAATCCCCATGTTCTAAAAGTTCACCTATAGTCAATGTTCCACCATAAAGACCAGCCATAAGTGCACTTAACGTATTATACTGAAACAGTTTAATTGCTTCTGACATATTCTCCTTCACTTTCATCAATAACCTTAAATAGTGCCTTCTGATATTATTTTATTGTCATATGATTAAAAAATCAAGTTTAATAAAATTCATCTGGTAAGATTGTTTCACCAAGTTTGATGTTATCTTTGTAGTCAATTGGAATATCAATTAAAACTGGTCCATTATTTGCTTCTTTTAAAGCTTCCTTGAATATTTCTTCAAATGAAGCTCTACTATCAACACGATACCCTTTTGCCCCAAAACTGCTAGCATATTTTACAAAATCAACAGAACCAAAGTCAACACCTGATGAACGACCATATTTCATTTCTTCTTGGAACTCGACCATATTGTACTTGCCATCATTCCAAATGATATGGACAATCGGCAACTTGAGACGTACTGCAGTTTCTAATTCTTGTGCTGAAAAAAGGAACCCACCATCTCCAGACACTGAAACAACTGTCGTATTTGGACGAACAAGTGCTGCTGAAATTGCCCAAGGAAGTGCAACTCCAAGGGTCTGCATGCCGTTTGAAAAGAGCAGATGACGAGCTTCGTATGATTTGAAATAACGTGCCATCCAAATGTAGTGACTACCAACGTCAACAGTGACAGTCATATCATCTGTTGTATTTTCTTGTAAGACATCAATAACATCAAGCGGGTGAACCAAACCTTCCTTGGAATTACGATCAAATTTGACATCTTCGACAACATTTTTCTTCAGATTTTGCAAATAATCTACTGATGCTTTTGGCAAAACATAACCATTAACGGCAGGCAAGAGCAAGTCAATCGTATCCGCAATGTTACCAATCAATTCACGTTCTGGTTGGAAATAAGTATCGATTTCAGCTTGCGCAACGTCGATAACAATAATACGAGCTGAAATTTCAGCATTCCAATTTCGGGCTTCATACTCAATTGGGTCATAACCAATAGCAATAACAAGGTCAGCTTTTTTAAGCAACATGTCACCTGGCTGATTGCGGAAAAGCCCAACACGTCCAAAGAAAGTATCTTCTTCCAACTCACGAGAAACAATACCTGCACCTTGGAAAGTTTCAACAACTGGTAATTTTACAGCATCCAATAACTTACGAATAGACTTTGTAACTGCACGCGTTGAAGCACCATTTCCCAGAAGAAGAACGGGTAAGTCGGCATTTCGGATAGCTTGCGCTAAATAGTTGATATCACCAACTGACGCAGAACCCAATTGAGGATCTGTTAATGGCTTGATTGCTTTTACGGAAACCAAACTGTCAGTCACATCTTGTGGAATGGAAACAAAGCTTGCACCACGTTTACCTGACTTTGCCACACGATAGGCATTAGCAATTGTTTCAGAGAGAGTATCTGGCTCATGAACTTCTACAGCATATTTTGTAACTGGTTCCATCATTGCCACATTTTTCATAGATTGGTGAGACCGTTTCAGCAAATCGGCACGTTTTACTTGACCTGAAATCGCTAAAACAGGATCCCCTTCATCCGTTGCGGTCACCAATCCTGTCGCCAAATTTGAAACTCCAGGTCCACTTGTTGTAATCACAACGCCAGGTGTACCTGTAATACGTCCAATCCCTTGTGCCATAAAAGCAGCATTTTGCTCATGACGAGCTACAATCAACTGTGGTCCCTTATCTTCAAGAGTGTCAAAAATACGATCAATTTTAGCACCAGGAATACCAAAAACATAGTCAATGTCATGGTTGATGAGACTATCCACTACCAAATCAGCCCCATATTGTTTATTGTTATCTGTCATTATATCTCCTATAAATCTTTAGATGACTAATTCATAGCGGTGTTGTTTACCATCGAAGAGCATCAAATTCATAGCTGGATTTGGTGTAAAAATCAGTCAAATCTAAATCACAATTTTTTGTTTTTTCACAAGTATGATTCAATTATATCATAGTTCATTTGAAAGTTTGTGAAAAATAGCTTGTGATTTTTTTATTTAACTTTCCTTAAAATACTCTGGAGATAATTAAACTCCCCAAAATAAAAACAAAGAAAACACCGTATCCAGTCTACATATCCTTATCAAGAAGACAATTTAAGACATCATGCTATGCTGCTTTGTATTGCAGCAGATATATGGAATAGTTACACTATAAAAATGAAGAAGCAATAAACAGAAAACCATAGAATCGAAAATGCTTATTGGAGAATATCAAATATCTGACTACAAAGAAATTACAGACTTTTAGAGTGCCGTTCAAAATTGCTATATCGCCTAAATTATTTTTTTAATGCATCTAGATATTTTAAAACTCATGTTGTGATTGAATTACGTTCAATGCTTCTTGCATACTTCCGACTTTCCAATTTGCCTTATCATTAAATAGTGGCAATCGACTATCGTAATATCCAATAGTAGCAATACCAGCACTCGTTGATGCTTCAATCCCTGAGTAAGAATCTTCAATAGCAATACACTGTTCAGCCTGAACAGACAATTCATTCAATGTCGCTTGATAAATTTCTGGATTAGGCTTACTCTCCATAAAATTTTCACCGCTAACTATAACATCAAAATAACCTCTTATACCACAACTTTCCAGAATCTCAATAATATGTTTATACTTTGAAGAAGAGGCAAGAGCTAACTTTATGCCATTTTCAACAGAAAAATCTAGAATTTTTATAATGTCTTCCCTAAATAATTCCCGATAATTCAATTTACTATATTTTACATCACTGAAAACACCATATTCTTTCTCAATTTTTTCTATACTATATTCTTCGCCGATAAAATGCTGTAAAAGTTTATAAAGTGTCAAATAGGATTTACCTACTAGTACTAATAACTCTTTATCACTATAATTAGAGTGTGGATTAAAAAGTTTTATGAATTCTTTTTGTATCGAAAAATCTTGATACTCCGTGTCAACTATTACCCCATCCATATCAAAAATAAGCGCTTTCAAATCCATAATACTCTCCTTTCTAAAAGTTCTTGATTTATCAAATCTGATGGACTTTCGGATATAATATCTGTAATACTTTTAAAATGCCTTTTTCTGTACCAATTTACACCAACAGATTGACCACAAACCATCCTTGGCAGAAATTATATCTGCATCTGAATCGCCTACAAACACTGCTTCTTTTACCTTCACTTCAAAATAATCTAGTACTTTTGAAACTCCATCACTGCTAACTTTAGAAACACACACCATCATCCAAAATAATATGCTAAATATTACTATAATATTAGCATATTGTTTTGAAATAATCCAAGATAAATCAAAAGGATGTCCTAACATTATTGCGTTTTGTTAGTATACCTTTTTTTATTTCGTCGTATAAGCAAAACTCAAGCTACTATCCACCCCAGATAATTTACGGAAGGTGTAGTTTGGATTGCCATTATAGTTGGTTTCGGAGATAAGGAAAGAGCCATCCGAGTAAGCTTTCTATAGCGATAGGTAA
This sequence comes from Streptococcus sp. LMAG:39, assembly GCF_008680485.1. Lineage (NCBI taxonomy): Bacteria > Bacillati > Bacillota > Bacilli > Lactobacillales > Streptococcaceae > Streptococcus > Streptococcus sp. LMAG:39. The sequence continues at coordinate 1,942,349 of NZ_NALE01000001.1, read as the reverse complement.
AACTTTGATACTATCTCCATTTTTCCCTCACTTCACACCGTGCATGCGACTTTCACTGCACACGGCGCTCCATCAATAGTGTATTATCATAATTTTGCTTTATCGTGCTATATTGATGATATGATTAACATTATTATTCTGAGTTCAAATTTTCTTTCAAAAGTGGTGAAGTTCCTACAAGTTCACGTAACTGATTTAATTTGGTCAGTCCTGTATTACTCAAATTCAAAAGCTGAAAGAAATTTTTGATAATCTTCTCATTTGTTGCATGAATCAGGCGATGAATATCATCCATATCCAATTCCTGATCTGTGACATCACATTTTCCTTTTTGAGCTACAAATAAAGAAATTCGATTATCATTTTGTATTCAACTGTTGACGCTCATTTATAATTGGGTGTTCTCGTCTTGACATAGCTAATTGGAAGAATTGGATAACCCATTAAGTACCGAATATTTTGAGATTGGAGGTAGGGGAGAGCTCCTTTATCTTTTCCCTTGTATTCTCCTATTTTTGTCAGTTCTGAACTTCTTCCAAGTCAAAGAGTTGAAGCTATACTATCTCATCACTGATTCGGGTTATAAAACACCAAGTATCGCATACTTCTTATTATCTCAAAACTGAATCATTATACGATTACCTCTCTTAACACAGAGTAAGAGACTTCCTCAAGCTACTCTACTCTTAACATGCGATAACCAACTCCTATGTGAGTTTGAATGTATTGAGGAGAATTCGGTTCTTTTTCTATTTTTTTCTCAGAGTTGCCATAAATACTCGCAAAGAGGCAATATCATTGTCCCAGTTACTACCCCATATGTTTTGTGTAATATAGGTATGCGTCAGAACTTTTCCTGTATTTTTCGATAATAAACAAAGTAATTTGTATTCAATAGGTGTTAAATGCAATTCTTCACTATTAATATAGGCGCACCCTGCTGCATAATCAATTCGTAGTTCTCCATTTATAAAAACAGAAGCTTCTGTAGGAGAAAATCTCTGCATCATCGTTAACCTTCTTTGCGTTACTCGCAAACGTGCTAACAGTTCCTCAACAGAAAACGGTTTAGTTAAATAGTCATCTGCACCTGCATCTAGTGCATCAATCTTGTCGGTATCTTCACTTCGTGCACTAATAACGATAATGGGCATACTTGACCAGGAACGAATTTTTTTAATTACCTCAACACCATCCATACCTGGTAACCCTAAATCAAGTAACACAATATCTGGATTATGTGAAGATGCTTCCAATATTGCTGCATCACCATTAGGTGCAGTTAAATAACGATAACCATGTGCTTTTAAGGTTGTCGTCATCAGATTCCTTACCGATGAATCATCTTCTACTAATAGAACAAGTGTTTTATTCATGTATTTGTCCTCCTATAGGTAAAGTGAATGTGAATATTGATCCCTGAGGAATATTATCTGAAACACTAATCTCTCCTCCATGGGCATTGATAATTGATTTACATAAAGCCAAACCTAACCCTAAACTTCTATGACTATCAACAACTTTGTTGATCCCGCTATAGAACATATCAAAGACTCGCTCCTTCACCTCATCAGACATCCCCTCACCATCATCTGATATGGAAATAACTGCTTTATTACCTTGTCGTTCTGTTTGAATAAGGATATGTGATCCTTGAGGTGTGTACTTTATAGCATTATCAACGATATTAATTATGACTTGAACAATTAGTCGGGCATCCATTTTAGCAATAAGAAACTCATCTTTATGCTTCACTTCAATATGATGTTCCACGCTTTTTCGATTCACATGGCGTAATGCTTCTGATACAACATCATCAACTAAATCATCTATAATGCGTAAATTTACATTATTTTCTTCAATCCTTGTCACAGCTAATAGATTTTCGACAAGATTGATAAGCCACATAGAATCATCATAGATATCTGTGTACATCTGCTTTTTAGTCGCTTCATCAAAGGAATCGCCATTTGAAAGAAGATTACTAGCATTTCCTGATATAGAAGTCAGTGGTGTACGTAAATCATGAGAAATAGCACGTAGTAAGTTAGCACGTAATTGCTCATTTTTAGCAAGAATAGCTACTTTTTCTTTCTCATAAGCATTCTTTTCATTTTCCAAGGCTAATGCACACTCTCCAATAATGGATAAAAGAATACTTTTTTCAAATGAGTCAAGAGGCTGCTCATCAATAACTATTCCTACTACACCATACACGTTATTATTAACTCGAATCGCTAAATATAAACACTTCGCATTTGGGAGAGTATCAGTCGTTGAACCAGCAGCTTTATTGTTTTTAAATACCCACTCTGCGACTGCTTTTTCATTGCTACTAGTATAGCCGTTATTTAGCAAATCTTTCGTAGCTGAAAAAATATAGGGCTCACCCAGCGTTTCCTTTTTTGCCAAATAAAAAACAACGTCTTTACCTAAGAGCTTGACAATCTGATTTGAAGTAGCAGATATAATATCTTGCCGACTTTTCGCTTTCTGTAAGAGATGATTTGTATCAAATAAAACTTTCATACGATAAGCATCACGTGTAGCTTGTTTTGCATGTCTTTCTAAACGATTTGCCAAGGATCCTGTTAAAAAAGCAGCAAAAAACATTATGAGAAAAGTTACTGGATATCCCTGATCATAGGCTTGAAAAGTAAATTGAGGCTTAGCAAAAATAAAATTAAAGACAAGAACACTAACTACCGAAGATATTAAACTATATATCTGATGTGTTGTCACCACTGCAGTAATTAAGACACCCAGCACATAGACTGTAATAATATTAGCCTCATCAAATCCTAAATTACGGAAAGTGTATCCAATTAAACTAGATATGATTAAAATGACAAGACATTTTAGAATATCAGTAGTTGACCAAATGATGTTTTTCTTTTTCTGTGCTTTTCGTGCTCGATAAACAGAAACCGATGGCAACGTATCAGGAATAATATAAATATCCAAATTCGGGGCCATTTCTACCAATTTTTCTGTTAGTGTTGGTTTCTTGAAAAAGTGTGGTCTAGTTGCTGAACTTCGTCCAATAACAAGTTTAGACACTCCAAATACTCTCGCAAACTCCGCAATTTGAAAAGGAACATCTTCTCCACGAACTGTCTCAACCTGAGCACCAAGCTGCTCTGCTAGTCGTAAGTTAGCATATAAACGCTCCTTATTTTTGTCATCCATTGTAGAAAGGTCAGCTGTCTCAACAAATAAAGCTGTAAACCTTCCTTTAAAAGCTTTTGCCATCCTAGCCGCTGTTCGAATAATTTTAGTGCTCGAAGGAGATGAGGATAAACAGACAAGTATGTGTTCATCGATATAATAATCACCATGATTCTTAATGCGCGCATTCTCTGAAAGAATCTCAACACGTTGGGCACAACGACGCAATGCAATACCTCTAAGTGCTGTTAAATTATCTACAGTAAAAAAATTATCAACTGCTCGTTTAGCTTGCGACTCTTGATAAATGGCACCAGCATTCAAACGCTCAATTAAGTCTTGCGGTTCAATGTCTACTAACTCAACCTGATTAGCATTATCAAACACTGAATCTGGAATACGCTCCCTTACGGGTACCTCCGTGACAGAAGCAACCATATCATTTAAGCTTTCAATATGTTGGACATTAACTGTCGTGTAAACATCTATCCCTGCTTTTAAAAGCTCTTCAATATCTTGATATCTCTTTACATGACGGCAACCTTCAGCATTAGTATGAGCAAGCTCATCTACCAAAATTAATTCAGGAGCTCGTGCAATTGCCGCATCCAAATTAAATTCATGCAATTGAATCCCATTATAAACAATATCTAACTGTGGAAGCATCTCTAAACCATCCAGAAGGGCTGCGGTTTTCGGACGAGCGTGAGGTTCAATATATCCAGCAACTACATCAACTCCTCTATTCTGAGCCTCATGGGCTGCGGTTAACATCGCATAAGTTTTACCAACGCCAGCTGCATAACCAAAAAATATTTTAAGTTTTCCTCTTTTTTGTTTGTTTTCCTCTTGACGAATAATCTCTAATAACTGATCTGGATTTTTTCTATTTTGATCCATTAAATACCTCCAAGAATGTTATAAATGAAAGCAGAGAAAGTTCAGCACATGTTTTCGAGACAGACTTTAATATTACATAAAGATTGTAACACAAACTAGTTACCGTTTCCAACTTATCCTAACTCTAGGAGGTATTCATTAAACCAAACATTATCCTCCTAAATCGACTCATCAAAAAAACTTTGTATATCATAATCTTGGAATAAGAGTAACCAAGAGACGAAAAGCGATATACAAAGTCAATTTTACTATCTTGCAAAGTCTAATCGATTTGCAATAATTTTTAAATACTTACCAATTGCTCACTGCGTCCCCCTTATTCTCCTATGCAGTAGAGAACACTTTAATAAACAGTCACAAAAACAATCAGATTTGCTTTTGATTGCCTTGTCAAATGATTGAGGAACTTATATCTAAGTTAACTATGGTAATGCATCACAATATGATATTTATATAATACCATCCAACATCAAATTAACTTTCAAGACATTAACTGTTTTCTCACCAAAAATCCCTAAAAATCTACCCTTAGTGCACTTCTTTATAATTTTTCTAACACTCTGTTCAGATATATTATTTGCCTTGGCAATTCTCGCGACTTGATATTCTGCTGCTGCAGGAGAAATGTCAGGATCTAAGCCACTACCTGAGCTTGTCACTAGATCAACGGGAATGGTTTCTTCATTCATATCTGGATTATGCATACGCAATTTGGATATGCGTTCACTTAGCAATTTTTGATATTTATCACTTGAAGGACTTAAGTTAGAAGGCTCAGCATACATTAATATTTTACCATTTTTATCTTTATAAGTAGAAACGTCAACATTCATAATACGTCCCCACATATGCGCATCATCAGTATATTGCTGTCCTAGCAACTCACTACCATATTTTTTCCCATTAACCGTAATAATAGATCCATCAGCTTTATCTGGAAAAAGAAGTTGTGCTGCACCCGTTACAACTCCTGTATAAACAACTCCACAAAGTACTGTAAAAATAGCGAAAATCATCAGTGCTTTTGGAAATGTATTTTTTAATGTTTTCATTACAAAACCTCTCTTGATTTTTTACCACTAGACTTGTTATCTCAAAACAAAGAAAACTAAAAACATATCAATTAATTTCACACAGATAAACGGTGTTATTAGACCACCTAAACCGTAAATGAGTAAATTTCGAGATAGAAGCTTTCCAGCTGGAACTTCACGATATTTAACACCTTTTAATGCCAATGGAATTAATGCAATAATAATCAATGCATTATAAATAATCGCAGATAAAACAGCGCTTTGTGATGAATGTAGGTGCATAATGTTTAACTCGGATAAACCAGGATAAAGTCCTACAAACAATGCTGGGATAATTGCAAAATATTTTGCAACATCATTAGCTATAGAAAAAGTTGTAAGGCTCCCTCTGGTCATTAAGAGCTGTTTTCCAATACGAACAATATCAATTAATTTTGTAGGAGATGAGTCCAAATCTACCATATTACCAGCTTCTTTTGCTGCTTGAGTTCCAGTATTCATAGCAACAGCCACATCCGCTTGCGCTAGAGCCGGAGCATCATTTGTACCATCTCCAGTCATGGCAACTAAGTGTCCTTTAGATTGAAAATCACGAATCATCTGAAGTTTAGCTTCTGGAGTTGCTTCTGCAAGAAAATCGTCCACCCCAGCTTCGGCAGCGATGGCAGCAGCTGTCACTGGGTTATCTCCAGTAATCATTATGGTTTTAATTCCCATTTTACGTAAATCAGAAAATTTCTCTTGAACCCCTTGTTTGATAATATCTTTTAAATGAATAACACCTAAAATTTTATGATTTTTTGAAACTACTAACGGTGTGCCTCCCTGTTTAGCAATATCTTGTACAACATGGTCACATTCAGAAGAATAAATACCTCCTGCCTGTGTGACATATTGTTGCATTGTCTCAGCAGCACCTTTTCTAATCTCATTGTCATCATAATCAACACCGCTCATACGTGTTTTAGCAGTAAAAGGAATGAATTCCATGTTTTTATCAGAAAGATCGCGTGCACGAATTCCAAATTTTTCTTTTGCTAAAATAACAACACTTCGACCTTCTGGTGTTTCATCAGCTAGTGATGATAATTGAGCCGCATCAGCAAGTTCAACTTCACTTACTCCATCTACGGGTATAAATGCATGAGCTTGACGATTACCTAAGGTAATAGTACCAGTTTTATCTAACATTAAAATGTCAACATCTCCAGCTGCCTCAATGGCTCTACCACTCATAGCTAACACATTGGCTTGATTTAAGCGACTCATTCCAGCAATTCCTATAGCAGAAAGTAAAGCTCCAATAGTTGTTGGTGCTAAGCAAACAAGCAATGCTACCAATGTCGTAATGGAAATTGTATTACTAATCCCTGCCTGTTTTGCTGAAAAGACTGAATAAGTATATAAAGACATGGTAACAAGAATAAAAATAATAGAAAGTGCAATAAGAAAAATTTGTAAGGCAATCTCGTTAGGTGTTTTCTTTCTAGCAGCACCTTCAACCATAGCAATCATCTTATCCAGAAAACTTTCCCCAGCCTCACTTGTGATTCTAACTACAATCCAGTCTGATAGAACTGTGGTACCACCAGTAACAGCACTTCTATCACCACCTGCCTCACGAATAACAGGAGCAGATTCACCAGTAATGGCACTCTCATCTACAGATGCTGCCCCCTCTTCAACTTCACCATCTCCAGGTATTTGCTCTCCTGCTTTTACGATAACGAAATCACCTTTTTTTAAACTAACAGATGATACAGGGGTAATTTGGTCTTTCTTGTCTAGCGACGGAATTTTATGTGCTTCGACATCTTTTTTAGCTGCACGTAATGAGTCAGATTGAGCTTTACCACGGCCTTCTGCAATAGCTTCTGCAAAATTTGCAAAAATACAAGTAAACCAAAGAATAATTGTGATTGCAAGTGTATAGCCACTAGAAGCATCCTTTAATCCAAACAAAGATACTGCCCAAAGTATAGTTGTTAAGATTGCAGAAATATAAACTAAAAGCATAACAGGATTTTGAACTTGTGTTTTTGGATTTAGTTTTATAAATGAATCTTTTATAGCTTTACCAATCATTTTTTTATCAGAAAAAGTACCTTTTACTTTTGATGACATGTTAGGATCTCCTTAAATATTATTACTGAAAAAATTCTGCCAATGGACCAAGCGCCAAGGCTGGTAAAAAGCTCAGTGCTCCAACTAACAAAATAATGACAATCAGTAAGAAGACAAACGTACTATTTGTTGTAGAAAGTGTGCCTGCAGTTGTTGCAATTTTCTTTTTACTTGCTAAACTTCCTGCAATCGCAAGTGTCCCAATAATAGGGAGAAATCTAGCAAATAACATAACCAATCCAAGAGTGATATTCAAAAACGGTGTATTAGCATCAAAGCCTGCAAATGCAGAGCCATTATTACCACCTGCAGATGAGAAAGCATACAAAAGTTCTGAAAAACCGTGAGCACCACTATTATTTAAGCTATTTACCACATTTGGTACTATAGCAGCAATACCACTCCCTACCAAAATAGCAATAGGCGTTGCAAGACAAACCATCACTGACCACTTCATTTCATAAGGTTCAATCTTCTTACCTAACAGCTCTGGTGTCCTACCTACCATAAGACCTGCAATAAATACGGTCAGAATAGCAAATGCAAGCATTCCGTAAAGTCCACAACCAACACCCCCAAATACAACCTCTCCAAGTTGTATCAATAGCATTGTTACCATACCTCCGAGAGGTGTATAACTATCATGCATAGAATTAACAGAGCCGTTAGAAGCAGCTGTTGTAAATGCTGCCCAAGTAGCTGAAGAAGCAATACCAAAGCGTGTTTCTTTTCCTTCCATATTACCTCCTGATTGATTTGTCATGGAAAGATTAACCGCTCCATTTTGCGATAATTGAGTTGTTCCAAATTGTTCACTAACTGCAATAGAAGCAAGTGCTAAAACAAGACAGATAAACATTGCCATAAAGATTGCAATACCTTGTTTTTTATTTCCTACTGCTTTTCCAAATGTAAAACAAAGCGCGGTAGGAATTAACAATATAGAAATCATCTCTATGAGATTAGTGAAAGCATTAGGGTTTTCAAGTGGATGTGCTGAGTTTACTCCTGTATAACCACCACCATTTGTCCCAGTTTGCTTAATTGCTATCTGACTTGCAGCTGGCCCCATTGGTACAAACTGCTCTTTTACAATTTGAGCATCCTTAACAACATGACCGTCAACAGTTACAGTATTATCAGATAAGTCAATTTGAGCATTTTCAATGATTTCTCCTCTCGAGCTAACTGCAATAGGTTCAACAAGAGAAACTGTTTCAGCGCTTTTCCAATTCTGAATCACACCACCACTAACAAGCAATAAAGAGATGACCAAGTTAAGCGGAATTAAAATATGAATAATAATTCTTGTAATGTCTACCCAAAAGTTTCCTAATCCATCAGATTTCACTTTTTTAAATCCACGAATTAGAGCAAATAATACAGCAATACCAGTAGCAGCTGACACAAAGTTCTGAACTGTTAATCCGATAGATTGTGTCAAATAGCTCATTGTAGATTCTCCACTATAAGCTTGCCAGTTTGTATTCGTAATAAAGCTTATTGCAGTATTAAATGCTAAATCCCATTTTACTCCTGAGAGGCCTTGGGGATTTCCTGGAAGAATACCTTGTAAAAGTTGTAAAAGAAATAAGAAAATAAAACCTATTCCTGAAAAAACAAATACTGAAATAGCATATTTTTTCCAATTCATCTGTTCTTCTTTATTTAAACGCAATAATTTATATACCGCATTTTCACAAGGCGTTAAAATTTTGGACAAAAAGGTCCTCTCGCCATTCATCACTTTTTTAATATAGGTTCCAAGCGGAATTGCAAGAATTACTACTATAGCTAGATAAAATATGTATTGAAATACTGAGCTCATTATTGTGAATCTCCTTTCATGAGAATGTACACATAATAACTTAGTAGTGCCACAGCACATAGACCGATTATACTGATTATCACAGTCATTTTTATAACTCCTCCTTGTTTTATAATTGTAACACCAGCATTATTAAAACGGAATTAATAGAAAAGCCACAACATAAAGATTCTATAAAGAAACATTCAAATAATATAGTTATTTGATAACAAAGCTATGTCATAATATGAATTATTTTTACAGATCAATCTGCCCTATATAAAACTAGTGTAAAAGTAAGGAAAATCAATATTAATAAAAGAAGTATAGCTCTAATGTGCTATACTTCTTTTATTATTTATTTTTTCCGTCTTGTTTTAACAAAATCATAAACAGTCATTAAAATAAAACCTGTAAAGACAATAATGATATTACGTAATGGTGTACCACTATGGTCAAAAAAAATTAGCAAGCAAAAAATAATAATGACTGTGATAAGATTACTAATTAAACGGTTTCTAAAATTCATTTTCATTTAAAAATCCTACCATATTCACATCATCTGGAACTAGTTGCAAATAACGTTCTGCAACCTGATGAGCACGTTCCTTTTGCCCAAATTCACGTAAAATATAAGCATAATCTTGCAAGAACTCTGGATTATCCGATAAATCTGTTGCCAATTCATCATAAAGATTGAGCGCTTTTTTATCAGCTTCCAAAGCTTGGTAAGCTTTAGCGATATTCCATTTTGTTAGGACGCTGTCGATATTATCGCGTGACAAAGTAACAACATCCTCATAACGTTTCTCTTCCAAATACAAGTTGGTCAAACGCATTAAGACATCTTCATCATCAATCGCAACATCTTTTGCTTTCAAAAGATAGTTTTCAGCTTGCTTAGAATCATGCAACTCATATGAAAATTGTGATGCAGTAAGCAACAAATTGGTATCAAATTCGTTTTTACTCAAGCCTTTTTGAACTAGACGAAGCGCCTCTTCTGTTTTGTTTTCCTCATGAAGAGATTGGGCATAGACGTATTCATAGCCCTCAAAATCAGGATTCATCGTATCCAACTGCTTAAAGTAAACATTTGCCTTTTGATACTCCCCTTGGTCATACAAAATAGTGGCTAATTCAAAAATTGTTCCGTCGTCATATTCAATTTCAATCGTTTTTTCAAGAAATTCAATCGCTGCTTCAAATTTCCCAAGACTAGCATAAGCACGACCGATACGTTGATAAGTAGAAATCCCTGTTAATTCAAGGATTTCACGGTTATCCAACTTAGCGTATTCTTTGATTGCTTGATTAAAATTACCTAATTCTAACTCAATTTCAGCCAAACCAAAGATAACCAATGGGTCATCGCTGATTTTACTAGCTAGCAATAATTTCTCACGCGCAACATCTGTCAAACCTTCCATATCGTAAATATCAGCCATGACAAGCAAAGCTGATAAATATGCTTCGCTTTCTGGTGAAATGGCATCCAAATACAAGAAAGCTCCCTCAATATCACCATCTTCAGTTGCAATCTGCGCTAGGTTAATGTTTACTTCAGGATAACTCTCACGCTCCTGCAAATAAATTTCCCTTGCTTGTGGCAAAAAGCCAATGCTTTCAAGATATTCTGCCAATTCCAAGAGCGTCTCAGCATCATCTTCTTTTAAAGCGCGTTTAAAGTATTTATCAGCATGCTCCAAATCTTGTTTTTGAATCGAAGCCACCATTTTTTCACTATTCAACATCTTTAGCTTTTTCTTCCCCTTCTATAATAAGTACTTCTTCCTCATACAAACCACTGATACGTTTGTACCATTCAAAAATTTCTTTAACAACAACTTTGATTGAAGCGTAAATTGGAATCCCTAGGAAAACGCCCCAAACACCAAACATTGCCCCAGACGTTAGCAAAATAAACATGATGGTAATCGGGTGAATGCTCAATTTGCTTCCCAGAACCAAAGGCGAAACAAAACGTCCCTCGATTGTCTGCTCAATAACAAATGCTATCAAAACTTTAATGAGCATAATCGGACCTTGGACAACTCCCATGATAACGACTGGAACCATGGCAAGAAAGCTCCCAAGATATGGAATCATGTTAAGAAAACCAGCAATGATCCCAAAAGTAGCCGCATAACGCAAACCAATAATATTAAAGAAAATCGTAAATATAATACCAACAACAATAGCAACCGTTACTTGTCCTTGAACATAACCAGCTAATTGTTTATTAATATCACCGAGAACACGCGAAATTGGGCGGCGCATCCGTGTCGGAAGTGTTTTTAATAAGCCTTCTTTCATCTTACCGCTATCACGCAAGAAATAAAATAAGATAAAAGGAGACATAATGATTGCCACAGTTACACGAGCAATAGCACTGGCAAAATTTGATGCCCAGTCAATCGCATTTTTTGAAAAGCCTTCCGCATAATCAATTGCTTTAGTGCTCACATTTGACAGCATTTCTTCCAATTCTTCTTGATAATTGGCTAGCCAGGGGCTCTCTAAGAATTTATTAGCTTCAACATTAATGCTTCTGACATAGCTTGGTAAATTCTCAACGAAAGACGTTAACTGCTCTTGAATCGTTGGGATAAAGCTCGCCACAGCCCAGATTAACAAAGCAATGATAATCGCAAACACAATAAAAATAGAAGTTGTCCGACTAACGCCACGTTTCTCAATAAAACCAACCAAAGGTTTGATTAAATAATAAAGAATTGCCGAGATCACCAAAGGCAACATAATAATAGCTATAAAAGATATAATCGGCGTAAATAAAAATGAAATCTTGGTAAAGAGATAAAGGGTTAAAAACACAAGAAAAGTAATCAAAACAGCGACAACTGCTTGATTATTTAAAAACCATTTAAAAAACCAAGAATCTGTAAATTTCTTCTCTTGATGATAATTCATGTAAACTCCTCACTACTGTTTGCAATCGATGATTAAACTAACTTCCATTATAGCATTTTCTATTAAAATCACCATTTTTTAGAATGATGCGCTCATTTATCATAAAATGTCACGCTTTTATCAATCAAGCGCTGTTCGTCGTCATAAGTAAATTTGGCTGAAAAGAATGGCACATCATCCAAAATCCATTTAAAAATTTCGTAGTCACCCTCCCAAGTCGGTTTTGATAGAACTTGGTCGTAAGGCACCCACTCTAAAGTTCCTTCACGTGACTCTTCATCAGAAATCAATTCTCCCTCAAAATCGGTTACCTTGAAAACATAAGTGTACCAATCATGCCCTGGTGTGAATTCTGGAAACGTAATCACTCCCTTGAAATCCATTTCTTTAACAGTAAAATGCGTTTCCTCAAAAATCTCACGTTTCGCACATTCATCTGGTGTCTCACCTACTTCTAGCTTACCACCAACAGAAATCCATTTTCCTTCATGAACATCATTTGGTTTTTTATTGCGATGTAAAAGCAAAAGCGCTTCACCATTATCAATATAACAAATCGTTGCTAATTTTGTCATTTCTCTCTTCTTTCTTGTTTTATTCTATTGTACCAGAAAACTAAGGACAATTCTTGAATCAAAGGTTAACTTAGACGGCATTTCCTATTTTTAAGGGGATAAAAAGCACATAGAGCTATCTAAGTGCTTAAAAATATAGTGGCATCTTGGTATTTTTTCAGACGTTTGATGTCGTTTCGAGTGACCTGAGCCAGCCTTGATAAATCTGAATTGTGCTTTAAATCCGCCAATTTGACAACACGTGCTAATTCATTTGTTTTAACAAGTTTAAGATATTGCTTGTACGATTGCCCATCTTTTCTAGTCAATAAATCAACTGCTTTTATGATTTCAGACGAGAAACCTGCTTCTTCTAAATCACTCAGCTGATAAGGAGTGTCTTCTATCACATCGTGTAAATAGGCAACAATTTTTTCATCATCTTTCGTGACAAACGATGCCACAGTCTCAGAGTGTAAAATATACGGCGCACCAGCTTTGTCAACTTGATCGTGATGTGCTCTTTTAGCAATTTCGTGAGCTAATTTTACATCATCTTTCATCACTGTTCCTCCTTTACCGAAAAATTAAATCTATTATAGCACTTTTCTACCCTTACGTTGCCTCCGAAAATGCCCCAAAACTACAAAAAAGCCTGTCGCCCAAGCTGTAACCCTTGATACGATAGGCTTTTATGATTATTTGTCAAGAACTTTTTGTGTTTTAGCGTAGTTAGCTTCAACAGCTTCTTTTTCAGCTTTCCACCAATCTTGGTTATCTGTGTACCATTTGATTGTTGCTTCAAGTCCTTCTTCAAAGTTTGTGAATTGAGGTTTCCAACCAAGTTCTTCACGAAGTTTAGTTGAATCAATAGCGTAACGAAGATCGTGACCAGCACGGTCTGTTACGTGGTCATATGCGTCTTTTGGTTGACCCATTTTTTCAAGGATAAGTTCAAGAACTTCTTTGTTGTTCTTTTCACCATCTGCACCGATAAGGTAAGTTTCACCGATACGTCCCTTAGTCAAGATAGCCCAAACGCCAGTTGAGTGGTCGTTTGTGTGAATCCAGTCACGAACGTTTTTACCGTCACCGTAAAGTTTTGGTTTAATTCCTGACAAAATGTTTGTGATTTGACGAGGAATGAATTTTTCGATGTGTTGGTATGGTCCATAGTTGTTAGAGCAGTTAGAAATAGTTGCTTTAACGCCAAATGAACGTACCCAAGCTTTAACAATCAAATCTGATGCAGCTTTTGTTGATGAATAAGGTGAACTTGGATTGTATTTTGTTTCAGCAGTGAATTTTTCACCCGGTCCTTCACCATGTCCTGGAAGGTCCTCACGAAGTGGAAGATCTCCGTAAACTTCGTCAGTTGATACGTGATGGAAACGAATATCGTATTTACGAGCTGCTTCCAAAAGTGTGTATGTTCCAACAAAGTTCGTTTGGATGAATGGGCTTGGATCTTTCAATGAGTTATCGTTGTGGCTTTCAGCAGCGTAGTGAACGATAGCATCAGCTTTAGCAGCTAATTTATCAACCAATTCAGCATCTGCAATGTCACCAACAACCAATTCAACACGGTCACCAAGGATTTCTTCCAAGTTAGCACGATTACCAGCGTATGTTAATTTATCAAGAACAGTAACATGTACGTCTGGATGGTTATTATAAACATAGTGTACGAAGTTTGAACCGATGAAACCTGCACCACCGGTTACAATGATATTTTTGTATTCAGACATAACTTAAGATACAAAGGGACGTTTCGCTTGCGAAAAATCTCGTGGAAAAATAGAAAGTCCGACGTAGACGACTAGCGTCTAGGAAGATTTATCTTTTTTCTCAGAGATTTAGTCCCGTGTTCAGTTTTTTTAATAAACTGAACATTCCTTTCTGATTTATTTTTTTATTAGGTATTACAAATCTTCTTTGCTTAATGGTTTAACGTCTTTAAGCAATGGGTGATTTTTGTCAGCTTCAGAGACTTCTGCTGCTTCCAAGTTTTCCCATTTAATGCCTAATGTTGGGTCTGCATAGTTAACAAAGGCATATTTTGGTTTGAGTTCAAGTGCCCAGTAATCATTAACCAAATAGCTATATGCAACTTTATCAGACAATACTTGGAAACCATTGGCAACACCGCGAGGAACAAAGATACCTTTTGAGGCATCAATAACAGTTTGATAAACATGACCAAAACTGTCACCTTCACGTAGGTCAACCCATGACCCTAGAACTTTACCTTCGTCAGCCACAGAAATGTATTTATCCCAAGGTTCTGCATGAAGTCCACGCAAAACATTTTTATGTGAGAAGCTAACGTTATTTTGTAATTTACCTTCTGCAAAGAAAGATTCTGGAAAACCAAGAGGAATCATTTTTTCTTTTTGGAAGTTTTCTTTGAACCATCCGCGGTTGTCACCATGGACCGGAATATCAAATTCAATCATTCCAGGGATAGCATCAATTTTGCGCCCTGCTAATTCTTTACCAAAAAACTGTTCAGTCATTACTCTTCTCCAATCAAACGAAGCAAGTATTTTCCGTATTCGTTTTTCTTCAATGGTTGTGCAAGGTTATGAACATCTTCTTTGGTGATGTAGCCCATACGATAAGCAATCTCTTCCAAGTTTGCCACTTGAAGATTTTGCATACGCTGTACAGTTTCAATGTATTGAGCCGCTTCCAAAAGACTTTCGTGTGTTCCTGTATCAAGCCACGCAAAACCACGTTCCATAACTTCTACAGAAAGGTCGCCACGTTCAAGGTAAACTTTGTTGACATCTGTAATTTCAAGTTCACCACGCGCACTTGGTTTGATACTTTTAGCAATTTCAATAACATCATTGTCATAGAAATAAAGACCTGTTACGGCATAGTGAGATTTTGGATGTTCCGGCTTTTCTTCAATTGAAATCGCGTTACGATTATCATCAAACTCAACAACACCAAAACGTTCTGGATCTTTGACTTGGTAACCAAAGACAGTAGCCCCTTTTTCTTTGCTAGCTGCTTTTTGAAGCATTTTGCTAAGTCCTGGTCCATGATAAATGTTGTCTCCTAAGATAAGCGCAACGTTGTCATCACCGATGAATTCCTCACCGATGATAAAAGCTTGTGCCAATCCATCTGGGCTTGGTTGAACAGCATAAGAAAGTGAAATTCCAAATTCTGACCCATCACCAAGTAATTCTTCAAAACGATGAATATCAGTCGGTGTTGAGATGATTAAAATATCTCGAATTCCTGCCAACATTAGTGTAGACAGTGGATAGTAAATCATTGGTTTATCATACACTGGCATAAGTTGTTTTGAAGCCGCACGAGTCAATGGGTACAAACGTGTACCAGATCCTCCTGCTAGAATAATACCTTTCATAGTTAGGTCTCCCTCTTTATTAATTATCAATTCTATTTTACCATTTTTTGGAAATGCTGTCACTAAGTTTCCTATTTTGCAAGTTTTTCAGGAATTTCCTGCACTGAAATAACGCAAATTCTGGATTAGCATGACATTTTTAAACCAAAATAGGATTGAGACTTCTTCTCAATCCTACAACTTATTACAAATGAAAAAATGGATTAGTTTCTGCTTGGCTGGCTATAAAATCAACATTCCATTGATTATCGGCTTTCCAAGCATTGAATTTTTCAACCAATTTATCGATAAAAAGCACTTCGATGTGATGCCCAGGGTCAATCGCAAGCATGCCGTTAGTAATCATTTCTTGGGCTGTGTGATAATAAATATCTCCTGTGATATACACTTGTGCCCCTTTTTCCATTGCGTCACGATAAAATCCTTGACCACTTCCGCCACAAATCGCAACACGGTTAACGAGAGTCTCTTGATTTCCATAAGCAACTAGGCGTACACTATCCAAATGGAATTTTTCTTTTACTTTTAATGCAAAATCGGAAAAAGTCTGCTCCTCAATCTTTCCGATACGACCAATCCCATAGCCATCTGCAGTTGGTGTCAAAATGTCAGTGTCCTTAATCTCCAAGAGCTCACAAAACCAATCATTTAAACCATCTGGAACAATATCAATGTTAGTATGACTAACATAAACGGCAATGTCGTGCCTCACCAAGTCAATGTAAATCTGATTTTGTGCCGTTGCGACCAAGTCCTTAAGTGGTTTAAAAATCGGAGCGTGTTTAACAATAATCAAATCAACACCTTTTTCAATTACTTCTGCAACTGTCGTCTCACGAACATCAAGTGCAATCATCACACGCTTAACATCCTTGTCAAGAGTGCCAATTTGAAGCCCTGAAATATCTCCTTCCATAGATAATTCACGTGGGCAATACGCCTCATAACGAGCAATAATCTCACTTGCTTTCATTGATAGCCTCCTTAATTGCTGCTATTTTTTGTGAAATGGCTTCGCGGTCATCGATACGATTTTTAGGAACATGTGGCAAAGCAATCTCTAATTTTTTCAATTCACGTTTCCAACGTAATTTGAAGATTGCTGATTTTTCTTGATTTAAAAATGGTCCAAAACGCAATTCTGTATCCGACAAAGTCATTTTCCCATGTTCTACCACCATGATTTCGTAGAATTTATCATTTTCAGTCATGATTTTTTCCGCAATAATTTTGAAATGATTTGCCATAAGCCAAGCACGAAGCTCATCCTCACGGTTATTAGGTTGTAAAATCAGACGCTCAACGCTTGCTAATTTATCAACGCCAGCTGCGAGAATATCAGCAATCAAACCACCACCCATGCCACAAATGGTGATAGCTGTCACATTATCAGATTCGTCAAAAGCCGCTAAACCGTCTGCTAAACGAACAGCGATTTTATCAGCTAAACCAGCTCCTGCAACATTATGAAGGGCTGATTCATAAGGTCCTTTAACCACTTCACCTGCAATAGCAAATGAAATTTTTTCCCCTTCTGTCAAAACAATTGGTAAGTAAGCATGGTCACTTCCAACATCAAGTAAACGTGCCCCCTGCGGCACAAATTCCGCCACGGCAGCCAAACGTTGTGATAATACTGTCTGCATAAATTTTCCTTCTAAAATATCATTCATTTCAATTATATCAAAAGGGAGTGAGACAAATAAAGTCTCCAGTGGAGACTTTATTCATGAGCCTAAAAATTAAAAAGCGAATCAGTAGTTTCGTAGAAACTTGATTTCTCAGCAAGTCTTAATTTCTTGTTGCTGACCTAAAACGGTCTATTCCTAAACCGTTTTTGACACTTACTTCGTAAGTTTTATTTCCCGATTATAAAGGTTCCCCAAAGCTTTATAACTCACCCCCGCACAGCTCAAAAGCTTTGGGGAAGCTTTTGAGGTGGGAAATAAAGTCAAGCGAAGCTTGATGTCAAGTAGGGTTGTAAAAGCTGATTTATCAGCGCATTAGAAACCACTCAACCACTGCGTCTTGTAAATAATAACTATGTAAACAATTTTCGTCCCAAACTCTAATTATTTTTCACATTATCTTTGTAATACTTACAGTAGGCTTGAACTGGACAGATGTCGCATTTTGGCTTTTTAGCCAAGCAATGATAACGTCCAAAGAAAATCAAGCGATGATGTGTTAAAATCCAATCTTTCTTTGGAATTTTCTTCATCAAGTCTTGCTCAATTTCGGTAACATCAGCATCTGGTGCTGAGATATTGAGACGTTTAGCGATACGCGACACATGAGTATCCACAGCGATGGACGGGATACCATACACTTCTGCCAAAACAACATTAGCCGTCTTACGTCCAACTCCAGGCAAACTTTCAAGCTCCTTATGAGTCTTTGGAACTTTGCCATCAAAATCTCGTAAAATAGCTCGCGCTGTCTTGACGATATTTTTAGCTTTATTTTTATAAAGACCAATCGTTCTCAGACAATCTTCAACATCTTCTAAATTTGCATTGGCTAAATCAGCAATTTCAGGGTATTTTTTCCAAAGGTTTGGCGTGATTTTATTAACTGCCTTATCTGTCGTTTGCGCAGATAAAATGACCGCGATTAGCAATTGAAATGGTGTCTCCCACTCCAATTCACCACGTGCCTCTGGATACATCTCACCAATAATAGCTAAGATTTTCTTTAAACGTTCACGTCCTACTCTCATTAGTCACTCCATAAATCCATAGCAGCTAGAAAATCATCTGATACGGATACTTTGCCTGCTTTCGAGTCCTCATGCTCTTTACGACGTTCCTCAACTTGACGCATGGTTGTAATACCCTCACGACGCCAATTACGTAAAATCGCATTGATATAATTCCAATTAGTTTTACCATTAAAAACAGCTTCACGAAGGGCTGCCCGAACCAAATCAGGGTCTGTCTTGTCCTCACGAATTGTTTTTTGCAAATCTTCCAGTTCAAATGGGCTAAGCATGCGGCCCAACTCACGCTCAAAATCTTCAACCAATTCTTTAATAGGATTTAAAGCTTGTTTTTCTTGAGTCTCCGTAGGTTTAGCTAACAAGTCATCTAAAAGTGCCAAAACTGGACTTGCATCAAAAATAACCTCAATTTCACTACCAAGCTCAATGGTTTTCATGTCCAAAAGACCTTGAGCAGTCAAATCAGAAATCGAACGATTCACTTCGGCAACTGTCTTGTCTAAAGCAGTTGCGATTTGACTAGGCGCTAAGTCATCCATTTTGGTCGTGTTTTGCAAATAAATAAACTGCCAAATCAAAAAGTCATCTGAACTTTTGAAGATATCTTTATAATGAAAAAGAAGAGCACTCGGTAACACCAAATTACCCGATTTAAAATTTTCTAAAAAACTCATAATAATATTCCTAAAAGATAATCCTATCCATCAAGTCATCCAAAATAGAGATTTAGCACGTCTTATCGTCAGAAAATTAACCCTATCTGATTATAGGTAACCATAAAATGAAAAATCTTTTTCCAGTTCTACCAATGAATATGGGGTTTCCTGATAAACAGCATAGTTAATCCAGTTACTAAAGAATGTTGTTGCTGCCAAATTCCAGTGCATTGGCACATTTTGGGCGGGGTCGTCATTCAAATAATAGTGTTCTGGAAGGTTAGGATTTTTTCCAACCTTAACATCACGTTTATATTCCCTATCAAGGGTTTCTCGATCGTATTCTAAATGTCCAAAGCTATAAACTTCACGCAAATCTTTACTAGCCACAATAGACAAACCAACAACTTCACTAGCCGCAATAACTTCCAAGTCATCAATTTTTTCAACGTCTTCACGACACACCTCGGTATAACGTGAATGTGGCGCCATAAAACTATCATCGAATCCACGTACGATAGGATTTTCAGGGCTAACAACGTCTTGTGAAAAAACACCTGATAACTTACAGTCTAACAAAACTTTTTTGATGCCGTATTTATAGTACAAGCCCGCTTGCGCTCCCCAACAAAGATGAAGAGTAGAATAAACGTGTGTTTTAGACCAATCAAAGATTTGACAAAGTTCGCTCCAGTAATCAACTTCTTCATAATCCAAAGTTTCAATAGGAGCACCTGTTATGATTAATCCATCATAATACTTATGTCGCACATCGTCAAATGTTTTGTAAAAAGTTTCTAAATGTTCAGCAGTTGTATTTTTAGACTCATGGCTCGTCATATAAAGAAACTCAACATTAATTTGCAAAGGCGTATTGGCTAATAGGCGTAAAAGCTGTGTCTCTGTCACTTCTTTTGTTGGCATCAAGTTGACAATGAGAAAATCCATTGGTCTAATATCTTGATGTTTGGCACGTTTATTATCCATAATGAAGACATTCTCTTTGCGTAAAATGTCTAACGCCGGCAATTCTTTATCAAGTTTTATTGGCATGAAAATATCTCCATTCTATAATATTGTCGTTAAGTAATATTATAAAATATGGAGATATAGTTTTCAATTATATAATTCCTCTAAGTAGATATAGTTTTTAACTATGATTACCCTGGAAAATTCATTAAAACTTTTGTATCGTAACCTTCAAGTGCTTTACGTCCGTTCAATCCGTCCAATTCAACAAGGAAAGCACATCCAGCTACAACACCGCCAAGGCGTTCTACCATTTCAATGGTTGCTTTAACGGTACCACCTGTCGCCAAAAGGTCGTCAACAATAAGAACACGTTGTCCAGGTTTAATAGCATCAGCGTGCATACATAATGTATCAATGCCGTATTCTTTTTCATAATCAGCTGAGATTACTTCACGTGGTAATTTACCAGGTTTACGAACTGGTGCGAAGCCAATTCCGAGTTCAAATGCAACAGGGCAACCGACGATAAATCCGCGCGCCTCTGGACCGACAATCATGTCAATCTTCTTGTCAGTAGCGTACTGTACAATTTCGCGAACAGCATAGCTATAAGCATTTCCATCTGCCATCAAAGGAGAAATATCACGGAAAGTGATTCCTTCTTTAGGATAATTTTCAATTGTAGCGATATAATTTTTTAAATCCATTTTCTTCTTTCTATGGGCTTTTTGCCAAAAAATGTTTTACATTTTATTATAGCACACTTTTATGAAAAATGTAATACTGACAAACAACTTGTAATAAAAGGTGAATTTGACAGTTTCAGATAAGGTATCATCATCATTTTAAAATGAAACATTATCTTCTCCAACCTTATTCTGACAAGAGTTTTAACGTTTGCTGCTCTAAAAGAGTGAGATCGTATTCTTCATCTTGACTTTCTACATCAAAAGTGACCATTTGCATTATATAACTAAAAAAAGGTGAAATTGCAATACGGATAACCTCCGTTTTTCGAAGACAATTCCCTTCACATAAACGCTCAGCAATTTTATCAATAGAGGGTGCTAATTGCTCCATCTGTTTCCCAATAAAGTGCTTCATTTCTGAATTCGTCAATAGTTCTTGAATAATAATCTTCACCAATGAGTGATTGGCTTTGATAAAAGCGTAACGATCATAAATAAAATAATGAACAATATCTTCTTTCTTGCTAAACTTCATAATATTTTGGATAAAAGGAGCACTCAAAAGTTCTGCCATTGGCTCCAAGACACCTATTAACAATTCCTCTTTTGTCTTAAAATATTTAAAAATAGTTGCTTGACTCACTCCAGCCACTTCTGCTATTTGTGCAGTCGATGTTCCGTGAAATCCTTGCGCTGCAAATAACTTCATAGCTGCCAATAAGGTATTGCGTTTTCCCGAAGGCATTTTAACTTTCGATAAACGTTCTTCAAAAGATAAAACGATATTTTTTTCAGTCATGTAAAACTAAACTCCTTTTTATCACCACTTCTTTCATTATATCACACTTTACGATAGCGTTTGAGCCCTATAATATTAGCAGTGGTTAAACCAACAAGAAACATTAATAAGATTAAAAGATCAAAGGCAACACTATTAAATCCATCGCCATACATGATAATCTTAGTCAAGGCATCTCCTGAATATGAAAGAGGAAGAATTTTACCAATATGTTGTACCCAATCTGCCATACTATCCAGAGGAATGATTCCTGAGAAAAAGAGCTGAGGCATGATTACCAGCGGTAAAAACTGCATCATCTGAAATTCTGATTTTGCTAGAGTAGATAATAAAACTCCAAAAGCTAGGGCTACCAAGGCTAAAACAAAATTCACAATGATGACATTGATAATATTACCAACTACCTCAATATCAAGCAACCAGATAGTTGAAAGGACAATAACAACAGTTTGAATAACCGCTATAATACCATAGGAAATCATATATCCAAACACAATGTCGCTACGTTTAACAGGTGTGGCTAACAAACGATCAAGAGTACCGCTCGTACGTTCTTTGAGTAACGCCATTCCTGAAATCAAAAAGACAAAGAAGAAAACCATAAAGCCCATAAGGATTGGAATCATCTTGGCAAAGAATCCCGTATTTTCGTCACCATAATCATAATGTTCGGTTAAGTCAGTCGAACTAACATTGCTGGTAGGGAGAAGGGAAGTGAGACTCGGAGTTTCAGCTACAGCTTCCTTAACTTGGCTCATAAACTGGTTGGTAATAGACCAACTAAGCACCGATTTGATAGCTTGACGGGTTAGAGCGGTTTTAGATGAGTCTGTATTGGCATAGGTTACATCATAAGTATCATCATCAACCGTAAGAATCGCATCAACTTCCTGATTGTCTAAATCCTTTTGCGCCGCTTTAGCACTAGTATATTTTTCAACAGCAACATGTTCCACATCATCAAGATTTTCAATCAAACTACTTGGAACATCAACAGCAGCAATAATCACTGAAGTTGTACTGCTAGCCGAGAACATGACATTCATCAGCCACATGATAAGAATTGGTGCCACAAACATCATAGCTAGGGTACGCTTATCACGTAGTAATTCTTTTAATACTTTTTTAGAAATAGCTAGAATACGCATCTTAAAGTTCCTCTCTATCTTCAGCAGCCAAAAATGCTTCTTCCACAGTATTGACACCATAACGCTCTTTGAGCCCCTGCGGTGTATCAAAAGCAATGACGTCACCATATAAGAGCAGAGCAACCTTATCTGTAAGTTCAGCTTCGTCCATAACGTGTGTCGTAATGAACACTGAACGTCCTTCCTGGCGAATATTATCTAACTCTGCCCATATTTTTCGACGAAGAGAAGGGTCAATTCCTACTGTTGGTTCATCCAAAATCAGCAAGTCAGGATTTCCAAGTAGGGCAATGGCAAGTGATAAACGACGTTTCATTCCTCCAGAATAGCCTGAGACAAATTTATCAAGATGATCTTGCAAGTCAACAACTCGTGCTACATGGTGAATTTGCAAAGTTAAGTCTTTCTTGGCAATTCCTTTCATCTGTCCATAAAATTCCAAATTTTCAAGACCAGTCAAGGCATCATAAAGAGCATCCGATTGAGCCATATAACCAATTTTTCCCAAGATATTCCGATTAGGCATTTGAGTATTGAGCACCAAAGCTGTTCCACTATCTGCCTTTTCCATTCCCAGCATAGTTTTTATCATTGTTGACTTTCCTGCACCAGATGGACCAATCAATCCGATGATTTCACCTTTATTAACTTCAAGGGTCACACCATTCAAAACCGTTTGCGCAGAGAAAGCTTTTTTTAATCTTTCAAATCAATAACTTTCTCCATTGATAAACCTTCTTTCTATATTCGATAAAAGTGAGTGATTAGTTACTTATAAAAGTCGTTATAGTGAGTATTCACTCACTTGTCAAGAAATAAGTCTCTTTTTTCTTACATTATTAAGCAAAAGACAAGAAGCCTCAACATGAGACTTCTTGTCTTTTATAGATAGTTTTTCAGTCCACTAATCCAAGCAATCGTCGGCTGTAAAAGACTTGACCAGAATGCATGCTGGCATCATCGATAATGGAGACCAGACGCACACCGCGTGTGACTGCTGGCGTCCAATTGTTATCAACGATATCATCTAAACCGGATTCTGTTAGAGTTTCAACATAATTTATCGCTGCTATTGTAGCAGCCTTTAAATACCCGAATAAAGCTTCCTTATTATCACTTTGAATCAAGCGTGCTTCTGATAAACTATGCGCCCAATCTTGGGCATCGTCAGCTATGGTAAAGAGAAATTCTGCTTTCCAATTTTGGGTATGCCAGATTGGCCTTTCATCTGCCAAATCGGCAATTTGAAAATCGAGCTCTCGTGCGGTATGCCAAGCTAGCCAAGTCATGGATTTTATCTGCGGCGCTTGATTTGCCACAGGGAAGCGATTAGCTTCCTCTATGGTCACACCATTAAAAGCACGATTAAGATTATCTATTAACAAATCTTTGTATGTCGTTATCTTATCACCTCGATTGCTATTTATTTTGATAAAGCACATTCCATTCTTTTTGAAGTGGGTAACGAATTAACCGGCTGCTATCAAGATTTTCTTGATGCATATCAATTGCTGTGATTTGTGAATTTTCATAAGTAGTGTAATAATAAATCCCTTTATCAACGTTCACACAAGAACTATAAATAGTATACTCATATCCATTACTTTCATCAACATAACACAAGCCCTTTTGTTGTTCAACAGATTTTAAAATATGGAAAAATTGATTAACGCTACTAGCTTCAGAACAATCAGCTACAGCATTTAATTTTGTAAAAGCTACCTTAACGAAACGCGACATTGATGACAAATCACCTGGAAGTCCTATTCCACCCATACCACGGCTGTAAACATCTAAATCGAGAACTTTTGAAAATAAATTGTCAGATACTTTTGGCGATAGGTGACGATAATTATTAAGATTAAATAACTGTTTATCAAATGTTGGATTATTAGTTAAAACACCTATAGGATTATCATATATAGCCACTTTATCCTTTACAGGTTCTACAACAATAGATTCCTTGCTATCTGAAATCATCCAATGCAAGGGCGATACAGGATAGTCTGAACTAAAAGCATCATCAGTTAAATTTAAATTTTCACATTGTTGACGCACTTCTGACACACTTTCACACTGCGACAAGATCCAAAGGATGAATTCAAAAGAGGCAACATTTGTTTTACCATCTTTAGCAGGTTTAAAATCAGCATTTTCTGGGAAATTTAATCCTGCCATACTTAATCCTTTTTCATTTGTAGCATCATAAAACAATGGATAGTCATCTACAACTGTTGCCATGCCAATAATTGCTAAATGATTGTCTTGTTTTGTCTCGTACTTGAATGAAAGAGGATAATTTCTGGGACAAATCGTAACTTCTTCACGATAAGAAAAATCCAAATCAAGATTTCGACCAAAATAATTGTCTTTAGTTTGATAAGTTATAGCTGTACACATATGTTACCTCCACTAACAAGAACTCCTACAAGACCAAGCCATTACAACATGAACAAGGTCTTGATACTCAATATTTTTACATCCCCATTATAGTACTAAATTGTACTAAATTCAATTATTTAGCGATTACAATTGACGTTATCATCATGGATTGCAACAGTCTATTGAAATAAAATTATTACATCATGTCACTAGAATCTATATCAAAAGTCAATCATTTTGTCCCAAATTCATATTATTTGACTGGATAAAAAACAATATGTTATAGTTATTGTATTAATGATATAATACTAAAGGTAGAGGATTCTAAACTTGATTATAGATTCAATTAAAAAAAGTAATGGCTTTTTACAATTAGTAACCGGAACAGTCGTATTTATGGCGTTTGTCATAAGCTCTAATTTTCTAAAGGATATGAGTAAAGAAGCTACAGTTGTTGGTGCTTCCCTAAGATTTTTGCTTA
Organism: Streptococcus sp. LMAG:39; assembly: GCF_008680485.1. NCBI lineage: Bacteria > Bacillati > Bacillota > Bacilli > Lactobacillales > Streptococcaceae > Streptococcus > Streptococcus sp. LMAG:39. Next base: position 1,916,600 of record NZ_NALE01000001.1, on the reverse strand, counting down.
GCGTTATTTTAGCTGGTATTTGGTATTACTTTATCAAATCTGAAAAATTATTTAACAAGTCTATTAAACTATCAAGAATGTCTAAAATTTGGCTAACAATCTTAATTTTACTTTTTATTGCCTTTTTAGTAGTAGCTTTAAATATTGGAGATAATATTCAAGGGATTTTATCGGGCGGGTTTGGACTCTTTCTACCTTCTCTGCTGGTTGTATTATCGGCGGGAATATTTGAAGAATTTTTAGTGCGAGGATTATTTTTCTCCGGCATTTTAAATCTTTTCCAAAATAATCGTTTTAAATTAATATTAACATCACTAATCTCCTCAGCAATATTTGGGCTATTGCATTTGGTCAATATCATACATAGCCCAGTCCAAGCCGTTTTACAACAAGTGTTCTATGTAACGGTGATAGGTTTAGTTTTTGCTATTATCCGTATAACTGCTAATTCACTTTGACTCCCTGTCCTAATCCACGCTTTAATCGATTTTCAGCCAACAATTACATTCGAAACAGTTGATGTAAATCCGTGGTTAACACTCATTATTATTTATTTGCCACTAGCACTCTTTTCTATCATTACACTGTCTAGTTTAGATAAAAATCTTAATCACCAAGAAACTAATTTATAAATTTATACTCTCAAAAACCGACAGTTCAGCAAGAACTTGTCGTTTTTTTCATTATCATAATGTTTTATAATAATGCCAAATAGGAGGTGTCAATATGTTTGAACAATTAAAACAAACTGCCAATCAATTAGGACGTATGCGTAAAGAGCATCTTATCAACCAATCAGGCTCAACCGCTGATGATAGCTTGGATAAGGTACATTCAGGACAATCTTATCTTTATATGAGCCAAGGCATGGATAGCGAAGTTTGTGAGGTTCGTTTTAAAGAACGTGTCTCTGGTAGCGATTTGACCGAAGCCATTCGTTATGCCTTAATGCGTTTTCCATACATTAATACACGTTTGATTGAATTAGACGGTGACTTTTACATCGTGCAAAATCCTGTCGCCATGGCTGCACATCCCACTAAAAATCTTGGAAAACTTGGCAGCCTACGTACCAATGAACATTTGGTAGAAGTCACTTATCATAAAAATTCTGCTTATTTTGCTTTTCACCATGCTCTTTGCGACGGTCGCGGTGTCAAGCCATTCATTGAAACAGTCATTTACTACTATTGCCAACGTTTTTATCATTCTAATGCTCAAGCTGAAGGCATTCGTCTCAAAGATACACCACTTTTGCCAAATGATACTGCTGATGCTTTCTGGGACTTTTACGATTATGATGACATCAACGACTATCGTTTTGAGATTACCATTCCACAAAGCGATTACATGTCAGTTGCAAAAGCTAACAACGCAACACCTGTCATTTTACTAAGCTATGCGATCAGTCAAACCATTGCCAAACTTTTCCCAGATTTTGACAAACCAATCAATGCTAACATTGCCACCGATATGCGTGCAGCACTTGGTTATGAAAATACCTTTAAAAATACTGTCAAATCAACGATTCTACCATATACTAAAGACGATAAAAGCAAAACGTTTAAGGAAATTGCTACCAACTATCGGACTTATCTCAATCAACAAAAAGACATTGATTTCTGTAAAAAAGAGGCTAATGGTATCATCGGACTTTATAATAAACTAGATGAAGCGCCGTCATTTGAAGAGAAACAAAAGCTATTAGCTTTCATGGAAAATATTCACCTCAACACTTACACCATTAGCTACATTGGGCAATTCATTCTCAACGAAAACGAGCAATATATTGATAGTATTCACCTTTACAGCGCAGGAACAATCGGGATTTCAATTAATATGATTTGTGCCAGTGGTAAATTCACCATTGATGTCAAACAGAACTTTCCAGAAGATACCTATGTCAAACCATTCCTTGAAACCTTGGCAGAATTGGGTATCACAAACGCCCAAGTTTCTGACAGTATCCCATTTACCACACCAAAAGACGGTTTGAGAAACCGAAAATAAAAAAGATTCACCTAGCTCTTTTATGAGTCTAGGTGAATCTTTTTTTGTATGATGACATAATTAAAGATATGATATTCTTACTTTTTTAGTCATTTACCAAACAAAACCGTCATCATCATTAGTAACGTCTTTTGTCTTTCTAGTGGTATTTTGCGTTTGATTTTGTGAAGCTTTACCTCAACTTAATCATCCTTTTAAAATAGCACTAACAACTTTCATTCGGTATCAGAAATACATCACTAACGCTATCAAGCTCCCTTATTCTAACGCTAAACTTGAAGCAACCAATAAACTCATCAAAGATATTAAACGAAACGCTTTTGGTTACAGGAACTTTGACAACTTTAAAAAACGCATTTACATCGCTTTGAACTGCAAAAAAGCGAGAACATCATTTGTTCTCGCTAGAGCTTAACTTTGCCACCCACTACAGTTGACAAAGAGCCCTAAAATCTCCTTGGAACTATAATATCCCAAGGAGGTTATTTTTAGTCATCTTCATCAGTCAGCCAATCGTAAATTTCTTGTGGGGTTCCGAGCGCCATTAGCTCTTGGAATTTAACTTGTTGTTTGAGGTCTTGGTAGATTTGGCTTTCTGAAATACTGCGTTTCTGAGCATCTTTGTTGACGACCATAACACCATCTGTAATGGTTACAAAATCTAATTCATCAAAAATCTGAATCATTTTAATGAGCAAAATATCAGGGATATTAAGGTATTGGCTCAATTCTTTCAACTTGTAGCGGACATCAAATTCTGGGAATTGATAAATGGTTTTATAAAGCTTAGCAAATTGGTCACGTGTGCCATAGCCTGTCAGATAATAAGCACGTTTAATATGATTTTTAAAATAAATGGCTTCAAAATGACGACCCACAAAGAGTGATTTTAATTCTTCAGCCTTATCAGGGATGTCTAACACCACAACTTCATTTGCCGTGCTATCTTCAGTCAATACTGGAACACGTTCTGGAAGGCTAGCCGTTTTGGAGCGAATATCAATCAACTGAACACCCTCAACACGCGCATCTTCCAACATTAATTGAACAGTCGTTTGCCCATTCCACTTATTAATCGATAAGGTCGTTGCAAGGCAAAGATTTTGCACTTGTTGAAATTCCTGCGCCAGATGTCCTTGATTAAAGGCAACAAGGTCAATTGCCGTTGTGCCTTGGGCAATTTTTAATTTTAAATGCGCACCATTTTGCCCCATAGTGCGTGCTTGTTTCACCACAAAATCTTTAATTTCAAAGACTGGTTTTGGATTGTCCATGCCAAATGGTGCCAATTTTTCAAGACTGTGCACGGTATCAAGGTTAATCTCTGAGAGCTCCAGAACCTCATCAATAACAAGCTCTTTTTTCTGTGATAAGTCAATATCATTTTCAGCAATATAATCACACAAAACTTGTGATAATTTATCAAGATTTTCAGTCACCAAAGTCATTCCAGCAGCGCCAGCGTGTCCACCAAAGGCTTCAAATAAATCACGGTGCTCATCAAGAGCATGGAAAATATTAATGGCCTCGATACTTCTGGCAGAACCTTTAGCAATCCCATCTTCGATATTTAAAACAATCACTGGCTGCGCGATTTGTTCTAAAATACGCCCTGCGACAATTCCTAAAACGCCTGGGTGCCAGCCTTCTTTAGCCAATACTTGCACTGGCTTTTCCAAATCAACCATGCTCATGGCTTCATCGAAGATTTTCTGAACAATTTCCTTGCGCTCTTCGTTTTTAGCATTAATCATCTTGGCAATGTTATGCGCTTCTTCATCATCAAAGCCAGTCAATAATTCGACAGCAGGATTTGGGTCATCTAGGCGACCAAGTGCATTTAGCTGCGGAGCAATTTTGAAACCAACCGTTTCTTCATTGACATCTGCCATATCCACATCTGATACTTTTATCAATTCAATCAGACCAATGCGTTCGGTTTGTTTCAGAATTTCAAGTCCAACTTTAACCATAATGCGGTTTTCATCAGTCAAACTCACCATATCAGCAATTGTTCCAATTGCCACCAGATCAAGCATTTCTGTCGGAATAGATTCTAGCAAAGCACAAGCAACTTTGAAAGCAACGCCACAGCCAGCCAGATATTTGAACGGATAATCAGCTTCTGGGTGTTCTGGGTGCACAATCGCAAATGCTTCTGGTAGCTCTGCTGGCAAACCGTGGTGGTCTGTCACAATGACATCTACCCCCTGACTTTGTGCGTAGGCAATCGCTTCGTGCCCTGCTACGCCATTGTCCACCGTAATAATCAAAGAAACGTTTTGCTGCTCAATGAAATATTTATAGACTGATTCATTTGGGCCGTAACCATCTGTGAAACGATTTGGCAGATAAACTTGGGCTTCGGCACCCAACATTTCAAGGGCTTCTTTCATAATGCTGGCACTAGTCATTCCGTCAGCATCATAATCACCATAAACCAAGATTTGCTCGTAATTCTCAATAGCTTGGCGAATACGATTAACCGCTTTATCCATGTCATGTAAAAGGTAAGGGTCATGCAATTGTGACAAATCCGTTGATAAAAATTGAATCAATTTTTCTGCCGTATCAACACCTCGACTATAAAGAATCTGACTAGCTAATTCTGTTAGTTTTTCTTTTTTTGTCAGCTCAAAAAAGCCATTATCTGGCTCTTTTTCAATATTTTTCCAATTGTATTTACTTGTTATCATTCACTTCTCACTTCTTATGTAGAGTTGAAACGACGCTTGTTTTATTTGTAATTAAATATTTTTCTAGCTAAAAAATCTGCAATTCTTGGGAAAAGTGTGTAAGCTTTGTGAGCCGCCGCAAGCGACCAAGGCATATTTAGCTCACGCTTATTCTTGCCAAAAATGGCAACGGTGCGTTTCGCAACGTATTCTGGCTGTAAAACAAAGCGCCCAACACTTTTAAGATAGTCTCCTGAAGGGTCTGCTTTATCAAAGAATTTCGTTGCAATCGGTCCAGGGTTAACAGTTGTCACAAAAACGTTGCTGTCAGCTAATTCTAGTCGCAAAGCATTTGAAAAACCAATCACAGCAAATTTTGTTGCAGAATAAACAGAAGACTTGGCAGAAGCAATCAAACCTGCAATACTAGCAATATTGATGATATGACCTTGCCCTGCTTCTTTCATCCTTTGGCCCACTAAACGTGAAAACGTCATTGTTGCAAAGGTGTTAATGTCAAACATATCACGAATTTGCGCCGTGGTATAAGTGTCGAAATCACTAAAATCTCCATACCCAGCATTATTGATAAAAATATCAACGCGTCCATGGATAGCATAGATTTTTTCAACCGTTTCAGCAATTGCTACATCGCTTGACATATCAAGGGCAAAGTACTCTGTATTTGAACGTTTACCATAATGTGTTTTTAATTTCTTTAAATCACGTCCCAAGGCAATCACATAATCGTCTTCTGGTACATGTTTGATGATTTCTTGAGCAATACCACCGGTTGCTCCTGTAATGGCTATAATTCTCATAAGCTAATTTCTTCCAAATCTTTAACAAGGTGTGTGTTTTCAAAGACTGTTTTGGCGTCATTTTCGATTTGTTTGCACTCACGTCCAAGAAAACGAGCACTAATGTGGTTAAGCAAAAGCATTTTAGCTGAGGCCTCTTTGGCAATTTGAGCAGCTTGCATATTCGTTGAATGACCATGTTTACGCGCGATTTTTTCATCACCTTTACCATAAGTTGATTCGTGAACTAAAATATCAGCTCCCAAACCAAGACGAACACTAGCATCTGTCTTACGTGTGTCACCTAAAATGGTAATAATTTTTCCTTTTTTTGGTGCTGAAATGTAATCTTTGGCAATGATTTTTGTTCCGTCGTCTAAAACAACATCTTGCCCGCTCTTGATTTTGCCAAAAAGTGGTCCGAAAGGCACACCTGCAGCCTTCAAAGCTTCAGAATCAAGCGTTCCTTCTAAATCTTTTTGCATCACGCGATAACCAATACAGAAAATCGTATGGTCAAGTTTTTCTGCATAAACCACAAATTTATCAGTTTCCATAACCTTACCAAGGCTATTCTCGTCAAATTCATGGAAATGAATGCGGTATGGCAAGCGTGCTCCTGACAAGCGCAAGCTATTTAAAACATACGAACGAATACCAATAGGACCATAAAACTCAAGGTCTGTTTGTTCCTCGTTAGCTTGAAAAGCTCGGCTAGCTAAAAATCCAGGCAAACCAAAAATATGGTCTCCGTGTAGATGCGTAATAAAAATGCGCTTAACTTTACGCGGTTTAATTGTTGTTTCTAAAATCTGACGCTGTGTGCCTTCGCCACAGTCAAACATCCAGACCTCATTGATTTCATCAAGTAGCTTCAAAACCAAACTTGACACATTACGTGACTTTGATGGCTGACCCGCTCCTGTTCCCAAAAATTGTAATTCCATTCTATAATGATAAAAACCGAAGTTTTTATCTCCTTTCCTCTACTGTACTTTTACATAAGCGATGAACTCACGATGATCAAAGGTATAATAAACTTGTCCTTTGTAGTGAGCTAGTAATTCTACTAATTCATCACGATTAAAACTTTGTAGCTTAACCACATTTCCTTTTAATTTTGAAACATGGCCGAGCAGACTTTCTTGTGGCGTTAGGTCCTCAAGGACTTCTTCATTAAAATCCATTTTTGACATCTTTATGTGTCCTTCTTCCACGTAAACCTTGTATTGTGGGAAAACCTGTGCCAATTCAAACAAAATATCTGTAGCTAGCGCCTCATTCTTTTCAGAAAAAACACGCGCTACTTCTTGATCATTTTCATAGGTAAAGCCATATGATTTGCCTGATAAATTCAAGCGAATAAAGGGCTTGTATTCATCAAAAGATGGGTTAGCATTTAACAAATGCAATTCTTTAGATAATTCAAAATAATAATCTGTTGCGGCTTCTGGAGATTGTTTTTGATACATTTCCGCAAAATAAGCATTGATAACACTTGGTGGCGGTGTGATAAAACTGAGTTTTTGCTCATCCGTCAACTGCTCCAAGGTATTTTGTAAATAAACTTTATCGAGTGATGTAAAACCACCGTATTTTAAAGCCAAGCTTATATAATCAGTCATAAAATTCTTCTAGTCTCCATTTATTTTTAGGATTGATGTAGCCAGTAATGGTTTCGTATTCTTGGGCAAAGTCATAATGGTCTAGCAAAGCAATTTTATTTAACTCATACAGTTTGTAAGCCTGACTTTGGTGAACACGAATGCTAAATGGCTCAAAAATCTCACGAATTTCATTGATAATCAAACGGCGTAAGAGTGTGCGAGCGTCCTTATCACGCGCAGAAATACGCACATTTGGAAAAGCTGTTGCCACCAAATGCTCCGCAACATCCATTTTGTTATAAACAGCTAGGCGCGGAATATCTAGCATGTCTAGCTCTTTTAACAAATTCAAAACCACTTTTTCATGCTCCGCATGATTTGGATCGCTGGCATCAATAACGTGCAACAAAAGGTCAACGTTACGACTTTCTTCCAAAGTTGACTTAAACGCAGCAACCAGCTCTGTCGGTAAATTTTGGATAAATCCAACAGTATCCGTCAGCGTCACCTGAAATTGATTTTGTAAATAAATTTGTTTGGTTGTTGCATCCAAAGTTGCAAACAATTCATCAGCTTCATACTGTTTATCATTGGTTAAAACGTTCATAATCGTTGATTTTCCAGCATTAGTGTAACCAATTAAACCGATTTTAAACACTTGTGATTCGGTGCGTTTTTCACGACCTGTTTCACGATTTTTTTCGACAACCTTTAGTTGACGTTCAATATCTGAAATTTGATGACGAATTGAGCGGCGATTAAGCTCCAATTGACTTTCACCAGGACCACGACTACCGATACCACCAGCTTGTCGGCTCAACATAACCCCTTGTCCGACAAGACGTGGCAACATATATTTGAGCTGAGCGAGATGAACTTGCAATTTCCCCTCATGACTACGTGCCCGCATGGCAAAAATATCCAGAATTAACTGCATACGGTCAATCACTTTGACACCAAGTTCAACTTCCAAATTGACATTTTGCCGAGGAGTCAAGCGGTCATTGACAATAACGGTGTCAATCTCATCAGCCTCCACAATCGCTTTAATCTCGGCTAATTTGCCCGAACCAATCAAAGACTTACTGTCGTATTTTTCACGCTTTTGACGATAAGAAGAGACAACTTCTGCCCCTGCCGTCTTAGCTAGAGAAGCTAATTCTTCCATTGACATCTCAAAATTTTCCGTCTCTGGCAACTCAACACCTAGTAAAATAACACGCTCCTGACGCTTGCTTGTTTCAATCATCTGCTCACCCCTTTCTCTTTAATCCGTAACTATCATTATAACATAAAAAGTTCCAAAAAGTAGGAGAAACCCTGTTACTCTCTTCTGACATTTCATTATAATCTCTATGACAAAAAAGTGCGTCGCACATAATTCTCTCTATTTTAAAAATTTGTTAACTTCTTGAATAACAGTTTCTTTAAAATCAACTTCTGAAACAGTGTAAAAATTGACAGCCATGCGATTTCTGAACCACGTCAATTGGCGCTTGGCGAAACGGCGTGTGTTCTGCTTGAGTTTTTCGACACAGTCTTCCAAAGAAGCGTCGCCTGTAAAATATGGAAAAAGCTCTTTATAACCAATCGCTCGCGCTGCTTGAACATTACGGTGATTATCATAAAGCCATTTGGCTTCATCCAAAATACCCTTTTCAAGCATCAGGTCAACACGGTGATTGATACGGTCATAAAGCACCTGACGGTCATCATTTAACCCAATGAGAAGCGCCTCGTAATTCGTTTCTTTGTTTTCAAGATTTTGCCCAAATTTGGCTAGTTCCAAGGCACGAATGGCACGACGACGATTTATCTCTGGAATCTTTTTTCCCAGATCTGCTATTTTTTCAAATAAAACCTCATCTGATAATTGTTCCAAGTCTTTACGATAAGCCAATAGTTTTTCTTGGTCAACCTCGCCACCTAAGTGATACCCTTCAAGTAAGCTCTGCAAATACAAGCCTGTACCACCAACGATAATAGGTACTTTGCCACGACTAGCAATCTCCATAATTGCTTGACTGGCTTCCGCCACAAAATCGTAAACAGAATAATTGGCATCAACATCACGCACATCGATTAAATGATGCGGTACTGCCGCCTGCTCTTCAGGAGTTGCCTTAGCCGTTCCAATGTTCAAATGGCGGTAAACTTGTTGGCTATCACCGCTGATAATTTCACCATTAAATTGTTGTGCCAACTCAATTCCCAAAGCTGTTTTTCCAACAGCTGTCGGACCAACTACTACAATTAATTTTATTTTTTCTGACATCTCGTCTTTATATCCGTCCTAAGCCCTATTTTTTAATAAAAATAACGTTTTCACTTGAATTTTAAGTCATTTTTCGTTACCATTATTATAACATAAAGGCGATTGGACAAGAAGTTTGCGTTCCGTTGCTTAATAATGGGTATTATCGATTTTGCCCGCTGTTCTTATCAGTAAGGAGGAAAATTATTATGGCTAAAAAATTTGCATTTGCTAAAGGACTTGCTACTGGAGTTGTAGCTACTGCTGCTACTGTTGCTGGCGCTGTTTTTGCAATTAAGAAAAACATTATTGATCCTGAAGAAGAAAAAGCTGCTTTCATTCAAGAAAACCGTAAAAAAGCAGCCCGCAAACGTGTTTCTCACTAATTGCTGAAAAAAGTATAAAAAATGCTATGAGTTAGATTGCTCATAGCGTTTTTTTATTAAAAATTTGCCTAGATTGACTACATGATTCTATTTAGAAAGTTTTTAATAATATTAGCAAAATCATCTGGACACTCTGTATTTAACACATGCCCACTATCTGGGATAATGTTCAACTGTGAATTAGTCATTAGTTTGTGCATGGCTTTTGCTGCTGGTAAGTTTGCCTTATCATTTTGGCCACAAATAAGTTGAACTGGTAACTCAACCTCTGTTAATACTTTAGCTAAATTGAACTGTGAAAGCCCTCCGTAAAATGATTTCATGGCATGTTTGTCAACACCTTGTTTTTCAAATACCCGAGCTGGGGTGCAAGCAAAAAGTAGATATTGCATATAAAAAGCTAAATTCCCCTTCATTTTATATTGACCACCCGAAACCACAATCCCTTTTAGATTTGCCAAATTAAACTGAATCATATCAAGCGCTAGCATGCCACCTAGTGATAACCCTACAAGAATAAAATCTTCATCAATACTTTCCAGAATACTAAGAACTTTATCTTCCAACACTTTGAAATCTGTTGGGAAAACATCCCTTTCAAATAACTTGACACTCAAACAGTCGTGATTCGGCAATGCCTTTATCACTTCATCCCAAGATGTTTCGTCTTGTCCTAAACCATGTAAAAATACGATTTTCATCCTAAATTTCCCTTTATAAAATCTCCCATTCTTTGATATCACATTCGTCTAGCAATGCTTGTATTTTGTCAAAAGCTAAGCGGAAATGCTCCAACTTGTGCCCGTCTGAACCAATGGAATACTTATGTCCACCTAATTCTCTTACCAAGCCTAAGGCATAGCGATAAAGGTCCTCGTGATGATAGAGGTACATTGATTTACTATTTAACTCAAATGCCAAATCAAAATCAATCATTTTTTGGAAAATGCGGCGGAGCTGTTCTTCATAGACTTGTAATTCTGCCACAGAAACCTCAAAAAGTCGAAAACCATAATCAAAATGAGCTAAAACGTCTGCCTCTACACGACCAATAGCATGTTCCAATTTGTCGAGATATTCTTGAATAATGGCATTTTTATCCATGTCAGCCACTTCATCATCTAGATAATCATTAATACCATTGTGGTGAACTGACAATAGTTTCAAATCATAATCTTTATTTGCCAAGAAAGCTGTAATATCTGCCTCGCGTGGCTCATAATAACCAATCTCAATACCACGCTTGATGCGATTACCATATTTGACATTCAGCTCAGCTATTTCCTTAGAATAAGCATCATAATCAGGAATGTCATCTTGTTTCGTATAAGGATTTGATAAATCGTAGTGCTCTGTTGTCACAATATCGCCGTCATAGTGCTCTAAGTAATCCTCGAATCGAGCATCCGAATCATAAGAAAAATGTGTGTGTAAGTGATTATCACGCATTGGTTTTACCTCGCCGTATTTTATGTTAGATGTCCTTTAAGCCCCATCAAAAATTTTTGTCAGTTTTTCCTATTTTACCAAATTTTCAGACAAATACATACTTTTTTCGTTATAGTTTGTAACTATATATAAGCCTATAAAAATAACTATTTTTCAAAATAGCAAAGCTTTTATACAATGAACACAGAAAGATAAAGAGGTATTTGAAATGGCTAATTCAAAATTTCAACTCGTTGGTTCGCTTTTGCGACCAGCAGACTTACGTGAATATAAAACAGCGATTGAACATCGTGATGATATTGTTTACCCTTTCTATGATGCTTTTGACGGCTATCAAGAAACCGAAACAGCTGACATCAAAAAAATAATTGCTGAAGAAAAGGCAAACGGTATTGATATTATCACTGACGGTGAATATTCAAAATCAATGTGGCACCTTGATTTTGTATGGGGACTAAAAGGTATCGAACGCTATATTGCTGACCATGGTTACACTTTCCAAGACCATGACGGTGGTCAATTTGAAACACGCAAAGACATTGGCATTCGTATCACTGAACCACTTTCTGGTAAAAATCATCATTTTCTTGATATTTTTAAACTCGTTAAACAAGAAGCTGGCGATACAGCTACCAAATTAACCATTTGGGGACCTGCGCATGCTTACACTGAATTGGCGATTTTTGACGGATTGGCTGGGGAAAATCAAGTTTACAAGACAAATGAAGAACTAAAAGCTGGTCTTATCAACGCTTACAAGGAATTTTTAACAGAATACAAAGAAGCTGGTGGAGAAATCATCCAATTTGACGATTGTCTCTGGGAACTTTTTGACGAATCTAATCCTGCTAGTTTTTTTGCGGAAGGAAATGGTGGTTTAGCAGACTTGGCAGATGAATTCATCGCTATTAACAACGAAGTTGCTGACTATGGACATAAACTTGGGCTAAAAGTTTGGACACATAACTGCCGTGGAAATTACGAAAGTCGTTCTGCTGCTGGTGGCACTTATGAAGCTATCGCCACAAAATTCTTGAAAGAGCAACACTACGACCGCTTCTTCCTTGAATGGGACAGCGAAGTCTCTGGTGACCTTAAAGCTCTTGAAAGTTTGAAAGATAGGGATGCTGAAGTAGTTCTTGGGCTACTTTCAAGTAAAACAACTAACCTTGATGATGAAGAACGCGCTCTAAAACTTTTAGAAGAAGCAAGCAACATCATCCCTAAAGAACGTCTTTTCCTTTCTCACCAATGTGGTTTTGCCTCATGTGACTCTGGAAATGAACTCGCTATTCCACAACAATGGGCTAAAATCAAACAAGGGCAAGAAATTGCTGCTAAATTCTGGAGCTAATATTCTCTGAATTCAAAAATCATTTCATTTACAACTAATAACCCTCTGAGATAAGAACATCTCAGAGGGTTATTTTTATTCAAGTGATAAAACAATATGATATTTTATAGTTTAACAACTTCTAGCTGTTCGCCACCAAGCAAAACGAGGTATTTATCAACGTTTTTTCTATCATAAGACTTGCTGAGAGCTTCTGCATATAAAGCCATTTGTCCTTGATAGCGTTCCTTGATTTCCTCGCTATTTTTGTATTTATCAGTCTTGTAATCAAAGAGTACGATGCGGTCATCTAAGACAAGGTAACCATCGACAATCCCACGGACAACGAATTTTTCCTTACTGTCAGGGTCCTCTTTTAACATGGCAAAAGGTGCTTCACGATAAATCTTGTCCGTATGTTGCTGAATCAACTGACCGAGCTCTGAATTTTCAAAAAAGGCTAGGACATTTTCCAAACGAATACGTGCTTTCACCTCATCTTCTGCCGAAACTTGGGCTAACGCCGCGGTAATATCGGCTATCGTCACCTGTTTTGATAGAGGAATACGTTGCATGAGTTCATGCATTGCCGAACCAATGGCTGTCGCTTCAATTTTGGCTTTCTTCGAAAAATCTGGCAATTCAAATGTTGGTTGTGCTTGATAGGCTTTTGTCATCACGTCAACACCGTCAGTATCCATAACTGGCTCATAGAGTTTTTTGACCTGACTTGGCGTTCTCAAACTTGGCAAATTGATGGCTGCGTGGTACTTCGCATTTAACTTTTCGACCGCTTCCAATCTATCCACGGCTTCCGTGATATTTTCAGACTGGCGGTTATCTGTCAAATCATCTGGCGTTATCACAGAAGTGACTTCAATTTTACCAATCTTATCATCTGTCAAATCTTCGTCCGTGACAAAATCAACGGCAAAAGGCGTGTTCTCCTTGCTATAAGCCTCATAAATGGCTAACACCCAATCTTGAAAGGTCATGAAATTCTCACGTTCTGCCACTGGCAAATGATTGTTTTCTGATTTACCGCTATATTTATCCACTAACTTTTCGGAGCTTGCTTTTCCGACCAAATACAATTTCTTTTCTGCGCGGGTCATGGCAACGTAAAACAATCGCATTTGTTCTGAAAGCGTAGCTAAGCGCAATTCACGCTTATTGAGCTGGTAAGGCAAGGTATCCATGCTAACCTTGACTGTTGGGAAAACGTCCGTTTCCAACTCTCCTTTCATATCAGCTAGATACTTGATACCTGCACCATTTTGACGTGATAAAATCAAGGGTGACATCAAATCCTGAATACTAAATTTCTTGTCAATATTCAAAATGAAAACATACTTGAACTCGAGACCTTTACTTTTATGAATAGTCATCAAGTTCACCGCATTTTTAGGCAGAGCCACCTCAACGTCCGCAAGATCATTCTCACTTTCTAACACCTTATCAATCATGCGAATAAATCGTGAGAGTCCTTTAAAACCAGTTCGTTCAAAATTATTGGCACGAAGAGCTAAAGCATATAAATTCGCTTGACGTTGCTCAGCACGTGGTAAATTGCCCACGTAATCATAGTAAAATCTGTCGTTGTAAATTTTCCAAATCAAGTCATAAAGCGCATGCCATTTGGCAAATTCACGCCAAGCAACAAAACAAGCCATAAAATCAGCCAATTTATCATGTAAAGTGATTGTCATCAATTCATTATGACTTCCTTTGCCAGCTAAAGCATGCTCCAATTTTTGATACAAATTAGCTCTATGGTCATCTTCTGTTGTTTGTAGCGCAAGGCGTGCCAGCTCATCTTCATTGAATGAAAACATCGGTGAACGCATGAGTGCCACTAAGGCATAGTCATTGAGCGGATTATCAAGGGCGCGAAGCGTGTCAAGCATAACCATGACTTCGACTGATTTAAGGTAATTTTGCTCACCACCGTCAGTCACCAAAGGAATACCATAGTGTTCAAAGGTTTGTAAAATACCGTCGTTACGCGTGCGTGATGAGACCAACAAGGTAATATCCTCGAAAGCAACGTGTTCCTCATTGTGCAAACGAATGATTTCTTTAGCCACTAACTTGACTTCGTTAGGGTTGATTTGTCCTTCTTCGGCATCACTTGGCAAGTCACTATTGTTATCAATGTCGTAGATAAGCACTTGCGTTTTATTTTCTGGGTGACTTTCCTTTTGAGCAGGGCTTCCAGCGACCAATTTATGTGTGTCATCGTACAAAATCTCACCAACAGCCTCGTCCATTAAATGCGTAAAAATACTGTTTGTCGCATCTAAAACTTCTGACTGACTACGGAAATTCTCTTTTAACAAAATTAATTTCCCATGGTCAGGATGTTCTTGAAAATCTTTAAATTTTTGGTTAAAAATCTGTGGGTCGGCTTGACGGAAGCGGTAAATGGATTGCTTGATATCCCCCACCATAAATCGATTATGACCATTCGACAACAACTCCAACATGCGTTCTTGCGTGTGGTTATTATCTTGGTACTCATCGACCATGACTTCGTGATACTTATTCTGATAAAGTTCACGAATATCAGCGTTTTCTTCCAAAATCTGAATGGCAAAATGGGCAATATCCGAAAATTCAAAAGCATTTTCTTGGATTTTCGCTTGTAAATATTGCTCTGAAAAATCTTGCATAAATGCCTGCAATAGCTCTAGCAACGGAAGGCTTTCTGGCTGGTATTTAAAAATGGTTTCCAAATGTTTCAAACCAGTCAAACGCCCCTGTAAGGTTTTAAAGACGGGATATTTCGTTCCTGCAACTGTCACAGCAGGACCAGCTGGAAGCAATTTCGCCACATCTGTCGCCAACCGTCCAAGTCCGTCACGACCATAAAGAGTTTCAAAATGCTGTGCCCATTCACGCAAATGCTCAATGATATTCAAATGCTTTTTATAATTGGCTGTGGGTGTTCCTTTGGCTGTTTTTTGCTTGTAGTCTTCTAAATCAGTCACATCTTGCAACTGGTCAGCCGTATCATGCAAGCAAGTCAGAAAATCCGTGACTTCTTGGTCAGGAATTGCTGAAAAATCGGTATAAGTTTTAGCACCTTTTAAAAATACTTCTGCCAACCACTTCTGTGGATTATCGGTTGCTTGACTAAAATCATAAATTTTATAAACAATGCCTCTAAAAGCGGTGCTATCCTTACGATTACCAGAAAAATTCCGCACTAATTGACGAAAAAGCTCAGCATTATTTCCTGTCATGTAATCAGAAAAAAGGTCAAAAAAGACTTCATTTTTCAAAATATCTTGCTCACTCTTATCCGTCATAATACGGAAAGTTGGTGAAATTCCCAGCGTGTAGCCGTATTGATTGACCAATTTCTGCGTAAAAGCATCCATGGTTCCAATATCAGCTGTCTGTAAGCCCAGCAACTGCTCATTGAGATAATTTTTCAAATCATTGTCAGTCGTTTCTTGCAGAGCTTGGCTAATTTTCTTCTCAATACGCTCTTTTAATTCCCCAGCAGCCTTGACCGTGAAGGTTGAAATGAATAGCTGGTCAATCGTCACACCACGCAAAATTTTATCAATAATGCGTTCAACCATGACAAAGGTTTTCCCAGAACCAGCCGATGCAGACACCAAAATATTATTGCCATAACTATAAATAGCTTCGATTTGTTCTGGCGTGCGTTTTTGTTTTTTGGATGACTGTGCTTCTTGGATTTGTAGAGAAGAAATGTCTTCTGACGTTAGAAATGGTTTAAAGATCATCTGTTTCCTCCTCTTCTTGCATTAGGCTCAAAAAGCCTTGACGTCTATCTTTTCTTGGTAATTTATACCATTTGCGAGCATAAGGCATATGGCGGTCAGCCTCAAATCGTGTGATTGCCTTCAATTGGTCTCCTTGAACTGACTTACCGTCCTCACTATAAGGATTAATCAAGAAATGCCCTTTCTTAATCTGCTCTGCTGCTTTCAGATATAAGTTTTGATTATAAGCTAGCAAAATCTCAAGTTCTTCTTGACTGTAAAGCGAATCATTCAGATGATAGCGACCATTGGCTAAATACGCTTTTTCATCTTCCAAGAATAGACCACGATAAGTCAACTCTTTAGCCAAATTTTCTAAAATTTTCTCTGTTGTAGCCACCGATGACAAATCAACTTTTGGCTCTTGCATATGCAAATACATAGCACCAAAAATATGCTCCGACTCGCTCAAGCCTTTTTTATCACGCAAAGCTTGCACATAAGTCACCAATTGCGGACTTAAACCATTGTAGAATTTCTGAATATCAAAAGTATTGCGACTTGATTTGTAATCCACAATGCCAAGACTGCCGTCTGATAAGCGGTCAACACGGTCAATAATTCCTCTGATACGAACACTATTTGCAATCATTAATTCAAACGTTTCTTCTTCACTTTCAACTTGAATCTGAGCATCATCACGTAAAATCGTTGCTGTACTTCTAGCAATATCTTCCAAGACAGTCAAAGAATAATGACTTTCTTCATCTTCTTCGTAAACAAATTTGAAATCGTCTTCCAAATTCGTTATCTGAATAGCTTTATCAAGTTTGCTATCAAAAGAATGGTTTGAATCATCTTTCATGACCAATTCAAAAACACGATGCAGGTAGGTACCATGATTTCTGGCATCTGGGTGAATCGTCTCAACCTCTTGCAAGCCAAGAACATATTGCAAGAAATATTTATACTGATTATTGTAGAAGGTAGTGACTGCAGATGATGATAACAAAATCGGCTCATCACTTGGAAAACGTGCCTCAATCACGTCGGCAGAGACCGTCTTAGTTTGCATATTATCCTTAATCAGCGGCAATTCAATGCCTTCTGCTGCCAATTTTTTTCGAAGATAACGAACAGCAACTGACCAGAAAGTTTGCTCTTCCTTGCTAAGTTCACGCTCTTCTTCAATCGCCAAACGATTGACTTCAATCACACAAGACAATAAGGCCTTATAATTACCAATGTCCTCAGCATCCGTTGACAAACGATTACGACCTTTAGCAAGAACTGGCACACCAAAGCTAGCTAATTCGGTTAAGTAAGAAGATTCCGTATCTTCGGCTTCGTTGGCAATTTGTGGCAGACTAAGCACCAATTCTTCTGTCGCCGAGTTAAATAACGATAGGGCAGCAAAATGATTTTTCTTGATATTTTCGCGACTAACAATATCAAAACGTTGATTATCATCAGTTGATTCGTTGATTTGGGCACGTTCTTCATCTGAAATCAGACTACTATTTTGCGCAATTTTTGGAAAATGTGCCTGCGTCATGCCCAAAGCAAAGACAAATTTATTGGTGTGCGGTTCCACCAAATCATAAGATTTGACCGAAACAACATCAACCGTTGCAGGCACTACACGGTACTGCGCAGCTAACATTCCGCTACGAATCAAGGACAAACAGTCGTCCAGCGATAACTTTTCTTGCCCAAAAATCGTTTGAAATTGCGTTAAAATACCTGTAAATGTCCGCCAAACTTGCTCATGCTTTTCTTGTTCATTTTCTGAAAAAGTCGCTACCATGCCTTCTAGATTATCAGGCAAATGAATGGCGTGTAAAAATGTCATTAATTTCTCAAGCAAACTAGAGCCACGTTGCTTTTGCGCCTTAAATAAAGCAAGTAAAGGCGTCATGATTTGCTCGCGCATGCGATTAACAAAGGCTAAATGTTTTTTTCCTTTATAAACAATCGTGAACTCCTTGGCAAATTTGCTTTGTCCCTTAATATCAGCATAAATCAAATATTGCTCAAAAAGGTCTAAATCTTCTTGCTTGAAATTTCCATAAAGCCCTGTTTTTAACAGATCAACAACATCTTCGGTACGAAAACGATAACGCTTCACACGCTCCAACGAATCAATAAAATGCACCAAAGGGTGGTCACTCATTGACTCCGCTTTTCCGAAATAATAAGGAATGTCATATTTGTCAAAAATCTTGCCAATTTGCAAACGATAGCTGTCCACATCACCTAAGAGCACTAAAATATCCTTGTAACGATACCCTTGATAAAGCTTATGACGAATAGCTTTTGCCACATGCTCGACCTCTTCTTTCTGATTAATGACATCCCAAATAGCGTAATGTTTTTTATCATCAGCCGTCAGCGTCACATCTGAACTCGTAAAGTCGTGCTTTGCTTCGAATAATTTTGATAATTTTGAAAAAGCCTCGTGAGATTTCTGAGAACTTTCAACATACTGCGGTTGCGCATGGAATTTAGCCGCTAAACCACGCAAGAAATCTAAACTCGCTTGGTAAATATTTCCCGTCGAAAATGCCGCTCTATACGCCTTTTGACTACTGTAAGTTCCGATAATCACTTGCGCACATTTTTCTTCAAGCAAGCTTACTAGATACTCTTCTTCTGCTGAAAAGCGTGTAAAACCGTCAATGACAAGGCTCACATTTTCAAGCGTGGCATCCAAATGTCCTGCCTCAACCTGCTTTGCAAAATAAGCAATCTTGCTCTGATTATCATACTGATTGGCAAGCAAAATATCATTAACCGCTAAAAAGATTTTCACCAAATCTTCCTGCTTCTCCGCTGAATGCAATTCTGTCAAATTAAGCACAGTCATGTTAGCCGTTTTTAATTCTTTGTACAAATCAACCAACTGCTTGATAAAATTCGTATCCTGCTTCAAACGCCCAAAAACTTTCAAATCTGTATCTGAAAAATGTGACAAAGCACGATAAAAAATCATAGCCAAGCCATTGTCATCAATGCTTTCCTTGACCTGCGCTTCATTTAACACAAAATAACGAGCCATTTGAGCAAAACGTGTTACCGTAATCGCAAAAGAAGCTTCGTCTCGTAACAACTCCAAAACTGCTCTTTCTTTTTCAAAAGATAAAGAGTTGGGAGCAATGTAAAAAACACGCTTACCAGCATCTGCCTGAGCTACTGCCTCTCCAACTAAAATTTCAGTCATATCATACTGAATATCTGTGTATAGTAATTTCATAACATACCTTCATTAAGCAAATCGTTACTCCTATTATACCAGATTTCAAAGTGTTTATAAGCTCTCAACAATCATCAAAAATCCCACCACTACTTTCGTAATGGTGGGAATCATCTATATTACCCAAAATAGCACAATGAGTTTGGAAATTAACGAACTTCTGCGCCGAGTTGGTCAACAAGGAATTTAGTGATTTTATCCATGTATTTAGCAACTTCTTCATCAGTTAAGTTGTCATTTGGATTTTGGAATGTGAGGCTGTAAGCCATTGATTTCATGCCTTCAGCGATATTTGCTCCAGCATAAACATCAAAGAGTTTGATGTCAGTCAAACGTTTCACTTTAGCTGATTCAATCGCTGCTAGGATTTCTTTATGAGTTGTTGCTGCCGGTAATAGCAAAGCAATGTCACGAGAAACAGTAGGGAATTTAGTGATTTCAACAAACGCTTTGTCAGCGTGAAGCGCTGCTTCAATGATATCCAAATTCAATTCAGCCACGTGAGTTTCTGGAACGTTGTAGTTTTTAGCAGTTTGTGGGTGAACTTGTCCAACAAAACCAACTAATTGACCGCCCAAGTAAATGCTTGCTGTACGACCTGGGTGCATGCTAGCAAGACCTTTTTCAGCTACATAATCAACTGTCAAATCAAGTTTGGCAAAGATAGCTTCAACGATACCTTTCGCATAGAAGAAATCAACTGGCGTTGCTTTTGTTTGGAAATCTTTTTCAGCAACCAATCCAGAAATCGCAAAGGCAAATGTGTTGACTTCGTTTGGCAATTCTTCTTTTGGATTACCTTTTTGTTCAAAAACTTTACCGATTTCGTAGATTGCCACGTTGCTATTTTTACGAGCAACGTTGTAAGCCACAGTATCAAGCATACCAGAAATAACATTTTGGCGAAGAACTGAGCGTTCTACCGACATTGGCCACATCAATTCTGTCAAGTTGCTTGGTTGCAATGTAAATTCAGTTGCTTTTTCAGGTGTTGTCAAAGCGTATGAGACGATTTCAGTCAAACCAGCACCCTCAGCGATTGAACGCATTTTACGACGTAATTTTTGTGTTGCTGTCAATTCACCTGCTGTACCTGCAGCTTCTGGAAGTGTAGTTGGGAGGTTATCATAACCATAAATACGTGCGATTTCTTCAACCAAATCAGCTTGGATAGCAATATCCCAACGACGACGTGGCACAGAAACTGTAAATTCATCTGCTTTTCCTGACAAACCAAAGCCAAGTTTGGCAAAGACATCTTCAATGTCAGCGTAAGTCAATTCTGTTCCCAAACGAACGTTAACATAATCAAGTGTTGTTGATACTTCAACAGCTTCAGTTGGAACTGAACCAGCTTCAACACTACCAGCAAGAACATCACCGTCAGCTAATTCTGTAAGCATTGCAGCTGCAAAATCAAGAGCTTCAGCAACAGTTGCATAGTTGATACCTTTTTCAAAACGTGATGAACTTTCAGAACGAAGGTTCAAACGACCGCTTGTTTTACGAATTGATGTTCCGTCAAAGACTGCCGCTTCAAGTACAACGTTTTTAGAATTGTCATCAATTTCAGTAGCTTGACCACCCATAACACCTGCAAGTGCAACTGGTTTATCAGCAACTGTGATAACAAGGTCTTCAGCAATCAATTCACGTTCTTCGCCGTCAAGAGTAACCAATTTCTCACCAGCACGCGCATTGCGGGCAACGATTTTGTTATCTTCAAATTTGTTCAAATCAAAGGCATGCATTGGTTGACCAAAGTACAACAAGACATAGTTTGTCACATCAACAACGTTATTGATTGGACGGATACCAGCGTTCATCAAAAGGTTTTGCAACCATTGTGGACTTGGTTTAACAGTCACATTTTCAACCACGCGCGCTTTGTAAGTCAAGACTTTATCAGATTCAATAGCAACGTTGATAACATCTTTTGCTGCTTTAGAAACTTCTTTAAGTTCTTTTTCTGGGAAATGAACTTCTTTACCATAAATGGCAGCCACTTCGTGAGCAACACCACGCATAGAAAGAGCATCCGCACGATTTGGCGTGATTGACAATTCAACAATTTCATCGTCTAAATCAAGATATGGGAAAATGCTATCACCTGGCTTAGCATCTTCTGGCAAAATTTGAATACCGTCTGAAAATTCTCTTGGAATGATAGAATCTGGCAAACCAAGTTCTTGGAGTGAGCAAATCATCCCAAGTGATTCCATGCCACGGATTTTACCTTTTTTGATTTTGTAGTTATCAGCAATACGTGCACCTGGAACAGCCACGATAACGTTGATACCAGCAGTCACATTTGGAGCACCGCAGACAATTTGACGCAACTCTTCATCACCAGTATCCACTTGGCAAAGGTGCAAATGTGTTTCTGGAACATCTTCACAAGATACAACGTGACCAACAACTAGTTTTGTCAAGCCTTCAGACGGTGTTGAAACACCTTCGACTTCAATCCCTGTTGTTGACATTTTTTCAGAAAGCTCATATGTTGTTACATCAACATCAACAAGCTCTTTTAACCATTTATAACTTACTAACATAATAATGTGTTAAAAGCTTTTCGCAGTCAAAATACGTTTGACAGGCAAGCTTCTTTATCCCTTTCTACTGTTATTCTTTCAGGGCTTTTCTCAAAAGCCAATCTGTATCTACTTTATCGCCAACTTTAAAAGAGTGTTCTGAAAATTTTTCAAAACCATATTTTCGATAGAACCCTTGTGCCTTAATATTATGTTCCTAGACACCTAACCAAGCCCAATCAAAGCTGCCTTCTTTTGCCACATCAAGCGCTAGCCCAAATAATTTCTTACTTAAGCCTAATCTTTGACACTCGTTAAGAATGTAAATGCGTTGAATTTCAAAGGCATTTTCTAGGTCATGTTCAGTCTGTGTAACGCCCATCAACTAAGACAAAATGAACATCAGATTCTAGGTCAGCTACCCCTTTTTCGAGTTGTTCTAAAGTGTAACTATCATCGAAAAACTGTTGAAGTTCTTCTTCGGTATTATCAAAAGCAAAAGTTTCGCGAAAAGTCTGAATATTAAGTTCTTGAAAGATACTTAATTTATCCAATGTCACTTTCTCAACTTCTATTTCTGACATATCTTTTCCTCCAATCGTTTTTCGGTTATCTCGTTTTATTTAAATTGTTCTGAGAAACGGACATCGCCTTGATAGAAACCACGGATATCATTGATACCATAGCGAAGCATTGCGATACGTTCTTGACCAAGACCAAAAGCAAAGCCAGAATATTTTTCAGAATCAACACCAGACATTTCCAAAACGCGAGGGTGTACCATACCAGCACCAAGGATTTCAATCCAACCAGTTTTCTTACATACGTTACATCCTTTACCACCACATTTGAAGCATGAGACGTCAACTTCTACTGATGGTTCAGTAAATGGGAAGTATGATGGACGAAGACGAATTTTACGGTCTTCACCAAACATTTTCTTGATAATCATTTCAAGCGTTCCTTTTAGGTCACCCATAGAAATGTTTTCCCCAACAACAAGACCTTCGATTTGGTGGAATTGGTGGCTGTGAGTCGCATCATCTGTGTCACGACGGAAAACACGCCCTGGTGAAATCATTTTCAAAGGACCTTTAGAAAAGTCGTGTTTATCAAGTGTACGTGCTTGCACAGGACTTGTGTGCGTACGAAGCAAGATTTCTTCAGTAATGTAGAACGTATCTTGCATGTCACGCGCTGGGTGGTCTTTTGGCAAATTCATACGCTCAAAGTTATAATAGTCAGATTCTACTTCGTAACCATCAACAACTTGGAATCCCATACCAAGGAAAATATCTTCGATTTCTTCACTTGTTTGCGTCAAGACATGACGGTTACCAAGGTTAACTTGACGTCCTGGAAGTGTCACATCCAAACTTTCTGATTCTAGTTGTGCCTGGATTTTAGCGGCTTCAACAATTTTAGCTTGTTCTTCGAAAGCTTTTGTCAAAACATCACGGACTTCATTGACTTGTTTTCCGACAACTGGACGCATTTCTTTAGAAAGATCTTTCAAACCTTTCAATAATTCTGTCAATGATCCTTTTTTCCCAAGAACTTGCACACGTAATTCTTGAAGTTCTTTTGCATTGTTTCCACGCATTTCAGCCAATTTAGCTTGCGTAGATGATTTTAATTCCTCTAACTGCGCTTGTAAATCCATTAAAATTCCTTCCTTGGGTAAGACCCTAAATGTTTTTAAACGAAAAAACGTGCCACACTCCAATAGCGGAGCGTTGACACGCGGTACCATCCGTTTTTTATCTGACTAGCAGACCTTAATTTATCGTCTTTAACATGAGTGAATTCGCCAAACTTTCATCTAGGAAGCTTCCAGTCACGGCTTCCATTCCCTGTAAAACTGCCATAAGGTTACTAATCTCATAAGACACTATTCAATTTATAACCCATTCTAGCAAATTTTTAGCCATTTGACAAGATTGAATAAATCAATTCACACTAACTTGACCTGAATAATAATCAAATGTTAGTCCGCTTTGCACATTTGGAATAAAGACGTTAAATTCTAGACTACCATCGGATGATTTGGCTTCCAAATGCGTGCCACTTGCTAAAAGATTGTCTCCATCGTAAATCAAGGTAACACGGTAACGAACTCGTTTATTTTGGTCAAGAGCTTTGCGGACAAGGGATTCATAGTAATTTTGACCAGTTGAACTTTCCGAATTTGCCTCGTTTGCCCAGGCAGTCTGTGTTGCCACATTGTCAGGATTGCTTGTTGACGCATCAAAGCCTTTTAGACCACCAACCAAAGCATAGCCAAGCAAATGACCACGATCTACCGCATGGCTATAAGTCCCTGAAAGGTCTTGAACTTGATGCCAACCAGCTGGCTTCCAAGACGTTGAGCCATTTCCAGTCTCCTCACGACTTTTGTATTGACGAGTTGACTTACTTAGCAAAGCATTAGCAACCGTTGGAACGGTCTGACCTTGCACCGTTTTCGTTTTGTTGTTGGCGTAAGGTTGACTTGAAACTTTTGCATTTAGGGAGGTTTGATTATTATTGATAATATAGGCTCCCGCACCATTCCATTCTATATTTGTTCCTAACTGCTCTTTGACACTATCTGTTAATACCGTCTCTGCCAAAGCTTGTGTTGGCGTTGCTGAATCAGAACTCGATTGATTTGACGTTATTTCAGAAGAGGAGTCACCAGTAATTAACGAAACGACTTGATTGAGCGGGTCGTTCGAATCTGATATCGTCACCCAACCAGTACCAATCCCAACTAACAAAATCACCAAAGACAGCAGGGATTTTATCTGTTTAGACAATTTTGATTTCTTTGCCATAATTTCCTTTCATCAAAAAAGCGGAAAAACCGTTACTTTATTTCAAATCATAAAGCCGATTATCCCACTTCTAAATAATAATTGTTCCTAAGACAATCACTAAAATAAACCTTATTAATTTCCAGTAAATTTTCCAATAATCGATTGCCATTTATCCAAAGATAAAATCGCAAACGGATTTTTACCTTCACCAATGACACTATAACCAATCATCAAACCAATTGCCAAAAATAAACAAGACAAAAGAGCTATTACCAGAATAAGAACAAATTGTTTTGCAACGTATTTCCAGCCACTTGTCATTTTTAAGCCTCACTTACGCGTTTAATATTTGCACCTAGCTCAGCCAATTTTTCATGGAATTTATAATACCCACGATCAAGGTGAACCAACTTCCCAACAGTTGTTGTTCCTCTAGCAACCATTCCTGTCAAAATCAGAGCAGCACTTGCACGAAGATCAGTTGACATTACTGGTGCCCCTTGAAGTTCTTTACCTCCATGAATCATGGCTGTATCTCGTAGAATTTCTGATTGCAAGCCCATACGACGCATTTCTTCTAAATGTTGGAAGCGGTTCTCAAAGACTGTTTCAATCATCGTTGATTCACCATCTACAACTGACATTAATGCTGTGAACTGTGCCTGCATATCTGTTGGAAAACCTGGGTGGGGAAGTGTCTTAACTGTTACAGGTTTCAATTTTGATGTATCAGCAATCACACGAATACCGTCCTCTTCATCAATAACAGTAACCCCCATCTCAATCAACTTTGAAATCAATGGACGGTTGTGCTCCCAAATAGCATCCTTGATAAGAACATTTCCTGATGTCATTGCTGTTGCCACCATAAAAGTGCCCGCTTCAATGCGATCTTGAACAACATCGTGGTCTGTACCATGAAGATTATCAACGCCAGTAATAGTTAATGTTTCTGTACCTGCACCTCTAACGTTTGCTCCCATTTTATTAAGAAGCATTGCTAAATCAACAATCTCTGGCTCACGTGCCACATTTTCAATAGTGGTAACACCATCTGCTAAAGTTGCAGCCATCATCAAGTTTTGTGTAGCTCCAACAGACGGAAAATCCATATAGATAGTTGTTCCTTTAAGTTTACCATCAACAGTCGCCGTAATATCACCACCAGATTGCGTAATCTTAGCTCCCATTGCTTCCAAACCTTTAAGGTGAAGGTCAATTGGGCGGCTACCAATCGTGCAACCACCAGGCATTGAAACCTTAGCGTGTCCATTACGTGCTAAAATTGGTCCTAAAACAACGATTGAAGCACGCATCTTACTAACATACTCGTAAGGAGCAATATCCAAAATATCACCAGAAGCATCCACTTCGATTTTATTGTTAGCTTCATCAAAATCAACTTGAATATTTAACCCACGGACAACATTATTCATCGTAAAAACATCTGAAAGGATTGGAACATTGGTTAAAATTGTCTTTCCTTCCTCAGGTAAAATTGTTGCAGCCAAGAGTGGAAGAACAGCATTTTTAGCCCCTTCAATCACTACTTCTCCTTGCAAACGTGTATTACCACCTTCAATAATAATTTTATCCAAAACGAACTCCATTCTTATATTATAATACCTAAAATTATATCATAGTTTACAAATTATTGCTTTTATTGAAAACTCAAGAAAAGAGTTTGACTCATTGTAATGATTTCTAGGAAAAAATGACTGACGAGATAACCAATAGCAATGCTAAAAAACAAGATAAATACTTTTAGTTGTCCAACGTTTTCCGCTGAATTTTTAATGATTTTAGACCAATCAAACAATTGACGAAGCAATTGATGCGTCATCGCAATGAATATCAAATGACACAAAATGGTCACAGTACTATTTAAAATTTCCATAGTCTTATTATAGCAAAATTTGCTTCTCATAACAAAAAAAGCCAGCAAAGCTGACTTTTTATTATTTATTACCAACACTGATACGGTTCAAAGCACGACGAAGCGCAACTTGTGCACGGCGTACTTCGTCAATATCGTGAGTACTTTGAGCTTGTTCCAATTTGCGTTCTGCGCGAATCTTAGCACGTTCTGCACGGCTAACATCAATATCACGTTCACGTTCTGCAGAGTCTGCAACAATTGTCACAAGATTGTCTTTCACTTCAATAATACCACCGTTGATAGCCACCCAATCCACGTGATTCTCATAATCAATACGACGAATCTTCATTTCGTGGACAGTAAGCGGAGCAATGAGGTTAATGTGTTCTGGCAAAATCCCCATTTCACCATCCGGTGTTTTTACTGAAATAAAATTAGCATGGTGATCATAGCGGATACCATCTGGTGTTACTACCTGAACAGTCATATATGTCATGGTATCACCTCATTAGTAATTCATTTTCTTAGCTTTTTCAACTACATCCTCGATTGGACCTACGTTACGGAAAGCATCTTCTGGAAAATCATCGTATTTTCCTTCCAAGATTTCTTTAAAGCCACGAACAGTTTCAGCAACTGGTACGTATGAACCAGGCATACCTGTAAATTGTTCGGCAACGTTGAAGTTTTGTGACAAGAAGAATTGGATACGACGGGCACGTCCAACCAATGTTTTTTCTTCGTCAGACAATTCATCCATACCAAGGATTGCAATGATATCTTGCAATTCACGGTAACGTTGAAGGACGCGTTGTACTTCTGTTGCCACTTCATAGTGTTCTTGACCAACAATTTCTGGTGCAAGGGCACGTGAGCTTGAAGCAAGAGGATCAACAGCTGGGTAGATACCCATTTGAGTCAACTTACGTTCAAGGTTAGTTGTTGAATCCAAGTGAGCGAATGCTGTTGCTGGCGCTGGGTCAGTGTAGTCATCGGCTGGCACATAGATGGCTTGGATTGATGTAACAGAACCTTTTTTAGTTGATGTGATACGTTCTTGCAATTGCCCCATTTCAGTTGCCAATGTAGGTTGGTAACCAACGGCTGACGGCATACGACCAAGAAGGGCTGATACTTCAGAACCCGCTTGAGTGAAACGAAAGATGTTATCAATGAAGAGAAGCACGTCTTGTCCTTCAACATCACGGAAATACTCAGCAATAGTCAAACCAGTAAGGGCAACACGCATACGTGCTCCAGGTGGTTCATTCATTTGGCCAAAGACCATGGCTGTTTTTTCGATAACGCCAGATTCTTTCATTTCCCAGTAAAGGTCATTACCTTCACGTGTACGTTCCCCAACACCAGTAAACACTGAAATACCACCGTGTTCTTGGGCAATGTTGTGAATCAATTCTTGGATAAGAACGGTTTTACCAACACCGGCACCACCGAAAAGTCCGACTTTACCACCTTTTAAGTACGGTGCAAGAAGGTCAATAACTTTGATACCTGTTTCAAGGATTTCTGATGATGTTGATAATTCATCAAAAGCTGGTGCTTTTTTGTGGATTGGTTCACGTGGTGCGTCTTCAGCAAATGGTTCATCAAGGTCAATAGTCTCCCCAAGAACGTTGAACACACGCCCCAAAGTTTCTTTACCAACTGGTACACTAATCGCACGACCAGTATCAAAAACTTCTAATCCACGTGTAAGCCCATCAGTTGATTCCATAGCAATAGTACGTACAAGACCGTCACCAAGTTCAAGAGCAACTTCAAGAACGATCTTTTGAGATTTATCGCTATCTTTATAAACAATCAATGCATTATTAATCTCAGGTAATTTTTCCCCAGCTGCAAACGCAACGTCAACAACTGGACCAACAACCTGAGCAATTTTGCCTGAGCTCATGTTTTTCTCCTTTTAGATTTTTTAGGAATTCAATCCTGTTTTAGTGAGTAAACGAAATACTCACTTTTATTCTAGTGCGTTAGCACCTGCTACAATTTCAATAATTTCATTTGTGATGGTTGCTTGACGAGCACGGTTATATTGTGTTGTTAAGTCAGCGATAATGTTTTTAGCATTATCAGTCGCTGTCTGCATAGCTGTCATACCAGCTGCATGTTCAGCGGTTTTCGCATCAACAATGGCACCATAAATGAGACTTTCAGTATATTGTGGTAAGAGTTGTTCCAAAATCAATTCACGACTTGGTTCTAACTCAAAACCAGTTGTCCCTTCTTCTGCCGCTTCATCAGCATCTAATTCTGCAATTGGAAGCATTTGTTGGACACGAACTTGACTTGTCAAGCTGTTCACATGGTGATTGTAACATACATATAATTCATCAAACAATTCGTTTTTATACATTTCAACAGATTTTGAAATGATATTGCCGACTTGTTCAAATGATGGCTGATCTTCCAAACCACGCAATTCAAATACAACATTCATACCGCGTGCTTTAAAGAAATCTGCTCCGATACCACCGATGGCAATAATAGCATAATTATCATCTTCAGCATGATATTCTTGAATAAGATCCATCATAGCTTTCAAGATTTTAGAATTATACCCACCAACAAGTCCTTTATCAGATGTAATCACAATGTAACCTGTTTTTTTAACTGGACGTGCGGCTAACATTGGATTTTTTGAACCGTTAATAAGTTCTGATTTCAATAAATCCGTAGTAATTTGGCGAATTTTTGAAGCATAGATTTGGAAATCTTGTGCTGCTTGCTCAGATTTAGTCAATTTTGCAGCTGATACCATTTGCATGGCACCAGTGATATGACTTGTTTTCTGAGTTGAAATAATTTTCCCTTTGATTTCACTAAGAGAGCCTGCCATATGCTACCTCCCTCTTATTTGAATTCTGACTGATCTTTAAAGGCTTTAATAGCTGCATCTAAGACAGATTCTTCTGGTAAATCTTTGGTTGTACGGATAGTTTCAAAGATTGATTCGTAATGTGCATCAAAGTAATCATACAAAGCTTCTTCAAATGCTAAAATGTCATTAACTGGCACATCATCCAAGAAACCATGAGTAAGTGCATAAAGAATCACAACTTGTTTTTCAACAGGAAGTGGTTTGTGAACAGGTTGTTTAAGCACTTCAACTGTACGACGTCCACGATTAAGTTTAGCTTGTGTTGCTGCATCCAAATCAGAACCGAATTGTGTAAAGGCTTCAAGTTCACGGTAAGAAGCCAAGTCAAGACGAAGGGTACCAGCAACTTTCTTCATTGCTTTGATTTGTGCTGAACCACCAACACGTGACACTGAAGAACCAGCATCAATCGCAGGACGAATACCTGAGTTGAAAAGATTTTCTTGCAAGAAGATTTGTCCGTCAGTGATAGAAATCACGTTTGTTGCGATGTAAGCTGAAATATCACCAGCTTGTGTTTCAATAAATGGAAGGGCTGTGATAGAACCACCACCAAGTGCATCAGAAACTTTAGCTGAACGTTCAAGTAAGCGGCTGTGAAGATAGAAAACATCACCTGGGTAAGCTTCACGTCCTGGTGGACGACGAAGAAGAAGTGAGAGTTCACGATAAGCTACCGCTTGTTTTGATAAATCATCATAAACAATCAAAACGTGTTTTCCGTTATACATAAATTCTTCTGCCATTGCCACACCAGCATAAGGAGCGATGTAAAGTAATGGAGAAGGTTGTGAAGCTGAGGCTGTCACAACGATTGTATAATCAAGAGCACCGTACTTACGAAGTGTTTCAACTTGTGTACGAACAGTTGATTCTTTTTGACCAATAGCAACATAGATACAAATCATATCTTGTCCTTTTTGGTTCAAAATTGCATCAATCGCAACAGATGTTTTACCTGTTTGACGGTCACCGATGATTAATTCACGTTGACCACGTCCAATTGGGACCAAAGCATCAATCGCTTTAAGACCAGTTTGGAGTGGTTCAGAAACTGATTTACGTTGCATAACGCCTGGTGCAGGTGTTTCAACTGGACGAGTTGCAGTTGTCTTGATATCTCCAAGACCATCCACTGGTTGACCAAGTGGGTTTACGACACGACCAATAAGAGCTTCACCTACTGGCACTTCCATGATTTTACCAGTACGTTTAACTTCATCACCTTCACGAATTGTAGAAAAATCTCCAAGAATAATGATACCAACGTCATTAGACTCAAGGTTTTGAGCCATACCGAAGGCACCATTTGAAAATTCGAGAAGTTCTCCACTCATGGCATTATCAAGTCCACGAGCACGGGCAATACCATCACCGATATAAGTGACTACACCAGTTTCTGTGACGTCAAAATTTGGCTGGAAGTTTTCAATTTGCTTTTTAATTAAAGCGCTAATTTCTTGTGCATTAATTGCCAAAAGTCACACCACTTTCTATTTCAAATTCATTTTAAATGTTTGTAATTGACGACGAATGCTTGTGTCGATTACTTTATTGTTAACATTAATGATAAATCCACCGAGGATTGATTCGTCAATGTTTTCAACGAGTTTTCCAGCTTTAACACCGAATTTTTCAGCAACCAAAGCTAAAATACGTTCTTTTTGTTCATCTGTTAAAGTTACTGCAGTTGTCACAACAATGTCATGTTGATTAGTTGCAATAACAAAATCTTTTTGAACACCTTCTAAAATGTCTTTTAGGAACACTTCTCGTTCGTTTTGTAAAATTACCTCAAGAAAATTGTTCATATATACTGAACTAGACTCTTGAAGTAACCTAACAAGTTTTACTTTTTCATCACGTGAAACAACTAAACTTGACAAAAAGTTAGCTAAGTTTGTCTCTTCAAAAACAGACAACAAGGCTTCTGTTTCTGATTGGAGTTCAGCTAAACTGTCTTTTTCAATAGCAATTTCTACGAGACTTTTCGCATATTGCTCAACAAGAGCTTGTGTCTTTTTATCCATTAGGCATCTCCTAGCTTGTCAAGATAGCTATCAATGAGATTGCTTTGAGCTTCTTTGTCAAGGTTGGTTGTCATGATTTTTTCTGCTAAAAGAACAGTCAAATCAGCAACATCACTCTTAACACTTGAAAGAGCTTCTGCTTTACTTTGTTCAATATCTTGATTAGCTTTAGCTTTCAAGCGGCTTGCTTCTTCACGTGCTTCTGCAACGATTTTAGCCTCTTGATTTTTACCTGTTTCTTTGGCATCATCAATAATTTGTGTTGCCTCTGTACGAGCGCCAGCTAACTCTTCTTGGCGTTTAGCAGCTAATGCTTCTGCTTTTTCACGAGCAGCTTCTGCGCCATCAATATCGTTAGAGATTTTTTCTTCACGAGCTTTGAAAACTCCTGTTAATTGTTCCCAAGCAAAAATTTTAATGAGAACAAGCAAGAGAAGAAAAGAGCCAGTTACGATAATAATGTTACCAAGACTTGTACTATTGATAAGAGTTGACATAATATACTTTCTCCTTTCTTATTATTCTTCTTCGTGATTTACTTTTTTACCAACATAAGTTGATGACAACATTACAAATACGTAAGCTTGGATTGCTGAGATGAAAATTGAGAACCCTGTCCAAAGCATATTTAAAATAAATGCAAATGGTACAGCTACGATATTGTAGTGTGCAAATTGCACAAGCAAGCTCAACACAATTTCACCCGCAAAAATATTACCATACAAACGTAATGTTAATGAGATAACATTGGTAAATTCTTCGAGAATGTTCATCGGCAACATTACTGGTGTTGGAGATAAATATTCTTTTAGGTATTCTTTGATACCATTCTTACGAATACCTTCAACATGGACAACAACAGCAATCAGCAATGCTAATCCAAAGTTGTAGGCAGCGTTTGAAGTTGGAGATGACCAAAGGTTATAGTCACCGACTTCAAGTTTTGTAAGTAAACCTATGTTATTGGCAATCAATAAGAAAAAGAACAATCCAAAGAAGAGGAGACCGTAATTGCTAGTATAACGTCCAAGATTAGGTCTAATGATTCCTTGAACGAACTCATATACCCACTCTAAAACATTTTGTTTTCCTTTTGGTTTTAGTTGCATATTGCGGCTGAACCAAAAAATAAGAACAAAGGCTACTAGCACCGTCAAGAGAGACATCGCGAGAATGGTCAAGTCGAACTCAATACCAAAGAATTGCGCTGTTGGATTTACAGATGTTTCCAACTCTACCCCTCCTTCTTTTTATAGATTCTTTGTTAGGTTTAACCAACGAAGAATGTTGATGCAAGAAGAACGAAGAAAGTACCTTCAATAAAGGCTACCCCCATGATCATAAGGGTTTGCAATTTGCTGTACATTTCTGGTTGACGTGCAGCAGATTTAGCGATGTTGGCAACGAGGATACCTTCACCAAGACTAACCCCTAGTACGGCGATACCAAGTGCTAAGATTTTTAAATTCAACATGATTTGAATCTCCTTTTAAAATTTTTTACCTCGTTATTTTAGTCCTATTTTAGGAAATTGTCAATGAAATCGCAAATTTTGGAAACGTTTTTCTATTTCATTCTTAACCTTTGTTTAGTTTTTTAAAATAAAAATAAAGAAACGAGCAAAATCGCTTCTTTATTAGGTTTTTCTTCCTATTCTAGTGTGATGAAAATCATTTAAAACCTCTGGATTGTTGACAAGACCATTAAGCTTACGCAGTTCATGGATATCACTCTGCCAATCCATTTATCAATGGTTTTAGAAAGTGATTGGTCTGTGATTTGTGTCCAACGGCATTGAGAAATACCATTAGTTTTATTATTGAATTTTTCAGAACAGAGATTTCTTCACAGTTCATGTAAACTGTTTGGTCACTGCTAGAGCGTTTCTGGTAAGTCAAAACTTATTCATAGTAATCTTTGTCTACAAATTTACTATCATTACTATTATTGTAAAATCCTAGGAAATAGTGGCTTAACAAGGAATTAATTCCCCATTCACGACCACCTCTGATAGGGGCAAAAACAAAACGAATATTTTGACCACAGAAAATCGCATAAATGCTACTTAATTAACGTTGACATATCATGATATCCCACTACATTTCCCAAAATCGCAGTACATTTATTAATCTTCATTTGGCCCCCACTACATCATCATAACCAAAAATTTATACTTCTTTACCTATACCATTAATTTCAATATCATCACCGATAACAGTATTGTCACCAACGATTACACATTTTATCTTAATCCCTTCAACAATAATTACGCCACTTATGATTAAAAAACAGGTATTTCAGCATCTTTCTTAACCTGAACATTCGTTGAGAGAATAAAATGATTAACTTTTTCTGAAACAAAGCAGCCATTAACAACGAGGGAATTTTTTACGCTGGCTTATTCAGTGATAAAGTTTGGTGGTACAATATTGTCTTCACCAATATATTCCATATTAGCTTTCCAAAAATGCTTTAGTAGATTTTGAATGTTCTGGTTTTTCTTCAAATTCAACAATCCGATCGTTTGAGTCTGTGTTCATAATACCAAAACAATTTGCTTCTTTAAGCGCTACCTCAATAACCGCAACGGTCAAACTGACTAAATTATCTTTATGTGTCCGAAGCATATCATCATAGTCAATCTTGTAAATATGGTCACCAAATAGAATAAGGACATATTCTGGGTCAACAGAATCAATATAATCAATAGCTGCTGTTAGTGCCTAGAGAGGAAACTCCGTTTTTTTAGTACTGATAAAAATACTGATAATTCATTGCCATCTCAAAAGCACGGCTATCACGATGACTATAATAATGGCTGGTAATTGCCATTTGACGTGAACAATAAAGCGTATCATCACTCTCCACAATCCATAACTTGTAGGAACTCCACTATTGCGTTGAATTCTAAAGTCTCTTGTCTTGATAAAAGAATTATCATTTTTGACAATTACATACAATGTGTTCCAAAAAGAACGGACTATCGATTGTTAAATTTCCCACTAAACCAAAATTATTAAATCCTGAGAATTGACTGTCTGTCCCTTTATAAAAGTCAATCCATTTCCACAAACTATAGTCAAAATAATTGCCATATTAGCTATGATAATGAACGATAACTGTATTTTTCAGAGGTTCGCACTCAATTTCTATTCCTCTGAATTAAGCTCATCGACTTCCTGTGTGAATTTTTGGGCAATAGCTTCCAAAGCTAAATCTTCTTGATTCCAAACGAGTGCATCATCTGAAATTTCATCTGTATTAGCAAAAAATGTGATGTGATTTTTGAGATTACGGAGTTTAATTGGGGCATCACCACCGTATTCACCGTCCAAATTAATCATCATCTTCTTATCAGATAACGGTTCGATTTCCAAGAAATCAGTCTTAATATACTCGATACGTTTGTCACCAATGTGTTTTCCACCGTCTAATACCAAACGAATCAAACGCAAAATTTCAATCAAGTTAGCTGTTTTAATCAAAATCAAAGTAAATTTTCCGTCGTCTAGCTTAGCATCTGGCGCAATTTGTTCAAAACCACCAACTGAATTGGTAATAGCAGCGAAAATCATTGAAACTTCGCCTTCAAAAGTGCCTTTTTCGTGTTTAATACGAACAGGAACTGTACGAATTCCTGGTAGCAATTCAACACCTTTTGCCAAATAAGCCAAATAACCAAACATTGTCTTTAATTGGCTTGGCACACTATATGTTAATTCTGTGAATGAGCCTGCAGCAGCAATATTGATGAAATACGTATCTTCACGCGCTTGTCCAATATCCATTTGAATAATTTGATTTTTACCAATAATCTTAGCGGCTTCAACTGGATTACCACGTGGAATTTTAAGAGCACGCGCGAAATCATTGGTCGTTCCTGTCGGAATAATAGCCATTTGAGGTCGATTAGAAAGCGGAGCAATCCCATTGACAACTTCGTTGATTGTACCGTCACCACCAGCAGCAATCACTAAATCAAATCCAGCTTTCGCGGCACGTTTAGCCTCATCACGAGCAGAATTTGGCTCTGATGTTGTCTGAAAAGCTGATGTTTCATAACCAAAACCTTCTAAAACATCTAGCACTTCTGCCACGTTTTTCTTCATGATTTCCTGACCTGAAGTCGGATTGTAGATTAAACGTGCACGTTTTTGTTTCTTAGCCATAAAGATACCTCAACTTATTTATAAACTTTCTAACCAAGCTTCATCGCGGACATCAATTCCTAAAGCTTGGGCTTTGGTCAATTTTGAACCTGCATCTGTACCTGCGACAACAATGTCCGTTTTTTTGGACACGCTGTTGGTCACTTTTGCTCCTAAATCTTGCAGTTTTTCTTTTGCTTCGTTTCGCGTTAAACGTTCCAATTTTCCAGTCAAAACAACTGTTAAACCTGCTAATTGAGCATCTTTTGAAACTTTCTTACCAAGATAAGCAAAGTTGACACCTGCATTTTCCAATTCATGCAAGAGCTCTGTCGCTTCTTCTTTGGCAAAATAGCTACGCAATGAGTTAGCAATAACTGTTCCCAAACCGTCGATACTAGCAATGCTGTCAGCATCCGCAGCAACCAACTGATCAATCGTTTCAAAAACTTCCAACAATTGACGACTAGCCTTGGCACCGACATGACGAATTCCCAGTCCAAAAAGCAATTTATCAGCTGAATTTTCCTTAGAAACCTGAATGGCATTGTAAAGTTTCTCAGCAGATTTTTCCTTAAAGCCATCCAAGCTTAGCAAATCTTCCACCGTTAATTGGTAAATGTCTGCGACATCATGAACCAATTCTGCTTTGAAAAGTTTCTTAACGATAGAAGGTCCTAAACCTGTGATATTCATGGCATCACGGCTAGCAAAATGCGTTAAACGTTCTTGAATTTGACTTGGGCAAAGCGGATTGATACAACGTAAAGCCACTTCATCTTCATAATGAATCAGCTCACTACCACAAGACGGACAGTTTTCAGGAATCGGCATTGGTACTTGCTTACCACGTTTGCTATCAACAACATGTAGCACTGCTGGAATAATATCTCCCGCCTTATAGACGATGACCGTATCGCCAATGCGAATATCTTTTTCAGCAATGTAATCCACATTATGCAAAGTCGCACGGCTAACCGTTGTTCCTGCTAACTGAACAGGGCTAAGATTAGCGGTTGGTGTCACCACCCCAGTACGTCCAACAGTCCAATCAACCGAAAGAATTTCTGCTTCTTTTTCCTCAGCTGGAAATTTATAAGCAATTGCCCAACGGGGCGCCTTAACCGTAAAACCAAGTTCTTCTTGCATAGCAAGACTATTGACCTTAATAACAATACCGTCAATATCGTATGGTAAATTATCACGCTCAGCGGCTACTTCTTGAATAAATTTCCAGATGTCTGCCATTGAAGATGTCGTGATACGTCGCGGATTAACCGAAAAACCATAGCGAGACAATTCTTCCAAAACATCATTTTGCGTTATCATGCTAGTTGATGCCACTTCTTGATAAAGAAATGTTGCCAAATTTCGCTTAGCAACAACTACTGTATTTAACTGACGTAATGTCCCTGCAGCCGCATTTCTCGGATTCGCAAATTCTGTCTGACCACTATCACGACGTTCCTCATTGATTTTATCAAATGACGTCTTTGGCAAATAAGCTTCACCACGAACTGTAATGTTAAGTGGCTGTGCCAACTTATGAGGAATGTCCTTGATACGTTTGACATTTTCAGTGATATTTTCACCAACTGAGCCGTCACCACGAGTGGCACCGACTTGCAACACACCATCAACATAAACTAGTGAAATTGACAAACCATCAATTTTCAGCTCTGCCATGTAAGAGGCATTGGGAAATTCAGCTTTCACACGACGGTCAAAATCCTCTAATTCCTCACGTGAAAAAGCATCTTGCAAGCTATAAAGCGGCGTTTCATGCTGATATTTTTCAAAACCATCTAAAACAAGCCCACCCACTTCTTGCGTTGGACTATTTGGCAAAATCAACTCTGGATGAGCTTTTTCAAGCTCGACTAACTCGCGATAAAGCTTGTCATATTCGCTATCTGAGACCGTTGGTTGGTCCTCTGTGTAATACTCTTTTCGGTACTGGTTGAGCTCATCAACCAATTCTTGAATACGTTTTTTCATATTACTATTTTAACATATCTGGTAAAAAATGCTCTCTAAAAAAGCTAACTATTTTTTAAGAATTTTACTAAATAAAAAACTCCCTAAAAAGGAAGTTTTTAATCTATCATACGGTTAAATCAATACGTTTTCCAAGTTTGTCCATGATAATAGCACCAATCAATAGCGAAGCAAGTTCGCCTACTGCTGATGTAAACCAAGTCATCAAAAATGGTGAGCCACCAACATAATATAATTCTAGCGCAATAGTAAACATTGAAGCCGAAAACAATAATGAAAAGTAAAAGAATGCTTTGTTAAATAAGCCGTTAAATAAATATTGCTCCTTATAACGGTCAAATAAAACAACACCTAATGTTAGAAAAACAAACGTTTGGCTACCACCAACAAAGACATCAATTAAACCAAAGCTGTACAAATTGGCAATCATACAACCAAGCGTCAGCCCAACAATATACTTACGATTGTAAAATGCCATAAACGCTAACATTTCCGAAACACGGAACTGATAAGCACCATAAGAAATGGCATTTAAAGGCGGTGTGACTGTCAACACAATATAAAGTGCAGCAACAAGCGCTACTTGCGCAAAATCACGAATAGTAAAATGTTTCATAAAAATTCTTTCTCCTTTAACGTTAAAGAGCAACAACTCTTCACGTCTATAATATGCTTGACGAAAGGGAACTAAGCGTCAAGGGTTGTTTACACAACGCTTAAAAGTATAGCACAAATTGTTAAAATTTGGTATAGTAGTTCTATGAAAAAGTTATTATCTAGTGAAGTTTTTAAATACTTATTTTTCGGTGTTCTTGCCACACTCGTTTACATGGGAACACGCTTAGTCATTTTTGCCCTAACGCAATCGGCAACGACTTCCGCAGTTATCGCTAACGTCATTGCTATCATGTTTGCCTTCTTTACAAACGACTACTTCGTCTTTAATCAAGTTCGAACAGGATGGTTTAACCGTTTTGTCAAATTTTTTGTAGCGCGTCTATCAACACTTGCCCTAGACTTGATTTTAGCCTACCTTTTAGTCACAAAATTCCCTCACATTATCGGACAATTTGTCAATGATAATATTTCATTAGTCAACATGATTGAGACTGTTTTCTCACAAGTCCTTATTATCATTTTAAACTATGTGTTTAGTAAATTACTAATTTTTAAAGATAAAAAATAACACCCCCACAGGTGTTATTTTTTATCTTTATCTTGTTTGCGGTGTGTTAAGATGGAAAGAATATCACCACGTCTGCTTTCCATTTTTCCTTGGCGCAATTCTTGATAGGTTGCATTAAAAATAGCTCCCAAAATCAAAATATGCGCTAAGAAAATAAACCATAACATCAAAACAAAAATCACAACCGAACCAAACGTTTTAATGTCAACCATGCGTTCAAAGGTTCTCAAAATATAATTGCTAAACAAATTATTCAAGAACACAATGACGAAAGAAGTGAAAATTGTTCCTGGTAAAATATAACGAAAACGTCTGATTTTGACATTTGGTAGAATGAAATACAATAACATCAACCCAAATACAATCGTCAAAACAGTTACCGGCTGGGATAAATTCAGAACGACTGTTGCAACCGTATCACTCAAATCATAGTGAGTACTGATAATTTGCAAAGCAGCCTTTGAAAAAGTAGAAAAGATTAACACAAACGTCAGTAGGAAAAGAATGAGCAAGCTTGCCAAAACCCCAATCAAACGCCCAATCACAAAATCTCTGTGTTGTGAAACGCCATAAGCTTTGTTAATAGCTTTTTGTAGAGAGGTCAGCGATTTAGACATTGTCCAGAAAGCCGTTAAAGTCGCAACTCCCAAAATACTACCAGAAGGTTTTGAAAAAATATCTGTCGTAATTGCCGAAACAGAAGGGTAAAGATTGGTCGGTAAATTTTTTTCCATGAAAGACAATAACACTGAAATATCAATGTTAAGATAAGGAAAAATATTTGCCGCAATCACAATCAATGGGAATGCTGTCAGCAATAAATAATAAGCGACAGCAATCGCTGATAGATCAATCTCTGCACTTTGGTAATGTTTTAAATAAACCTGTAGCGGTTGCCACTTTAATCTAGACACTAGTTTGTCTATAAGCTGCTTACGATTCATCCTAGTAAGTTCTTTCTTCTCCTTGACTTGTTAAAATAACAGGTCCATCTTTAGTGATAACAAATTGATGTTCGTATTGGCATGACAAACCGCCGTCAAGTGTCTTATGAGCCCAACCAGTTTTCATATCCGTATCAATTTCCCAAGTTCCTGTATTAATCATTGGCTCGATAGTCAACACCATACCTTCACGCAAACGAAGACCACGACCTGCTTTACCATAGTGTGGTACCATTGGTTCTTCATGCATTGTTGGACCAACACCATGTCCTACTAAATCACGAACAACACCATATCCACGGCTTTCAGCGTATTCTTGAATAGCTGCACCAATGTCACCGATACGGTTACCAACAACAGCTTTTTCAATTCCGATATAAAGGCATTCTTTGGTAACATCCATCAGATTTTTGACTTCGTCAGACACCTCACCAACAGCATATGCCCAGCATGAGTCTGCCAATCCACCAGAGTATGATTCAGTATATTTTTTAACTTGTGCAACATTGTCAAAGTTTAATTTTGAAACGTCAACAACTGATTTATCCAGCGGTTCACTCAAAACCATATCAACCTTAAGCAAATCTCCTTCTTTTAAAATGTAATGGCGAGGAAAAGCGTGTGCTACTTCGTCATTAAGTCCGCAACATGTGGCATAAGGATAGTCCATGATAGAACCATCAACCCCAATTTGGAGTGGAAGAACATTTGCTTCTTTACAGCGACGACGCACGTACTCTTCGACTTCCCACATATCAAGACCTGGTTTAATCAATTCACGTAAACCAATGTGAATTGAAGCTAGAAAATCTCCAGCGCGGTCCATTGCTTCAATTTCACGAGCCGATTTTAATGTAATCATATCAATAATGTACTCCTATTAGTAATCTCTAAAAATGCATCAATAACACTAATTATACACTTATAGTCACCAAACTGTCAAAAATGGAATGATTTTGTCATTTAAGTTAACCACTATGTATTAGTTAATTTTCGTCGTTACCAAGG
The DNA here is from genome assembly GCF_008680485.1 of Streptococcus sp. LMAG:39. Taxonomy (NCBI): domain Bacteria; kingdom Bacillati; phylum Bacillota; class Bacilli; order Lactobacillales; family Streptococcaceae; genus Streptococcus; species Streptococcus sp. LMAG:39. The sequence goes on along the minus strand of NZ_NALE01000001.1, from coordinate 1,875,669 downwards.
CTTTAGCAACAATTTGATCCTCTAAAAGAATTTCAAAGTCAATCACCGAACTACGACGTTTTTCAGTAATGACACGGGGATGAATCACCAAACAATCGTCAATCTGAACTGCTTGTACAAAATAAAGCATCAGTTGTTCAATGATGATATTTTTTTGATGTTTTTTGGTCAAAACACGAACGCTAATGTCCTTGATAAATTCTGTCAAGACACCTTGGGCAAAATTACCAGCATTATCAATCATCGTAGGTTCAACCACAAATTTATAAACACCATCTTCGTATTGCAAATTTGATAAAATCTGGTCGCTATATGTATAAAGGTTAGAATGTTGTAAATTTGGTAGATTTTCAACCGCCTGGCGGCGTGTAATAACTCCTAGCAAGGTCAAATCATCTGCTACAACAGGAAGCATATTCAAATCTTCAAAAATCATTTTCTGACTGATGTTAGCAAGACTGGCTTGCGGTTTTGCCACAATCAGATTACGCGACATGATACTCTTGATATCAATATGATTTTCCTTGCCAACAACATCTAGCATACTAACAACGCCAACAACCACATTTTTACTATTTACAACAGGGAAACGCACATTTGCCGTTTGTTTAATCATCGCATTAAATTCACGAATCGTAGCACCTTCCTGCAAAAAGCCATAGTCTTCCTTGGTCTGATAGACTTGCTCAACAGTCGTCAAATCTGTTTTAATCCGAATATTGGAGAGAGCATGGTTGATCATCGTCGCCACGGTAAAGGTATCATAGTGCGTAACCATGACAGGTATTCCGAGCTCGTCGGCGACACGAATCACCTCACTAGAAACAGGAAATCCACCCGTTACCAGAATAGCATTGTGTTTTTCAAGCGCCAACAGTTGAATTTTTTCACGGTCTCCGACAATCAAAAGCCCACCTTTAACAAGGTAACGTAAAATATTTTCTTGAGTCATCGCACCAATTGAAAACTTGCTAAATTCACGACTAAGCCCAGCCTTACCTGCCAGAACCTCAGAGTCACTAATGCGAGCAATTTCCGAATAGGTCAAACGCTCAATACGAACAGCTGGCTTCTTCTCAATACGAACCGTACCACTACGCGGTCGGGTTTCAACAATGCCACGGTTTTCGGCTTCCTTAATCGCACGATAAGCTGTACCGTCGCTCACTTTTAAGTGATTTGAAATGCTTCGCACACTCACGCGCTTTCCAACTGGAAGATTCTCCAAATACTCTAAAATTTTCTGATGTTTACTCATAACGATAATCACCTTTACTAATTTGATAATCAACGTAATCTCGCATTTTACGTGTATAACGGTCACTTCCTTTGAAGCGTTGTTTCAATTTGAAACCTGATTTTTGCGCAACACGTTGACTAGCCAAATTTTCTCCATGGACAATAACATGTAATTCTTTAAAGCCAAATTCCTGAAAGCTTAAAAAACATAAGTTTTTCAAGCTTTCTGTCATCAAGCCTTGTCCCCAAAACTGTTGATTCAAAAAATAACCAATTTCTGCAGATGACCGATTCAAATCTATCTTCTCAAATCGAATACAGCCAATCATTTTATGAGATTTTTTATCTTCAATAGCCCAAACCCCAAGTGGCTCTTTCATGAAATAATGGACCATTAGATAATCACTTTCATGGTGACTAGCTTGACTTGGAAAAATAAAACGAAGATTATCAGGATTGCTACAAATCTCAAAAAAGTCCTGACTATCCTTATAGGTAAAAGGGCGTAAATACATGCGTTCTGTCTCAAAAAACGCATAACATCCTAAACGTGTCCAAATATCCATATCCCTATTATATCACAATAGGTTCTCATTTTGTCTCTGACTATCTGACCACCTATTACCAAAAAAGAAGCCCTTGGGCTTCCTCTTAATCTTCAATTAATTTAATATCAGCGCCTAGGGCTGTTAATTTTTCAATGATATTTGAATAACCGCGCAAAATAAATTCAACGTTGGTAATTTCCGTTTGACCTTCTGCCATTAGACCTGCAGTAACAAGCGCTGCACCCGCACGCAAATCAGAGGCCTTAACAGGAGCTCCTGTTAATTTATTTGGTCCTTGGTAAGCAATGCGACCACCAACAATAGAAATATCAGCACCCATTCGTACCAATTCAGCAACGTGATTAGTACGTTTTTCATAAATGGTATCTAGAATAGTACCACGTCCCTCAGCTGTCAACAACAACGGTGTGATTGGTTGTTGCAAATCAGTCGCAAAACCTGGATATGGCGACGTTTTCACTGATACAGCTTTCAATACTGATTGTTTTTCAACAAAGATAGAATCCTCTTCAATCGTCATACGAACACCCATTTCTTCGAGCTTTGCAATATAACTCTCTAAATGTTCATAAAGGACATTGGTAATACGAACCCCTTCACCCATTGTTGCTGCCATGGCAATATAAGTACCAGCTTCAATACGGTCAGGAATGACCTGGTGACGTGTGCCATGAAGGTAATCAACACCTTCAATTGTAATCACATCTGTACCAGCACCACGAATGTGAGCTCCCATATTATTTAACAAAGTAGCCACGTCAATGATTTCTGGCTCACGCGCAGCATTTTCAATAATCGTACGACCATTTGCTTTAGTTGCTGCAAGCATCGTATTAATCGTTGCTCCAACACTAACTGTATCCATATAGATATGTGCACCATGAATAGACTCACCATTTGTCGCCAAACGCATTGCTTCGCCTTCATACGAAATCATAGCTCCCATAGCTTCAAAAGCCTTAAGGTGCAAATCAATAGGACGAGGTCCAAGGTCACAACCACCTGGGAGACCTACTGTAGCTTCACCAAAACGACTTAACAAACTACCATAGAAATAATAAGAAGCACGTAAGCTATTAATCTTACCATAGGGCATTGGTTGGTTTTTAATGCCACGTGGATCAATTTCAAGGGTATCTTCTTCTCTTTTCACCTTGGCGCCCATAATTTCCATGATTTCAATTAAACTATCAACATCGGAAATGGCAGGAACGCCATCTAATATGACAATATCATCTGCCAGAATAGCCGCAGGAATCAAAGCAACTACACTATTCTTTGCACCTGAAATAGTAACCTCACCTTTTAAAGGCTTGCCACCATTAATTACAATTTTACGCATACATTCAAAACTTTCTGCTAGAATTCAACCTTTTCATTTTAACACATATTATTCAAATTGACAAACTGAATGAGCAGATGGTATGTGGTAAATTTTTTTAGATTCGAATATTTAAGTAAAATCACAAAATTTAGCAATATCATCACACCTATATGTGTCAAGTTAAGTTTTTTAATCCCATGCAAAAAAGTTAAAACCTCCTATAACAATTAAAGTTCTATCTGCTCTTTTTCTATCTGCTCTTTTTTAGAGATAAAAATAAAAGGCAACTTTTCCTTACCATAAGGAATAGCAAAATAACCTAAATAATATGGCTAATAGTGCATTTCAAAACATCATCTAAATGACTTATAAGCTTCGTATTTCCTGTAATCAGAGAAGCTAGGGTAGAATAAAGAAACTCTATAATGGATCATTGCCACTTCAATTAAGTAATTATCTTCAGAACATGTTGCTCTAATGTACCACCAAGTATAGCATGTTTCAAAATCACATCTGACATTACTTTTAAATCTTGGTTTACTTCTGAGTATCTTTTTCTCAATTCACCTGTAAAACGTAAGATTTGAAAATTAAACTATTTAATCTCTGTAATTGTTTCGATCATTGTAATCATTCCTCCCTTTTATTGTCGGTGGTTATTCTGATATTATTTCTTCTCAGTTAACCGAACAAAAAACGCGTAATCCACACGAAATTGCAGAACACATTAACAATATATTTATCAATGTTTCACGGAATCTAGAGTTATAACAATAAAAAAAGCTAGTTACAAACCAGCTTTTTTATTTCACTGCTTCTTTCAAAGCTTCTACTTTATCAAGTTTTTCCCATGGAAGATCAATATCAGTACGTCCCATGTGTCCATATGCAGCTGTTTGACGGTAAATTGGACGTCTCAAATCAAGCATTTGAATAATTCCTGCAGGACGAAGGTCAAAGACTTCACGAACAGCAGCTTCCAACTTGCTTTCAGTAATAGTATTAGTACCAAATGTATCCACACGAACCGAGACAGGTTGCGCTACACCAATAGCATATGCCAATTGCACTTCTGCTTTAGTGGCAAAACCAGCAGCAACAATATTTTTAGCAATATAACGCGCAGCATATGAGGCTGAACGGTCCACTTTTGTCGCATCTTTACCAGAGAAAGCACCGCCACCATGACGCGCATAGCCACCATAAGTATCAACAATAATCTTACGACCAGTCAAACCAGAGTCACCTTGAGGTCCTCCGATAACAAAGCGTCCAGTTGGATTAATGAAGAATTTCGTCTTATCATCAAGGTATTTTTCTGGAATAACCGCTTTGATAACTTTTTCAATTACATCTTGACGAATTTGGTCATTTGTCGCTTCTGGGTCATGCTGTGTAGAGATAACAACAGTGTCCACACGAACCGGCTTGTCATTTTCATCATATTCAACAGTTACTTGTGATTTAGCATCTGGACGAAGGTATGAAATCTCACCAGATTTACGTAAATCAGCCAATTTTTTCACCAATTTATGAGAAAGTGAAATTGGTAATGGCATTAATTCAGGTGTTTCATCAATAGCAAAACCAAACATTAACCCTTGATCACCTGCACCAATCAAGTCAAGCGGGTCTTGGTCTACATTTCCGCGAACCTCAAGCGCTTCGTTAACTCCTTGTGCAATATCAGGTGATTGTTCAACCAATGACGGATGAACCCCAACCGATTCAGCAGCAAAACCATATTCAGCATTAGTATAACCAATTTCGGCAATAGTATCGCGAACAATACGATTAATATCAACATAAGCCGTCGTTGAAATTTCACCAAAAACATGAACTGAGCCAGTATATACGGCTGTTTCTGCCGCAACGTGCGCATCAGGATCTTGTTCCAACACAGCATCTAAAATAGCATCTGAAATTTGGTCTGCAATCTTATCTGGATGCCCCTCAGAAACTGATTCAGACGTGAAAAGTTTACGTTCTGACATAAAAATGTCCCCCCATATCATTAATTTTTCATTCTAACACCTCTAAGTATTAGAATGTCGGAAAAAATTTTTTCCTTGAAATATCTGTACAAAAAATATCATCATTTCAGCGAGAGTTATGACGGTCAAAAACTAAAACGATTATTTTTAGTTTTTGACCTAATAAGTCACTTAGGAAACCGCCATAGCGGCTTTCCGTGAAATGACTAGCTACTTTCAGTAGCAGACATTTCTAGTGAGTTACAAAGTACCAATCTACATCTTCTAAAAAGAGATGACGCGGTTAATGGCGGGTTAGTCAAGGCAGCGAAATCGCAGATAATACTGAAGTATATCAAGATGAGCTAACGAAGAATAACACGTTATTAAACCGCCAGATTGTCTTATCGGGACTCATTAACTCACTTATTGTACCACGTTTTACCGCAAATGCCTATAAAAAGTTTATTATTAGGTGATAACTTTTACCTATCTTTACAAAGGTGATATTAGTTTTACCGTGATGACATCTTTGTCACTTCATGTACAATACCTTTATAAATTTAACAATATTGAAGCTTTGTTAGGAATATTTGGAAAAAATATATTATACTAAAGATATGAAAACCTACAAAAAACTTTATGATTATCTCAAGACACAAGACGATTATGTTAGCGGGGAAAAATTGGCGCAAGAATTTGAGCTATCTCGCACAGCTATTTGGAAAGCTATTAAAACCTTGGAAGACAAGGGGGTTCAAATTCATTCGATTAAAAAACGCGGTTATAAAATTATCTCAGGCGATTTACTACTCCCTGAACAAATTGCGACAAATCTTAATATTGCGGTCACTTTGAATGAAAAAAGTGAGTCAACTCAGTTAGATGCTAAAAATAATATCGATACTGATAAACAGTCGCACCTTTACCTAGCTCCAAATCAAGAAATGGCTAAGGGACGCTTTGGCAGACGTTTTTTTGCCTCAAAACAAGGTGGCATCTATATGTCTCTTCACCTAAAACCAAACGTTCCTTTCGAACAAGTTAAACCCTATACGCTCATGGTTGCATCTAGTATTGTCAAAGCCATTTCTCGTCTGACAGGTATTGAAACCGAAATAAAATGGGTCAACGATATCTACCTAAATGGCAAAAAAATCGCGGGCATTTTAACCGAGGCGATTTCATCTGTTGAAACTGGCTTGATCACTGATGTGATTATTGGTGTCGGACTTAATTTTCATATCACAGATTTCCCAGACGATATTGCACAAAAAGCTGGAACCCTTTTTAGCGAGCAACCAACTATCACACGCAATCAATTAATCACTGAAATTTGGAAGCTTTTCTTCACAATTCCTCAAAAAGATTTGGTAAAAGTTTATAAAGAAAAATCACTTGTTTTAAACAAACAAGTGACCTTTATCGAAAATGATATTCTCTTTTCAGGTGTAGCTGAAGAAATCACAGACCATGGACATCTTCTTGTTAAACTTGACAATGGTCAAGAAAAATTATTACGTAGTGGTGAAATCAGTCTTTCTTCTTGGTAGTTGAACTCAACGTGTGAATGAATTTGTCAACCTTATAGGTACGCTGGAGATCACGAAAAAGCAAAATTCCCCAAAAGAAAGCAAATAAATAATCACCTTCAAATAAACATTCATTAAAAAAGTATGTTTCAAAAGCGCACATCAGCGCCACAAATATAAAACGGCTTTTAGTCATATTTCTATTATAACATATCTTCATTATTTTGACAGATTTCACAGAATCTGTTGTGTAAAAAGGAGTGGGACAAAATGCTCAGCTTCTTTGTTTATTATAGTTATTATTTACAAGGCGCAGTAGTTGAGTGGGGATAATAAGCTGATAAATCAGCTTATTATCCCCTTTTTGATGTCAAGCTGCACTTGACTCCATTTCCCACCTCGAAAGCTTCCCCAAATCTTCCGAGCCATGTATAGGTTGGTTATAAAGGTTTGGGGAAGCCTTTATAATCGGGAAATAAAACTCACAAAATGGTCTGGGACAGACCGCTTTAGGTCAGAAACAAGAAATTAAGACTTATTGAGAAATCAAATGTCTTCGAAACTACTAATTCACTTTTTTATTTATCTCACTCCCTTCTTAATCCTCAATCTTATTAATTTTATCTGCTAGGAAACCAAAGCCTTCTGGAATGAAATTTTCTTCTTGCACTTCTCCCTGTGCTGGCTCTTTGCGTTGTTTTTTCAAATTTTGAGCAAATTCTGTTCGGATACTGTTGAAGTCTTTACGTGGAACAGCCAAAATATTTGGTGAAAAACCTGCTGCCTTGCTCATGATGTTGCCAAACATATCGTTAAGGTCAGTTCGTTTCATAGCTTGTTCCGCATTAAAAGCTGCATCAAAAGCTAAAATAGCATTTTCACTATTGGCAAGAACTGGCTCCGAACCTAGCAAAAGCGCGCGGTCTTGGGCAGAAATACTGTCCAAAATCTCATTCCACGCTCCTTTAAGAGCTTCTAGATATTCCCTTGATTTCTGACTATCAACAATCGTTTCTTCCATGATGGTCAAAATCTTCACGCGGTCCACTTTAAACTTAAAGCCAGTAACTGATTTTTTGCGGCTTACCGTTTTTTGAGAAATAGCTGAGCTATCAATCTTAGAAAATTCTTCTTTCAAGTCTTTGATTTCATTCTTGAGCTTTGCTAATTCATCTGACAATCCGTCTGGAACTTGTGCTGTCGAAATTTCTTTTCCTGCTTCTGATAATTGAATCGTTAACATTTCAGCATAAATTTTTGGCTGAACACCATTTTTGATTTCAGGCAAAGCTTTCGTCACCAAATCAATCATTGTAAAAATACGATTTTGTTCAGCAGTTGCTAAATTCTCTTGGAATTTTTGACTTGTGTGTGTATTTTCACCACCAGTTTGAACAACCAATAAATCACGTAAGTAATTTAACAAATCCGTCGCAAATCGACTCATGCTCTTTCCGCTATCAAAAATAGTTTCCAAATTTGCCAAAGCTTGACTAGTTTGATTTGCCAAAACATTTGCCACAAAATCATCTAAGGCTATCATTGAAATGCTACCTGTGATTTCTTCTGCGATAGCAAGCGACACATGATTATCAGGTGTTAAACTAAGCGCTTGGTCAAGAATCGAAAGCGCATCACGCATTCCACCCTCAGCACAATGCGCAATCAAGGTCAAGGCATCTTCTTCATAGCTAATTTCTTCTTTGTCAAGAATATTAGCCAAATGTTCACGAATAGCTGCTAATTTAATCGCTTTAAATTCAAATCGTTGCACACGTGATAAAATCGTTGCTGGAATTTTATGCAATTCTGTTGTTGCTAAAATGAAAACAACATTTTCTGTTGGTTCTTCCAACGTTTTCAAAAGAGCATTAAAGGCACCTGTCGATAACATATGCACTTCATCAATGATGTAAACTTTATAAGTTGCACGACTTGGTGCGTAGGTTGATTTATCACGAATTTCACGAATTTCATCAACACCATTATTTGATGCAGCATCGATTTCAATGACATCTTCAAGGCTGCCATTTGTAATATCACGACAAATATCGCAATGATTACATGGCTCGCCATTGACTTGATTAGGGCAGTTCATCGCCTTAGCAAAAATTTTAGCAGCACTTGTTTTCCCTGTTCCACGAGGACCAGAAAACAGATAAGCATGGCTAATTTTTCCTGAAGAGACTGCTTGTTTTAAAGTTGATGAAATGACCGTTTGCCCAACCATTTCATCAAAAGTTTGGCTACGATATTTTCGATAAAGTGCTTGATACATTATTTTTCAACTCCAAACATATCCAAATTCCAATATGATTTTTCCAAAAGTACGGCAACAAATTTTTCAAGATACTCTTGGTCAATCGCATCATAATCATCCGTTAAATGTGAGTCCAAATCCAAAACCCCCACTAATTGGTTATTTTTAACCATAGGGACAACGATTTCACTCATGGCTGCTGAATCACAAGAAATATAATTAGCATGTTTTGTCACATCTGCCACAATTATCGTTTCTTGATTAGCTGCTGCTTCGCCACAAACACCTTTTCCAAGTGCAATGTGAACGCACGATACCCCGCCTTGAAAAGGACCCAAAAGTAATTCCTGACCATCAAATAAATAAAAGCCTGTAAAAACAGAATTTGGTAAAGTCATCTTTAACAGAGCGCTAGCATTTGAAAGATTTGATAGCAGATTTTTTTCGTTAGCAAATAGCGCTTTCGCCTGTGCTAACATGATTTGATAATTCTTTATTTTCTTTGTGTTTTCCATAAGGTTTATTATATCAAAAAATAAGCCTGCCGTCATATTTTGCTTAGAGTAAACAAACACCACAAAAAAGTCTGAAATAATCATATTTCAGACTTTTTCTATATTTTATTGAATGACTACAACTGTTATTTTGCCTACTACTTTTTTTAAATTATTGCCAATAACTTGGACGATTTTTTTCGTAGGCAGCTATCAAATTTTCATATTGAAGCGTGATGCCAATATCATCAAGTCCAAGGACAAGTTTACGCTTCCATTCGCCATCAATTTCAAATGGAAATTCTCCCGCAGCTGACTTGATGACTTGGTTTGGTAAATCAATCATAATTTCTTCACCAGCTGGTAGCGCCGCTAATTTCTGACGGACTTCCAAAGGTTGAACAATTGGAAGCATCCCATTTTTCAATTCATTATTGTAGTGAATATCAGAAAATGAGCCTGCAATCACACAACGAAAGCCATAATCTTCCAAAGCCCAAGCAGCGTGTTCACGTGATGACCCTGAACCAAAGTTATCCCCTGAAATCAGAATCGTTGCATCACGATATTCAGGTTTGTTAAAGATAAAATCTGGATTTTCATCGTAATTATCATTGAGATAGCGCCATTCAAACAGCAAATTTTTACCAAAACCTTTTTTATCAACAGCCTTCAAGAACTGTTTTGGAATAAGCTGGTCAGTATCAATATTATCATTCATCAAAGGGACAGATTTCCCTGTGTAAACAGTAAATTTTTCCATTATCTCTCTCCTTTACTGAACTTCTGACAGTTGGCGAACATCGATGAATTTACCAGCAATTGCTGCCGCTGCCGCCATAGCTGGGCTACAAAGATGTGTACGCGCTCCAAAACCTTGACGCCCTTCAAAGTTACGATTACTTGTTGAGGCACAATGAACACCTTCTGGCACATGATCTGGGTTCATTCCAAGACACATTGAACAACCAGGCTCACGCCATTCAAAACCAGCATCCATGAAAATTTTATCAAGCCCTAGTCGCTCTGCTTCTTTCCTAACAGGACGAGAACCAGGAACAACAATAGCTGTCAGATTCGGTGAAATATGTTTGCCCTTAACAATCTTAGCTGCTAATTCAAGGTCTGATAGACGTGCATTGGTACAAGAACCAATGAAAACGTAACCCAAATCAATATCTTCAGCTTTATCACCAGGCTTAATGTCCATATAATGATAAGCACGTTCATCATTCATGTCTTTGATTTCTGGGAATGGTTTGCCAAATTCAACACCCATTTCAGGGTTTGTCCCCCAAGTCACCATTGGTGCCAATCCTGAAACATCAATGGTAATAACTTTATCATATTCGGCATCAGGGTCAGAAACCAATGTTTTCCAATCTTCGACCGCTTGCTCGAATTTATCACCTTTAGGCGCCGCTTCACGACTTTTAACGTAATCAAAGGTCTTTTGGTCTGGATTCATCAAGCCCATTTTTGCCCCAAATTCAATCGACATGTTTGCAATGGTCATGCGTTCGTCCATTGAGAGAGCATCAATGGCTTCACCACAATACTCAACCGCATAGCCTACACCAGCATCAACACCATATTGAGCAATCAAAGCAAGGATAAAGTCTTTTGAATAAACACCTTTTTGTGGTTTGCCGACAAATTCAACTTTCATTTTCTTCGGTTTTACTTGCCAAATGCACTGTGTTGCAAAAACGTGCTCCACTTCGGATGTTCCGATACCAAAGGCAATTGCTCCAAAAGCACCGTGAGTTGCCGTATGGCTGTCCCCGCAGACAACAAATTTACCAGGTTGACTACGTCCTGTTTCTGGACCTACCATATGAACAATCCCTTGGCGTTCTGTTCCATGCGTTGCCGCATCAATGCCAAAGTCTTTAACATTTCGAGCAAGGGTATCAATTTGATTTTTTGACACCAAGTCACGAATATTGAAAATATCTACCGTTGGAACATTGTGGTCAGTCGTTCCAAACGTTAAATCTGGACGACGTACTTTACGACCCGCATCTCTAAGTCCTTGGAATGCCTGCGGACTTGTTACTTCATGAATATAGTGCTGGTCAACATACATAAGTTGTGGTTCGCCTTCTTCACCAGTAACCACATGGCGTTCCCAAAGCTTATCAAAAATCGATTTTCCGCTCATTTCATCCTCCAAATTCTTCTCACTATTTCATTTTCTAGTTAGCTACTATTTCCAAATGACGATATACCAGTATAAAACCGCAATATCAATCACCATTCCCAAAGACCAACAAGCTTTAAAGTACCATTTCAAAGTTTTATGATGAAAGATTTTTCCACCAAGAAAAGCACCGATTCCACCAAATAAGATACTCTCTAAAAGCAATGTTTTCTCTGGAATTCGCCAACGTCCATGCTCTGCTTTCTTTTTATCAATACCATAAGTCAGAAAGGTCAAAACATTCCAAAAAACGAAAATGAGAAGCGCTAATTCTTTTAAAGTCATAGATTTGCAATAATAGCTGCGGTCATTTCAGCTGTTGAAGCTTTACCGCCTAAATCACGTGTTAAAATGCCTTGATTGAATGTCTTATCAACCGCATTTTCAATAAGTTCTGCACCAGCTACTTCACCAAAACTTTCACGCAACATCATAGCAACAGATAAAATCATGCTGACAGGATTGGCAATGCCTTGTCCAGCAATATCTGGAGCTGAACCGTGAATCGGCTCATAAAGGCTTGGTCCATTTTCTGAATGGCTAGCTGATGGCATAACACCAAGTGTGCCTGGAAGCACGCTTGATTCATCAGACAAAATATCACCAAAAAGATTTTCCGTAACCACAACGTCAAAGCGTGATGGATTTGTAATCATAATCATGGCTGCGCTATCCACCAATTGATGTTCCAACGTGACATCTGGAAATTCTAAGGCTACTTCTTCAGCAACTTTACGCCATAATTTTGAAGTCGCCAAGACATTTTGTTTATCAATGCTTGTCACTTTTTTGCCGCGAAGTCGTGCCAATTCAAATGCCTTGCGAATAATACGGCGGATTTCCTGCGCTGAATAGTCATTGATATCACGTGCTGATTCATCTTGTAATTGATGTTCACCAAAATAGATACCACCTGTTAACTCACGGACAACAACAAAGTCTACTCCTTCAATACGTTCAAGTTTCAAAGGCGACAAATGTTTCAACGCATCAAAGATACGAACAGGTCTGATATTTGCAAACAAATTTAATTCCTTACGAATGGCAAGCAAGCCTTGTTCTGGACGAACAGGAGCGTTATCATACTTTGGACCACCAATGGCAGCTAATAAAATCGCATCAGCTGATTTTGCCGCATCCAAAGTTTCTTTTGGTAGTGGATGACCATTGGCATCAATTCCTGCGCCACCAAAAGGTTTTGCATCAATGTCATAATCAAAATTAATTTTTGAAGCCACAGCTTCAAGGACTTCTAAGCCTGCTGCCATAATTTCTGGACCAATACCATCACCAGCAAGTGTAACAATTTTTTTCGTCATAATGAGATACCGCAAGCAACATCGTTGCTTCTCTATAAATTCCTTTCTTATTTAATTAGTTGGCACATCACGGAATGAAACGGCTTTGCCAATTTCACCAGCATTTTCTTTTTGAACAAAAGCATTCGCATTGACATAAGCAATGGCACCTGCTTTAAGCACATCAAAATCAATACCAGATGCGTTAAAAATTGTTCCTGTATCAACATTTTCAATTGAAACAGACACACGCGCTTGTGAATCAATACCGTCTGTTACAGCATCCATTGTGTAGCTGAGAAGGCGGACAGTTTGATTGAAGAATTTATCGACAGCGTTATAGATAGCTTCAACAGAACCTTTTCCATTTGCAATAACTTCAACTTCTTCACCGTCAGCGTTTACCATAAGTACTTCGGCTGTCACCGTATCATCAGCATTTGATGTTAATTTCAAATCGCCAAAGTGGAAGCCTTCTGGATTTTCAATTGCTGTTCCAGCAACCAAAGCTCTGATATCAGCATCTGTAATTTCATGTTTCTTATCAGCCAATTTTTTAAATTTGCCAAATAGCGTTGCAATTTCTGATTCTTCGAAAGCAAGTTCGAGTTCTTTCAATTTTTCAACGAAAGCATGACGACCTGAAAGTTTACCAAGCGGAAGCGAGTTGTGTTTGACTCCGACAAGCTCTGGCGTGATAATTTCATAAGTGAGTGGATTTTTAAGCACACCATCTTGGTGAATACCAGATTCATGTGAGAAGGCATTTCCGCCAACCACAGCTTTGTTCTTAGGAATTGAAATTCCTGAGAAGCGTGAAATCAATTCAGACGTATTGACCGTTTCGTTAAGGACAATATCAGATGTCGCTTGATAATAATCTTCACGGATATTAAGAGCTACTGCAATCTCTTCAAGTGCCACATTTCCAGCACGTTCACCAATACCATTGACTGTCCCTTCAACGCGTCCAGCACCATTTTTGATAGCTGCTAAAGTGTTGGCTGTCGCCATTCCAAGGTCATCATGACAATGTGGACTGAAGATAATCTCGCGGTCTGATTTTGTATTTTCAATCAAATATTTGAAGATGTTACCATATTCCTCTGGCGTTGTGAAACCAACCGTATCAGGAATATTGATGTAAGTTGCGCCAGCATCAACCGCTGTCTGAACAACTTGGAGAAGATAATCAAGTTCTGTACGAGTTGCATCTTCTGGAGAAAATTCGACCACATCAAATTTACTACGTGCATAAGTTACATGTTCTTTGATAATATCAAGAATTTCTTCTTTTGTTTTTTTCAATTTATATTCACGATGAATAGGACTTGTTGCAATGAACACGTGACATTGTGGGTATTTAGCATCTTTCAATGCTTCATAACAAGCATCAATATCTGATTTCACAGAACGTGCTAAACCTGACACCGCAGTTGTTGTCATTGCTGCTGAAATTTGACGAACCGCTTCAAATGAATCAGGACTAGCTGCTGGAAAACCAGCTTCAATTGAAGCAATACCCCATTTTTCAAGCTGTTTGGCAATTGCTACTTTTTCTTTGATTGAAAAATTAATACCTGGTGTTTGTTCGCCATCACGAAGAGTAGTATCAAGGAATTCAACTTTACGCATAATAACCTCTTTCTAATTATTAACAAAATCATTAAGATAAAAATAAAAACATCTCACGGACAAGCGAGATGTTTTTTATCCCGCTTGGTAAGCCAAACAGGACTAATGCTTTCATGCACTAGCCCTCATTACGCAATAGCAAGACTGTCATATTTGCGAATGTCATTGACTTAATTCCCTTCGATGTTTTTCGTTTTTTTACATAATACTCTTTTCTAGAATAAAAGTCAACAGAATAATCCAAATAAAATAAATTTTCTGAATACTTTCTGGGATTTTTACTAAATAGTTGATAATTTAGCTGAAAAAGAGAATCTTTCTGTTGATTGGTTATAAAAAGCCACCAAGCTTAGTTTGGTGGCTAGATTCTCTATTCACTACAAATCATTCTAAAATAGTTGCGATTTTAGTGTTGATAAGGTCGATAGCGACAACGTTTGATGCTCCTTCTGGGATGATAATGTCTGCATAGCGTTTTGTTGGTTCGATGAATTGGTGGTACATTGGCTTAACAACTGATGTGTATTGGTCAATAACGCTGTCAAGACTACGTCCACGTTCTTCCATATCACGTTTGATACGGCGAATAATACGGATATCGTCATCAGTGTCAACAAATAATTTAATATCCATCAAATCACGGAGGCGTTTATCTTCAAGAACCAAGATTCCTTCGACAATAAAAACATCTTGTGGTTCTTGGCGATATGTTTTTTCGCTACGCGTATGTTGTGTGTAATCATAAATTGGAATGTCAACAGGACGTCCTGCAATGAGTTCATTGATGTGTTCAATCATCAAATCCGTATCAAAAGCAAGTGGGTGGTCATAATTGGTTGACACGCGTTCTTCAAATGTCAGATGACTTTGGTCTTTATAGTAAGAATCATGTTGAATCATCGCAATCTTTTGGTCTTTAAAATTCGCCAAAATAGCCTTTGAAACACTGGTTTTTCCACCACCAGAGCCACCAGTCACACCAATAATAATAGGTTTTTTACGCATTTATTACTCCAAATCAAAAATATTTCCTATCTATTCTACTACATTTTTACCATTTTTTAAATGCTGAAAACTCTTACTTATTCACGAAATAAAAAAAGATTCCCTTTCTATGTTATAATAGGTGAAGATTACAAACATAGAAAAGGAAACTTATGATTTCACAATTTCCACAAGTCTGGCGAGAGCAGTTAGCTAATCTGAAATTTAGCGAGCTAACAGCTATTCAAAAACAAATTTTCGAGCCTATTTCACAAGGTGATAATGTCCTTGGTGTCAGCCCAACTGGTACAGGTAAGACACTAGCTTATCTTTTTCCAACACTTTTAAATGTGACACCCAAAAAATCACAACAATTATTGATTTTAGCACCAAATACCGAACTAGCAGGGCAAATTTTTGAGGTAACTAAAACATGGGCTGAGCCTCTAAATCTTACAGCACAGCTATTCATTTCTGGTTCTAGTCAAAAACGTCAAATCGAACGTTTGAAAAAAGGTCCAGAAATTCTTATCGGAACACCTGGGCGTGTTTTCGAGTTAGTCAAGCTCAAAAAAATCAAAATGATGAACGTTGACACAATCGTTTTGGATGAATTTGATGAATTACTAGGTGACTCTCAATATCATTTTGTTGAAAATATCATCAACCGTGTTCCACGTGACCACCAAATGGTTTACATGAGTGCAACTAATAAAGTTGACGCTGACGCACTCGCTGAAAATACGTTGACGATTGATTTGTCTGACCAAAAGCTGGAACAAATCGCTCATTATTACATTACCGTCGATAAACGTGACCGCCTTGAATTACTCCGCAAATTTTCAAATATTCCAGAATTCCGTGGCTTGGTCTTTTTCAACAGTCTTTCAGATTTAGGAGCTACTGAAGAACGTCTTCAATTTAATCGTGTTTCTGCTGTTTCTTTGGCTTCTGATATTAATGTCAAATTCCGTAAAGTCATTCTTGAAAAATTCAAAAATCATGACATTTCACTACTGTTGGCAACTGATTTAGTTGCCCGTGGGATTGATATTGAAAATCTCGAATACGTTATCAATTTTGACCTCGCTCGTGATAAAGAAGTCTATACTCATCGTGCAGGAAGAACTGGACGTATGGGAAAAGCTGGCGTTGTTATTACTTTCATTACGCACAAAGAAGAATTGAAAAAACTAAAAAAATACGCTCAAGTCTCAGAAGTTTATCTTAAAAATCAAGGACTTCATTTGAAAAAATAAGCCTTCAATACACTCAAAAAGCACACCCGATTGAGAATGTTCTCTTTCAGATGTGCTTTTTTTGTTAGAGGAAGGGATGACTAAACTTAAATTTATTAGTCTTTAGAGACTTTTCTTCGTTTCCAAATGCCTGCTGTTAGTGTCACTAAAGCAAAACCGAGAGCAAGAAGATAATTTTGTGTAACGCTTGATGTTTGAGGGAGCTCGTCGGTTGCTTTTGAACTTGCCAAAGGTTTAGCAGGAGTTGAAGCTTTAACTTCTTTATGAACGGTTACGACCCCTAGGGCAGCTACCTCTCCTCCTTTCTCGTTTTCACTGACCTGCGGTTCCACTTTCGGTGGTGTTTCTGGTTTGATGATCTCTTCAGGAAAGGAATGAGAGTTTCTTCTTTTGGAATATCAAGAGCTTCTTCTGATACTGTCTCCTGTACTTTAGAAGCTGCTGTTGCATTAGCTGTCGCCATGCTTTCAACACCACTTGCTCAATATTAGAAGCAGAGTCTGTTTGACTTAATCCTGCTACTTTTGACAGCTCCCACAAGGACTGAAACTAGTCCGACCTTGTACTTTCTAAAAGAGAATCTCTCTCTTATCCATAATAAACCTCCCAAAATGGTTATTTTATATTGACGGCTCGTCAATATAAAAAATATTAAAACACAAGTTTATTAAAAAAATAATATCTTTCTGAAAATTCTTTTATTTTTATCACGTTTTATAGTTATAGGTGTATGTATGAAATGTTTATAGTCAGATTTATTGACAAATAATGTGATAAATGATAAGAATTACCTAGTTTATAACCATTAGATAAATATTGTATTTTTATTGAATAAATATCAAAAAAAGTACCCGCTAGGGATACTTTTTCATCGAAGAAATAGTTTTTGTAAGAATATGACCTTATTTTAAATTGTTAATAACTCGTTCCAAACGTGAGATAGCTTCAACAGGCAGAGCTAGTTTAGGATTGTTTTGATTAAAAGACAATAGAAAATTCAAACGAATTTGCATCCGCGAACGAATCAATTGTTTATATTTAGCATCAAAACGGTGGACAGGATAGTCCTCTAATGCCAAATATTCAAAGCCTTCAATGGGGCCAAAAGCTTTAAAATCGACATTGCCATCAACAATTTTTTCAATGATATCTAAAGAAACTTCTTTTGGAATACCATTTCCCATGTAAAATCCCGTATTAATGATATAACAGTCAACACCACTAGCAAATAATGAACGGAATTTTTGATAATCTTCGACCAAAGGATAAACCCTAAATGGATTTGCAAATGGTTCAATAACCAATGATTGCTTGCTACCTTCAATATTTTCAGCGCTTGAACGTTTTGTCATCAATGTACAACCCATTGTCGCTGCCATGAGTGAATCATTAATTTTGATTAAAGGTGGCAATGAATCGTCTTTCATAATCCAAAAAATAGCATTAATTGGCTCCTCAATATGGTCAACACGATTTGGCGTTGCAAAACGTGATTTTACGGTACGTCCGTTCCCATTACGAATATCCTCGGTCATCAATTTTTGACGACCATTATCATCCAGCGTCACACCACAATTTTGAACAGTCACGAAAAAGTCTTGCTCTGGGTGTCCCGTTGGATAATCGTTGGTCTTATCAAAATAAGACGGTTCTAGCGCAATGGATGAGCCATCTTTTTCAGAAATAATAAAGGCATCATCATGCAACACTTTGATATCGTATTTTCCATTATGCTTAGCATGAGTCAACGTTGATTTTCCTGAACCAGATAAGCCAAAGAAAGAGGCAACATAATCATTTTTTTCCTCTTTTCCTTGGAAAATTTTCAAACCACCGTGGCAAGAAACATAGCCATTGCGTGCAGCTGTTCCCCAAGCCAACGTTAATGTCGCTTTTTTCAATTCTCCAAAATAATTCAAACCTAAAATAGCCACACAATTGTGATTCGTGTCAAAATAAGCTAAACCATCTGGATAATCTGGATGAGACCATTTAGGATCAAAAAAGACAAAAATATCATCTTCATCATACCGTTTAGAAACTTTTAAACGATTTTTAAATTCTTCATCTAAAATCTGAAAATTAAGCAACCATGAATAGAGATTGTTGATTTCTTCCTCAGGCACCATCAAATGTGCACGTACCATAAACTCTTCATCCAAACCAACAATAGCATCTGCTTTATAGAATTTGCGACTATGGGCTTGATAAACCGCACTTCGCACAATGGATAACAAGCGCTCATCTTCATCTGAATCCAAGCCATAAATACGACGTGCCTTAGCTGTTCTACCAACCACAGCTCCCGAATTTGTCAATAAAACTCGAGCATAGGACGGCAAGCCAAGTTCTTTTGTGTGAATGACAGGCATGTCCAGAATCACTGTTCCAGCAGCATTCGATGCCAATTGATAAGCCTCTTCTAAAGTCTTAATTGAAATGACCTGATTCTCATAAAATGCTGTTTCGACAATAGTTTTTAATGCAGAAAAATATGGACTTGCTTTGCGCATTTCCAAAGTTGAAAATTGATTACGTGTTACCATTTTCTACCTCCTATTGTATGGCTACCCTTATTTTATCACAATTGCATACGCTTTCATAACTAAAAGTGTAAAACCATTGCAAAAAAGAAAAATTTATAAAAATTTTCATGAAGAACACAATTTGTAACCATATTTCTAAACTAAAAAAAGTCAGAACAGAGCCGTTCTAACCTTCATCAAAAATTATTTTGCAATATCAAATACTGTAGATTTAACAGTAGTCATTGCTTCAATAGAGTATTTCACACCTTGTGTTCCAGCACCAGATTTCTTAGCACCAAGGAATGGGAAGTTATCTGTACCACGTTGTGTTTTGTTGTTGATGTGAACAGTACCCACTTCAAGTTGTTCAGCAATCTTGAATGCTAATGGGAAGTTATTTGTAAATACTGCTGCTTGAAGACCGTATTCAGATTTATTTGAAATTTCGACAGCTTCTTCTACTGAATTAACACGGATAACTGGAAGGACTGGGCCAAATGGTTCTTCCCAAGCCAAACGCATATCAGTTGTTACATTGTCAAACAATACTGGACTAATAAGATTACCTTCACGTTTGAATGAAATAACTTCTTTAGCACCCTTATCTTGAGCGTCTTTGATAAGACCTTCAACGTAGTCAGCTGCTTTTGTATCGATAAGCGGAGTAATATCAGCATCATCTTCAGGCATACCAACAGTCAAATCTTTAACAAGTTCTGAAACTTTGTCAACCAATTTATCTGCAACGCTATCCATAACAAGGACACGTTTAACGGCTGTACAACGTTGACCTGAGTAACCGTAAGCACCAGCAACGATGTTTTTAGCAGCCAAATCAAGGTCTGCATCTTCAAGAACGATAGCTGAGTCTTTCCCACCAAGTTCAAGCATAATTGGACGCATACCAGCCAATTTACCAATGTGTTCACCTACTGGTGTAGAACCTGTGAAGTTGATGTAGTTAACAGCTTCATGTTCAACGATGTAGTCACCGATTACTGAACCACGTCCTGTAATTGTGTTAAATACACCAGCTGGAAGTCCAGCTTCAGCAAATGCTTCAGCCAAAAGAAGACCTGAAATAGAACCTTGCGTAGGTGGTTTAAGGGCAACAACGTTCCCTGAAATAAGGGCAGGAGCAATCTTAGAACCTGCAAGGTTAATTGGATAGTTAAATGGTGAGATAGCGAGTACCAATCCTACTGGTTCGCGACGAACAATAGCGATCTTTTTCTTACTTGCTGCTTCAAAGCTTCCACCTTCAAGAACTTCACCTTCAAGACGGACACCTTCTTCAGCGGCATAATTAATGATTTCAGCTGTACGGATAACTTCACCCACTGCTGATTTGTAACCTTTAGCGATTTCTTTTGAAAGTACAGCACCGATTTTTTCAGCATCACGCACTAAAATATCAGCTGCTTTATGAAGGTAAGCTGCACGTTCTACGTATGAAAGCGCACGCCATTCTTTTTGAGCAGCTTTTGCAGAAGCGTAAACATAGTCAACTTCTTCTTGGCTCATTGCAGGTACAGAACCGAGTTCTTCACCTGTGGCAGGAGCATAAATTTTAATTTCTTCTTTAGAAAGTTTCCACTCTCCATTGACATAGTTTTTATATTGTTTAGTCAAGCTATATCTCCTTTTAAATGTGATAACTCCATTTTATCACTTTTTCTGCTTTTTTCAATATTTTAACACGAAAAAATTCAGAAAATTAAGACAAAATCTTTGCAATATCAAATTTTCATAATAATAAATTTATTGAATAAAGCTTTTTGTGGTAAAATACGAATTTCATCTGTATTATACAACTTAGAGTACACTCCAAGTCAAGGAGTTTGTTTTAAAAAATAAATTCTCCAGTAAACATTCTATTCATAAACCTTTAAAAATCAGCAGTTCCGACAAAAGTTGATTTTTCAGTTATTGGCTAAGCTAAAACGGCAGAAAAACCTCTACACATCTATCCGAAAAATCAAAAAAGAGTTCGGACAAAATAGTCCAAACCCTTTCTGATAATATTAACCACAATTAATCAAAATCAACATACTCTTTGCTAAGCTCAAGAACTTCTTCCATCGTTGAGCATTCTGTAAGAGCGCGATTTGCATATTCTTGCATTTTAGCTGTATCAAGTTTCTTCATAAGGCTACGTGTACGAAGAATTGATGTAGCTGACATAGAGAACTCATCAAGTCCCATTCCGACAAGAAGCGGAACAGCTTTCTGGTCACCAGCCATTTCACCACACATACCAGCCCATTTACCTTCAGCGTGTGCTGCTTTGATAACATTATTAATCAAACGAAGGATAGATGGGTTATATGGTTGGTAAAGGTATGAAACTTGTTCGTTCATACGGTCAGCGGCCATAGTGTATTGAATAAGGTCGTTTGTACCAATTGAGAAGAAGTCAACTTCTTTTGCAAATTGGTCAGCAAGCATAGCTGCTGCTGGGATTTCAATCATGATACCTACTTGGATATCATCTGCCACTGCAACACCTTCAGCTTTAAGGTTAGCTTTTTCTTCATCAAAGATTGCTTTAGCAGCACGGAATTCTTTAAGAAGTGCAACCATTGGGAACATAATACGAAGTTGTCCGTGAACAGATGCACGAAGAAGTGCACGAATTTGTGTACGGAACATTGCATTTCCTGTTTCTGAGATAGAAATACGAAGTGCACGGAATCCAAGGAACGGGTTCATTTCTTTTGGAAGGTCAAAGTATGGAAGTTCTTTATCCCCACCGATATCCATAGTACGAACCACAACCGGTTTACCATTCATGCCCTCAAGAACAGCCTTGTATGCTTCATATTGTTCATCTTCAGTTGGGAAATCTTGTGAATCCATATATAAGAATTCAGTACGATAAAGACCAACTGCTTCTGCACCATTAGCATTAACACCTTCAACGTCTTTAGGTGTTCCGATGTTGGCTGCCAATTCGAAGTGTTTACCATCAGCTGTTACTGTTTCGGCATCTTTAAGAAGAGCCCATTCAGCTTTTTGTTTAGCATATGCTTCACCAGCTGCTTTAAATTCAGCAATTTCTTCTTCTGTTGGATTGATAATCACATCCCCTGTGATACCATTTACTGCTACAATGTCGCCATCTTTAACGCGACTTGTGATATCGTTTGTTCCAAGAACAGCAGCGATTTCAAGAGTACGTGCCATGATAGCTGAATGACTTGTACGTCCACCAATGTTAGTAACAAAGGCTTTTACAAATTGTTTGTTTAATTGAGCAGTATCAGATGGCGTCAAGTCATGTGCAATAACAATTGATTCTTCATCAATTGTTGCAGGATTTGGAAGTTTAGCACCGATAAGGTGTGCCAATACACGTTTTGAAACGTCGCGGATATCCGCTGCACGCTCTTGCATGTACGGGTTATCTTCCATTCCCTCAAAGATAGTGATGAACATGTCAGTCACTTCTTTAAGGCCTGCTTCTGCATTCGTTTGTTTTGCACGGATAGTTTCTTTAATTTGACTGATCATTTCTGGGTCAGCAAGAACCATCAAATGTGCATCAAACACGGCAGCTGCTTCTTCACCTAGTGTTTCTACTGCTTTCTCACGAATAACAGAAAGCTCGTCTTGTGATGCTTTTAATGCGGCATCTAGGCGAGCTTCTTCTGCACTTGTATCTTCAACTGTAACAGTTTCAAATGACAAATCCGGTTGAACGAGTAGATACGCTTTAGCAACAGCAACACCATCAGATGCGGCAATTCCTTTAAGCATTTCTGTCATTTTATTAAGCCAATCCTTCTTTAGTCATTGTTTCTTCGATTGCTGCAAGTGCGTCATCTGCATCTGCACCTTCAGCAGAGATAGTAACGTCAGCACCTTGACCAACACCAAGGCTCATAACACCCATGATAGATTTAAGGTTTACAGCTTTACCTTTGTAATCAAGAGTGATGTCTGAAGCAAATTTGCTAGCTGTTTGAACAAGCAAAGTAGCTGGACGTGCGTGAATTCCTGTTTCTGCAACAATGTGAAAATCTTTTGAAGCCATATTATGGTTCTCCTTTTTATTTGTTTTTTTCGAATTATCATATGATAACCCTTACAAGACATGATTATAGCATATTCCTATTTTTATTTCAATACTTACACGTTTTTGTGCGCGCTTTCTTTTCTGATAATTTTTGATTTTGCTTATTTGCAACACCTACTCAAAAAGCTGATTTAGAGGTAGATTTGAACATTTTTTGTAGAAATTGACAAAAGTATCTATCAAATTAAGCATCCTAAAATAAATTCTCTTTTTTCTGTGGTATAATGAAAATCAGAAAAATGTCATGGTAAGCGGTATAAAATTTTTAATTCATTTTCTTTGTTTTTATGGAAAATACTGAAATTCGTGCTTACTTACAAACATCTTACACTTCTGTTGAATTTGAGACAATTTCTGATGAATACCTAGAGAACAGTATTCCACATATTGATATGATATTGGAGAATAAACATGAACAACACTTTTAAAGAAATTTTAGAAAAAATAAAAGCTTACGATACCATTATTATCCACCGTCATCAACGTCCCGACCCTGATGCTCTCGGTAGCCAAGTCGGGCTTCGTGATATTATCAGACATAATTTTCCAGAAAAAAAAGTCTTGGCGACTGGGAAAGACGAGCCAACACTTACTTGGTTAACAAAAATGGATACTGTCTCTGATGATGATTACCAAGGCGCTTTAGTTATTGTTACCGATACTGCAAACACGCCACGTGTTGACGATGACCGCTATACAAAAGGTGACTTTCTGATTAAAATCGACCATCACCCTAATGACGATGCTTACGGTGATTTGCTTTATGTTGATACAACTACTTCTAGCGCTAGCGAAATCATCACCGATTTTGCCCTTTCAACTAGTCTAGCTTTATCAAATGAGGCAGCTCGCCTGCTTTATTGTGGTATTGTCGGTGATACTGGACGTTTCCTTTATCCTGCAACAACGAGCAAAACCCTCTCAATTGCGAGCAAACTACGCGAATATGATTTTGATTTTTCAACACTAGCTCGCCAAATGGACTCATTTTCATTTAAAATTGCTAAACTTCAAGGATACGTTTTTGACAATCTTGAAGTTGATGAAAATGGCGCTGCTCGTGTGGTATTGACACAGGATATCATGAAAAAATTCAACGTAACAGATGCTGAAACATCTGCCATCGTTGGAACTCCTGGAAAAATCGATTGTATCCAATCATGGGCAATTTTTGTCGAACAAACTGATAAACATTATCGTGTGCGCCTCCGTAGTAAATCACAGGTTATCAATGAAATTGCTAAACGTCATGACGGAGGCGGACACCCATTAGCCAGCGGAGCTAATTCTTATAGCCTTGAAGAAAACGACGAAATCTACCAAGAAATCAAAGACTTACTAACATCAAAAGACTAAGCTATCTCTTGATAGGCTTGACTTTTAGACAAGTTGATTTTAATTCAATTAATTTGTCTAAAAGTCTTGTCAAATATCGCATTATTTGATAAACTATAGAAGTTAAAATAACTATGGTGCGTCAAAAAAGCACCATGGCAGAAAGGAAATCTTTTAACAATGAAACAAAACATCCATCCAGAATACCGTCCAGTTGTGTTCATGGACACAACTACTGGTTACAAATTCCTTAGCGGTTCTACAAAATCTTCTAACGAAACTGTAGAATTTGAAGGCGCTACTTATCCACTTGTACGTGTGGAAATCTCATCAGATTCTCACCCATTCTACACTGGACGCCAAAAATTCACACAAGCAGACGGTCGTGTGGATCGCTTCAACAAAAAATACGGTCTCAAATAAGAAACCGCATTTTACAGGAAAGCCATTTTCGAGCAATCGAAATTGGCTTTTTTTATTTAGCGAATTGTCAAATTAAGTGCACATTTATCCCATAAAAAACTTCATAAGGTGTTTTCCAGTTTAGACATTTTCGTGGTCTGTTGTTTAATTTATTTTCCCATTCCTGAATAATCAAGTGTTCTACCTCTGTTAAGTCACTTCCTTTTGGAAAATACTCTCGCAATAAGCCATTTGTATTCTCATTTGTTCCTCGTTGTCAAGGAGCATGAGAATCAGGAAAATAGACTTCGACATTTAGTTTCTCGGTGAGTTCAGGATATCCTGAGAATTCCTTACCTCTATCAGGAGTCACTGTTTCTTTTGGTAGAGATGCTAACATATTTACCATGGCTTCTATAACCAATTTACTTTTCTTGACAGCTACTTTCTGAATTTTGAGGAAGCGGGAATGCCTATCAGTGAGTGTTACTAGGCAAGCTTTTCCAGTCTTTCCAGCAACAGTATCGGCTTCCCAATCACCTATTCTCGAGCGTTCATTAGCTGCTATTGGTCTCTCATGAATGGTATGAGAAATAGGAATTTTTCCTCGCTTTTCCACATGGGATTTTGTATGGCGTGTTTTACCATGGTGACGAAGTTTGCGAACAACCCCACGAGCACCATGTAAAAGAGGCGTGTCGTCAAAGTGACCGCGATAGATAGCTCTATAAATGGTTTGATAACTAATGACGTGTCTTTCTCGTTCTAAACGTAATCGCCCCTCAATTTCTTCTGGCGACCATTGACACTCAAGAAAAAGATGCTTGACGATCTGACTGTGTTCAGTGTCTATTTCTAATTTCCTTTTTCGCCCACAATGCGATTTAGCGAGATGATAAGCTGTTTGTGCCCTACTATAGTTGCCTTGTTTGGAATGACGTTTTAATTCACGGCTAATACTTGAGGGGTGCCGATGTAATAGTCGTGCTATTTGAGAAAAGGTCATCCCTTTAAGTACGATAAATCAGAATACTTTCTCGTTCATCTATGGTAAAATGATGGTAGCTCATAAGATTTCCTTTCGTAAGATGTTTGTTCAATCCTATTTTACTAGAAAAATCTTATGAGTTTTTATTGTGCACTTATATTGTAAATTCAAGATATAAAAAATCCCATTATTCCCGACAAATGACAGAAATATAGCAAAAAAGCCCCAACCAATAGGACTTTTTTGCTATATTATACCGGCGGCCGGGGTCGAACCGGCACGTCCTTGCGGACACTGGATTTTGAGTGCGATACCGATATTTTTTTAAGCCAGAGATGCTAATTTAGTAGGCTTACTATCACTTAATTTCTTTAAAAATATGAAAGTTTTCTTCTTTTTAGATACTTTTTAGAAACTCTATAAAGATAATAAAAAATTTTGGGTATAGAAATTTGAGGTTAGTTAAAGAAAGCATCTAAAGTCTTATAAATTTTGTCATATCATGGGGTTTATCATTTTTTATTTGTTATAGAAAATCAGACTAAATTAGATTTTATTGACCAAAAATTGACCAAATTTTGGTATTTTAAATGTGAGTACAAAATAGAATTTATTAAAAAAGTAATAGATTCTGCTGTGTATTTACTATTTATTATAAAATGGCAACATTTCTGTTTGGGCTAGCCCAAACAGTATAACTAACGAGTTCTAGTCTATCAATGAACTTGTTGTCTTATAACCCTTACTAAACTTAATGACATTGGGTTTGGTCTATCCTACCTATTTATCAAAAGTTAGGGGTGTTAAACTGTATTCTCTAATCGAATCTTGCCACCTTTGGGTAGTATTGTATAATGTAGATCAACGATTTTGTTGTTTAAAGTTACCCTTGAAACAACGAGATTTTCTAGACATCAGATTCTTCTTACTTAGTATAGAACACTCTATAAATTCTGTCTAGTTTAATGCAATATTCATTTTACTCGTTACTCGGAAATTGTATCAAAAAAAATAAGCATTTCTCCTGTCTCTCAAAGCGGTAAAGAATCCCTTCGTGCTCCAATAAGCTTTTAACTACAAAGAGGCCTAGACCAGAGCCCTGTGCCCTTTTATTGCTAGTATTCAAGAAGGATTGGGTAAATTTTTCTTGTTCCTCTGGATTACAGCTGTTTTCAATGGAAATCCAGCCCTCCTTCTCAGCGATCCTCACGTAACCACCTTGAGTAGAATGCTTGATGGCATTGCTGAGAAGATTAGACAGGATAAGTTTGAGAACAGAGGGGTTGAGGTAAGCCTGCTGGTTCGTCAGTTGATTTTGCACCAAAAGCTTCCGCTCTTTGGCAAGTAGGCTGTAGTCCTGTATTAGCTCTTTTGTTATATCCAGCAAAGAAACCTCTTCTTTTTCGTCTCGTAGCTCCTGAACGGAAGAAAGGGTTAATATTTGCAAGACATTATGGCTGAGTTCATCAACTATTTCTGAAGCCACAGCTAGGTAGCGGTCTCGGTCTTTATAGCGTCCTATATTCTCTTGCATATTTTCAATGAGGATTTTCAGGCTAGTGAGGGGTGTTTTTAGTTCATGTGAGGCCCCACGCAAAAACTCCACCTTCATGTGTTCAAGCTGGAGAACAGCCGCATTTTTCTCGTGCAAATCTGCAATGACCGTCAAGAGATGTTGGTAGAGACTATTGATTTGTTCCTTTAAATCGCCAATCTCATCTTTGGAATCCACACGCAGACGAACCTCGGCATCTAAGTCCATCATGCGGCGAGTCACCCGCTTGATTTCTAAAATCGGTGCGACAATGGTGCGAGCATAGATGTAGGCGATAAGCAGTGAAATCAGAAAAGAAGCCAGCAAGGTGTAAGGAAGAAACTGAAGACTAATCTGCTCTGCCTCCTTTTGCAAATCCATAGAAGCTAGAAACTGGAGAGTCATGCTTTGACCGTCCTGAGTCGTTACCTCTCGCTCCTCGATGACCACAGAGGTCGTCTGGCGGTCAGGGTCCAAGGGAATACCCTCTGCGATCTCTATCCCGTCCTCTGTCACCTCCCCCTTGACTGAAATCAGGATGTCACTGGTCTCGGAGTAAACAGCCAGCACCCGCTCAATCGTCCTCTTATCCTGTCCTTCAAGTGACTGGGCAATCTTAGTTGCCTTTTTGACAATGACTTCCCGCCTGTTACCCTGATAGGTGATGGGAAAGAGAAAATATATGGCCAAGTGGAGGCAAATGACCAGAATACTAAAAATGGAGAAAGTGTAGATAAAAATCTTTTTAAATAAACTGAGTCGCTTCATTTTCTCTCCAATTTATAGCCAACATTTCTGACGGTATGGATACAATCTAGGTGCAACTTTTTGCGCAAGCCCTTGATGTAGACATCAATCACTCGTTCAAAAGGAACCTCATCTGTTGCCTTCCACACTGCATCAATAATCTGTGATCGTGTCAAGACACGTCCTTCATTTTTGACCAAATAATCTAGAATTTCTAATTCTTTGGCATTAATAGCCACTTCTTCTCCTGCTAGACTTGCACTGTAACTCTCAAAGTCCACTCGCGTATCCTTGTAAATAAAGACTCGTCCCTTATCATAATAGCGCTTAAAAATCGCATCCACTCTCACTTTTAAAAGAGATAGAGAAAAGGGTTTCTCCAGATAACCATCCGCTAAGGAAGCAAAAGCACCCATCTTGTATTCTTCGTCCTGAAAAGCTGTCAACATCAGAACAGGAACCTGACTGGTTTTACGAATCTCAGCTAAGACTTCTAAGCCACTGAGCTTAGGCATTTGAATATCCAGTAATACCAGAGCAATTTCATAACTAGAAAATTGCTCCAAGGCCTCCTGACCATCTGCTGCCTGAATAGTTTCATAGCCACAGTCTGTCAAATAATCACTAATCCCCTCACGGATCATATCTTCATCTTCTACAATTAAAATCTTCATAGAAAAATATTTCTCATTCCTTTAAATTTCTTTTCAATCATCTCCATTCTAAAGACAAGTGCAGTTATGGAGAGTAGACACATAAAAATGCTACCTATATTATACCCCATTTAGGGGAGAATAGGTAGCAAGTTTTTTTATTCAATATCGAGCAAGAGTTCTTTTGGTTGTTTTCTGAGGAGATTGCTTGAAGCAAGTGCCATCACTAACACAACTAAAACTAAGGCAAGAATAAAGACGATGATAAAGTCTGATGTCTGAATAGAAATGTCTAGGCTTGATAGAGTTTTACTAAATCCATCTACTTCTGCACCACCACCAAGGTTAGAAGCTTGAGCCGCCTTGCTGGCTTGTTTGGCAACTCCAGAAGTCACATTGGCAAGAACCGTATTTCCAATAGCACGAGCTGTATAGTTGGCTAGGAAATAAGCAGAAACAAGAGCTGGGATTGCAATCAAGATAGATTCGGTAATAAATTGACCCAAGATACTTGCTTGTTTGAGACCAATAGAGAGGAGAATTCCCACTTCTTTGCGTCTAGCATTAATCCAGAGACTAAGAAGAAGGGCTAATAGGAGAACAGAGAAGCTCAAGCTACCCCAGAAGAGGAGGTTGGCCATCTTGTACATACCTGAGATAGACTGCTCAAGAGCTGGGTAGTTAGAGGAGCTCTTAACGAGGGTATAGTTCTTCCAGTTGATACCACTGATACCATTCAACTCCTTCATGACATCATCCAAGTTCTTGTCCGCTGTTACAAAGAAAGTTGCATCCTCATAAATAGCAGTTTCTTCTGTGTAGCCGTATAGTTTAGCAGCTGTATGGATGTCTGTAATAGCTGTATTTTCGTAGAGCTCTTGTGAGTAGGTAACCGCAGACTTATTGTGACCATCAAAGAGACCCTTGATTGTTACTTCAACCGTTTCTTTAGCGCCTTTTTCATTATCAGCATCATAAATATTGGAGTCAAGTTTGACCTTATCTCCTACTTTCCAACCATGTTTTGCTGCTAAATCCTTATGCATAAGGATTTTGTCCTTGTCATCATTGGTTAAGTGCTCTCCTTCAACCAATTTATAAGAACCTGAGACGAACTTATCTTCTTTTGATGAATCGTTGACACCTGTCAGCATCAAACTACTTCCAAAACGTTTAGCACGATCAGCAGTTAGATTTTTCTTGGTCTCTGGCGTTTCGATGAGGTCATATCCAGTCAAATCCCCGATAGCATTGATTCGCTTCACATAAGATTCAATAGCCTTGTTTTCAGTGATTTTTTTGATGTCTTCACCCTTAATATTTCCTGCACCACGTGGCGTTCCTTGATTAACGCGACGGTTAATTTGCATGGAAAAACTATTGGTGATATTTTTAAAAGTCTCCTGAGAAGCCTTGGCCGTAGCTCCCTTGATCGACAAACCGACTAAACTCAAGCTCGCCATGAGGAGAATGATAAGGAAGATAACAATAGATTTGAAAAACTTCCTTGTGACATAGGCAAATGCGTTGTGTAACATAGTTTCCCTTTCTAGATTTAATTCGATTTTATAGTTCTATCAAAACAAGTTCATATTATTTGCTAGTATTGCGAGCTTCAGTAAGCTTTTTATCCTTCAATTCAAGTGTAATATCTGACGCTTGTGCCACTTCTTTACTGTGGGTTACGACGATAACACATTTACCTGTTTTTTGGGCAAGTGATTTGAGAAGGTCGATAATATCTCCAGCAGTCTTAGGATCCAGATTTCCTGTTGGCTCATCAGCTAGAATAACTGGAGCTTCTGAAACAAGACTGCGAGCGATGGCTACACGTTGTTGTTGTCCACCTGATAACTGGAGAACATTCCGCTTGATCTGGCTTTCATCCAAACCAAGCTCAAGAAGTATATCCTTGCTTATCTTTTTGTTGACCAAGCGGATATTTTCCAGTGGAGAAAGATAATCTATCAAGTTATAATTTTGAAAGACTAGGGAAATATGATGCATACGATGATAAGAATATCCCTTGTTACGAATATCCTCTCCTTGGAAAAGGATAGTTCCTTCGACAGGGCTATCTAAGCCAGCAAGAAGGGACAATAGAGTGGATTTCCCTGCTCCAGACTCCCCAATGATGCTATAAAATTTTCCGGGTTCAAAATTATACTTGATCTGATATAAAACTGCTTCAGCAGTGTTCTTATAACGGTAGGTAACATCTTGTAATTCTAATAAAGTCATGATTTCTCCTTCTTAACTAATAGACGATAAAATTTCCTTCGGTGTTTTTCTAAATAAAAAGATAAAACAGAGAGTGACAGACAAGCAACTAATTAGTAGCAAAAATACATAGGATTCTGTAAATGATAGGATGCTACTGGGTAAGCCACTTGCTTTGGCTAGGGTGTCTTGAAGAGCTGCCTGTTCTCCACTTGCGAGTAGAGTTCGAAGCAGGTAGGACGTAATGGCATTTCCTGCAATAAAGGATGGAAGCAGAGCTCCAACTGATACCAAAACCACCTCTAAACAGAACTGTAGGAAAATCGAACTTTTCCCTTTTCCAAGTGACAATAGGATTCCGACCTCATAAACCCGCTCTCTCAACCAGAGAGACAAGACCAAAATCAAAGCTCCTGCTCCTGCTATCATAATCCCATAGAGGAAGATGGTCAGGAAGGTTTGGAAGGTCGCAACTGAATCTTTAATTTGCTCAAATGCCTTGTTTTCCTTCTCTACTTGGTAACCTTGATTTTCCAGAGACAAGTTTGCCACTTGTTTCAAGAGGCCATCCATTTCCTTGGGATTTTCTAGGTAGAAACGAGCTGCGCTGACTTGAGGTTCGCTATTTCCCAAGAGACTTTGACTGCTTTCATAGTCGGTAAAGACATTATTTTCACTAAAATCAGAGGACATGCCCGTAAATTTCTCTTGCTTTTTACCAGAAAAAATTCCTACAATCTCAAACTCAACGGTTTGTCCCTTTCCTGATTCAGACTGACCTGCATCTAAGCGAATCTTGTCATTGAGAGAGAGACCATTTTTCTTGGCCAATTCTTCGTGAATCAAGATTTTTTTTGAATCCCCTTTTTGAAGGTGGCGTCCTTCTTTTAGGTTAAAGGCCGAACTTGTAAAGGTTACATCCCTGGAAGAATCCTCTAACGCAGTTAAGCTGACCAAGTTCTCGTCTGCAGCTGACAAGTCATCACGTTCTACGCTCTGCTCACCACTCACTGCTTCCTTATCTTTTAGTTTTGCGATTGTTTCTAATTCTGGTGAAACATTTTCAAGTCCCTTAATCTTTCTCACAGACTCTAAGTCTGATAACTTGAAAGTCTGACCATCCTCTATCTTCTTAATGGAAAAAGATGTATTGAGCGTTTTGTAAAGATTGTTTTCTACTATTTCGTTGGACTTCATCAGAGTCAAACAGGCTGAAATTCCGGCCAAAAGGACGAATAAAATCAGAAATAAAATAAAACTTCTCAGTCGTTTTCTGCTGACATAAGCCCAAGCTCTTTGGATTGGATTCATCTAATACCTCCATCATTAATGACTTCACCTAGTTTTCTACTCACCTAGACATTGATTTGTCTTAACCGATCCTAAGTTCTACATCTACTAAACTAACTATAAGTCTATTATAAAAGGCAATTATGAAGTGTTTATGAAATCTACAAAAAAGTTCTAAGTGAATCGGTTACACTAAACTAGACAGAATTTATAAAGTGTTCTACACTAAAGAAAACAGGAGAACAGATATGTCTAGAAAAATACGTCGCCACTTCACCGATGACTTTAAGCAACAAATTGTTGACCTCCGCAATGCTGAAATGAAACGAAGTGAGCTTATCAAAGAATATGAGTTAACGCCCTCAACCTTCGATAAGTAGGTCAGACAAGCCAAACTAACGGGTTCCTTCAAGTCTGTTGATAATATGACAGATGAACAACGGGAACTGATTCAACTCAGAAAATGCATTTACATCGCTTTGAACAGCAAAAAAGCGAGAACATCATTTGTTCTCGCTAGAGCTTAACTTTGCCACCCACTACAGTTGACAAAGAGCCCTCTTTCCTATTCTATTGACTAATGAAGCGAAGCCATGCTTCGTCTTCTGCTAGAATGGCTGCTGTTGTGTAAGAGCCACGATATTCATTCCAGACATGGTCTGAATTGTCCTCGCTACTTGTTTCTTCCTCTGTGCTTGCTGGTTCATCATAGACTGTCAAACCATATTGCTCAATTAAAGCATTTAATTTATCAGCGTAAGATGTGTCTGTGGCATACAAACCAGTCAAGGCTGCCGTGGCGTCTTGGTAAGATGTTGTGTTAGACTTCCACGTTCCAGAATACAAATCCCAACTAAGCAAATTAGCGTAATCATTCAACGAATCGCTTAAACTATCATATGACCTGAATGCTTGGTCAACTTCGTAAGTATTGCCATTTCCGTCATCTTCCCAAGTTAGCATGGTCACAGAATTGCCATTGTAACTCCCCTTGATACCAAAGAAATTATAATAAGGAGACTGGCTGAGCGCAGACTGCCCACTACTTGATTCTAAGACAGCTTGTGCAATCATCACAGAAGCGTAGAGGTTACGATCTTGCCCAATTTGTCGTGCTGTTTCGCCAATGCTTGCAATAAAATCAGCTGTTGCTGTATCTGATGTTTCCGAAGATTCTGCGACAACCGCTTTTGTAGAATGTTGAAAACAAAGGTTAACGCCCAAGGTAATACCAGTAACCAAAGTTGCGCAGGTTAAAAAGAACTTTGTAATACGCTTTTCTTTCACGGTGCCTCCTTAATGTAAGTGCTATCTTAGTTCATTATAACAAAGTTTTCAGAAGCTGGCAACGCACTCAAAACCAAGCCAAATCACCAAGAAAACACTTGTGATCAAGATAGCTAAAGTTAAGTAGCCTATTCCTGTACTTGATCCAATAGTCATTACTAAAAATAGTGCCAACAGTTCACGCGCACCACCTACAGCTGAACGAAAACGTACCAAACTAAATGTCCCTGTCCCAGTTACGGTAACACTTGTTCCCAGACTACCATTCACCAAGACAATAATCACTGACAATAAGCTAGGAAGGATTGTCAATGTAATGACAAATTTTTTGTATAAAGTGTCCGATAACGATACAGCCGCGCTAAAACAGCACCTAATATAAGACTGACCAAAAAGATAAAGCAACCATCAATGGATTTACCGTCGCACTCACACCTGTATAAACACTATTAAATAAACTCAAAACAGTAATCATCTCCTAAGTGATTCATTTTAATTAGACTATTCCTTACGATTTACGATAGGCTGTGTCATATTTTGAAAATGATGTTGACTCAATGCTGTGTTTCATCAAAAGAGCTCTAAGCCGTTCAGGTTGGGGACCAGGGGGAATCTCCATAGTGACTTTTCCATAACCAACTAGCTCACTACCGTAATTTCCCATTGATTTTTCTACATCGTAATCACGGTACGTAACATTTTTGTCAACTGTCACACGAATTTTCGTTTGTGATTGCCCATTTAATATGATGTTTTTCTTTAATCATAATAAATCAACATATGTACACTCAAGTCGCCGTAGCGTTCTTTAAGCGCATTCAATCCGTCAATCAAAAGGTAGTCTTTGCTTATGGCAGGTTCCTATGTTCCGCTCTTGATAAATTGTTTAATCGCACCTATTTCCGAAACAAAACGGAATTTATGTCCAACACCTTAGGCGTCTTTTTTCTTTAATTCCAAAAAGGCTTGGCTATCATCTGTCGAATTGGTTATATAAGTTCACATACGAATCTTTTCATGACCATTTTTCTTTGCAATCGAGTCCTGATTGGCTTCCCTTTGCTTACATAATGCTTAGCATCTTATTAAAACTTCCTTATTTTTTCACTAACAAAGAACAACACAGTTGTAACAGGTATCATAGCTTTAAACAAAAAAAGTCTGAGACATTTTATTTCAGACTTTTTTAACTATTTTTTGATGAGTTTTTTAGTGAGCAACAATTTCTTGGGCGATTTCTTGACCTGTTAAGCTAGTTGGATAATAGGTTGGCCAGTTATCCATTTCTTCAAGAAGTGCGTCTTGGCTTTCGCCACCCCAGAAAATGTGGAAATGCTCGGCATCTGTTGTTGTGATATTGTGGTCACTAAATTGGACGTATTTGAATTCACCAGCATTTTCATCATCCGTTTCAAACAAATAACGGACACCACGGTTACCTTTTTCATAAGTCAAAATCTTGTAACCTACATATTTATAAGTAAACTTGTATTTCTCACCGTTTTTAATAAATGTAATGGTATTCTTTTTACCGCTGATATTGATTTGTTCAACGTCTGTCTTGTAACCTGTTGTGTAGTATTCCTTATATTCTTCGGCTGTTTTTTCACCTTTTGAAGCTTTAGCTTTGTATTCCCAAACTTGATCCAATGTGCCGTCAAGAAGATATGGGTAAACTGATTGCCATTTACCAGACCAATCGCTCAATGAACGGTCGGTAACATCTTTATCTTTGAAGTAACCATTTTGAACAGTCTTGGTTGTGTCTGTTTCAGCTTTGATAGTCTTACCAGCGACATCTGTTGTCAGTTGCAAAGCTTTCAAGTTTTCTTCCATAACTGAGAAATAATCTTCGCCAGCTTTGATTTGTTTGCTTGTTAAGCTTTCAATCGGATTTAATACCGCTGTTTTGACCCCTGCTTCATCTGCTAACGTTGAGGCAACTTTACTTGACGCATTTTCTTCAAAGTAAATGTACTTAATATCGTATTTTTTGACATATTTTGTCAAACTTGCTAAACGTTTTGCTGATGGTTCTGATTCGGCTGACACACCAGTGATTGGAATTTGTGTCAAACCGTAATCAAGTGCTAAATAACCAAAAGCAGCGTGCTGTGTGACAAAGCTTGTTTGTTTAGCATTTGACAATGCTTCTGTGTATTCGGCATCTAAATCATTTAGTTTTCCAATGTAAGCAGCTGCATTGCTATTGAAAGTATCAGCTTTATCAGGATATTTTGCAACAAAAGCGTCACGGATATTTTCAACCAATGTGATAGCGCGTTTTGGTGAGAGCCAAACGTGTGGGTCATATTCGTGAGTATGACCGTCATCGCTATCTTCGTCGTCTTCATCAGCTGTTCCTGCCATTAATAGCATATCTCCTGTTGATTTAACAACTGTTAAACTGTCTGAACCAATGGATTTTTCAACGCTATCAACCCATGTTTCCATACTATCGTCCATATAGACAAAAACATCAGCGTCTGAAATCGTTGCAATATTTTTGGTAGATGGTTCAAAATCGTGTGGTTCAGTTCCTGCTTTGATCAACATGGTTACATCTGCGGTATCTCCCGTAACAGCTTTGGTAAATTCATAAACAGGATAGAAAGTTGTGACAACATCAATCTTGTCATCTGCCGAAACTTGCTTGATATGGCTGATTTGCCAAGCAAATAAAAGTGCAACTAAATTTATCAATAAAAGAAATTTCTTCTTCATGACAACTCCTTTTCTTAACTAGTTAATAGTTTACTGGTTAAGTATAACACAATTTAAGTTTTTTGCAAGCTTTTTTCTCACAAAAACTATTTTTTTCATACAAAAATAAAGAGCCCCTACGAAAATCAATAGTTTCATAAGATGATTATGTGAGGGTTGAGATTTTGAGGATTATTTACACTTTTTCCAGCAATATATGATGCTAAACGAATTCCTGACGAAAATGCTGGAGCTTCTTTT
Source organism: Streptococcus sp. LMAG:39 (assembly GCF_008680485.1). Taxonomy (NCBI): domain Bacteria; kingdom Bacillati; phylum Bacillota; class Bacilli; order Lactobacillales; family Streptococcaceae; genus Streptococcus; species Streptococcus sp. LMAG:39. The sequence goes on along the minus strand of NZ_NALE01000001.1, from coordinate 1,838,873 downwards.
GAACCTAATTTTATGATTTTATTTGGTAGCTTCAACAGACAAATCAAGCTAATCATCACAAAGCTAATGGATATAGGACACTTTGTTTTAGTAAAAATGGCGAAATAATCGTTACCAAAGCAGTAAAAACATACGTTATCGTATTTGAATTTTTAAAGAATTTAGCATACTCTTGTTCATTAGCTAAAACATCAAAATTAAAGGGAACTAATGTTCCTGAAGATAATGATTCAGATAGGCCCATGAATACGGCTGCTAGAAAAGCAAAAGACTAACAAATAATAAAGCAAACTCGCACTAAAAGCATTCACCAATAGCAAAGATCGATACCGATTTACTGGTATGCTTTGCTCCTGACCTTTCCCTATTAATCTTTCAAGGTGATTTTGAAATTTTGGGCGAATTGGTCACTAAATGCTAGTGTCACCATCTTCTTTTGACAAGTCACGAAGATAAGCTCTGATTAAAATAGTGTTCAGGTGTTGAAACAGCTCATTTACTGTATTGTTAGCTCGCTCTGCTGCTAACAAATATTCTAAACCAGAGACATCTTGTGCTGAATGATAGTAATGAATTTTTTCTAACACTCTCTCTAAATGATTACGCTGAGAATCTCCCACAACGTGCATAAACTCAACAATCGGCATATTTATTTGCCCCAAGACTAAAGCAAGTTTTATTATCGTTAAATCTGTCTTTCCTTGCTCAAAACGTAATAATTATGACGTTGAAATTCCTGCTTCAGCAATATCTTACAATGTTAAGCCTCGTGATACACAATATTTTTTGAATAATTTTTCCAAATCTCTTATTATTAATCCCCCTCATTGAAACTTATGCTACTTTTTTATTGAAAAAGTAATAATTTTCAGTTTTTTTAATCATTCACATTCTATCACTCTATCTTTATTAAGTCTATAACTTTTAAAAATTTTAAATAAAAAATCCCCTCTTGAGTAAAGTTCAAGAGGGGAGAATGCTATTAATCACTGACTGAAAAGCGGTTTGTCATGAGATTGCTTGCATCAAAGAGGACCTTGTTTAACAGTTTTTGAGTTTCTTCTTGGACAAAGTCACTCATGGCTTGGTTTTCGGCATCAAAATCAATACTTTCTCCGTTTGCTAAAGCAGCATCGACACGTTTGATTCGTGCATGTCCTGCTGCCATTGTTTTTTCGATATAATCTTCAATATCACCTTCATGTTGGTGGAAATGTGGGTCAGCAATTGCTGCAATAAGACGATTTGCCCAATAGAATGAGGCTGTTGAGACATTTTCGCCAGTATTGGCAAAATAGGCTGGTGTCGTTGAAATTTGAGTAAAGAATGGCACCATTGTTCCAAATGGCATTGAACCGTATGCCAACCATTGAATTCCTGTGGTATCGTGCGGTTGGTCTGGGCGCAATTGAAGAATGGCTGTTTGACTAGTGCGGTTGATACCAATTGTGCGGAAGGCACGTTGTGTGACCGCATTTCCTTCTGGTCCGTACGGGTCAAATTCTGTGTCTTGGTAATGATTGCTCAAAACGTATTTGACATCTTCGATCGTAATTTTACGGTAAGGTTTTTGTGCCCATGGAATAAAGAAACTACGTGGGTCTTGTTCGATTTCTGGGTTTAAGAAACGTTGCATTGCCCAAGCACGTGGTGTATTGTAATGACGGTCTTTATCACGTTGGCTACCAAAAGCATAGCGTGGGTTAAAGTGTTCATTTGAGTAAGTCAAATCCAAGTTATTGCTTGCGATGAAATCACGCAAATCTTTTGAATACATGTACTCATCTGGGTTGTTGAACTCAAAGTGATCAATACCGAGCTGATTAGGATTTGTGACGTAACATTCATCTGGAACACGGCGAGCAATCCAATGGTGACCACCAATGGTTTCCAACCACCAAATTTCATTAACATCAGAAAAGGCAACACCGTTTGATTCGTAAGTTCCATATTGTTCAAGGATAGCACCGAGACGTTCTACCCCTTCACGTGCTGTACGAACGTAAGGAAGTACCAATGTCAACATATCTTCCTCACCAATACCAGATTCAACCAAAGGGTCAGCTCCTAAAACACGCGCATTGGTCGTAATGGTTTCAGTTTCGCTCATGGCAACATTGGCTTCGTTGATACCAGCTTCGCCCCAGATACCGTCTTTACGCAAAGCATCTGGCACTGACGTATAGCGCATTGGATTATCTGGTAAATCCATTTCAAATGAAGACAAGACTGATTTGTAATGACGTGGTTGGTCTTCTGGTTTCACCACGATAAATTGTTTTGGCGTAAAATCGCCACTTTGTGAATCTTCCGTACGTGCAATAATAGTTGAACCGTCATAAGACGCTTTTTTACCTACTAATATTGTTGTGCATGCCATAATATGCTTCTCCTTTTACTTTCTATAATTCATCCGCAATTTTATTAATTTTACGTAATCTGTGGTTAACACCACTCTTGGTCAATGTGCCTTCCAAATGGTCGGCAATTTGTTGAATGGAATAATCTGGATTTTCAACACGGATTTTAGCCACTTGTTGAAGTTCAATTGGCAAGGTTTCAAGTCCAACCGTATCCATGATTTTAATGATATTATTGATTGTTTTCATGCTAGCTGTCACGGTTTTGGCAATGTTTGCCGTCTCCGCATTATTAGCACGATTGATATCGTTACGTGTCTCACGCATAATCTTAACTTCTTCAAAAATATCCTTACATTCCATAGCACCAATAATCAAAAGAAAATCCATGATGTCTTCTGCTTTTTGCAAATAGGTTACCGTACCATTCTTATGTTCAATGACCTTAGCATAAAGGATAAATTTTCGCATCAAATTCGCCAAATCTTCAGCGTGGTCTTGATAAACCGAGAAAATTTCCAGCTGATATTTTCCAGATTCTGGATCACGAATGGTTCCAGTCGCCAAAAAAGCGCCGCGCAAATAAGCGCGTCCCTTATCATCATCTTCTAAAATAGTTGGGTTAATTCCCATTTCAATGCCAAAGAAAGAATCCGCCAACTGCAAGTCATTCAAGATTTCTCTGACGTTTGCTACCACAAAAACATTGTAAATACGGTTTTTACGCAGATTTGTCTTTTGGTGGTATTTAATTTCTGGCTGAACATGGTAAAGATTTTCAGTCAATTCATAAATATGACGAGCGATTTTAGCATTTTCTGTTGTGATAGACAAGGTAAGTCCGTCTCCTGTCAAGCCAAGGCTACCAGACATTTTAATGATTGCTGATAATTCGCTCTTATCAAACCGCGACAAATTGAGCAGTTCTTCTTTCACTTTTACTGTAAAACTCATCGCTTCCTCATCCTCACCAAATTCATTAATTCCTCAACGACAAAGTCGCCATTGTGAAAAGCTCCGCCATTTTCCAAACGCAAGAAATCTGATGAAATCACACGTTTCACCTGCTTGCGAAGTCCTGCAAAATCATGTTCTACTTGAACCAAATACTCATCAAATTCGTTAGAATTCATGTAATCTTGCGGTACTTCTTGGATATTGACCAAAACGGTGTCAATCACATCTTTACCAAGGTGGCGGTTGAGCACTTCCACATGGTCAGCATCAGTAAAATGCTCGGTCTCACCATATTGGGTCATGATGTTACAAACGTAAGCCACTTCTGCTGAGGTTTCCAGCAGAGCTTGCTTGATTTCTGGAATAACAAGATTGGGCAGGATTGAGGTAAAAAGCGAACCAGGTCCCAGAACAATCATATCACTATCCATAATCGCATCAACAACTTTTCGACTAGCAGTCGGTTCTTCATTGTTATAAGTATTTGTGACATAAACGTGGTCAATCATACCTTTATAATCAGCAATATGACTTTCGCCAATAACTTCGTGACCGTCTTTGAAAACAGCATGCAAAGTCAATGGATTTTCACTGGCTGGGTAAATCTTTCCTGTGACATGGAAAAATTTTGTTAGCAACTGCATGGCATTGTAGGTTGAACCTTGCATTTCTGCGATGCCTGAAATAATCAAATTACCAAGCGGATGCCCTGCCAAAGCACCATCAGTTTCGTCAAAACGATATTGAAAGACTTTTTCATAGAATTTCGGCATATCACTCATCGCTACAAGGACGTTACGAAGGTCGCCTGGCGGTGTTAACTGCGTCACAGAACGCAAAGTTCCGGAACTACCACCATCATCAGCAACCGTCACAATCGCTGTGATATCAACTTCTTCATGCCGTAAGCTATTTAAAATAACAGGAATACCCGTTCCTCCACCGATAACAGTAATTTTAGGTTTTCTCATGAACGATTCACAGTCTCCTTACGACGATTTTTATCACGGTGGTTTTCATTGACAACCCAATTTTCTTTTAACTCTTCTGCCAAACGATGCGCAAAGGCGACACTACGATGTTGACCACCTGTACAACCAATGGCAATCGTCAAAACGGATTTTCCTTCTTTTTGATACCCTGGCAAAATTGGTTTAATCAAGCCTGTCAAATGTTGATAGAAATCTTCAGACTCTTCATGATTCATAACGTAATCATAGACTTCTGATTCGAGCCCTGTTTGGTCACGGAGTTCTGGTTTGTAGTAAGGATTTGGCAAGAAACGCACATCAAATACCAAATCAGCATCAAGCGGCAAGCCATACTTAAAACCAAAACTCATCACTTCTATACGAAATGATACTTGGTTTTCCTCACTTGAAAATTGCTCTGAAATGGTTTTACGGAGTTGGCGTGGTGTGAGTTCTGTTGTATCAACCACATTTTGGCTCAAGTTTTTCAGTGGCGCTAACAATTCACGCTCAAGTTTGATACCATCTAAAATACGTCCATCTGCTGCCAACGGATGACTACGACGTGTTTCTTTATAACGAGCAACCAATTCACCATCTGTCGCATCCAAGAATAAAATTTTAAAATCAATTTTTGGATTGGCATCGATTTTATCAAGAACAGAATTGATTTCATTAAAAAAGAGGCGACTACGCATGTCGACTACAAGTGCCACACGATTATTGTCGCTAGATTGTTCAATCAGCTCAATAAATTTTGGTACCAAAGCTGGTGGCATATTATCAATCGTGAAATAACCCAAATCTTCAAATGATTGAATTGCCACCGTTTTACCAGCTCCACTCATCCCAGTTACAATAACTAAGTTAATACTTTTGTCAGACATAATTGTCCCCCTTTTATCTACTAGTTTTATTATAACAAAATTCAGCCTAAAGATTGATTAGAAAAACCTTTTCACATAAAAATTTAGGGAGTGAGACAAATAAAGTCTCCAGTGGAGACTTTATCAGAGCGTAGACAAACCCTCTCAGCAGTATAAATATTGTAAATTTAGAGTGTGTCTATCGATTTGAATAAACTCTTAGAAATGCTGATATAACGGTGTTCCTAAGGTTTTTTATTTTTTAACAAAAAGAAAAAAGATTGAAGAAAAATATCCAAAATGGACTTTTTCTTCAATCTGAAATAAAGTCTCCAGTGGAGACTTTATTCATGAGCCTAAAAATTAAAAAGCGAATCAGTAGTTTCGTAGAAACTTGATTTCTCAGCAAGTCTTAATTTCTTGTTGCTGACCTAAAACGGTCTATTCCTAAACCGTTTTTGACACTTACTTCGTAAGTTTTATTTCCCGATTATAAAGGTTCCCCAAACCTTTATAACTCACCCCCGCATAGCTCGAAAGATTTGGGGAATCTTTCGAGGTGGGAAATAAAGTCAAGCGAAGCTTGATGTCAAGTAGGGTTGTAAAAGCTGATTTATCAGCGCATTAGAAACTACTCAACCACTGCGTATGCTCTTATTACAACTGCATAAGCAATGAGGCTTGCCCCGTCTCTACCACCTACTTAAAATAGGGTTGTTAAACTTGATAACCGTTTGGATTTTGGTTTTGCCATCTCCATGAATCACGCATCATGTCTTGCAATGTTTTTTGTGCTGTCCAGCCCAATTCTTCTTTAGCTTTGCTTGCGTCTGCGTAGCAAGTGGCGATATCGCCAGCGCGGCGATCTTTGATAATGTACGGAACGGATACATGATTGACTTCTTCGAACGCTTTCACCAAATCCAAGACGCTATAACCATGACCTGTTCCAAGATTATATACCGCTACTCCTTTGCTAGCAAGATTTTTCTTCAGCGCAGCAACATGACCTTTTGCCAAATCAACAACATGAATGTAATCACGCACACCAGTTCCGTCTGGTGTATCATAATCATTACCAAAAACGCTTAATTCTTTTAATTTACCGACAGCCACTTGGCTAATGTATGGCACTAAGTTATTTGGAATACCATTTGGGGCTTCACCGATTAATCCACTTTCGTGTGCTCCGATAGGATTGAAATAACGTAAATTAGTCACAGATAAATCTTTGTCTGCATAAGCCAGGTCAGTCAAAATTTGTTCAATCATTACTTTCGTATAACCATAAGGATTTGTGGCTGATGTTGGTAAATCCTCAGTCAGCGGTGATACATTATTCATGCCATAAACCGTTGCACTAGAGCTAAAAACAATATGATTGACATGGTAATTTTTCATCACTTCAAGTAACGTCAATGTCCCAGTCAGATTATTTTGATAATAACTTAACGGCTGCTCAACCGATTCTCCGACTGCCTTAAATGCTGCAAAATGAATCACAGCTTCAATGTCATTTTCATAAAAAACATTGTTTAAAAAGTTTTTATCTAAAATAGAACCTTTGTAAAACGGAATTTCCTGACCAATAATGACTTTCAAACGGTTTAGAACTTCTTGTGAACTATTTGAAAAATCATCGACAATAATCACATCATAACCTGCTGAAATGAGTTCAACTGCTGTATGACTACCAATAAAACCTGCTCCTCCTGTTAATAAAACGGACATTCTAGTTCCTCCTCTTTCCCTTTGACCATAAACTTTTAACCCTGTATGCCTCATTTGGAGTATCTTGAAGCAATACATACCACATCATGTTTCGAAAACGAAGATTTTCTGTCGGGTGTTTATTCAGGTTAATCGTTCGCTATCCATATCAATTTCTCTTACTTTGTTTAATTTTGATTTTATAGTTTTTCTGTTGGTTCTTACTTAAACTTTGTCCACGAATTTGGATGTCGCATTAGGGAGCTTTCACCGTAGCCAAGCTCTCCAGTCACAGGTTCATTTTCATTTCCCACTTGCAACAAAGCCGAAATCTTATAGCATTCAACTCCTATTTTTTCATAATCATAAACGAATAAATTATTAACTTCTGACTATAAATGACTGGTATTATCACTATCATTCTCACATGTAACGGTTAAATATATGGTCTGAACATCTTTATAATCTTCTATTCTATAAATCACATCATTATCCGTCAAATGATAACTCTCCTCTGTAGCAGTCGTTATTGACTTTGTAGTAGTGTCTCTTGAATCATCATTATTGGTAAAAAGCCCAAAAATCAAAACAAGCTCAGCGATCACCGCTAACAGTAAAAAGACTAATAAACAGCTTTTGTTATTTTTCGTAATTTCCCTTTCTAGTCAAAATAAGCATTTTTTGATTTAAAAAACTTGCCAAATAATGAAATGCACCGTCTTTTTCCGCTTCAATTATTGGATGCCGTCCTAAAATCTGATATAGCAAATTGCTACTAATGTTCTCTAAATCTAACCAAGCTATGATAAAGTAAAACATAGTTGCAACTAGGAAGCCAAATCCATAAAACAAAATACTTGTATATAAACTAGCAATCGTTGCTAAAATAGATGTCAAAGCAAAGATAATACTAGCACGATAACTACCTGATAGATTTCCAAAATAAATAGTAGACAAAGTGACTACATTGGCCATACCGTAAACAGCATATGCTACACATAAAATTCTAAAATAACCATTCATTGTCGTATTAAATCCCAAGGGTAAAACATTCAAAATCGTTATTCCAACAGAAATAGCTAGTAGCGTAACCATTAATTGAACCCAAACAGTTCGTTTCAAGCCTTTTTTCAAATTGTCAGTCATGTCCCTTTCTAATTTACGAATTTCTTGTAGCGTTACTCCGTTATTAAAACTCAAGTAATATTTACGATAACTATCAAAGAAATCGACCTCCATAGAAACAATAAAATGTGCTGTTGTTGCCAACATGGTCAAAGAAGCAATGAAGACTGTCAAATCATAATAAGGCGCAATATAGAAAAAACCACGAACCTGCTCACCAATTTGACTAAACCAAATCACAATAACATGCCCTAAAAGACCAATCTGTGTACATAAGCCAATGATAGCCAGTTCCCAATAATCATCAAATCCATTCAAAAAATCAAACATATGGTGGTAGACTAGTTTGTTAGGAAATTGTTGATACAAAAGATTGGTTGCTAAAATAAAGAAACTTGCATAACCAAAGATTATTCCTGATAGACTAGCAACAACAACCGAGAAATCAATAAGTAAAAAAATCCCCGTCATCAGTAACGTCGTTACTACGGTCACAAGAAATGCCTTAAAAATTCCCCAATAATCTTTAATAATCGTCAAATAATTAATAATATTCCAAGATAACAATAGTTCACAAAATAAAAGCCATGCTAAAATACCATATAGCCATCCCAAATGTGAAAAAAGTAGAAAAATACCATACAAAATACCACCAATAGTAAGGGTGAAAATTTGACTCCCCCAATAACTTGTCAACACATGGCGAATATCTCGTGAATAAATCTTATCCGACAAGTACCGCGAAATCACCAAGGAAACAAATCCATTAATCAAAAGCAAACCAAGTAAACCATAAGTGATAATAGCAACTATCAAATTACGATCAGTGATTGTTACTTTCGCCAAATTTGACAAAATAAAGACCGTCAGCAGAACCAATTCACCCAGCAAAAGCGGTGCGACAGTAACAATCGAGGCATAAACAAAGGCTCGTGGTTTTGAGGTCAAACGTTTTTCTCTAACAACCTTATTAATGGCAAATCCAATTCCAGCCATCAAACCACCTCCAAATACAAATCACGATATTGCTGAATCATCATCTCATAGAGATAATAAGTTCTCGCACGTTTTTGAGCAATTTCACCCATTTTCAATCGCAACTGACGGGAACTGCACATTTTTTCCATGGCGTGTGTCAGACCTGTTCGATAAGTTGGCGGAATACAATAACCAGCAATACCGAGATAATCATCTTTATTTCCCTCCAACAATTCTCGGCAACAGCCAACATCAGTTGTCACACAAGGTCTCCTAGCTGCCATGGATTCAATAACAGACAATGGCTGTGCTTCTGAAATACTTGTTAAAATGGTAAAATCCAAATTTTCCATGTATTCAACCACATTAACTTGCCCCGTGAAAATCACATTTTTGATGCCTAGCCGACGAATCAATTGATGACATTCTCTGTTATACGTTTCATCATCAACAGCACCTAGAATATGCAATCGCGTGTTGGGATAATTGCGAGACAACTCATAAAAGACATAAAGCATTGTCTTAATGTCCTTGATTGGTGCGATACGAACAACCGCACCAATATCTATCCAACCATCCTCTTCTTTCAAAGGTATTGCCGAAAATCGGTCATAATGAATCCCATTTGAAATCACTCGACATTTTTCAATGTCACATCCAACCTCTTCTTGAATAAACTTCGCTTTGGTATAAAGACTCGTCACACACTCCGCTTTGTCATAGATAAGATTTGATAGCATATAGAAAAACTGAATCCATTGCCGTTTCATCGTTGGCAATACCCAATCTGACCGCAAAATTTCTTCCTCACGCTCTCGCGTGTAAATGCCGTGTTCTGTCAACAACAACGGTGCTTGGTGCTGATAACTTCCCAAAGAAGCCAGTAGCCCTGCATAACCTGTTGCAATAGAATGATAAACATCAGCTTTCGGCATATCTTGGGTCATCAGATAAAGAACCGTTAATAACATGGAACGTGTTGTGTGAAAGAGGTCTGCAAAAGCTTGGTTTTGATGCTTTTCCTCAACAATTTCCGTCAGTAATTCCAAAAACAGCCGACTTCTCAAAAAGTCACTTGGATTAACCTGACGCTGATTAAAAATGTCAAACAATACTTCCCAATCAGGAGATTGACAAGATAGCAAATCTTTCAATGCTTGTCTCTCCGTATCGTTAAAGATTTCTTTGAAGTTAGAATTCCCAGAAACTTGGAAAGCATCATCCAGAAAAACTTCCTTGACCTCGACCACATTGTCAGCCAATTCATATTTGAAGTTACCACGACTTTCAGCATTTGCTCCAATGGTCACTAGAACAAATTCGTGCTCAGTCATCTCATTAATATAATTGTGCATCCACGATGAGACGCCACCATTGACGTAAGGGTAGCACCCTTCCAAAATTAAACAAATACGCAACTATTTTCCTTCCTAAACCTTTATTTCTTAGCAATGGCTACTGAACTTGAGGTTGCATGCAAAAGATAGAGATTTCCTGTCAAGTGTTCCAAACTGCCTCCCGTTATATCACCAGGTTTACCATTGTTAAACCGCACCATCAAATACGCCTCATCAACAAAATTACCAAGATTAAATTGATAAAAATCTTCTGCCTCTTCTTTTTCAACCGTAATACTTGAGAAACGTTGAATAGCGCCACCCATTTGTGATTCTGTCATATTTCGAATAGAGGGTGCTGTTTTGTACAGCCATGCCATTTGTTTAGACAGATTCTTATATAATTGAGCCCAACCCAATTTTGCTCCACGGTCAATATCCAAGGGATCGTCTGGGTGAATAAAGTGGTGACTAACATAATGCATATTTAACTCAGAAAGCATCGTCAATTTCGTGTAATCATCAATAATAGCTCCTGATGTTATCCGCGGTTCTTCAACAATACCGTCATCTGCGACTTCAAATTCTTGCTCATAGACAAAATCTTCTGAAAAATAACTACTGGCAATAACCTTAATATTTGGATAATCCTTTGCTAATAAAGCCCTACCTTCTGCTGATAAAATATTTGAAGGTGGTACATAAACCGAACGTTCACTCCTTGGAAACAAATTCTCCGTGAAATCCATTAATTCATCTAACGACTTTTCAATCGCTGTATCACTCGTCCACGTATTGTAAGAAAAGGCACCACCATAGTCAGTATCCGACAACATCAAGGGTTGATGATTATAACCGTGATAGCCTATCTCACCGCCCATTTGTAAAAGCTTATTACCAAAATAAATAAAACGCGAACTATCTGACTGACGCTCAGTGCTTCCTGTTGTGTCATCCTCATAATTTTCAATGATAACACCCGTATATTTAATACCGTATTTATCAGATAAACTAATCATATCAGGCCACCAAATATTCGTGTAAAAATCAGAAACTGTCATCTGATAATCACGTGTAATGTATTTTCCATCGCCACGTGGAACTGGTGATGGAAAATCATCCAAGGTAAAAGCAGCGGAATTAATTACTGGATATATCTCAACATCTCTCAATAACGAATAAGATGCCGAATAGAAACCACGCACTGCTTTTTCATAGATACCAAAATTATCAACAACCACATGACCATGTCCTAAATCATATTCCCAAACCAGAGGAATTTTACTATCGTCTCCTGTTGTCAAGTAAACCTCTGCATTATCATCAAGCTCAACTGCCCAAGCAGAATCAAAGGGCTTATCAAGAGCATAATCCTGCCCCGCTCCCAACATAAAGCCATTTTTAATTGAAACTTCCTCAACTTTAGCATAGGTATCAGATGCATTTATAATACCTAGCTTATGCTCAATAGCAGATGTAACTTCATCTTTTTGTAGTGTCATCGCAAACATGACATCACCACCTGATTCAACCCATTCCATTAAGTGAAAAACAGTATCACCAAGTGGTCTTAAATCTGGTGTTAGAACAACAACCGTATCAAAATTTCTAAAATCAGGCACCATTTCATTGTCAACATCAATATAAGTCGTTGCAACCTTCATATCTTCAAAAATCTGCTTAAAATTATCAATAGCACTCTCAGAGGTCTCATTGCTTGAATCATAAATCAATAGATTTGTCGCTGAGACGTTAACCAAGGCTTCCGCCTTAGTTTGAACCTGATTATCAGATAGATAATAATCATCCTTATGACTATAATAATTAATCCCATTCTGTTCAACCAACAATCCTACCGATAATACTACAAGAATAAGAAAAACTGGAAGAATCATCGTAAATCTAAACGTTCTTTTTTTTAACATCTGTATTCCCTACACTTATTGCCAAAACGCCAATTTAGCTTTATTTTTAGCCGAAAAATAAACATGATGTTGCTCTAGTTCTTTCCAAAAACGCTTCAAATCAGAACTCGATTTTTTCAAAACAATCATATCAAGTTTCAACATCCAAATATCCTGATCATCTGGAAAAAGAGCAAAAAGCTTTGTTAATAAATTTTCTAATCTCACAAAATCATTCATACTCTGATAAATTTTAGCTAAAGTAAGCAAACGTGACTTTTCAACTGGAAAATTCCTTGCTAGCATCTCATTGATTTCTTCAATATAAATATGTTTTAACGTCAATCCATAGTGCCCCTCTGCTATTTCGCTATCAATATAACGCTCTAAAAAATTAGCATATTCACAATGCCTCTCTAATGAATTAGGTTCTTTTTGAACACGTTCTTCCAACTGACGTAAACGCTCATCATATTTTGCAGTCAATTCAGAAAGAATTGTTGTGGCATAATGAACCACTTCAACATCTTCGTTTAAACGTGCTTGATGGAGCAACGGCACAAATTGATCTGGCGACTCAAAAATAACATCAATAATCAATTCACGTTTAATCCCCGAATGATTAAGCAAAAGCGCCTCTTGGAAAGGAACAATATTTGTAATGTCAAGCATGACATTTTCCTTCACCTCCAATTGATTTTGCTCAGTTGTATCATCTATTAACCAAGGAATCACTTCATAAAAAGCTAACTCACCATCTACAAGTTGCGATTGTCTTTCCTTTAAAATATAAAGCACCAGTAAAATTCCGATGAATGGTAAAAAAATAATTAGTGAGTCAAAATAAAAACCAAGTTGAATGTTGTTTTTTCTTGCTATTAAGAAAAAACTAACAACAATGGCTAAATGGCATCCTAAAAACATAGCAAACAACATTAACTTCTCCTTCTCACGAAATCATTTGCTTAAACGCAATAGCTTCAACAGTCTCCTCAACATTATGTTCACCAACTACTTCAAAACCTAAATCAGACAACTTCTCATACCAGTCTGTTAGTGATTGCGTATATGTATTAATTAACAAACAAAGATGATTTTCAACTTGTCCTAAGCTATCAAAAAGTGATAATTTTTCTTGCAAGCTTTTCAACATTGTTGGAGGAATCTCCTCTACTAGAAGCCCTAAATTCAATACTTTCCACATGAAATAAGGCGAATCAACATCTTTTAACGCTAATAATTTTTGATAAAATGCTACTTCCTTTAAAACCTCATACTGAGAAACTGATGTTAATTTTTGACGAAGATGTTGATAACTTAGGCTTGCTAATCCGGTTAAAGACTTCAAAAGATTTTGATGATAAAGATTTAATTTATCTGTTGGTAAATGATCCAAGGCTAAATAATAACACAACTCACCATCTGCCAAAACTCCTGCCAAATACATCGGATAGTCGTCATGTAAATGCTGGTTCACCCAAACTGTATTATCAACTAACTGCTGACTAACTCCTGCTAACTGTTCTGCAGTTAAAATGAGATGTTTGGTATTTTGCACTGTTGTTAATTGCAACTTACTTTTCTGATTATTATCTACCTTACAAATCGCAATCTCATCTGTACCAAAAGCCTCACTAATATAATCCAATAACTTGACCATAAAAATTTCTAAATATGGTGTTTCCAAATTTTCTAAAAAGCGATAAATCCGACCATAACTATCTTGCCGTTCCAAAATCTGGTGCGTCAGCTCAACTTTCTCTGATAATAAATCTTCAGCAAATGATTGTTCACCAGATAACTGTTGTTTCAAATGATTAATTTCCGATGAAAGTCTAGATAAGTCAGACCTATCTTTCTCTTTAATATACCCACTCACCAAACCTGACACTATGTAGATTATATATGGAATCCAATTAGTCGGCTCAAAAAAGAGCGTTTGAAAATCAGCAAACCCCATCAGAATATTTTGAATAATCAGTCCGATTGATGCAAAAACGGCTGCCCATAGACCATAAAACAGTCCTAAACTAAGACCTGATATCACAATAGCAAACAAACGATAATCGACTGTTTGAAAATATATTTGGTCCCCAAATAAATAAGAAAATACCCCACTAACAATAAGTAACCCAAGCAAAACAACGACTCTGGCTGGTGTTCTATCTAATTTAGCAAATTCACGTAATTTATTCACTAATGATAATGATTGTAGCTCTGTGGCAAAACTTGGCAAATCATGAGTTGATAAATCCTCTAATAAAGAAACTTTTGGAAACCATCCATAGTCTTGTCTAAGATCAGAAGTCTGTGGCTTTAAAATAGACAACTGGGCTTCTTTAGAAAATACAACATTATGAATATTAAGTTCTCTAAAAAGTTGTTGAAAGCTCATATCAAAACTATCTGGGACTTCTATTCTTTCAAAGGCGTCAGTCCAATTATCAAAAATACGACGACACAAATCCAATAAATCTCTATTAAAAATATAATAAATTTTCTGATCTGGATGTATCATTATGTCATTGTCAGACGTTAAGATACTTCGTAAATAATCCGTTGAATTTGATAATTGATAAAGATAAAGAGATCGTAAAATTTTTATAGATAATTGCTGATTTTGTGAATAATGATAAAGCATTCGTTGATAAGCTGATAGCATTATGCTTCGATTACTTTCCTCTTGAAAACATAAATCAGGTCCCATTACGTACAAAAATTCTACCAAAAAATCCTTGCTTAAAGCATTGAGGATTTTTTTAATCTGTAAAAATTCACCATCAAGTTCTTTTAAAGGTTCTACGGATTCGGAAAGATATAGAATAGAGATTATATGATAACCGGTTAACAGTTGTTCAATATCAATTTCTTCCTCCCAAGCAATCTTTCGAATTCTATTTTTACATTTTGATTGACTTAATTCCCCTAATACTACCACTTTTTCTTCAGGAAACATTTTTAACAAATCACTTTCTTCTAGTATTACAGTGTTTCCTGTTATTAAAACAGTCATTTTACCTCCTTTTATTTTAATATTATTTGTTTTATGAAAAAAAAAAACTTATGTGAAAAACATTCTATCATTTTATTTTTTTTGACAAATAATTAGTCTGAAAATTTCAATATTTTGATACCAAACCTTTTTAATATTTACTTCACGTATCAAACAATGAAACATTTCAAGCTTAGTATCACTTATCAATGATTCCTACATATAATCTAGCCATTTTCAAAATATATCGAAAAAACAATAATGGCAACCTCCCCTACAAACATATATCGAAGTTATCTCTACTCAGAGTATCAAATTACTATCAATTAATCTGTACAAGATGCTTGTAGCTACTCCCGTGTTAAACTTACTATTAACAAACAGAAATACATCAATTTTCAAATGAGACAATAAGCTAAATTTATGCCCCTTAAAATCATTAGCAACTCCTGTAAACAGAAAAAGACAAATCCCCAAAATGTGATTTGTCTTCAATTATTAGATTAAAATTTGACATATTGTTCTTCTGGATTTTTATACTTACTTTTACTAATCAAACAAAAGCAATGTATCAGCAGTTTCTTGTCCAGATACTGCAAAGTGAATCGCATTTTTATTTGTCATGGGATCTACAATCCCTAAAGAGATACTATAATTTTCCCGTAACTTCTTTACATTACTTATAGGAAGTTCAATAGGTATGGATTTCTCTTCATTAGGAAGAATTTTAGCTACATTTAAATCTAGTTTAATCCTTTTAATACGATTGGTACCTTTGTTTTTTAAATAAACATAAGTCGTCCAATTTCGATAAAATGGTGCAACTCCTGAATTTTTTAAGGTAATATTAAGAACAACTTTTTGCGTTGACTCTTGCTTGATGCTTGCAGATGTTACCCATAAACGATACCCCATATTTTTTAATAGTTCATTATAGCCAGTCTTATTGTCACCAATATCTTCGGCAACTTTTGGTCCTAAAAATGTTGTATGTGACTGAGCTACTAAACTTGTCGTCTGTGAAAGTTTATCTCCTAAAAGGCTACTTAAGCTATCTGAACTTGTTAATTCACCACCAATTGGTGCTGTTTGCCAAGCATCAGACATCATTACTAAATCGTTTTCTCCCGTTTCTGAATAGATGCCTCCTGAATCAATCCAATCTAGCCATTCTTGAGTTGCTTCACAATTTCCAGCCATGTCATTATACAACCCTAAATCATTTTCACTCGCTATTCTAAACGGCCGACGCATGAGTAAATTGGCATTCGGAAAAGCTGATAACCAAGGCACGACATACCGCTCACGAACAGATTCGTCTGGCAATTGACGAACACCCGCGGTACTATCAACATGCCATTCTCCCCAATGTCCTAATCCACCTAATTCAATAAAACTTATCAATTCCTCATCACCCCAACGATCTCCCATTGCTTGAATAGTTTTTTCATAGGCAGTAATTAATTCTTCACTATTATAGTTCGGCGAAAAACCTTTTCCACAATCTGAATCATACCAATCTCCTAATACCTTCTTTAGGCTCTAATTCTCGCCAAGTAATGTCCACATAAAGAAGGGTAACATCATCCGCCACTATTTCTTCCATTGCAGCAGGTGCGTATCCCATCAAGGGATTACTAATAACTTTTTTTGAATAGGTAAAATTTTTCTTCATATTACCAGGTTTGACATCATAAATAAAATAGAATAATAGAAACATCGCTAATACCATCAATAGCGTAAATAAGGTCATTACTATACCATTTTTCATATTCGTCCTCTCTTAAAACACATTGGCTTATTTCTATTTTAGTGTTATTTTATTCATTTCTTCAAGCAATTCTTTATTTTGCTCTTGCAATTCAATAACTTGATTAGTAAGAGACGCTAACATTTCTGTTTGTAGTTTTTGAATTTCTAACAAATCTGATTGATCTTGTTGGACCAAATGGTCAAGCTTCGCATGTAACAGTCGAATACCTTCCTCTGAAACTTTATTAACATTATAATCATTTTTAGCTTGTAGGCGGTCATATTCTGAAGCTCGATTTTGACTCATCATAATCAAAGGTGCCTGAATAGCTGCAATTGTTGATAAGGCTAAATTCAGCAAAATAAACGGATACTGATCAAAAGCAATTCCAAAAGGCTTGATAACATTTACTGCCATCCAAATCACCATAAAAACAATAAATGAAATGATAAATGTCCATGAACCACCAAAACGTGCTACATCATCAGCGATTCGTTGACCAAAAGTCAGTTTTTTATCCAATTGACCTTGAACATCCAATGCAGTATAACGGTTATCCTTAGATACATCGTAAACTAATTCACGGATAAAATCATTCTTCCGATTTGCTTTATTAACCATTTCATCCAGAAATAACACACGGTAATGTGTTAAATTTTTATTGCTAATAAAATCATTTTCCTTTAATTCAGGATGTTTTTTCTTAATAAGATTACGCAAACGAACATCCAACTCAGAGAGAAATACTCCCTCTACCATTGGGTACAACTGATGATCAATACCATCACAAATTAGCTTTTCATCATTCATAAATTCACTCTTTCTATTTCCTCCCATTATAACAAAATAAAAATAAAAAAACTGATTTCTCAGCTTTTTGTGTTAGTCCTCCCGATCAATAATGACTCCCATGACGGTTAAGTGACCATTACTAATAAGTGTAAGTACCAAACGTGCCAATTCCTTAGCTGGCATAGCAAAATCTGATTTTATCCACCATAACAAGGTTCCTGTGAAGATACTGGTTAGGTAGGCAACGATAAATTCTGTCGGAACCTGCTCGCCAGATTCTGTAACATTCAGCTTAGCAAGCAGATGATCATATTTTTCGTGTAACAAAGTACCAAATTTTTCTTGCATGATTTCCTGTGAAATACTGCGCAAAACTATTTTAGCAATAGCGGAATTTTTCTCCAAATCATGGTAAAAATCAGCTAGTAGTTTTTCAGCTCTTTTTACCTTCACACGATTACCATTTGTTATTTGGGCACCATCAATCATCGCAGACATTTCTCCCAACACCTGCTGTTGAATTCCTTTCTGTAATTCATCTTTATCAGCATAATGAGCATAAAAAGTAGCACGGTTAATCATCGCTTCGTCAGCAATATCTTGCACTGTAATTTTTTCGTAAGGTTTTTCGCTGAGTAGTTTGGCAAAAGCATCAAAAATCAATTTCTCAGTTCTTAAATAACGAATATCTGTAAATTTCATTAGTTTATTCCTCCAAGATAAACAACAGTTTGTTGAACATGTGTTGTTTAAACAACACAACTTAAAAAATTAGCGATTGAATTTGACAATAAGTATTCTATAATACTATTATAGCAAACGGTTTGTTGAATAAGCAACAGATTGTTGGCAATGTAACACTGTGTTAGGTAAAACAAAGAAAGGAAAAAATAGTGTTAAAGACCTATTTGCGTGGATAAGGGGGAAAATTTTCTAAGAAATTCGATTTTCATCTCACTCCCACCGCCCTCTAACACTTTTAGTATTTTATTATATGTATAAAGCAGGTATAGATGTCGGATCGACAACTGTTAAAGTTGTCATCTTCGACGATAACTATCAATTATTATTCTCACGTTATGAACGTCACTTTTCAGATGTCAAAACAGCAACAATTAAAGTTTTAAAGGAAGCTATTTCAGAAATCGGCGACCAAGCAGTCAGTATTGCTATCACAGGTTCAGGGGGAATGGGTTTGGCAGATGTGGCAAAAATTCCATTTGTTCAGGAAGTTATTGCCGCTACCACTACCGTTGAAAAATTCATTCCACAAACCGATGTTGTTATCGAACTTGGTGGTGAAGATGCTAAGATGACATTCTTTGGTGATGCTCTTGAACAGCGCATGAATGGAACATGCGCTGGTGGTACAGGAGCTTTCATTGACCAAATGGCAGAGCTTTTGAAAACAGATGCCAACGGCGTTAATGAATTAGCCAAAGGCTACGAAACGATTTACCCAATCGCCAGTCGTTGTGGGGTATTTGCCAAAACAGACGTCCAACCATTGATTAATGAAGGGGCTCGTAAAGAGGACATTGCGGCTTCTATTTTCCAAGCCGTTGTTAATCAAACCATTGCTGGTTTGGCTTCAGGGCGTAAAATTTCTGGAAATATTGCCTTTCTTGGCGGACCGTTGTTCTTTATGAGTGAACTTCGTCAACGTTTCATTGAAACACTCAATATTAAACCAGAAAATGTTATTTTCCCTGAAAATCCGCAACTTTTCGTTGCCATGGGAGCTGCCTTAGATGAAGACCAAGCGCAATTAGCACTATCAGAAATCATTCATAACCTTGAAAATAACACTTCAAAATCGCTAGTTCCTAAAAATACACTAGATGTTCTTTTCAAAGACCAAGCTGAATTAGACGCTTGGCGCGCTCGCCACAATGAAGCAAGTGTTGAATATAAAGATATTGCCAAAGCTTCTGGTCCAGTCTTTCTAGGAATTGATGCGGGTTCAACAACCTCAAAGGTTGTCTTGACTGATCCCGAAGGTGCCATTTTATTCCAACACTATGGCAACAACCAAGGGCAACCACTTGAAAATGTTATCGAAATTCTTAAAGAAGTTTATCGCCAATTACCAGACACAGCCTTTATCGCACGCTCTTGCGTAACAGGTTATGGTGAAAATTTGATTAAAGCAGCCTTACACGTTGACTATGGTGAAGTCGAAACCGTTGCTCACTTCAAAGCCGCTAATTACTTCAACCCTGGTGTTGATTTCATCCTCGATATTGGTGGGCAAGATATGAAAGCTATGAGCGTTCAAGACGGCGCCCTCTCAAGTATTCAATTGAACGAAGCTTGTTCATCTGGTTGTGGTTCTTTCATCGAAACCTTTGCCAAATCACTTAAATACGACGTTAAAGACTTTGCACAAGTTGCTTTACTAGCTGAACACCCTGTTGACCTCGGTTCAAAATGTACAGTGTTCATGAACTCAAAAGTCAAACAAGTGCAAAAAGAAGGCGCTACTGTTGCTGATATTTCTGCAGGACTTTCCTATTCTGTTATCAAAAATGCGCTTTATAAGGTTATTAAACTCAAACGTCCTGAAGATTTAGGTGAAAAAATTGTTGTCCAAGGCGGTACTTTCTACAATGAAGCGGTGCTCCGTGCCTTTGAATTGGTCAGTGAACGCGAAGTTGTTCGTCCAAGTATTGCTGGTCTAATGGGAGCTTACGGCTGCGCCATTATTGCCCAAGAAAAATACGAAGACGAAACCGCTCAAGCACCTGCCGTTGAAATGGCAACAGTCTAGTAAAAGGAGAGAAGCATGACCGAAACATTACTTGAACATAATCGTGCCAAATCAAGCTTAATGGGGCTTGACGAACTAGATCATTTCACAACCCAAAAAGAATTCACACGTTGCGGACTTTGTGAAAACAACTGCGCATTGACGGTGACGATTTTCAACGATGGCTCAAAATTTGTCACTGGTAACCGTTGTGAACGCGGAGCTGAAAAAGTCACTAAAATCAAATTTGACCGCAGCAATCAAAAAGAAAACCTCGTTGATTATAAATATAAAAAACTCTTTAAGTTCAAAGCACTTACTAAACGAGATGCTGTACACGGCATTATCGGTGTTCCTCGTGTGCTTAACATGTATGAAAATTACCCACTTTGGCACACTATTTTAACAGACCTTGGTTTCCGTGTTCAACTTTCACCAAAATCTGATAAAAAATTATTTGAAAAAGGGATTGAAACTATTCCTAGTGATACCGTTTGTTATCCTGCCAAAATGGTACATGGACACATTCAAAGTTTGATTGACCGAAAAGTTGACGCTATTTTCTACCCAAGTGTTATTTACGAACAAATCGAAAATAGCAAAGCGCCTAATCACTACAACTGCCCAATCGTTCAAAGTTACCCAGAAGTTATCGAAAAAAATATGGACCCTATCCGTAATGGTGAGGTGAAATATTTCCATCCCTTTGTTAACTTGGCTGACCACGAATCTGTTGTAAAATCATTGATTAAAGCTTTCAGCAAATACGAAGATATTACAGCTGAAGATATTCAAAATGCTGTTGAACATGGCTATCAAGCGCTAGCTGATTTCAAACAAGATTTGCAAGATAAAGCTGATGAACTCTTATCTACTCTTGCTCTCAAAGGTGAAAAGGCTATTGTCCTTTCAGGTCGTCCATATCACCTCGACCCTGAAATCAACCATGGTATTGCCAATATCATCACGCAAGAAGGCTTCCATGTTTTGACAGAAGATATGGTAGCTGGTCTTGAAGAAGTTTCAGGACTTCGTGTTGTGAACCAATGGGTTTACCATTCTCGCCTTTATGCGGCTGCCAAGGTGGTTTCTAAAAATCCAAACCTTGAGCTTGTTCAACTAAACAGCTTTGGTTGCGGACTTGACGCGGTAACAACTGACCAAGTCGAAGAAATCATGCGTGGTCACAACAAACTATATACCGTACTCAAAATTGACGAAGGTAGTAACCTCGGTGCTATCCGAATTCGTCTCCGTTCCCTCAAAGCTGCCGTTGAAGAACGTGATAAAAAATTCAAAAAAGCTAATCTTGACCACATTTTCAATCAAGCACCACAATTTGATAACCAATTCGATGAGGAAGAAGAACCCAAAGAACCTGTCTTTACTAAAGAAATGAAAAAGACACACACGCTTCTTATGCCAATGCTTTCTCCAATTCACCAAAATGGTCTTATCGAAGAAGCCTTCAAACATGCTGGCTACAACGTTGTCATTTTACCTGCAATGGACAGAAAAGCCGTTGAAGTCGGGTTGAAATTCGTCCATAATGACGCCTGCTACCCTGCTATCATTTCTATCGGTCAATTGATTGAAGCTCTTCAAAGCGGCAAATATGACCTTGATAATACCAGCGTTATGATGACCCAAACTGGTGGTGGTTGCCGTGCAACTAACTACATTCCACTTTTACGTAAAGCTCTGAAAGACGCTGGCTTCCCTCAAGTTCCTGTGGTTTCCATTTCTATGGGAAATCAAGGTACCGAAGAAACACCAGGTTGGAGCCTCACTTATTCATTCGTCAAACGCCTACTCATCAGCGTTTTGTATGGTGATTTATTCGAACGTGTGCTCTATCGTGTTCGCCCATACGAAGCTGTTCCGGGTTCTGCTAACGCCCTTTATGACAAATGGCTTGAAATTGCTCGTAAAAATGTGATGTCAGGTTCATATTTTGAATTTAATCATAACATGAAACGTATCATCAAAGAGTTTGATAGCCTTGAAACCGTTGATTTCGGACAAAAACCTCGTGTCGGTGTCGTTGGAGAAATCCTTGTCAAATACGCTCCAACAGCTAACAACGACATCGTTTCTATCATTGAAAATGAAGGCGGTGAAGCTGTTGTTCCTGACTTATTGGTTTTATGAATTATTCACTTTTCAACCAAATTTGGAAAGCTGACGAGCTTAATATGAGCCAAAAAGCTAAACGCTTCGCTAAGCTTGGTATTGATGCCATTAATCTCCTTGAAAAACCAATGAATAAAGCCCTTGAAAAATCTGAACGCTTTGAAGGCATTGAGTCTATCTATGACATTGCCGAAGGTGCTTCTAAGATTATTTCAATTGGTAACCACACTGGTGAAGGTTGGTTCCTAACAGGTGAAATGATTGAATTGCTCAACAATGATGTTAAAAATATTGTCTGTCTCCAACCATTCGGTTGTTTACCAAACCACATCGTTGGTAAAGGTATGGTTAAAGAACTTCGTCGTCAATACAAGGCTGCTAATATTACTCCAATCGATTACGACCCAGGTTCATCAGAAGTTAACCAATTAAACCGCATTCGCTTGATGATGACAACTGCAAAAAAATGCAAAAAGCAACACTCACAAGCGCTAATTAACACAAAAAACTCCTGCTTAGCTTCTAACTAAGCGGGAGTTTCTTTGTTAGCGTAGGCAGAAATCAACTGCTACCAGTTCAAACTTAAGCCCAAAATAAAATTAGTCAAGATAAGCAATGACTTCGATTTCAACTTTGACGTCTTTTGGCAAACGAGCGACTTCTACTGCTGAACGTGCTGGAAAATCAGCCTTAAATGCCGTAGCGTAAACGTCGTTAAACGGTACAAAATCATTCATATCACTAAGGAAACAAGTTGTCTTAACCACATGGTCAAAATCTGTGCCTGCTTCCGCAAGAATAGCAGAAATATTTTTAAGAACTTGCTTAGTTTGTTCTTGAATAGTTGTTCCGATAATTTCACCAGTTTCAGGTGACAAAGGCACTTGACCTGAAGCAAATAGGAAATTACCAACGACCTTTCCTTGAACATAAGGTCCAATTGCCGCTGGTGCTTTATCTGTGTGAATTGTTTTTGCCATGATAAACTCCTTCTCTCAATTAAGTAGCTCTATTATAGCAAAATATTCTGAAAATTAAAACATTTTATAACTTATAAAACTGAGGAATATTTGGGATTGGCTTTTCTGATGTTATTGCCATAAATAGGTTTTAGAGCTTCAAAAGCAGCTACTACTCTATTAGGAATATCCACATGAGCTAGAAAATTCTTTCCATTTGGTCCATAACCTTATTCATTATCTGTTAATCTTGGAATCTCACCCATTAATAAATTGATATAGCGGTCAACATCCCACATGCCATGAATCTTTGTTGCGTAGGTGAGTTTATCTTGATAATTCAGGTAAGCTCGATAAGCTGCGTAATTAATCACTACCGTATCTTTTGAAAGGTATTTTCGTAATGTTGCTTCCATACGATATTGCATAGTAGCATCTTGGCATAAAATGATACTCTGGTGGGCAATGCCTTTGTTCTTCATTAATTTGAGCAAATTCGTGATATTATTGCCACAGTTTGTTGATTTGGTTTCAAGATAGTCAGCTTGGATTTGATAAACAGTCAAAAGATATTGTTGAAAAAGTTCAGCTTCTGTCAAGCTATTTACGGCAATTAAGGGATATTCTTTGTGAATCTGCTCTTTCAAGGTAGCCGTTGTATGTCCTTCACCACCAACAATAATATAATGCTCTGCAATATCATCTTTGATAGCCTTAGCCAGTACATCACCGCCAGCAAGAATGCTACCGCCAAAAAGAACCATAACATCTACTTTTTCTATTCCATATTTTTCATGCAAGTTTTTCTGATTAAGTTCCTCAACATCTCTTTTGCCACAAAATTGACCAAGGATATTAAGATTTTCTGCAATTTTTTGATTTTCCATTGGCAAGTCTCCGAGAATTTTTCTGATTTCTTTTGACACTAACGTCGAATGAATTTTGACGGAATGGCAAGGGGATTATTTTCATCAGCCAAAATCTGACGTACTGCTAATTTTCCCAGTTCATAAGAATAATGCTCTACTGACGGAATCCCAAGTAACTCACTAATATGCTGATTTTCTTGCCCGATAATCAACGGCAAAGTTCTGCCATCATCCTTAAAAGCCTTGATAACACCATAAGCCATTTGATCCTCATTCGTCACAATTGCATCAAAATCCTGCGTAAACTGTTTTGCCCAATTATAACCGTCTTGAAAATTAGAAATGCCACTAAAAACAGCTGAATTTTGATATTGCGGAAAATGTTCTAAAACAGAAACCATTGTCCGATAAGTCGCACTAGCTTCATCAGCTCTCGTAAAAAGATAGGCTGGTGATTTAATGCCCGTTTCAACTAAATAGGCATTAAGATCATTATAAGCTTGGTAGCGGTCAACATAGACTGATTTCAAAAAAGGATTGTCAATCGGCTCACATAAAAGAATGGGACCGTATTGTGCATAAGATGCAATGGTCTCTATCGGCAATTCACGTGACGTAAAGATAAGCCCGTCAAAAGCACGACCACGCAATTGTTCTAAATACTCACGTTCCGAAAGCTCATTGTAGCCCGAATGTAGTAAAAGCAAACTATGGTTTGTTTTCTTACTTTCATCTAGCATACCATTCAATAGCTGAGTGAAATAGGGATGACGATTGTGAGGAATAACAACCGCAATTTTATTAGTCTTTCCAGCACTCAATTCTTTTGCGACCAAATTTGGCGTATAATTAAGCTCTTTTATCACCGCTTGAATTTTTCGACGCACGTCATCTGACACATAAGGATGATTGTTAAGCACGCGTGACACCGTCGCTTTAGAATAACCCGTTCGTTCTGCAATATCTCTGATTGTTACCATTTAAACATTCCTCAAAAATTTATGAATTCCATAACCAACACCATTGCACTGGTTAACCAATGTGATAAATTTAGCTTGGGCAATCACATCTGGGCTAGCATTTGCCATTGCAATTGGAAAACTCGTCCGTTCAAACATTGGCAAATCATTGTGCCCATCGCCAAAAACCGCAGTTTCTCCCTCGCTCAAAGCTTCTTTTTGCATGATATAATCAATACCAGCTGACTTCTTAGCCGCCGCATGAGTGATTTCCAAATAATGATTTCCTGATTGCTGCACCGCAACCGTATCTATCCCTAATGATAGCACAAATTCTTGTAGATTTGTTAACGCTTTCTCATCAAAGACAATCATCATTAACTTATAAATCTCTTTTTTGGGTTTTAAGAAATGGCTGAGCAGCATTGTTCGTGTCGGCTTTTGTTGCGTAAGCTTCTGCTCAAAGAGAATTCCTTTGTCAATCTCATGACAATACCATTTATGCAAATCATAGTATGACAAACTGACCTCTGGAAATTTCTCATGAATCGCGCCAAGAAGAGTATGAACATCTCCTTTTGCTATTGGTTGACTGTGAATCGGAAGGATACGACCACCTTCAACACGATAGATCAAACCACCATTAAAGCTAACTTGCGCACCCGTCAAATCTAATTTTTTAATCGCTGCCATCATTTCCATTGGAGCACGAGCTGATACCAAGGTCATCGGAATGCCAGCTGATTTAATCAGAGAAACATTTTCCTCTGAAACTGCGCCAGTATTGTCAAGAAGCGTTCCATCCATGTCTGAAAAAATACGTTTAATCATCTTTTTTACCTCGCTTGTTTGATTTGACTAAAGTATAATTTATGAAACGCGTTCCAGGTCAAGCTCTTTTTTAAAAGAATTTTTTTCAAATAGTTACAAAAAACTTTTTTCTCTTTATTAATCGTGTATAATCAGTAATGTAATTAGCTATTTGACTAGTCATTGTCAATTCTAAAAATACGTTTCCAACCTCATAGTAACTAAAACATTGACATGACGTAAAAAGCACCCTAGCGAGATGAATTCTCACCGTTAGGGTGCTTTTATTATCTTAATGATTGTTTTTCTCATTACGTTTTTCTTTTAAGGCAGCTGTTTGTTTGCGAATTTCGTTTAAGAATGGCGCTGTTGTTAATCGGAAATTCTTATAGTTTCTAAGCATACGACGTTGATTGAAACGGAATGGCTCGATTTCTTTTTCTCTCAAGGTTTCATTGATGTGAAGTCGTAAATTTTCCAAACGTTTGCTAAAGACTTCAGCTTGCTGTGTTAAATCAGCAACTTCTGTTCGCACTGATTCGCGTAATTTTTCTTGCTCGGCACGAACGTATTTTTCAAAAGCAGTAGCAGCTTGTTGGAATTTCACCGTATCGACAACTGTCCAAATCAAATCTGCAGTCATCACAACAACAATACCTAATGCTAACCAATCATTCAGGTGATTAATTAGCCCCATCACTCCTGGTTGAATAAATTTAACGAGAACAACAATTCCAAATCCCCAGAAAAGTGATATCCGCGGTGCAATACGTCCCTGAATATTACCAAACTCCTGACTGTAGTCCCATAATTTCATATGAAAGACCGTTTCTAGCAACCAACCTGCAACATATTCAAATGCTGTTGCTACAAGCAAACCACTCAAGAACAGCCATAAAATATTGCTCTGAAACGGCTCTGTCGCTAGTAAAACCGTTGTCACTGCAAAGCCATAAACTGGACAATACGGTCCCACTAAAAAACCACGATAAGCAAACTTCTTATCCTTAATCGAACAATAAACCGTCTCCCAAAGCCAGCCTACAAACGAATAAATAAAAAACAAAAAGATAATGTCTGCCAATGAATATGTCATAAAACTCCAACCTTCTAAAATTCAAACTATTTTCATTATATCAAAAAACCTAGAACAAGACGTGTTCTAGGTTATTGTTTTACAAATTTTCAATAAGCTTTGCTGCAAATCCACTTGTTGAGCAGGCTACTTTTTCTTGCGCCAAATCAGCTGTAAATTGACCTTGTGCAAATGTTTTTTCAATCGCTGCTGTGATTAAACTAGCTACTTCTGTCCAACCAATGTAATCAAACAACATGCAACCAGACAAAAGAACAGAGCATGGATTGGCAATGTCTTTACCAGCAATATCTGGTGCAGTTCCGTGTGTTGCTTCAAAAATAGCGTGACCTGTTAAATAGTTGATATTGGCACCTGGTGAGATTCCAATACCACCAACTTGGGCAGCAAGGGCATCACTAGCATAGTCACCATTGAGGTTTGTCAAAGCCACAACATCAAATTTTTCAGGATTAAGCAAAATTTGTTGCAAGAAATTATCAGCAATAATGTCATTAATCACCAATTTTCCGCTGGCTAATTCGTCAGCGTATTCACGTTTTGCAAGGTCATAACCCCAGCTACGGAAGCCACCTTCTGTGAATTTTTGAATATTTCCTTTGTGAACAAGAGTGACTTTAGTCAAATTGTTAGCAAGAGCGTATTCAATCGCAGAGCGAATCAAACGTTCACTACCTTCTTGTGAGATTGGTTTGATTCCGATACTACTTGTTTCAGGAAAACGAATCTTGCTGACAGACATTTCATTTTGCAAGAAATCAATGACTTTTTTCACTTCTTCTGTGCCAGCATTCCACTCGATACCTGCATAAATATCTTCCGTATTTTCACGGAAAATAGTAATGCTTGTTTTTTCTGGTTCTTTAAGTGGGCTTTCAATCCCTTTAAAATAACGAACAGGACGCACACAAGCGTATAAATCCAATTCTTGACGAAGGGCAACATTTAGTGAACGAATCCCACCACCAACTGGTGTTTCTAGCGGACCTTTGATAGCGACCAAATCTTCTTTAATCGTTTCAAGAGTTGCTTCTGGTAACCATTCTCCTGTTGCTTCATGCGCTTTTTTACCAGCCAAAAGCTCAAGCCATTCAACTTTTTTCTGACCTTGGTAAGCTTTATCAATCGCTGCATCAAAGACAGCACGCGCATTTTTCCAAATGTCACGTCCAACACCATCCCCTTCAATAAAAGGGATAATTGGATTGTTAGAAACAGTCAAGTGACCATTTTCTAAAATGATTTTATCTGCCATTTTTCTCGTTTTTCCTTTCTAAGGCTTTTTAGCGTTCTTCAAGTGGTGTGTATTTCAAACCGAGCTC
The DNA here is from genome assembly GCF_008680485.1 of Streptococcus sp. LMAG:39. Classification (NCBI taxonomy): domain Bacteria; kingdom Bacillati; phylum Bacillota; class Bacilli; order Lactobacillales; family Streptococcaceae; genus Streptococcus; species Streptococcus sp. LMAG:39. Next base: position 1,810,231 of record NZ_NALE01000001.1, on the reverse strand, counting down.
TCCAGTATAATGAGAACGTGGTCGAATCAATTTGTTATTTTTTTGTTGTTCTTGAATATGAGCAATCCAGCCTGATACACGGCTCATTGCAAAAATAAGGGTAAAAATCGAGCTATCAATACCAAGAACATGGTAAACCGTTGCCGAATAGAAATCGACATTTGGAATAAGCCCTTTAGTGTGTTTCATGTAATCTTCAATTTCACGTGACAAGTTGAACCACACTTCGTTTTCAGTACCTTCGGTAAGAGCTTGTGCCATTTCACGCAAATATTTTTCACGTGGGTCTTGTGTTTTATAAACACGGTGACCAAAGCCCATGATTTTTTCTTGCGAATCTAATTTTTCTTTCAAATACGCTTTGGTATCACCCATTTCACGAATTTCAGTTAACATGTCAAAGACACGTTCATTAGCACCACCGTGAAGTGGTCCTTTAAGCGTACCAATTGCAGTTGTCACACAAGAATAAATATCAGCCAATGTTGACGCACAGACACGCGCTGCGAATGTAGATGCATTTAATTCATGGTCAGCATGTAAAACCAAGGCATGATTTAAGGCTTTTACTTGCAATGGTGTTGGCTCCTCACCGCTTAACATATAAAGGAAATTCGCTGCAAATCCTAAATCTTCACGTGGAGCCACTGGTGTTTTCCCATCACGTAAACGCGCAAAAGTTGCAATAATAGTTGGCATTTTAGCCATTAATTGAATAGATTGTTCATATGTTGCTTCTTCAGAACTATCTTCAGCATTGACATTATACACACCAAGCAAACTAACTGTTGAACGAAGCACGCTCATTGGGTGCAAATGGCTGCGCGACTGAATCATAATGCATTGTTCAACCGCATCGCTGATGGCATAATTTTCACGAAGTTCTTTCACAAAATTACCAAGCTCTGCTCTATTTGGCAAATGCAAGTTCCAAAGAAGGTAAATCACTTCTTCAAAACTAGCATCGTTATCCACTAATTCAGAAATATTATAACCTGCATAGGATAAATTATCATCAATAATTGAACTAATATAGGTATTACAAGCCATTAAATCTTTTAATCCGCTTCCTCCTGTCATAGATTATGCGTCCTCCAATTTCTTTCTAACAACCATTGGTAAGATACCGCCGTTTTTATAGTAACGAATGTCAGCATCGGCATCAAAACGTACCATGGCTTTAAAGTGCTTTTCATCTGATTCATCACGAGCCACAACATCAACAATATCGTGAATACTAGGAGTTTCTGAAAGATTAATATCGTATGTTTCAAGACCAGTCAAACCAAGACTTTCTGCTGTATCACCTTCTAAGAATTGCAATGGTAATACACCCATCATGACAAGATTTGAGCGGTGAATACGTTCAAAACTTTCAGCCAAAACAGCTTTAACCCCAAGAAGGTTAGAACCTTTGGCAGCCCAGTCGCGACTAGATCCCATACCATAATCTTTACCTGCAATGACTAAAGTATCGACATTATCTTCTTTATAATGCATAGCAGCGTCATAAATTGGCATGATTTCGCCGTTGTATTTTGTGTAACCGCCGATTTTACCGTCCGCTAATTGGTTTTGGATACGAATATTGGCAAATGTTCCACGCATCATGACTTCGTGATTACCACGACGGCTACCATATGAGTTGAAGTCAACGTAATCAACACCATGATTATCTAAATACTTAGCAGCTGGGCTATTTTTAGCAATATTACCAGCAGGTGAAATGTGGTCAGTTGTCACACTATCACCAAATTTGGCTAATGGCTTAAGATTTCTCAATGGCTTAATTGCTAAATCATCACCTAGCTTGTCAAAATATGGTGGATTTTGAATATAAGTTGACGATTCATTCCAACGGTAAATCTTACTTTCTTCTGTTGGAATTTGATTCCATTTTTCACTATCTGTAAAGACGTGTTCATATTCTTGTTCGAACAATTCACGTGTCACGTATTTATTGACATATTCTGCCACTTCATCATTGGTTGGCATGATGTCTTTAAGATAAACAGGTGCATTATTTTGATCAAAACCAAGTGGTTCTGTTGTTAAATCAATATTTGTATTTCCAGCAAGTGCATATGCCACAACAAGTGGTGGGCTAGCAAGAAAGTTTGCTTTGACAAGCGGATTGACACGTCCTTCAAAGTTACGATTACCTGATAAAACAGCAGATACTAACAAGTCTGTCTCTGTAATAGCTTCTGCCACTTCTGGACGAAGGCTACCTGAGTTACCGATACATGTCGTACAACCATAACCGACAATATTAAAGCCAAGTGTATCTAAGTAAGTTTGCAAACCAGAATTACGTAGGTAACCTGTAACCACCTTAGACCCTGGAGCAAGTGATGTTTTAACTGTTGGAGCTACGCGCAAGCCACGTTCAACAGCATTTTTCGCAAGCAAACCAGCTGACATCAAGACGTAAGGGTTTGAGGTATTTGTACATGATGTGATAGCTGCGATAGCCACATGTCCTGTTTGAATCTTAATATCTTGGTCATCAAAATGAACGGTTGCTTTTTTATTGATTTCATCAGCTGTCAAACCAAAGCCTTGAACACCAGCTTCACGAACTAAGCTTTCTTGGAAAGTTTGTTTGGCTTGTGTCAAATCAATCAAATCTTGTGGACGTTTTGGTCCAGAAATACTTGGTGAAATTGTTGATAAATCAATTTCAACGACTTTAGTGTATTCCGCTTGATGCTCTGGGTCGTAAAAAAGATTATTGTGTTTGACATATTCTTTTGTTAAAGCAATATGGTCTTCTTTACGGTTTGTTAAACGCATATAATTGAGCGTTTCATCATCAATTGGGAAATAGCCGCAAGTTGCACCGTATTCTGGTGCCATATTGGCAATGGTGGCACGTTCGGCAAGGCTAAGATTTGATAAACCATCACCAAAATATTCAACGAATTTACCAACAACTTTTTCTTGACGAAGAACTTGTGTCACTTTAAGAGCTAAATCGGTAGCGGTGGCAATTTTAGGAAGTTTACCTGTCAAACGAACACCGATAACTTCTGGAACTGGAAAGAACGATGCTTCACCAAGCATTGCTGCTTCTGCTTCGATACCTCCGACACCCCAACCAAGGACACCAATACCGTTAATCATTGTTGTGTGACTATCAGTACCAAACATTGAGTCTGGATAAAGCATGCCTTCTTTTTCAATGACAACATCACTAAGGAATTCAATGTTAACTTGGTGAATGATACCAGTTGCAGGTGGCACCGCACGGTAGTTATCAAACGATTTTTCTGCCCATTTCAAAAATTCATAGCGTTCATTGTTACGTTTAAATTCAAGGTTAATATTATCTTCTAAAGCTGTGTCACAGCCAAAGAAATCGACTTGGACACTGTGATCAATAACCAAATCAACTGGAATTTCTGGATTAATAAGTTCAGCATCTCCACCATTGGCAACAATGGCATCACGCATTGACGCAAGGTCAACAACAACAGGAACGCCTGTAAAATCTTGTAAGATGACACGACTTGGTTTGAACGGAACTTCTCCGCCTGTTTTTTTAGGATTGTAAGTTGCTAAATTTTTAATGTGATTTTTTGTAACATCTACACCGTCATACTTTCTGAGTAAACTTTCAAGTAATATACGAATAGTGTAAGGGATTTTCTTGATATCTCCTCCATAATGTGAAACCGCTTCTTCAAGATTAAAATACGAATACTCACTATCTTTTAAGGAAAACTTTGATAAAAATTCTGTCATGTACAACCCCCGAAATATAATAAATTTTTTTAATTATACAGCTTTCAGAATATTTAGTCAAGTACAACCTATAATATCGTGTTAGGTTTTATGACATATCATATAATATAAAACTTTAGCATTTCTAAAAAACTTGATTTTACAATATTTTGTGTGTTATATCATTTTTAAATACTACATATTGTGTTTTTTCGAGAGATTTTTCTTGCTTTTTTGACTAATTTTGGTTATTCTAAATTAGCATTGAGTTTCCCATAAGGAAATATTTTTTAGGAGGATGCCCTAATGGCTAATAAAATCACAATTTTTTCAAAAAATAACTGTATGCAGTGTAAAATGACAAAAAAACTCTTGGATAAAGAGGGAGCTGATTACCAAGAAATCAACATCGACGAACGTCCTGAGATGATTGATTATGTAAAAGACCTTGGCTTCTCTGCTGCGCCAGTCATTAAAGCAGGTGACATTATTTTTTCTGGCTTTCAACCTGCAAAATTAAAAGAAATTATCTAAACCTTCTATAATTAAATTAAAATTAGAAAGGAGTTACCACACTTCAATTAATGAGCGTTGGTATCTTACTTTATGAGTCTTAAAAATCTCGGCGATGTTTCTTATTTTCGCCTTAATAATGAAATTAACCGTCCTGTGAATGGACAAATTCCCCTGAATAAAGATAAAGAAGCCCTTAAAGCTTTCTTTCGTGAAAATGTCATTCCATATTCAATGACTTTTGACACGATTATCGATAAAATCAACTATTTGATTGATAATGATTATATCGAGTCAGAATTTATCAACAAGTATACGCCAGATTTTATTGAGACTGTGGCTAAGGATTTGCAAGCACAAGGCTTTCGTTTTAAATCTTTCATGGCCGCCTATAAGTTTTATCAGCAATATGCTTTAAAGACAAATGACGGTAAACATTATCTGGAAAGCATTGAAGACCGTATTCTTTTTAATGCCCTTTATTTTGCTGACGGTAATGAAGAATTGGCACGTGATTTGGCAACTGAAATGATTCATCAACGCTATCAGCCTGCTACACCTTCCTTTTTAAATGCTGGTCGTAGTCGCCGTGGTGAATTTGTCTCTTGTTTTCTCATTTCAGTAACTGACGACATGAATTCGATTGGGCGTTCTATTAATTCAGCGCTACAATTGTCCCGTATCGGTGGGGGTGTTGGTATCAGTCTTTCAAATCTGCGTGAGGCTGGTGCTCCTATCAAGGGTTATGAAGGGGCAGCTTCTGGTGTTGTTCCTGTCATGAAGCTCTTTGAAGATAGTTTTTCATATTCTAACCAACTGGGGCAACGTCAAGGGGCTGGTGCTGTTTACCTTGATGTTTTCCACCCAGATATCATGGCGTTTCTATCAACAAAAAAAGAGAATGCTGACGAAAAAATCCGTGTCAAAACTCTCTCACTTGGTATCACTGTGCCTGATAAATTTTACGAATTAGCTCGCAATAACGAAGAGATGTATCTCTTTAGCCCATATAGTGTTGAGCGTGAATACGGCGTACCTTATAGCTATGTTGATATTACGGCTGAATATGACAAAATGGTTGCTAATCCAAATATCGTCAAAACCAAAATTAGAGCACGTGATTTGGAAACTGAAATTTCAAAATTACAACAAGAATCTGGTTACCCTTACGTGGTCAATATTGATACAGCTAATCGTACCAATCCAATTGACGGTAAAATTATCATGTCAAATCTTTGTTCAGAAGTGCTTCAGGTTCAAACCCCTAGCGTGATTAACGACGCTCAAGAATTTGTCAAAATGGGAACTGATATTTCATGTAATTTGGGCTCAACAAATGTGGTTAATATGATGACTTCACCTGATTTTGGACGTTCTATCAAAGCTATGACACGCGCCTTGACCTTTGTTTCGGACACCTCATCTATTGAAGCTGTGCCAACAATCAAGCATGGCAACGAACAAGCGCATACCTTTGGACTTGGTGCTATGGGGCTTCATACTTTCCTAGCTCAACATCACATTCATTATGGTAGCCCAGAATCCATTGAATTTACCAATATTTACTTTATGTTAATGAATTATTGGACTTTGGTGGAATCAAATCATATCGCTCGTGAACGCAAGCAAACATTTGTAGGGTTTGAAAACTCAAAATACGCTGACGGAAGCTATTTTGATAAATACATTACAGGTGAATTTGTCCCAAAATCTGACCGTGTGAAAGAACTCTTTGCAGAACATTTTATTCCTAGTGGTGAAGATTGGGCTAAGCTCCGCGATGCTGTGATGACAGACGGACTTTACCACCAAAATCGTCTAGCAGTTGCTCCAAATGGTTCTATTTCTTACATTAATGATGTTTCTGCGTCACTTCACCCGATTACGCAACGTATTGAGGAACGTCAGGAAAAGAAAATTGGTAAGATTTATTACCCAGCTGCTGGTTTATCTACAGATACTATTCCTTATTACACTTCTGCTTATGATATGGATATGCGAAAAGTCATTGATGTTTATGCTGCGGCGACTGAACACGTTGACCAAGGATTGTCACTAACGCTCTTTCTGCGCAGCGATATTCCGCAAGGCCTCTATGAATGGAAAACGCAAAGCAAACAAACCACTCGTGACCTTTCTATCCTGCGCCATTACGCCTTTAATAAAGGCATTAAATCAATCTACTACATCCGTACCTTTACCGATGACGGTGATGAAGTCGGCTCAAACCAATGCGAAAGCTGTGTAATTTAACTGAGTAAGTCTGACTAGACGTTAAAACGTCTGTCAGACTACGCTATTCGCTATGGCGAATGGCTAACTCACTTACTAACTCCATTAATCGACTAGTATCGAGTCGATTAATTACGTGTCGTAACCTTTTCCAATACTCGTATTGGTCCTAAAGGACCTAATAGCAAGACGTAAAACGTTATAGCGAAATGGTTAACTCCTTTACCAACTCCATTAATCAACTAGTATCAAATCGATTAATTATGTGGTGTGACTTTATCGAACAACTATTAGCAAGTCATAATGACATGGCGTAATCTTTTAAAAACTTATACTTGTTCTACAAAAGCTAAAATCAAACAGTAACTACTTTCGCTTAGGAATTCAAAAAGGTGTTAGCATTGGGGTAACTTTCACTCTTGGCAAAATACCTTGCTCTTGCTAGGTTAGCTTACTCCATGAAAAAAACAATCTTAAAAATTTAAATACTATTTCTGAAATCCCAGTCGTTTGGCTGGCTTTCTTAATCACTTTTAGGAGAATATAAATGTCACAAACTTATTATGAAGCCATTAATTGGAACGAGATTGAAGACATCATTGATAAATCAACTTGGGAAAAGTTGACGGAGCAATTTTGGCTTGATACGCGTATTCCGTTATCAAATGACCTTGATGATTGGCGTAAATTGTCAGCAGAGGAAAAAGACCTTGTCGGAAAAGTCTTTGGCGGATTAACTTTGCTAGATACCATGCAATCTGAATCTGGCGTCGAAGCGATTCGTGCGGACGTCAGAACCCCCCATGAGGAAGCTGTTCTGAATAACATTCAATTCATGGAGTCAGTTCATGCCAAATCTTATTCATCGATTTTTTCAACACTTAACACAAAATCTGAAATTGAAGCCATTTTTGAATGGACAAATAGCAATGACTACCTGCAAAAAAAGGCAAAAATCATCAATGATATTTATGAAAATGGAAACGCACTACAAAAAAAAGTTGCCTCTACCTTCTTAGAAACTTTCCTATTCTATTCAGGTTTTTTCACACCACTTTATTATCTTGGCAATAATAAATTGGCAAACGTTGCTGAAATTATCAAATTGATTATCCGCGATGAATCTGTTCATGGCACTTACATTGGCTATAAATTCCAACTTGGTTTCAATGAATTATCTGAAGAAGAACAAGACAATTTTCGTGAGTGGATGTATGATTTACTTTATCAACTTTACGAAAATGAGGAAAATTATACCAAATCGCTGTATGACGGTGTTGGTTGGACTGATGAAGTATTGACATTCTTACGCTACAATGCCAATAAAGCTCTGATGAATCTAGGGCAAGATCCTCTTTTCCCAGATACTGCTAATGACGTTAACCCTATTGTTATGAACGGTATTTCAACAGGAACGTCTAATCACGACTTCTTTAGTCAGGTCGGAAATGGTTATCTCCTTGGTTCTGTTGAAGCCATGCAAGATGACGATTACAATTATGGTCTCTAGTCTGAACTAATTTTGAAAATGTGTGATAACTTTTAAAAAACATGAAAACTAATCTTGACAAGAAACTATCTTCCATGCTAGACTATAGGTGATTAGATTCACAAAGGAGTGCCTCTGGCTGAGATCGCATTTGCGAAATCCTGATAACCTGATCTCGTTAGTACGAGCGTAGGGATTGTGACATGACCGTTTTAAACTTTGTTTTGAATATCATTGCACATATTATCAGAAAATTAAGCTCCTTTGTATAATAAAGGAGCTTTTAATGATGTCGTCAAAAAATTCTCAACTGTCTGCTTTGATTGAAACAGCTTTGGTAGCTGCTTTAGCCATGGCTTTATCTTATATTCCAGATTTTGCAAGCTGGTTCACACCGTCGTTTGGAGCTATTCCCTTGGTTCTCTTTGCACTACGTCGAGGAACAAAATATGGCATATTAGCTGGACTGATTTGGGGCTTGCTGCATTTTATCCTTGGTAAAGTTTGGTATTTAGCTTTATCACAAGTACTTATTGAATATATCCTTGCCTTTGTTTCCATGGGATTAGCTGGGATTTTTACCGTTCCTTTTCAAAATGCTCTGGTCAAGGACAATAAAGGACGTGCTTTATTTTACGCAACAGGTGGTGCTGTTTTAGCTGTCTTTGTTCGCTATTTCTGGCACTTCGTCGCTGGCTTTATTTTCTGGGGCAATTATGCGCCAAAAGGAATGTCGCCTTACTGGTATTCATTTACCGTTAATGGAACAGCTGGGATTTTAACCTTGATTTTTGTTATTTTAGCGCTAACTATTATCATTCCGACACAAGGAAAACTTTTCTTAGTTAAGAGATAAAACAAAAAAACACGTTTGTAGCGTCAGATTGAAGAAAAAGTCCATTTTGGATATTTTTCTTCAATCTTTTTTTCTTTTTGTTAAAAAATAAAAAACCTTAGGAACACCGTTATATCAGCATTTCTAAGAGTTTATTCAAATCGATAGATACACTCTAAATTTACAATATTTATACTGTTGAGAGGGTTTGTCTACGCTCTGACACGTTTGTAGCGTGTTTTTTTAATTGACCTTGAGACGACGATGATAACAGCGGTAAAAAAGTACAACCCACATCATGGCTTGCGAGAAAATGGTCATGCTCAATAGCATACCAATGGCTTTTATAGCAATATCCAAGCCAATCCATTCATTACAATAGCTTCTTGCAGCTGCTTCTGCTGCATTTGTGGTCACAACATTAGTTAATTCTGAATACATCTAGACATTGGTGAAAGAAACGAGCATAACAATAGCACCATAAATAATTTGAGCTACCGAACTGTTAAAGTCATTAGCTACTAAAGATGTCGTATTCGATATATCATATAACGTAAAAGTGCCACAATGAGAAACACTCAGGAAAAATACGATTAGGTTCGGTAGCCCCTGGTCCGCTTTACATTGCTGAAGATGTGGCATCCGAGCATATTAGCATTGATAATAATTTGCTTTCGGAAAATGATGTCATTGCTAAATTGCTGTCTCAAGATTATCAGCTCATTTTTACGCACCAAGAAATTCAAACAGATGACATCGAATCGCTTTATGTCGGCACGGAAAGTTTACGTGTTAACAGTGATGCCATAGTTGTCCCAGCTAATAAAACCGAAACGACGTTTCAAGAAATGGCTGGTTTTAGTTTCGTGGTTCTTCGCGACATTGGCATTTGGCAACGAATTATCGAGGACAATATTCCAAATGCGAAATTCATTTACCAAGCTGAAGTTGATGATTTCAATGAAATTAGGCGCTATTCGAGTTTGCCGTATTTCACAACCAATATTACGCAGCTCACGCGCGAAAGGCAAGTACACAATCGCCGTTTAGAAATGCCAATTACCGACGAAACTGCACAGATTGATTTTTACCTTGCCTATCTGAAAACAAACAAATCACACTTCAAAGTGGACATTACCGCCATTCAAACCGCCTGGGCACATTTGAAATGAGAATGACGAAATAGCTGAGTGTTCTTGCTCAGCTTTTTGCTATCTATCACGTTTGTTTTAGAGTTGTTTTGCTAGGTTAATCATTTCAAGCACACCTTGTGCGCATTCGCTGCCTTTATTTCCTGCTTTTGAACCTGAGCGTTCGATGGCTTGCTCAATATCTTCTGTCGTAATCACGCCAAACATAACTGGAATATCGCTTGTGAGATTGATTTGCCCGACACCTTTTGCCACTTCATTACAAACAAGATCGTAGTGACTAGTTGACCCACGAATAACACTGCCAAGTGTGATAACACCGTCGTATTTTCCACTTGCAACGATTTTTTTCGTCATAAATGGAATTTCAAAAGCACCTGGAACCCAGTAAACATCAATAGCTTCTTTAGCTACTTCGTTACGAATCAAGCCGTCCATTGCTCCACCTAATAATTTCGAGGTAATAAATTCATTAAAGCGTGCAACGACGATAGCGATTTTAACATCTTTTCCAATAAATTTCCCTTCAAATGTTGTCATGATTTTTTCTCCTTAAACGATGTGTAATAAATGATGAAATTTTTCTTGTTTGGTTTGCAAGTAAGTACGATTTTCAACGTGCGCTGGAATTTGTAACGGTAAGCGTTCGACAATCTCGATACCAGATTTTTCAAGCTGTTCTAGCTTATCAGGATTGTTAGTCAACAGCTTAATTTGTTTAATGTTCAAAAAGGACAATATGTCTGCTGCAATCTGGTAATCACGCTCATCTGGCGCAAAACCAAGCTCAAGATTGGCATCATAGGTATCAAATCCTTTTTCTTGCAGCTGATAAGCTTTGAGCTTATTTTTAAGACCAATACCACGTCCTTCTTGGCGAAGGTATAAAATCGCTCCGCATCCAAGTTTATCAATTTTCTTCATCGCTGCGTGCAGCTGCTCACCACAATCACAACGTAAAGAGCCAAAAACATCACCTGTCAAACATTCCGAATGCAGACGAACTAATAGTGGTTCATCAGACGTCAGGTCACCTTTTGATAACAAGAGGTGCTCACGTTTTTTCTCATCTTCAAACAAACGAAGCTCAAAATCACCATAAGACGACGGTAACGTTACCTTTGGGCTATCTTGAAAGCTCACATAACGTGCGATATCTCCTACTTCAATCATGGTCAAATGCCATTTTTCAGCATAAGCGTGCAAATCAGCTTTTCGTGCCATGGTGCCATTATCTTTTAAAATTTCGCAAATATAAGCTGCTTCTGTGCTACCAGCCAAACGTGCTAAATCAAGACTAGCTTCTGTATGCCCACGCCGTTGCAAAACACCGCCGCTTCGTCCAACCAAAGGAAACATATGCCCAGGTCGGTGAAAATCACTAGCTTTACTAGCCTTAGTAGCCAAGGTTTGAATGGTCTTAGCACGGTCAAAGGCTGAAATACCTGTTGAGGTTTCTTTATGGTCCACGCTGATAGTAAAGGCGGTGCCATGCGCATCAGTATTTTCTGCTGACATAGGAACAAGTTCCAAACGATCAGCAATGCTTTTAGCTACTGGCGCACAAATCAAACCACGCGCGTGCTTGGTCATAAAGTTCACATTGTCAGCGCTAGCCAATTCGGCTAAACCAACCAAATCCCCTTCTGCTTCGCGGTCATCATCATCAACCACCACGATTAATTTTCCTGCTTTCAAATCAGCAAGAGCTTTTTCGACATCCTTAAACATTTATTGTCCTCCCATTTTTGTAACTTGTGCTTGCATGTATTTGGCTAAAATATCCGTCTCGATATTGACCTTATCGCCTTTTTTGAGTCGAGCCAAGTTAGTTTCTTTCGCCGTATGCGGAATCAGCGACACGCTAAATTGCCCAGACGTCACCGACACCACCGTCAGACTAACCCCATTGACTGCGATTGAGCCCTGCCCCACGATTTGCCCTGCGAGTTTTTGGGAAATAGCAAAGCTAAGCACGATAGCATTTTCATCGCTGTGGTTTTGGATGAGAGTTGCGACACTATCAACGTGCCCCGTCACAAGGTGCCCTTCAAAACGTGCATTAGCAGCCATAGCCAGCTCAAGATTCACCAAGTCACCGATACGACATTCTGAAAAAATAGTGCGCTTAAAAGTCTCTGGCATAATATCCACCGTAAACGTATCACCTGCTTTAGCCACGCAAGTCAGACAAACCCCATTGATTGCCATACTATCACCGATTTTGTAATCCGCTAATAATTTTCGTGAAGCTTTGCAAGTTAATTTGATACTGTGTTGCTGTTTGACGATTCGGCTGATACGCCCTTGTTCTTGAATTAATCCTGTAAACATCACAACCTCCTTTTGACTGACAAACGTAGATTAGTGCCAATTGTTTGAACTGAAAAATCCTGCAAATCGTAAACTTGTTCAACCTGACGAGAACTGGCCATAGCAGCTCTGCCATTGCCACCAATCACCTTAGGGGTCACGTAAGAAATGAGCTCATCCCATAAATCGCTCGCTAAAAATGCATCATGAACCTGCGCTCCGCCCTCGACATAAACAGACTGAATCTTTTTCTCATAAAGCGCCTGCAAAATGTTAGCAATGGAAAAATTAGATAAGGCTATAACCGTGATATGCGCAGGCAAATTCGCAACTTGTCGCCTACTAAAAATGTAAACTGGCGCTGATTGATTTTTAAAAATTTGTAGCTCTCGTTTGTCAAAAATGCGCCCTGTTTCGTCCAAAATCACGCGTACTGGCGGATACAAACTCGTCCCAGCGCCCAATAATTGTGGGTTATCAATCAAAACTGTGTCAGCACCAACCAAAATGGCTTGGTAATCATCTCGCTCATCATGAACAAAACGGTTGGTTTCATCATTGGTCAAGGCAGTTCGTTTGCCAAGCACCGCAATTTTCCCATCCAAACTCACCGCTTGTTTCAAAACCACGTAAGGGCGCTTGTATTCATGGTAAAAATTATAATGCGGATTAAGTGCGCGTGCCTCATTTTCCAAAGCTTGTGTGACAACCTCAATTCCTTGACTTTTCAAGAATTCTAAACCTTTTCCAGCAACCAAAGGATTGGGGTCAAGCTGTCCAACAACAACCTTTTTAATGCCTGCTTCAACAATCGCCTGCGTACAAGGCGGCTGCTTCCCAGTATGATGACAAGGTTCCAGAGTCACATAAAGAGTTGAATTGGCTAGTTCTTCAGGGGCTTCACAATGCAAAATCGCATTTTTCTCAGCATGCTCGTGACCATACTGCAAATGCGCACCACGAGCAATCACACGACCATTTTTAACGATAACCGCACCAACTAAGGGATTGGTATAGGTCTGCCTAAAACCTTGTTTAGCTGCTGCAATTGCCTGTGCCATATAGTTTTCGTGCATAAAAGCCTCCTTTCTAGCAAAAAAATCCCAATGAAAACAAGCTTAGCGACCTTAGCCAAAGCAATTTCATCGGGATAATTCATTTTTACCATTGCATCAAGCAACACCAAAAAACAATAATTGTAATCAAAAACCTCGTAGCAATACACTACGAGGCAATCAAAGACAACTAAAAAAGTATTCCAAAAAGCAAGAGACTTGCCCTTTGACACTCTATCAATTTCTTCTCCCATCCAGACTATACTGTCGGTTCTGGAATCGCACCAGATCAGCTTGCGCTCACGGACTTATCTTTGCTCATTTGATTATCAAACAAAGTTGATTGATGATTTGCTTTTAGTCTAGGCGACACCTCGCAGACATAACTGGTGTTAGGCAAGAGGCGTCAACAACGAATAAAAGCAAATAGCAATCAACGACAAAGAATCACCGTCGGTCGGGAATCACACCCCACCCCGAAGAAAACTATTCAATTCTTTTTTAGATTAGCACGATTTAAAAACGCTGTCAATCATTTTTCTTATTTTCTGAAATATTTATTAACAAAGCGAATGTTCGCAAGATTGATATAGAGATAGATTGCTGTCGTTACGACCAAACCTGAAGTGACATCAACTGAGCTAAGTGTTGCTAACACACACAACACAATATAAACAAATGGTAAATACTGATTAAGATTGAAAACAATCAAGAATGCTTGTTCATAATTTGCTTGAAGCTCCCCTTCATCATAAGAATAAGCAAATTCCTTTACTTCTTTAATTGTCGGAAAAGTTGATAATTTATAGTGACGAATTTTCTGAGTTAATTTAAATATCATCACTTGAAAAATAATTAGCAGAGCTAGGAAAATGATATCTTTTACATATGCTGTAAGATTAAGGACAGCACCGCTAACAATCCTATCATGGAAACCGTAAACATCACCAAATATTGAAAGGAGAATTAATGCTACTGAGACATTGTAGAAAATTGTTGCAAACTCTAAATTTTTAAATGTCTGGCGATAAACCTCATAACTATCATCTTCATCAGCATCATCACCCATGCTTTCATAACGATTATGGTAATGATTTGCTTGATACATAAACCATAATGTAACAATAATTGAAATAGCAGTAATCCCATAAGCCAAAACCATAAAAGTATCATAATTAAACGTTAGCACATTATCGCCAAAATCAACACCAAAATAACCAATAAGCCCACCTGCAAGCGCACTAACTACGAAGATTCCAAACCACGTTAAGATACGTTGCGCAATTGTTAATCTTTTTGTCTTTTTCATTCTTCTTCTCCCTCTTCATCAAGACTAAAAACATTTTCGACAGGTTCGTTGAATATGTGTGCAATGCGCAGAGCGATAATCACCGATGGCGTGTATTCATTGCGCTCCAAGAGACTGATCGTTTGCCTAGAAACCTTAGCTAATTTGGCTAGTTGAGTTTGATTTAACCCATCACGCGCCCGTAATTCTTTAAGACGATTTTTTAAAACCAAAATACCCTCCATTCTAGTAACTAACAAAAGTTGCTTCCTTTTTAGAAATTGTTTTTTAACAATTCCTTCCTCCTAGGATTTGGTGCTTCTGATGTTAAATAAGCACCAAAAATAGCAAGAAAAATAAGAAACCAATTTTTATCCGACATATAATCTCCTCCCTTTTGTTGATTTGATTATAACATCGTTTTTTATTTTTGACAAGCATCTTTGTCAAAAATGAAAAAATATTTGTCAAATAGTATATAATTCTTGTCAAATAAAAACTCAGATTAAATAATCTGAGCTCCTAAAATATCAATATTTTTTACAAACCATTCACCAACGCCACCAATTTTTGGGCATGTCCTTGTGATTTTACAACCATTTCTTGTGCTTTGTTAGCGTCCTCTCGAAGTGAGTAAGAAACACCATGTGTGACAATGTGACCTGCATAGTTTAACTGTGTTAATTTCGCTGTCAAACGAATTGGTGCCAAAAGGTCATCAATCGTCGTGCCTGCTTCTGCGCTATAAGCCGCTTCTCCTGCTCCAGTTGTCAAAGATGCCACCAAATATTTTCCTTTCAAAGCATCACCAGTTGAACCATGTGAAAAGCCGTGAACAAAGACCCTTTCAATCCATTTATTAAGCAAAGACGGCGTCATATACCAGTACAATGGGTATTGGAAAATAATCACATCAGCCTCTCGCAATTTATCCTGCTCTGCTGCCACATCAATCTGATAATCAGGATACAAATCACTCAAGATGTCCAATTCCACCTCTGGCAAAGCTTTCTTCACTTCTTCCAAAATCGTTTTATTGGCTAAAGAATCATTTTTCAAATCGGGATGCCCTGCAACAATTAAAATATTTTTTGACATATTTTTACCTCTCGTATTTTCAGAAAATTATATACATTTTCAACCAATTTGTCAACTTAAAAAGAAGTTGAGACAAACTTGCCCAACTTCCCTAGCTTTTACGCAAAAACCTCTGCCAAAATGGCTACGCCTTGGTCTATTTCTTCCTTCGTCAAGGTCAATGGTGGCAAGAGACGAATAACATTTGTTCCTGCTGTCAAGACAATCAAGCCTTTATCACGTGCTTTTTCGACCAATTCGGCAAGATTTTCAGTCGTTTCAATCCCAATCATGTAACCAAGACCACGAACATCAGTCACTTTTGCATTGCCAGCCAAAACTTTCTTCAATTCAGCTTGCAAGTAATTTCCATTGTCAAACGCTTGTGGCAAGAAACCGTCAGCCAACATAATATCGAGTACGCTTGAGGCTACTGACATGACAAGTTTATTACCACCAAAGGTTGAACCATGGCTACCGTAAGAGAAAGCAAAACCAAGTTTTTCCTTGGCTAACATGGCACCGACTGGTACACCATTTCCAAGACCTTTTGCCAAAGTGAAAATATCAGGCTCAATGCCATAATGTTCAAATGAGAACAATTTACCAGTACGTCCCATACCAGTTTGCACCTCATCAACAATCAGCAAAATACCTGTTTCTTGGCAAAATACGCTTAATGCTGTCACAAAATCCTTGTCAGCTGGGCGAACACCTGATTCCCCTTGAACCAATTCCAACATAATAGCGGCAGTATCATCGGTCACCAAGCTTTTCACGCTATCCAAATCATTGTAAATCGCATAGCTAAAATGTGGCACGCCATCACCAAAACCAGTTTTAATTTTGTCTTGCCCAGTTGCGGACATTGACCCAAAAGTACGACCATGAAAAGAATTAACAAAAGCAATGATTTCTTGCTTGCCAGTCGCCTTACGTGCAATTTTAATAGCAGCTTCATTGGCTTCAGCACCACTATTGGCAAAGAAAGCAAGATAATCTTTATTCCCAATCAACTTGTCTGCCACTTCTTCTTGCAAAGAATTAAGGTACAAGTTTGGTGTGTGCCAGATTTCTTCAGCTTGTTTTTGCAAAGCAGCTTTCACTTCTGGGTGAAAACCAAGATTTGTCACACCGATTCCTGTTGAAAAATCAAGGTATTTCTTGCCGTCTTGGTCAAAAAGGTAATTTCCTTCTGCCTTGACAAATTCAACGGCTGCGCGTTTATAATTTTGAAATAATTTTGTCATTGTTATCTTCCCTTTCATGCTAGAGTTAGCAGATGATTGAAGTTCCTGTTACCAGATTGTCGCCAATCAATACCTCACCAACACCTGCTAAAACGGTATTTACCGCTGATTCAATCTTAGGAATCATGCCTCCTGTGATCATTCCTTGGTCAATCTTATCTTGAAATTCTGTCGAAGAAAGGCTATCGAGCACCGCACCATTTTCCAAAACACCTTTAACATCAGTCATCAAGACTAATTTTTCAGCGCCGAGGGCAACGGCAACAGCTGTTGCAAGATAATCCGCATTGATATTTAGCATATCACCATCTTTAGAATAGCCAATTGAGGCAAGGACAGGTAACATTTGATTCGCCAACATTTTTTCCAAGATTTCCGTCTGAATTTGTGAAACATTGCCAACATAACCGTAAGTTTCTTGGTCTAAGAAATCAGCCTGAACGACTTTTTCAATATCAGACAAGAGTTGAATGCTATCAATAGACGACTGGTTAAGTTTTTTAACCAAATTTTCTCCAACGATATTTAACAAGGCATAGCTAACAAGCTTCATGTCAGATTGGCTCGTCACACGCAGACCGTTGATTTTCTTAACAGGCACGTGCTCTTCTTCCATTAATTTGTTAATCGCAAAGCCCCCACCATGAACGATAACCAACTGCTTGCCTGCTTCTTTCCATTTTTTGATTTGATTAATAAAGTCTTGCGAAAGGTGCTGACTAGCAACACCTCCGATTTTAATCACAATAATATTTTCCATATGTTTCTTCTCTTTATGTGCGATAAAGGGCATTAATTTTCACGTAGTCGTATGATAAATCACAGCCCCAAGCTTTTCCTACTGCTTCACCAGAATGCAAATCAACCGTAATCGTAATCTCATCCTCGTGCATGATGTCTTGCATTTCCTCAGCTTCAAAGTCAACTGGGCTTGATTTTAGCATAACAGGAATGTCGCCGAGGTAAATGTCAATGTTGTCAACTGGAACATCAACACCTGCATAGCCAACCGCTGCTAAAATACGTCCCCAGTTAGGGTCCTCTCCAAAAATCGCTGTTTTAACAAGACTTGAACCAACGACACTTTTTGCCATCATACGGGCATCAAGGGCATTAGGTGCATTCTTGACATTGACTTCAATGAGTTTGCTTGCACCCTCACCGTCTTTGGCGATTTTCTTAGCCAATTCTTGCATGACGTAATTAAGCATTGCTGAGAATTTATCAAATTCTGGTGTATCTGGCAAGATTTCTTCATTCAATGTACAACCATTTGATAACACTAAGACCATGTCATTTGTTGATGTATCACCGTCAACCGTAATTTGGTTAAATGTTGTTTCAACATTTTGGCTTAGCGCAAGCTGCAAGGTTTCACTTGAAATATTCGCATCACAAGTGATAAAAGCAAGCATAGTTGCCATATTTGGGTGAATCATTCCTGAACCCTTCGCTACACCAGCCATGGTCACTTCATCACGACCAAATTTTTCTGTGACAGCAACGGTTTTAACCATAGTATCTGTTGTTAAGATAGCTTTCGAGAAATCATCAGAATTACCATTAACAACAAGCTTAGAAAGCCCAGTTTTAAGAGTATCCATTGGCAACAAATCACCAATAACACCCGTTGAAGCAATCCCGACCAAATCAGGCTCAATGCCTAATTTTTCAGCTGTCCATTTTTGCATAGTATAGGCATCTTCCATTCCTTGCATGCCCGTACAAGAATTTGCCACTCCTGAATTCACAACGATTGCTTTCATCTTTTGCGCTTTTTTAATGGAATTTCGTGTCACAATCAATGGCGCAGCAATGACTTTATTTGTCGTGTAAACACCTGCTACACTAGCGGGAACTTCTGAAACAATCCAACCAAAATCAAGTTTTCTTTTCTTAAATCCTGCATGCAAACCGTCTGCCGAAAAACCAAGAGGGCTCGCAACATTTCCTTCAATCACTTTCATCTTCTTACACCTGTAACACGTAAGGAACTCATACTTCCCAATAACCTTCTGTGCTACTTCCTTTCTATATTCTATAAATAATTTGGTGAAATCAACAAACCTTCTGTTTCGTTCCAACCATTCATCAAATTCAGATTTTGCACGGCTTGACCAGCAGCGCCTTTAATCAAATTATCGATAACAGATACGACCGTCAGCACATTTGTGACATCATTGTAAAGAAAACCAATATCTGTAAAGTTTGAACCGATAACATTGTGCAATTCTGGCAAATCATCTTGGATGCGGACAAAAGGTTTGTCCTTGTAAGCATCCTTGTAAATGGCGTATAATTCCGCTTCGCTCAATGGCTTTTTCAATTTAACATAAGAAGTCGCCATAATCCCACGGTTAACTGGCAACAATGATGCTGAAAACTGAATCTGGTGTAACTTCTTGCTAAATAATTGCAATTCCTGCACAATTTCAGGAATATGCTGATGACGGTTTAATTTGTAAGTCACGTAGTTATCATGCACATTGACAAAGTGACTTGATTCTGATAAAGCTTTACCAGCCCCCGTCAAACCACTTTTTGCATCAACGATGATAGAATCTTCTTCAGCCACACCAGCTTTTAGCAATGGAATCAAGGCTAATTCTGTTGCTGTCGCATAGCAACCAGGGTTTGAAATGAATTTCTTACCTTGGACATCTGTAAATTCTGCCAAAGCATATGTAAATTTATTCAACACATCATCACTAGCTGGTGTTTTTTTATACCATTTTTCATAAGAATCAGCTGGCAAACGATGGTCTCCCGACAAATCAATCACTGGGAAATCAGTTTCAACAAATGGCTGCGCTAACTGGCTAGCCACCCCACTTGGTGTCGCAAAGAAAACCAAATCTGATTTTTCCATGATTTCTTGAGCATTAAATGTCTCAATAACTAAGTCACAAACACCAACAAGGTAAGGGTATAATTCTGACAATCGTCGGCCGATTTCCTTAGTTGCATGAATCGAAGCAATCGTAACATTTTTATGATTATTCAATAATTTAACTAATTCGAGACCACTATATCCAGTGATACCAACAATTGACACTTTCATAATATACACTCCTTGAATAAATATGTATTCAATTTTATAGTATATTTATTCATAAGTCAAGTGTTTTTTGCATAAAAAACAAAAAAAGCATAAATTTTCACTTATGCTTTCACTATTTTTCAAATAATTTCAGTTTGTTAATTCGCTCGACGGCTTCGACAAGGCGGTCTGGTTCGACGAGCAAGCCGATTCTGACGTATCCGTCTCCTTGTTCTCCAAAACCTTTTCCTGGTGCGACAGCAACATGAGCTTCATTTAATAGCAAATCTGCAAAGCTTTCGCTGTCATACCCTTCTGGTACGGGCATCCAAGCATAGAATGACCCTTTTGACTCAAAAGCATGCCAACCAATTTTTTCTGCTGCTTGAACAAAAGCATGGCGACGCTCGTTGTATTTCTGATTTAACCCTGCGATTGCTGCTTTTGCTTTTTCATCTAAAAGAGCTACTGCTCCCGCATCTTGAATAGCAGGGAAGATACTTACAAAAAGGTGGTCTTGTAGCAAATTAAGCGCTTCAATCAATTGTTCATTTCCTGCCGCAAATGCCAAACGCCACCCCGCCATATTAAAGGTCTTAGAAAAAGTGTATAACTCAATGCCGACATCTTTAGCTCCAGGTGTTGACAAAAAGCTTGGATTCTCATAACCGTCTGCCCCTAAGGCACCATAAGCAAAATCGCTAACTACCCCAACCTCGTATTTTTTAGCCCAAGCGACGAGTTCTTCGTAAAACGCTGCAGTTGCAACCGCACCTGTCGGATTATTAGGATAATTAACATAGATGAATTTCGCACGTTTAGCTACTTCTTCAGGAATAGCTTGCAAGTCTGGTAAGAAATTATTTTCAGCTTTTAACGGAAATGTCTCATAGTTGATTTTTCCAAGCGACACACTTGAGAGATAATCTGGATAACCTGGGTCTGGCAACAAGAGCAATTCATCAGGATTCATTGTCGCCAGAGGAAATTCTACCAAGCCAATCTTTGCGCCACCAAGGATACAAATTTCCTTTTCGCTATCAAGATTTACATGATAATTGTCCTTATAAAATTGACTGGCTGCCGCTTTAAAATTAGTATTTCCACGAAATTGCGAGTATTTATGAGAAGCAGGATTTTTGGCTGATTCAACTAAAGCATCAACAATGTAATCATAAGTTGGCTGATCTGGATTGCCCTGTCCAAGATTGATGACATCATAGCCTTCTGCCACTTTGGCATTAACTTTTGCGACAAGACTAGCAAAAAACTGTTCTGGCAATTCTTGTAAAATCTTTGATTGTGAAAACACCTTAATTCCTCCTAATGATACAAATCTGGCTTGCGGTCAGCAAAAACTGGAATGTGACCTCGATTTTTTTCAACTTCTGTCAAATCAAGTTCAGCCGTAAAAATTCCCTCTTGATTATCTGGCACTTGTAAAACGATTTTCCCCAATGGGTCAATCACCAGAGAATGCCCAGAAAAATGGTCTGAAATGCCATCGCCAACCCGATTGACAGCCACGACAAAGGCTTGATTTTCAACCGCACGCGCTCGCAATAAAATCTCCCATTGCTCTACACGTTCTTTGGGCCATTCAGCTACTACAAATAAAACCTTAGCACCGCTAGACATCAAGGTTCTCACCCATTCTGGAAAACGAATGTCATAACAAATCACACTAGCTGCTTTGATATCATCTAGTTCAAAGACACTTTCTTTATTGCCTGCTTGCAGGTACTCATCTTCTACCATTAAACCAAACAAATGCACCTTATCATAATCAGCAATCACTTGCCCCTCTCGATTAAACACATAGGTCGTATTAAAAAAGTGATTCTCTTTTGCCGTTGCGACCGAACCAGCCACCAAATTAACATGGTACTTCTTAGCAAAATTTCCTAAATCCGTTATCGTTTCTTTCCCATTAACATCAGCAATATCTGCCAGCTGTTTCAAGGCATAGCCAGTATTCCACATCTCAGGAAGAACAATCACATCTGGCGCATCATGCACCGCTTTTTCCAATAACTCCAATACTTTCTTTCTATTTTGCTCAGGATCCGCTTCACGGATAGCCATCTGAATAAGTGAAACTTTCATTTTTCCCTCAATTCTATCTTCTGTGAAAATATTCTGAAATCTTAGTGACTATTATAACAGTCTAAAAATCCCTCGTAAAATAGTTATTTTAAATAGACTCGATAGTTAAAAACTATAACTAAAAAACCCACCTTTTTAGGTGGGCTTATGTTTATTTTCCACTATCTTGTAACATTTTTATCAGACTGCTGAGGAGGCTGCCTTCTGCTAAAGCGACTAGTAAGGTTACCCAATCAACATGACCTTGCAGAGCATCTACAATAATAATGTAAGCAAGAATCAGCAGCGTTATGCCGATAAAAGCGATAGCTAATTTCAAAAGTGTGTTTTTAGATTTCATCTGACAAAACAACTCCTTTATCAGTCAAAGACTGCCTAACGGATGTTACAGATTTTCAGCTACTGCTGCAAGAAGGTCAGCAATTTTAGCGGCATCTGAACCACCAGCCATAGCCATGTCTGGTTTACCACCACCACGACCTGATACGATTGGTGCCAAAGCTTTAATCAAATTGCCAGCGTGAACATCTTTTGCTTTGCTTGCTACAAGAACATTGACTTTTTCGCCAATAGCTGCCGCCAATACAAGCACGTCAGAGTAATCTTTTTGTTTCCAGTTGTCCGCAAATGTACGAAGAGCACCAGCGTCAGAAACGGTTACTTGGCTAGCAATGTAACGAACTCCATTTGCTTCTTTAACATCTTCAAAGACATCACCAGCTTGCGCTGCAGCTGCTTTTTCTTTTAATTCAGCATTTTCTTTTTGCAATTTGTGCAATTGTTCTTGCAAGCTTGCGACTTTATTAGTGACTTCTTTCAATTGTGGGACTTTAAGCGTAGCAGCAATTGTTTTAAGGTCTTCTTCTTCTTGACGGTAAGCTTCAAAGGCTTCTTTACTTGTTACAGCAAGGATACGACGTGTTCCTGAACCAATCCCTTCTTCTTTGACAATCTTGAAGATTCCGATTTCTGCTGTATTTGAAACGTGTGTTCCACCACAAAGTTCGATTGAGTAATCGCCGATTGTGACAACACGGACGTTTTTACCGTATTTTTCACCAAACAAAGCCATTGCGCCCATTGATTTCGCAGTATCAATGTCAGTTTCAATAGTCTTAACAGGAATAGCATTCCAGATTTGTTGGTTAACTTCTTCTTCAATTTGACGTAATTCTTCAGCTGTTACAGCCTCAAAGTGAGTAAAGTCAAAGCGCAAGAAGCCTTCTTCATTAAGTGAACCAGCTTGAGTAGCGTGTTCACCGATAACATTGTGAAGCGCAGCGTGAAGCAAGTGAGTTGCTGTGTGGTTTTTAATCACACGGTGACGACGTTTGCTGTCGATTTCAAGAGTATATGTTGTACCAACTGACAAGCTTGCCAAGACTTCAACTGTATGAAGTGCTTGACCATTTGGTGCTTTTTGAACATCAGTCACACGCGCAACGATATCGCCTTTATCATTTTTAATCACACCGTGGTCAGCCACTTGTCCACCCATTTCAGCGTAGAATGGTGTTTTAGCAAAGACAAGCAAGGCTTGACCTTCTGAAACAGCTTCTGTACGTTCGTTATCAGCGATGATAACTGACAATGTAGAATCAAGGACTTCATCTTCGTAGCTAAAAACTGATTCTTCAGTGATGCTTGACAATGTCTCGTTTTGCATACCCATTGAGCCGCCTTTAACAACATTGGCACGAGCACGTTCTTGTTGTTCTTTCATAGCAGCTTCAAAGCCAGCATGGTCAATCTTGAAGCCTTTATCTTCAGCCAATTCTTCTGTCAATTCAACTGGGAATCCGTATGTATCGTACAATTTGAAGATGTCTTTACCTTCAACCGTATCTTTGCCAGCAGCTTTCAAATCAGCCAACAATTCATCAAGCATGCTTGAACCAGCATCGATTGTACGAGCAAATGTTTCTTCTTCACGTTTGACGATTTTTTCGATAAAGTCTTGTTTTTCAAGAATCTCTGGGTAGTATGATTCCATGATTTTACCAACAGTTGGAACCAATTTGTACAAGAATGTTTCCTTGATACCAAGACGACGACCGTGCATAACAGCACGACGAAGCAAGCGACGAAGCACGTAACCACGACCTTCATTTCCAGGAAGGGCACCATCACCGATAGCAAATGAAAGTGAGCGGATGTGATCGGCAATAACTTTGAAGCTCATATTGTCGCCATCTGGGTCATAAGTTTTACCAGATAATTTTTCAATTTCGCGAATGATTGGCATGAAGAGGTCAGTTTCAAAGTTTGTTTTAGCCCCTTGCATAACTGCAACCAAACGTTCTAAACCAGCACCCGTATCAATGTTTTTGTGTGGTAATTCTTTGTATTCTGAACGTGGAACAGCTGGGTCAGCATTGAATTGTGACAATACGATGTTCCAGATTTCGATATAACGGTCATTTTCAATATCTTCAGCAAGAAGTTTGATACCAACGTGGTCTGGGTCAAAATCTTCACCACGGTCAAAGAAGATTTCTGTATCTGGTCCTGAAGGTCCAGCACCGATTTCCCAGAAGTTATCTTCGATTGGAATCAAGTGGCTTGGCTCAACACCAAGTGAAATCCAGCGATTGTAAGTATCTTTATCATCTGGATAGTAAGTCATGTAAAGTTTATCTTTAGGGAAATCAAACCATTCTGGGCTTGTTAATAATTCATATCCCCAAGTGATAGCTTCATCACGAAAATAATCACCAACAGAGAAATTTCCCAACATTTCAAACATTGTGTGGTGACGAGCTGTCTTACCAACATTTTCAATATCGTTTGTACGGATAGCTTTTTGTGCATTTGTGATACGTGGATTGTCAGGAATGACAGAACCGTCAAAATATTTTTTAAGAGTTGCAACACCTGAGTTAATCCATAACAATGTTGGGTCATTTACAGGAACCAAGTTTGCAGAAGGTTCAACAGAGTGACCTTTTGATTTCCAGAAGTCTAGCCACATTTGGCGCACTTGCGCACTAGTCAATTGTTTCATTTTATCTTTCCTTTTCTTGTTACTAAGCGATGTTACAACGCTTGCCATAGATTGAAATCATCTTTTATGCCATTAAGGATACAAAAAACGGCAAGTCCATCTCATAGAGGGTGACGTTAGCCACGGTACCACCTCTTTTCAATGAACCTGTCATTCTTCATTTATCTCTTAAATTGTTTTTTCTTGCATTTGACCCTGGTAACTCGGTTACCAATATTGACAATTAGAAAACATGAGTAGCACATTTTTAACTTCATCCATGGCTCGCAGCAACCGCCACTTTTCTGAATCTGAATTTTTAAAAACGATTCTCAATCTTTTTAATTGTACTGTATTTTAAGCTTCTGGTCAAGTAGCTTATTCAGCTGAATCTGTAGATGATTCAGTTGTTGATGATTCTTCTGTTGAACTTGATGAGCTTGCTTCAGAAGAAGTTGATGAAGCTTTTGATGATGAAGCTGAAGAACTTGATGATGAGCTTGTTGCATATTGTGAAAGAATACTTGCAAAGGTGTTATCTTTAATCTTCACGTTAGCTTTATCAAGAGCTTTAGCAATAACTTGATTTTGGAAGTTTGTGTCGTTTTGATATTTAGCCATGATAGCTTTCTTCAAGCGTTTTTTGTATGTCTTCCAATCAGAGTTTTTATCTGTTTTCTTAGTTGTCTTAACGATGTAGTATGTGTATGAATATGTTGAAGAATTCATTACTTTGATAACATCTGAAACTGAACCTTCATTTTGTTTGAATGCAGCATCCATAACATCTGTTGGAAGTTTTGTATCTGCTGAGTCAAATGTGTATTCAGTTTTCTTAGCTATTGTGTTTTCTTTAGCGATTTTATCAAAATCAGCGCCATCCGCAGTTGCTTGATCGTGAACTGAGTTAGCTTTGTCTTCGTTGCTCAAAGCAATAACTGTAGCTGTTGTATCAGGGGTGTAATCTTTGTAAGCTTCTTTGTAGTTTTTAGTTGTCAATTTATCTTTGGCAGCTTCTTTAACAGCATATTCCACTAACATTGATGTGCGAATTTGTTGCTTGTAAGTATCTGTTGTCAAACCAGCAGCTTGAAGTGCACTTGAGAATGATGAACCATATGATGAAGCAGTTTTATTGTAAGCTTCAGTCACTTCTTTATCTGAAACTTTGCTTCCATATTGGTCTTCAAAGACACGTGACAAAATCAAGTTCAACATTGTTTGTTGTGAAGATTTTGAACTTTTTGCAGCACTGTAGAAGTCTGATACTGTGATAGTATCACCTTTCATGGTAACAAGAGCTTTTGTTTCTGAATTGCTGTTAGTAGCAAGGTAAGTTACACCTGCACCGATAAGAGCTGAAGCTACTGCAATTGAAACACCTTTGAAAGCTTTACTTTGGATAACTTTCTTAAACCCTGATTTTTCTTTGTTGGCCATTGTTATTAAACTCCTTAATTTGTCTTTAACTCCACTAGTATATCACAATAACTTAAATATTGCTTAATTTTACAGTGATATATCTGCTGTATTTTTACGAATCATCAATAATCCGTCGCTTAACGGAAGTAAGGTTGCTGTTAAATTTGGATTATCCAGTGTCGCATCAAACAATCGTTGAAGCCCACGATAGATTGTCCGTTGTCCGCGGCGCACTTCTTCGATTGGCTTGACAATATCCCCGCCTTGGAAAACATCATCAAAGACAATGACTCCGCCGACTTTCAAATGTTTCAAGACTTCTGGCAGAAAGACAATGTATTTTGATTTCGCTGAATCCATAAAAACAAAGTCAAATTCCCCATCAAGTGTCGAAAGAGTATCAACGGCATCTCCTTCAAGCAAAGTAATTTGTTTGCGAGTGTCATACTTAGCAAAATTTTCCTTGGCGAAGGCAATCATTTCAGGATTACGGTCAAGTGTCGTAATCTTCGCATCTGGGGCATTTTCTGCCATTAAAAGTGCTGAAAATCCGATAGCTGTGCCAATCTCTAAAATATTTTTTGGCTGCAATGTTTGCATCAAAAAACGAAAATAAGCCACAACTTCATGCTGAATAATAGGGATATTTTCTTGATGAGCAAATGCTTCCAATTCTGCCAGATAGCCCTCATTTTGCTTCTGATGTGTTCGCATATAGCGAACAATGTCTTCTTTCACTACGGGACGACGCATATTGTGATTTGCTGTTTTTGAATATGATTTAACCATAACTCTTATTATATAGCAAAATAAACCCGTTGTGAATAGGCTTTCTTCGATTTTTAGTCATTAAAAAGTGCCACAATATCGGATAAATCAGCAATGTGTTGATTGATTTTTGATGACGGTTGACCGAGATTAATTGATTTAATGCCTGCATTTTCGGCAGCTTCAACGTCAAGACGACGGTCACCAACGTAATAAGTGCTTGTTTTATCCAACTCATATTTTTCAAGAAGGTAGTTAATCGCTTCGGGTTCAGGCTTACGAGCGAAGCCATTTGCTGATGTCACCACTTCTGTAAAATACTGATGCACGCCTAGTCTTTCTAAAACATCATTTGCCGTGATACCTTTATGCGTATAGGCAAAGTGTGTCACTCCTTTTTGTTTGGTTGCCGCAAGAACCTCTGTTAAATGTGGCATGGGTTTTATCAGATAATCACGCGCTTCCTGCTCTTTTTTAAAGAAAGCTGATAGCTCCGTAAAATCTAATTCTTGCTCTTTTGCCACTTGATAAAGCAAAGCTTTGACCGATTCTTTGATAATAAAATCCATAATCCATTGTTCATCAAAAGCCAAGCCATAATGCGCATAAGTCACTTGCAAGGCTTGCCCAATCGCTTCGTAGGAATCCACCAAAGTTCCGTCAAAATCCCAAATAAATGTTGTCACTTCTGTCTCCTCATTTCAATATTAATCTGAATTCTCCAAGTCCAAGGTAATCCAATAACGCGCTAGACGATGCCCATCCTCTAAATCGATAATATTTTCCAAAATACCGCCAGCTTTTTCAATGGTTCTACGACTGGCAATATTGTCCTCACGCGCTGTGATAAGCACAGGATTGATGCCACGTTTGGCATATTGCTCAAGGGCAAAGCTGAGAAGTCTGGTCATGATACCTTGTCGTCTAAATTCTGGTGAGGTTTGATATCCGATATGTCCACCAATCGTCGCAAGATTGCCCTTTTCCAGCTGCCAACGACAAGATATAAGCGCAGCAATTTTCCCATTCAAAAAGGCATAATAGGTCGTCATCGTTGAATAATCAGGGTTAGTAGTTTGTGTTTCTTGCGCTCTGCTATTTTCCACAAAGGTTTTAAAATCACCAATCTCACGTGTCGTGATAAAGGGATTATCGTCATTTTCCAAAGCCGTTTGATAAGCTCGGTAAGCCGCTTCATCACTAACATCTAGTTTCCTAATTTCCATGCCAGCACCTCCCCAAAATTTTTTCTATTATAACATAAAAACGAGGTTAGAATACTCAACCTCGCTATAATTTTATAGATGTGCTCCTTTTTCAATTAAAGCTTCCAACTCATCCAAGCGTTCCTCAAAAATTCGGAAAGCAGCGTCTAGATAAGCACTTGTTGTCATATCCACACCAGCTTTTTTGATCACATTAAGCGGATAATCAGAATTACCTGCTTTCAGATAATCAAGGTAGCGGTCAATATCAGCTTGTGTACCGTGAACAACCTTATCAGCTAAATAACTAGCTGCCGCAAATCCTGTGGCGTATTGGTAAACATAGTAATTGTAGTAGAAATGCGGAATGCGTGCCCATTCGTATTGGATTTCTAGGTTGTCTGTTTTGCTGAGTCCATAATATTTCTCGTTTAAGTCGGCATAAAGTTGGTTGAGGTAATCACTCGTCAACACTTCTCCAGCTTGGTCTGCCTTATGAATGATATCTTCAAATTCCGCAAATTGTGCTTGGCGGAAAATGGTACTCTTGAAACCATCAAGATAATGATTCAAAATTGCAAAGCGTGCTTTGTCATCATCAACTTCTTTCAAAAGTGTTTCTGTCAAAATATTTTCATTAGTTGTTGAAGCAATTTCTGCCAAGAAAATACTGTAATCTCCATAAACATAGGGTTGATTTTCACGTGTAAATGTCGAATGCAAGCTGTGCCCTGTTTCGTGAACTAAGGTAAACAAATTATCCAAGGTATCTTGCCAATTTAACAGCATGAAAGCATTCGTATCATACGAACCACCAGAGTAGGCACCAGAGCGTTTGCCTTTATTGACATGGACGTCAATCCAGCGTTCTGTAAAAGCACGATGAACACGCTCAGAATATTCTTTGCCAAAAACAGCCAAGACATCTTCAGCTTTTACCAAAGCTTCTTCATAGGTAAAACTCATATCCATTTCAGAAAGTGGCGTATGAATATCGTACATTTTCAAATCATCCAGTTTAAGGATTTTCTTGCGAAGTTCCACGTAACGATGAAGCAAAGGCAGGTTAGCATTGACCGTTTCAATCAAGGTATCATAAACAGATTCTGGAATAAAATTAGCCGAAAGTGCTGCCTCACGTGCTGATTTAAAATGATGAACACGCGCTTCATAGTTATGCACTTTGACATTGGTTTGCAAGGTTTTCGCATAAGTGTGTTGGAATTGTTCATAAGTTGCATACAAAGCTTGGTAAGCTTCTTTGCGGACATCACGATTTTTTGATTCTAACAAGCTAATGAAATTACCATGCGTTAGCTGAATTTCTTTGCCCTCATCATCTGGAACGATTGGAAAAATGATGTCAGCATTATCCAAAAGCCCAAATGTTTCTCCTGCAGCTCCAAAAATTTCTTGCGCACCTGCTAATAATTCTTCCTCAGCCTGTGACAAAACATGCGGTTGACGTTTGAAAAGTTGCTCAAAGAAATGTGCATAAGCAGATAAAGCTGGTGTTTCTGCCACGAAATCCTCAAAAGCTTCTTTAGACAATTGCATCAATTCAGGTTCGTAAAAAGCAAAAATTTCACTAAACTTGGCATAGATTGCTGTTGCTTTAGCTTGGTATTCTTGGTATTTGGCTACTGTTGTATCTTGGTCGTTTTTCATTGAAGCATAAACATAAAGCTTCTCCAAACGACGCGACAAGGCAAGGTAACTTTCCGTAATAGCAAGCAAATCATTACTTGACGCTGTCAAACGTCCTTTGTAAGCTTTAGCATTTTCTAAATCACTATCAAGACTAGCCAGCTCCGCTTCCCAAGCATCATCTGTAGCAAAAACTGTGCTTAAATCCCATTGGTATTTTTCATCAATATGACTACGATTATCTGACATCACATTCTCCTTTTTGAGGTTTATTTACCATTTTATCATAATAAGCTGGCGGATAAAGCCATTGACGTTCTTTTTCTGTTTGATTTTGATAAAAGCGATGAAAATTTTCGTAAAACGGTGATAAATCTTGCGAAATCTGACAGAACCCCTCAACAAAATCAAAAGGACGAACTTGTGGAAAATAAGCCGATAAAGGCAAACTTAGCAAATTTTTCCCTTTTAAATAAGCTTTTTCTTGCCTTTTTAACCAAATTGAATGGCGAGAAGATAACTGTTTTTGAATATAGGTTAATAAGGTTTGGTCTTGGTTTACCTCGTAAGTTGAAAGCTTCTGCTGTCGATAAGGAAGTCGAAAAAATGCCATAATATCATCTGAAAATGAACAAGTCTTGGTTAGATAGTGAACCTTGCCATGCAAATCTTCATAGATTAAATAATGTAAACGAATGAGTTGTTTTGTGACATCCAACTCCCACAAATGAAAGCCCATATTCTGCGAAAAATAAAGAAAATGACGTTGCAAAGGTGATAAACGATTGCCAAGCCACAACTTTTCCCCCAACAACCAAAGTACTTGAATACCATGACTTTGATAGGCTTTTGTGCGTTGAAATAATCGCTGTTCTGATAAGCGCGAACATTGCACTTCTAAAGCCAAATTATCATTGACAAATAAATCAGCCACCTGATGTAAATCTGGTAAAACTTTTTCAACCACGACTTGTTCAGTCCGCGACACAGCATGATAAAGCGCCGCTTTTAACTGAAGGTGCTCACTGCTTTCATTTTCACTATAAAAATCACACTTATCCAAAGAAACATGAGCAAAGTGCGGACGCATAACTTTGCCATTTTTTAAACGGACAGCAGAGCGGCAAGCTGGGCAAACAAAGTTTTGGTTAGCTGGGATACCATCTAACAAGGATACTAATCTTCCATTTTCATCAAGCGCTGATAACACATCACACCTCCTACCTATTTTATTCGAAAAAAATCCTGAAAAACATCTGACACCTAATCCAGATAATTTTTCAAGATTTCTTTTTCGGTAGACGTCAACTCACGATATTGTCCGCTTGGTAAATCGCCCAGTTGAAATTCTCCAAATGTTAGTCGTTTCAAATAGGTTACTTTTACACCGTAGGCTAAAAACATTTTTTTAATCTGATGAAA
Organism: Streptococcus sp. LMAG:39; assembly: GCF_008680485.1. Lineage (NCBI taxonomy): Bacteria > Bacillati > Bacillota > Bacilli > Lactobacillales > Streptococcaceae > Streptococcus > Streptococcus sp. LMAG:39. The sequence goes on along the minus strand of NZ_NALE01000001.1, from coordinate 1,778,709 downwards.
TTTTCCTTCAGAAATCGTGACATAAGCAGAGCTTTTTTCTGTACTTGCCGTGATAAGCTCAAGCTTAGCAGACTTACAAATCGTTCCATCATCAAAGGATACTCCATTTTCAAAAAATGCTGGCGCATCATCAGCTAAAAACGCATTAACCTCGACATAATAAGTCTTGGCAACGTGATATTTGGGATGTAACATTCGGTAACCTAGCGGACCGTTATTGGTAATGAGAAGCAAACCTTCGGTACTGCGGTCAAGTCGTCCGACTGGATAAAGCTGTGGAACACGGTCTGCTTCTTTGATTAAATCAATCACTGTCTGATGTTCTTTATCAGACACTGCTGAAACAACGCCAGCAGGTTTATTGAGAAGAAAATATTTCTCTGATGACTGTTTGACTTGTTTTCCTGATACTGTGATTTTTTGCAGACTGGTCTCAACGTTGAGATTATCCGCTTCAGCCAAACGACCGTCCACATACACTTGGCGACTGCGAATTAATTTTTTAACCTGATTTCGCGACCCAAAACCAGCCTGACCTAATAATTTGTCTAAACGCATGGTTCTATTTTACCATGTTATCAATAATTTTTAGACAGCAAAAGTCTGAGTGTCAAAACCCAGACTTCATGTTTATTAGTTTAATTGACTTGCTGCGGCTTCATCTACAATCACGACAACATTAGGGTGATTTTGAAGGACACTCGCTGGCAATTCTTCAGTGACAGGTCCATTAATCATTTGATTGATAGCGTCAGCTTTACCTTCGCCGTAAGCCATTAAAACAACCACCTTAGAAGCCATGATTGATTTGATACCCATTGAAATGGCTTGTTTTGGCACATCATCCATGCTGGCAAAGAAACGGCTATTTGCTTCAATGGTGTCTTTTGCCAAATCAACAATGTGTGTTGTCACGTCAAATGGTGTCCCAGGTTCATTAAAACCAATATGACCATTGCGCCCAATTCCCAAAATTTGAAAATCAATACCGTGTTCAGCAATCACTTGGTCATAACGACGTGTTTCTGCTTGCAAATCTTCTGCCAAGCCGTTAGGAAGAAAACTTTCTTTAAATGGTTTGTATTGGAAAAGATTTTCTTGCATAAAATGACGATAACTTTGCTCGTTGTCAGCTGCCAAACCAACGTATTCATCCAGATTAATGCTAGTCATATCTGAGAAATCAAGATTGCTCTTTCTAATTTCTTCATAGAAACTAAGCGGTGTGCTACCTGTCGCAAGTCCCAATGTTTTAGCTCCCTTAGCCATTTCATCTTTCAAAAGAGAAAATGCCACTTGACCACCTTCAACTTGATTATTAACACGAATTATTTTCATTTTTAAATCCTCCAACATCTTCTGTTTTGGTATAGACCTCTTATCTATTTTTATTATATGGTATATACCAATCTTTGTCAAGGGAATTGTTTAAAAAAATCCACTCATTATTAATGAGTGAATTTTGCTAGCGTGTTCCTGCTAATTTTCCGAGACCTTCGCCGACATAATAGGCAAAAAGCGCAGCGATTAAGCCAATAAGTAGGGTTCTAAAAATTTCTTTTTTCTTACTGCTACCTGTAATGATTGCTTTCACCAAGCCAAGTAAGGCTAAGGCAAGTGATACCAAGACACAAGCAATCAGAAATGTGTGTATTTTAAAGAGACTAAAAACATTAATCAAAAGATATGACAGTAAAGGAATTAAGCCGAAAGTGATAAATGACATAAAGGTTGCTCCTGCATTTTTTACAGCTTTTGCTTTAACCGCAGATTCTTCTGTCGTAGAGCTTAAATAATCACCAACTGCCATCGAAAATCCGTCTGCTAAAAGATTTGAAAATCCTAAAATAAGAATCGGTTTAATCCCCAAATTACCACCGACAGCTCCTGCTACCACAGCAAACGTTGTGACAATGCCATCCATACCACCGTAAACAATTGACTTTGCATAATCCCTAATTGTCATATCCGTTACCTTCCATTAGTGAGTAATGAGTTAATTTTAATTAGAATCATTCTAAATAACTTCATCTTTATTATATCATCTCTTTAAAACGATTACAATTATCCTCGATCAGATGACGAGAAATAGTTCTCGTGTTATAATGTAAAGTTGAGAATATAAATATTAAGGATTTACTATGAATACCAATGATTTTGATTTTAATTTACCAGAGGAATTGATTGCCCAAACTCCTCTTGAAAAACGAGATAGTTCAAAACTTTTGGTCATTGACCACAAGACACATGAAATGGTTGATGCTCATTTTGACCATATTTTAGATGAATTAAACCCTGGGGATGCGCTTGTTATGAACAATACGCGTGTGCTTCCTGCCCGTCTTTACGGTGAAAAACCAGACACACACGGTCATGTGGAATTACTTCTTTTGAAAAATACACAAGGTGACCAATGGGAAGTTCTTGCCAAACCCGCAAAACGTTTGCGTGTCGGAGTTAAGGTATCATTTGGTGACGGACGTTTAACAGCTACTGTGGTTGAAGAATTAGACCACGGCGGACGTGTCGTTGAATTTGCTTATGACGGTATCTTTCTTGAAGTTTTGGAAAGCCTTGGTGAAATGCCATTGCCACCTTACATTCATGAAAAATTAGATGACCCAGACCGTTACCAAACCGTTTATGCTAAAGAAAATGGTTCTGCTGCCGCTCCTACTGCTGGGCTTCATTTTACTCAAGATTTGCTTGCCAAAATCGAGGCAAAAGGTGTTAAACTTGTCTATCTGACCCTTCATGTTGGGCTAGGAACTTTCCGCCCAGTATCTGTCGATAATATCGAAGAGCACGAAATGCACTCTGAATTTTACACGCTATCTGAAGAAGCTGCCCAAACGCTTCGTGACGTGAAAGCTGCTGGCGGACGTGTCGTTGCTGTCGGAACAACATCTATCCGCACACTTGAAACTATCGGTTCAAAATTCAACGGCGACATCAAAGCTGACAGCGGCTGGACGAATATCTTCATCAAACCTGGTTATGAATTTAAAGTGGTTGATGCTTTTTCAACGAACTTCCACTTGCCAAAATCAACACTTGTCATGCTAGTATCTGCCTTTGCAGGACGTGAATTTGTCCTTGATGCTTACCAACACGCCATTGACGAGCACTACCGCTTCTTTAGTTTCGGCGACGCCATGTTTGTGAAATGATCTAAAAAAGAACGGAAATTTTCCGTTCTTTTTATTCTGCCATATTGGTATAAACGTCTTGGACGTCATCGTCGTCTTCGAGTTTATCAACGAGTGTCTCCAAAATGTCTGCTTGTTCGTCATCAAGGCTAACGTAATTTTGTGGAATCATACTAAGTTGTGCTTGGGCGAATTCCAAATTTTGTACTTGCAAAGCTTCTTTGACAGCTGGAAATTCTTTTGCTTCGGTAAAAATTTCAAAGGCGTCATCTGATGTTTTCAAATCTTCCGCACCAGCATCCAAAATCACTTCAAGCATGGCATCTTCGTCCAAGTCCAAATTATCGCGGTCAATGACAATGTAACCTTTTCGGTCAAACATATAAGCAACAGAACCTGTTGAGCCCATGTTACCACCGTTACGCGTGAAAATGGTATGCATATTCGCATCTGTACGTTTTTTATTGTCAGTAAGAGTATGAACAAGGATAGCGATGCCACCAGGTCCATATCCTTCATAAGTGACTTCATCATAGTTTGTTGTATCGCCAACATCTGTCGCTTTTTTAATCGCACGATTGATATTGTCTTTTGGCATATTAGCCGCACGCGCTTTATCCAAAACTATACGAAGGCTGGCATTCATTGACGGGTCACCGCCACCTGCTTTAGCAGCTACAAAAATCTCACGTGACAATTTATTGAAAATCGCACCACGTTTAGCATCTGCTTCACCTTTTTTATTTTTAATTTTGCTCCATTTATTATGTCCTGACATGCAAAATTCCCCCACTCCTTGCTATTATATCACATTACACCACAAAAAAGCAGAACACCACCGAGTTTTCTCGGATTAACGTCCCGCTTGATAAAAAATCTATAAATTAAAGAATCGTATTAATTAAAGGATTTTTGATACGTTGAAGTCACTTTGTTGCTTTTGAGTAAAGCTCAGCAACTTTTTCCCAATTAATTACATCAAAGAAAGCTTTGATGTAATCTGGGCGAACGTTACGATACTTGAGATAGTAAGCGTGTTCCCAAACGTCAAGTGCCAAAATTGGTGCTTTTCCTTGTGAAATTGGTGTGTCTTGATTAGCTGTCGAGAGCACTTCAAGTTTGCCATTTTCATTCACCACAAGCCAAGCCCAACCTGACCCAAAGCGAGTTGTCGCAGCTTGCGTGAAAGCAGCTTTGAATTCGTCAAATGAGCCAAAAGCTTCCTCAATTGCAGCCAACACTTGTGTTGTTGGTTCTTGTTTTTCAGGTGATAATAATTCCCAGAAAAGGGCGTGGTTCAAATGCCCACCACCATTATTAATCACCGCTTGACGGATATCTGTTGGAATACTATCAACATCTGCCAACAAAGCTTCCAAATCATCTCCAATTTCTGGATGCTTTTCAAGCGCCGCATTTACATTTGCCACATAAGTAGCATGATGTTTATCATGGTGAATTGTCATTGTTTCTGTATCAATATAAGGCTCAAGAGCGTCATATGCATAAGGTAGTTTTGGTAAAATAATAGCCATGCTAATTACCTCTTTCATTTTTGTACCTTTATTTTATAGGAAAATAGCAGAGCTAGCAAATTATTTGACCGCTTTTTTCAAGGCATGATTAGTGATGTTCGTGAGCGATTTTTAAGATAGCAATATCAAATAAATAAGCCTTGTCATATGTCCCAGTTTTAATGGCATAATCCGTTTCAATCAACACCGCCAAAGCTTTTTTCAAGAACGGCATTGAAAGCGTACGAGAGTCACGCAAAGCAAACTTAACTTGATAAGGATTGACACGACGTCCAAGATAATCTGACAGCGCCGTTACAGTTTGTTGTTCATTTTTACCTTGACTGGCTAAAATGCTGACTTGCAAGAACATGCGAAACTGCCCTAACATAATCGCAATCAATTTGATTTCATCCTCACCTTGCAAACGCAAATCACGAATCAGCTCGCGTGCCTCATCGATTTTGCCATTCAAAACAAACTGCGTCAAGTCGAAAATATTATCCTGAAGCGTTTTTGGAATGGCTTGATTAATATCATCTGCCGTGATATGACCATCTTTTTTATAAGATTTCAAAAAAGCAATGTTTTTCAAAATCTCACTGAAATCATAATTGGATTTCAAAAGCAAAGCCTCAAAAACACCTGAATCAAAGGTCAGATTTTCTTTGTGAGCCAATTTTCGGAAATACGTTTTTAGCTCTGCTTCTTTTAATTCACTTGCTTCAAAAATCTGTGCATCACGTTTAAGAATTTTCACCAAGCGACGTTTGCCGTCTAATTTCCCTGGCGCAAAAATAATCAAGCGCGTCGTGTCCAAGGGATTTTCCAAATATACCTCAAAACGTTTGAGTGCCTTATCATCCAAACAAGACCTCTTAGCTGTCGTGATGTCGAGTAAATTATCAAAAATAACCACCTTTTGGTCAGCAAAAAATGGCAGACTTTCAAGGTCCATTTCCGCATCTTGATAATCAACCTCAGCCATATCAAAATAAGAATAAGTCAAGTCATCCTTATCATAACCAACACGTGCCATCATACGTTCTTTCAGCTGAGAAAATTGTCCCAAATCCTCACCCGTCACCACCGTAATTAAACTAAGATTTTCTTTTCGTAATTTATCAATTTCTTCGATTGCAATCATAGAAATATTATAACAAAAAACCATGAGAAAAACTCATGGTTTTAAACTGAAGAAAAAGTCTTTTCAATTCCCCCTACCTCACTGTTTCGATTTTCCAGTGATTTAGTCCTCTAAAGCGGATAGCGCCTTGCTCGTCTGTGCGGTAAATGGTCATGTTTTGTACTCGGAAGCGTTCAAGCGTTTCTTGGTGAGGATGTTTGTATCGGTTATTTTGCCCTGCGGAAATCAAAGCAATTTGCGGTGAAATGTGAGCGAGAAATTCTGAACTTGATGATCCTTTTGAGCCATGATGCCCTGCTTTTAAGACATCAACCGGCAGATTGGGATAAGTTGCTATCAACTCTTGCTCGCCTTCTTCTTCCAAATCTCCTGTAAACAAGAAATTCTTACCCAAAAGATTCCCATAAAGCACCACCGAGTCATTGTTACCACCATCACCAGTCTGGCTCGGATAAAGCACTTGCAGGTGACTTCCCATAATCGGCAAAACATCACCAGCTGTTACCACGCGCACCTTGGTTTTCATGGCTTGTAATTTCGCCACAAAATCTGGCTTTGTCAAACTTCCCTGACTAACCAGAATTTCATCAATTTTCACCTGCTTTACCACCTCTAGCATATCTCCCATGTGGTCAGTATCCGTGTGCGTCAGAACTAACTGGTCAATTTTTCCAACGCCGCGACTGTTGAGATAAGGAATCAACGTTCGCTCCGCATTGCTATCCGTCAGCCGCTCCTGCCACGCGTTCTTCTCACTAAAACTCACCTTTCCGCCCACATCAATTAGCAGCGTATTCCCCTTAACATCACGCACAAAAATACTATCTCCCTGCCCAATATCAACCACCGTCACCTCGTTTTCTAGCGGATGCTTGATTTGAAAAAATAGCAGAGCTACTAAGCTGACAAGAAAAATTGCCGTTTTCTTTCGTCGCCAGCAATCATAAAGCACGCCCAACATTAAAAATAGTAGCACCAAGATACCAAGATTTGGTTTACCAAAAACAATCGGACCGCCCAAAATTGCCTTAGTGTGCTTGATAACAGTTTCCAAGAAAACAAAACAACCATTAAAACAAGTCAGTTTAACCAAGGGCGATAAAATAAAAATGATTGATAGCATTGGCAACATAATAGTGTCAAATGCCACAGAAAAAATTGCGGTCAATAAGACAGATAACGGTTGAAACACAGCAAAAAAATGAATTAACAAGGGCAAACTGGCTAATGAAATCGTCAAACTTTCCGCAATAATTTTCTGATAGCGACTAATGTCATCAAAGTTAATAAAATTGAGAATAAAAGCGTAAGTAAACGAAAGAATGCCTCCCATCGTCAGCAGAAAATTTGGCATAACTATAAAAAGAACAAACAAAGTTAAAGCCAAGTTATCTAATTTTTTAATACCAAGATTTGCAAAAGCAGATTGAATTAAACTCCGAATTACCGAAACAGAAAAGCCAGTCAGCCCCGCATAGACGAGTGAAAATGGGATTTGTAGTATGTCCACATAATCTCGGCGTAACCCAAGACGTAGAAAGAAAAAGCGGAATGCCCCCACAAAAAAGCCAACCTGCATGCCTGAAAGAGCAAAGAGGTGAATAATTCCTAAACTCGTGTAAACCTCACTCATCTCATCAAACGATTTATCCAGATAGCCAAACAAAAGCCCAGTCATATAATGTTGCATAGGAGCAGGAAAATGCTGCTGAATACTAACAATAGCCTTTCGTCGAACATCATGTAGCTTATCCCACAAAGTCGTCTTATGAACAAGTTCAACATTGTTAATCGCCGACAAATTTACCACACGATAAATACCTTCATGTTTAAGGTAAGTACGATAATCAAAACCACCAAAATTCCGCTGGGGCGTTGCTTCTTCCAAGTCCATATCACCAGATAAAACAACCGTTTGATTTAATGTTTTAAAAAAATGCTGTTCTTTCTCCGATTTCAAGGAATAAAAAATCTGATAAGTCCGCCCAGCTTCCTTACCTCGAAAGGACAGCAAATCCCCATTGACCGAAATCGTGTCAGGAATCATCTGGATTTTTGTTAAATGATCTGGTGCTGCTTGATAAGCCTGCTCTGTCTGATTAGCCTTAGTCAGAAAAAATACCGCAAAACAGGTTAAACACAAGCAAACTTGACACCAAGCCTTCCAACCATACTGTTGCCATAAAAACACCAAGGCTAGCAAGAGAAACATCAAACACCCAACCACTTTTGAAAAGCAAAAATAATAGAGCAAAATGAGCAAAAAAGCCAATTGAATTGGCTTAATGGGAAAATATTTAATCAACGGTCACCTCAGATTTTAGCTTTTCTAGTATTTTTTCTCCGATACCAGACACATTCGCTAAGTCATCAACTGATGAAAAACCACCATTAGCATCACGGTAGTCAATAATATCTTGGGCACGTTTGGCGCCAATGCCAGAAATCGTCTGGAGTTCCGCCAAAGTTGCGGTATTAAGGTTGATTTTATCTGAACTTTCTTCCTGTTGAGCGCTGCCATTTGCTTGTGAATTAGTCGTTGCAGGAGCAACATTTTCATCAACTCTTGCCACATAAATCACCGATTCATCGGTTACTTTTTCAGCCAGATTCACCGACTTCTTATCAGCATCTTCTGTAAAACCACCTGCTAATTTGACCACATCTGTCACACGGCTACCGTTTGAAAGCTCATAAACCCCCTCATTTTTCACAGCACCTTTGATATCTACAAACATTTTTTGAGTCTCAGTTTGCGAACTTGAACGTTCTGTTTTTAAATCACTTGCGCTACTACTTGTCGAAAAAGTCGTGCTTAGGGCAGGTAGGTCATTTTGCGCATCCGCTGTTGTTTTTGTCACATTTAACCAAGCAAAAAATCCGATTATCATGACAAGTATTATCCCCAATACCGCTGCCAACGTTTTGTTCTCCAAAAGTTTTTCTTTTATTTCTTCAATCATCTCACTACCTCACTTTTGACATAAAAAATAGACTCATACAAGCCTTTACTTATTTATTCGAAAAAGCCCAGCAAAATCGCTGAGCTTTTGGTTCTTATTTCATTTTACGGTGCTTATCTGGATCCCAAACAAAGCTTGCAATGTAGCTAAAGAGCAATGTCAACAGAACAACGATAATCGCCACAAGTCCAAGAGGAATACGGTAAATGTAAGTTAATGGATTTGGTTTTTTGTTGGTATGATAAGTCGCATTTTCAGCATCCAAGCGATCAAATTCTGTTTGAATACGGTTTGCCACTTCTTCAATCCCTTCATCATTCATGCGTTTGATATCAGAAATGTCAACTGGATTACCAAAGTTCATATCCACACGTTCTCCAGTCAAAAGCCCTTTTAATTCCATTGGTCCTGCATAAACGACTGGCATAATCTTAACCTTCGCCATTTTAGCAATAACAGCAACCCCACCTTTAACATCGGTTGAATGACGGCTACCACTTGGAAACATCACAAGTGAACGATTGCTTTTCTTCAACATGTTAATAGGGTATTTAAGAGCTTTTTGCCCTGGATTTTCACGGTCAATCGGAAAGGCACCACACATACGAATCCACCAACCAAAGATACGGTGCGTAAATAATTCTTTCTTCGCCATGAAAATAAATTCTTTCGGACGAGCAGCAAATGCCATATAAACTGGATCCCACCAAGTACGGTGCGGTGCAACCAAGATATAGTTCTCATCCTTGCTTAAAATTTTGTCCTCATTATGATAGTGAGCATTTCCATTGATAATCCAAAGTAGGAAAACCACTAATCCTCGTAAATAAGTATAAAACACAGATTTACTCCTTTTTCTTCAAACATTCTTTAACATTGTACCATGCTTGAGCCGAAAAATCATTACCTAACTAGTGAGAAAAATTAAAATTTGCTATAATAAATATCATGATTAAATCAATTTTAAAAGCTGGCGAACGTATTGACCAGCTCTTTTCGACAGATGTCAAAATTATTCAAAATAAAGACGTGTTCAGTTATTCTATCGATAGTGTCTTGCTGTCACGTTTTCCAAAAATCCCTTCACGTGGCTTGATTGTTGACCTTTGTTCTGGAAATGGTGCCGTAGGACTTTTTGCCAGCACGCGCACCAAAGCACCAATTATCGAGGTAGAATTGCAAGAACGTTTGGCAAATATGGCAGAGCGTTCAATCCAGCTCAATCAATTAGAAAACCAAGTTCAGATGATTAATGACGATTTGAAAAATCTGCTCAAGCATGTGCCACGTTCTGGTGTTGATTTGATTCTGTGTAATCCACCTTATTTCAAGGTTTCAGAAACGTCAAAGAAAAATCTTTCTGAACACTACCTTCTTGCTAGACATGAAATTGCTACCAATTTAGAAGAAATTTGTGAGGTAGCCAGGCACGCGCTCAAATCAAATGGACGACTAGCTATGGTACATCGACCAGACCGTTTCTTAGACATCATTGATACCATGAGACAATACAATCTAGCGCCAAAACGTATCCAATTTGTTTATCCTAAAATAGGTAAAGATGCTAATATGCTCTTGATTGAAGCGATTAAAGACGGCTCTACTGACGGACTAAAAATTCTCCCACCACTCTTTGTTCACAAAGAAAACGGTGACTATACGGACGATATTTTTGAAATTTATTATGGAAAAAACGGAAGAAAAAACTAACAAAGCTTATATGTATGTTGTCGAATGTGCTGATGGCACACTCTACACAGGCTACACAACCAATGTTGAAAAGCGTATCAAAACACATAATAGCGGCAAAGGTGCAAAGTACACTAGAAGTCGCCTACCAGTCAAACTCATCTACCAAAAAAGCTTTGACAGCAAAGAAGCCGCCATGTCCGCCGAAAGCTACTTCAAACAAAAAACACGACAACAAAAGCTAGCATATATAGAAGAACACACTTCCATTTTCTGAAGTGTGTTCTTCTATCTCATTCGCTAATGTAATAATTGATAGAGAGCGCCTAATAAATTCGCATCATTACCGAAACTAGTTTTAACAATATTAGGGCGTGTTAAAACACTTTTAGTTCCTGAAAGGTCTTGTGAGCTGATCCCACCTCCAATAGCAAAAGTATGTAAATCTAAGGTAGCATGCACATTCAAAATAATAGTCGCAATGGTTTACAATAGTCTTCAAAAGTAGCTACTGCTTCTGTTTTTTTGATTGAACAGCTTTAAAAGCTATTAAGCCGTCTTTAATATCTGAATTTCCAATTATCTGATTGATTTTTTCAATCATTCCCACAGCAGACTCTAGATAGCCACTCATCTTGTCAAAACTTTGATTAGCAGGATTTAGAAGTATAAAACTTAACTCACCTGCTTGAAAATGTACACCACTGCGTAATTTCCCATTCAAAACGAGACCGCCACCAACACCAGTTCCTAAAATAATGGTTGCACCATCTGATACACCTTTCAAACTCCCCTGCCAGACCTTTGCTAAGGCTGCTGCCTTACCATCATTAAGCACCGTAGCTGGTAAATCATAATTTTCTTTAATACGCTCTTTAATATGAACATCATCCAAACAAGTCAGGACACCACCCAAATAAATGATACCATTATCAATATCTACACGGTCCGGAGCACTAAACGCCACTCTTTGAATCTGGCTACGATAAGTCAAGATAATGTCATCAATTGCTGACCAAAAATCATCTAAATCCTTAGGAGACATCACATGATTTTTCTCTAAAATCTCCTCGGAAGCACTCATCAAAGCATATTTTATATGAGTACCAGCAATATCAAAACTTAAATAACATGTCATTTCCTCACTGCTCATCTCTTAACTGACGAGCTGTCTTTCCAAAATTTGTTTCCAAGGCGCGGTTCATTGACCGTAAGCCGCTAAAACCATGTTTTAAAGCAATATCTGTCAGACAATCCTTGGTTTCAATCAAACTATCACGTGCTTTTTGAGCACGAATAGTTGCTAGGTATTGCCCTAAGGTTACCCCCAAGTGAGCTTTGAAAAAGCGTGCCATATAGGAGCGAGACAGATGACAATGTTCTGCCAATTCTTCCAAACCAATGGTCTCCTGATAATTTTTCTGCAAAAAAGAATCAATCTCCTTGATACGCTCAGCAATTTGAAGGCGATTATCCTTATGAACATCAGCCACAGTATCAACCAAAAAAGAAGTCACTAAAATATCCAAAACCTGTAAAATACCTAAATTTAATTTCAGATTTTTCTGTGGACTATCTGCCTGAAAATCTCTTATAATCATCTCTAAGATATCTTGGAGATGATTATAAGCCTGCTTTTGCTGCGTTGAAAAAGTCTCTGGATGATTGATATCAAACTGACAGTGACTAATATCTTCATATTGACCAACCAAAAATGGATAAGGATAGGTAATCGTCAGAGCCAACTCAGGCTCTTCCTTATAATTCAAAACACGAATGCTGTGAATATCCTGAGTATTAACCACTAAAATTTGACCTGATTGGGTTTGAAAATTTTCACCTGCAATGTAAAAATGATCAATGGATCCTTTTGAGGTATAGCTTAATTCAACAGCCCTATGCCAATGCGGCTCAATATAGGCAGGCGACTGCTCATTGTGAACATATAAAAATGACAATAAGCCTTGATTAGGGTTGACCACTTCATGCTGACACGTTTCCAAGAAAGACCTCCTGATAGGAAAGAAACTCGCTTTCCAACGAGTTCTTCTCTGATATTATTTGTGTATATTATGCACTCTGACATAATGCACAAGCGCATAAATTGTTATAAGTGCAAAGCCAATAGCTGAAACCAATAAGGTGTTGCTCGCTTCAGAACCAAAGAAAGCCGATAGAGCTCCCATAACCGTAGGAGAGACAAAACAACCAACATTCACCATAACTAGAACAAGTGTTGTTGCTAAGTTAACAGAATTTTGAGGTGCTGCCCAACCAAGCCAGTTGTACATATATGGTACCGCAAATCCAAAACCAATACCAGTAATAACCATAGATAACAGTAAAATAACTAAATTTTGTGAAAATGCTGTCAGCAGAAAACCTAAAGTGACTAGAAAAAAACCAAGTGGAAAAATTTTATCACGCAATTTTTTAAAGAAGAAACCAAAGGTAACCCCAATAGGGATACCCACCAATGTCGAAAAGCCTGCTACCATAGCTGCTGTCGAAGTAGTACCGATACCATTTTCTACAATCATAGTTGGTAATTTATAGCTCATCGGTAAATACAGCATGAAAATAAAGAACATCAAAATAGCGATAAGAATGACTTTACCATTGATTGATTGCTTTTGCTTATTTCCATTTTGATTACCAAATTGAGTAGTTTCTCTTTTCAATGGCACAAATAGCGTAAATAAAATAAGAGATGGGATAACCAGAAAATAAATAACAAAGGCTGCATGCCAACTAATCGTAACCAAATAACTGACTAAAAAAGAAGATACCGCCGCACCAATACTGCTCATAACATTTTGGAAACCAAGCATAGAGGCGCGTTCTTCCTCATCATCAACATAAAATTGAGGAATCAAACTGACTGCTAGAGAGTTAAAAAGTCCAATTCCTGCTCCGAGTAGAAAACGCGAAATCAAAATTGGCGTAAAAGCCACAGCATACATTGGAAACGTTCCAGCTAACAAGGTAATAACCAAACCAATCAATATAGTCAATTTTTGTCCAAGAGCACGTATCAAAAACGGACTGACAAACAAACCAACCATAATTCCAAAATTTGGAATAGTAGATAGTGTCTCAACACCACTTTGACTGACACCGGGAAAAGCATTATACATAAGTGGTAAAGCTGCTGAAATCTGGGGTGCAATCATTAAAAAGAGAGAAATAGAGAGCAGAGAGATTTTAAAAGATAGTTTATCTTTTACTGGTTTCATAACGAAATCCTCCTAGAGTATAAAATATGACTGGTTTAACAGATTTGTAACGTAACTTCTGCTAAGCTTTTCTTACTTTTTATTATAACGAGTTAACAGAGTTTACAAAATAACAAGAGTTCCCAGAAAAAGGCGTCTAGTAACCTTTTTCTATATCATAAATAGGTTACTAGACGCCTTTTTTTAGATAAGATAGTGCTAGAATTTTACTCATTTTTAACCTAAAATCGTAGTGTCTTAAAAATAGATTTAGAAACGAGGTCTTACAAAATGACGATCAAACAAGAGGTTTTAGAAGCTGCGAAAACATTAAGTGCACTTTTTAAAGAAGGTGATGATAAACGTGACGCCGGACTGCCACATGATATTCCTGAGGTTGAACGTTTTGACAACATCGCCTATGGTCCTAAAGAAAAATGGAATCTCCTAGATATTTACCTTCCTAAAAAACGTATAGACAAGGTTCCTACTATCATTAATATCCACGGTGGGGGATGGGTCTATGGTACCAAGGAAACCTATCAATTTTTTGGACTTAGCTTAGCTAAAGAAGGTTTTGCTTTTGTTAATTTTAACTACCAACTAGCACCTGAAGTCGAATTTCCTGGAGAACTCGATGATGTCAACCGTGCTGTACACTGGGTTGCTAGCCACGGTAGCGATTATGATATAGATTTAAATAATATTTTCATCATCGGTGACAGTGCTGGCGGACAAATGGCGGTGCAGTATTTGACTATCCTCACCAATAATGACTACCGTCAAAAATTTGGCTACGACAAACCTAACATGTCAGTGCGTGCAGCTGCTATTAACTGCGGAGCTTCTTTCCTCAACCTTCCTGGTACTATTGAAGGTGCCCCAAAGGCTTACTTTACCGATACTGTTTTAGAAAATAAAATGGATATGCTGCTAACCGAAAAATATATCACACCAGCCATACCACCTTTATTCCTCACAACCGCTAATCAAGATTTTATTCGTGATTGTACTGTCAGACTAGATGGTTTCCTGCGTGCTAAGCATATTGAACACGAATTTCGTACCTATGGAACCCCTGAAGAACCAAAAGGACACGTTTTTAATTACAATATTAAAGATCCTATTGCTACTGCTTGTAACTTGGAAATATTAGCATTTTTCAAACAGTACATTGCTTAATATCAATTACCTCTGCTAGAATAGCGGAGGTTTTTTACCTGTATTCAAAAACACACCCTGTCATCACAGAGTGTGTTTTATGATTATCTTTCCCCTTTATTACGGATAACAAATCCTGTTTTCTTTTCGCTTGATGTGCGATGTGGGCGTTTGTTATCTTTGTTTTGGAAATCACGTTTGTTCTTAGATGACGTACGTTTGAAATCACGATAGCTGTTATTATCTCGGTCATCACGTTTTCTGTCTGAACGTCCACCACGGCGATTATCACGACCGCGACCATTGCCACGACCACCCTTGCGGTTATTAAAGCCACCACCTGATGGTTTAAATGGTAATGGTTTTTCACGAGCAATTTCCACTTTTGGAAGCGTATCTGGATCTTTAACGGTCAAGTTCAAGATGTACAATGCTAATTCTTCTGGTGTAAATTCTGCTGCCAATTTAACGGCATCACCTTTGAATTTGTCAAAGTTTGCACGAATCGCTTCATCCGCAAAATCACGTTCAATTTTCTTAAGCGCAACTTTTTTCTTCGCTTTAAAGGCTTCATCAGCAGTCGCTGGTTTCAAGCCTTTCATGCGTTTTTTCGTCAATTTTTCAATAATTGACAAATATCCCATTTCGTTTGGTGCCACGAAAGTGATTGATTGACCATGTTTCCCAGCACGTCCAGTACGTCCAATACGGTGAACATAGCTTTCTGGGTCTTGTGGAATATCGTAGTTATAAACATGTGTGACCCCTGAAATATCAAGACCACGTGCTGCAACGTCAGTCGCAACCAAGATGTCAATATTGTCATTCTTAAAATCACGAAGAACACGGAGACGTTTACCTTGGTCAAGGTCACCGTGAATACCTTCGGCACGATAGCCACGTAATTTCAATCCACGTGTCAATTCATCCACACGACGTTTTGTACGCCCAAAGACAATTGACAATTCAGGTTGGTCAACGTCCATAAGACGTGTCATTGTATCAAATTTATCTTGTTCTTTAACGCGAATATAGTATTGGTCAACAAGATCAGTAGTCAATTCTTTAGCAGCAACTTTAACGTGTTCAGGGTTTTGCATAAATTTCACCCCAATACGTTTGATAGCTTCTGGCATCGTCGCTGAGAAAAGAAGGGTTTGACGTGTTTCCGGAACACGACTAATAATGGCTTCAATATCTTCTAAGAATCCCATGTTAAGCATTTCATCTGCTTCATCAAGGATTAATGTTTCAACATGGTCAAGTTTCAAAGCTTTGCGTTTAATCAAGTCAAGCAAACGCCCTGGTGTTCCCACTACAATATGAGCTCCTGAACGAAGTGCCTTAATTTGTTTTTCAATGCTTGACCCACCGTAAACGGAACGGACTTTCACACCTTTTTCACGACCAAAACGAAACAATTCTTCTTGTCCTTGAACAGCCAATTCACGTGTTGGCGCAATAACCAAGGTTTGAACAACATTACGATTTGTATCAATTTTGTTCAAAGTTGGCAAGCCAAAGGCAGCTGTTTTCCCTGTTCCAGTTTGTGCTTGTCCGATAACATCCTTACCTTCCAAAGCCAAAGGAATCGTTAATTCTTGGATTGGAGATGGCTCAACAAAGCCTGCTTTTTCTACGGCAGCAAGGATATTTTCCGATAAGTTAAGTTCTGTAAATTTCAAATTTTTCTCTTTTCTAAAAGGCAGTGCGAAGCTGCCTTATTAAACTTTAATCGTTGTTTAACAACTTATCTAGTTTAACACATTCCAAGTTAAAAAGATAGGAAACAATTTCATTTATTAAAATAACACGTTTTCATAACTTCTATTGAAAGTTCTAAAATGAAATTAGTCACTTGAGTGTATCAAAAAACATCTCAGAGAGATATAATTGTAATCACCACAACGACAAGTCACATTTATTGAATACTGGATTAACAACTATTCCAAAAAAGTGCTTGATTATCACTCTCCTAGAGAGTTTTTACAAAATGGCTAATTTAGACTTGAAATTTGGTTTCACAACTTCTATCATTAGAATTTTCTGTAAAAGACTATTTTTCTTAGTCGTTTAAGGTTTCTTTAAGTCTTCTCTGATAAGATATGGATATCCTAAAACTTTTCTTTTTCATAATCTCAAAAAGATAGTCCTGATTCGTCGGGGCTGTTTTTGTTTTAACTCCTAAAAAGGTCTGAGCACGCAAGTTCAGACCTTTATTTATTTTTATCTTAGCATGAAGAACGACAAAAGAAGTTGAGCACTTTCTCAACTCCCTCTGTCTTTATTACATTTTTTCTTCTAGTTCAACATCTGGGTATTTATCCGCAAACCAGCGAAGCGCAAAGTCGTTTTCAAAAAGGAAAACAGGTTGGTCAAAGCGGTCTTTAGCCAAGATATTTCGACTTGATGACATGCGTTCATCAAGGTCTTCTGGTTTAATCCAACGAACAGTCTTTTTACCCATTGGTGTCATTACCACTTCGGCATTGTATTCATTTTCCATACGGTGTTTGAACACTTCAAACTGCAATTGACCAACAGCACCAAGCATGTATTCGCCAGTTTGATAATTTTTATAAAGTTGGATAGCTCCTTCTTGCACCAATTGTTCAATTCCTTTGTGGAATGATTTTTGTTTCATGACGTTTTTAGCAGCTACTTTCATGAACAACTCTGGTGTGAAGGTTGGTAACGGTTCAAATTCAAATTTATTTTTACCGACTGTCAACGTATCCCCAACTTGGTAAGTTCCTGTATCGTAAACCCCGATAATATCACCAGCAACGGCATTTTCAACATTCTCACGTGATTCTGCCATGAATTGTGTCACGTTTGACAATTTCACTGATTTTTTCGTACGTGCTAAATTCACGCTCATGCCACGTTCAAATTCACCTGAAACGATACGCACGAAAGCAATACGGTCACGGTGTCGTGGGTCCATATTTGCTTGGATTTTAAAGACAAATCCTGAAAAATCTTTATCGTAAGGGTCGATTTCATTACCTTCTGTTGTTTTATGTCCATGGGGTTCTGGCGCAAATTGTAAGAAAGTATCTAGGAAAGTTTGCACCCCAAAGTTTGTAAGGGCAGAACCGAAGAATACTGGTGTTAAATCACCAGACAAGATAGCTTCTTCTGAAAATTCATTTCCTGCTTCTTCTAACAATTCAACATCTTCCAAAACTTGTTGGTAGAATGGGTTGTTAGCAAATAATTCATCACCATCTTCAAGTGCTGCAAAACGTTCATCGCCTTTGTAAAGTTCCAAACGTTTGTTGTACAAATCGTAAAGCCCTTCAAATGATTTTCCCATCCCAATTGGCCAATTCATTGGATAACTTGCAATACCAAGCACTTCTTCCAATTCTTCCAAAAGGTCAAGTGGTTCACGACCATCACGGTCAAGCTTGTTGATAAAAGTAAATACTGGAATATTACGGTGTTTAACAACTTCAAACAGCTTTTTCGTTTGTGCTTCAATACCTTTGGCAGAATCGACAACCATAACCGCAGCATCTACCGCCATAAGAGTACGGTAAGTATCTTCAGAGAAGTCCTCGTGCCCTGGTGTATCAAGGATATTGACACGTTTTCCAGCATAATCAAATTGCATTACTGATGAAGTAACGGAGATACCACGTTGCTTTTCAATATCCATCCAGTCAGATTTAGCAAAGTTCCCTGTCTTTTTCCCTTTTACGGTACCAGCTTCACGGATTTCTCCACCAAAATAAAGTAATTGTTCTGTAATTGTCGTTTTACCAGCATCTGGGTGACTGATGATAGCAAACGTACGACGTTTTTTAATGTCATCTTGAATTGTCATTTTATTTCCTTATTAATCTTAATTATCTTCTTTATATAAACGTATCACCTAATCTTTAGTGACTACATTGGTCCACTCCTTTTCTGCCATACAAAAAATAGAGTCATGGGACTCATAACTCTATTATTATAACGAAAAGTGGGCTCTATTTCAATATTTCCCCACGGTGTGCTCCTCAGAAACCGCAAAATAATTGATTAAGAGAATACTACACATACAAAGACTGCCACCATAGTGCTCCATGATATTGATAAAGAAAGTTATCAAAAAGAGCATCGTATGGAATAGTGTCAGTTTCTTCCCTCTCAACTGTGCAATGAGAAAAATTGGATACAGTAGAAATAGAAAAATTCCCTGACGTAATAATGAATCAATATAAAAACTATCATCGTACATCGGATGCCCATTTATTTCGGTAAAAGTTGGGATATTTCGTGGCAACCAATCAACACCGAAATGCTGCAAATACGTATGTCCGATATTCAATCTTCCTGAAAACAAATGATTCAATGTTGCATAAATGGTACTATCACCATTGTAGAAGTATGGAAGCCCTAGCCCCAAACCAAACATCACAATCACCAGTGGAATAATCACAGAACCGGAAACCTGATACTTTAGTAATAATGGTTTCAAAAAATAGCAAAGAATGATGACTCCTGCAATTAAAAATGTTGTCCTTGAGTCGGTAATCGCAAAAATCAACAAGGAAACAAGCAACATGACCAATCCTGCTCTAGCTTTACGTCTCTTTCTAACCAAGGAAAAATCAAACAACAAACCAACTAAATACATTCCCAAAGAATTTGGGTGCATAAAACCATAAGAATGCCTAATCAAATCTTTGTCAACTCGATACATGGTCATATCAGAAATAATATGACTATTGTAAGCAAAGAGCACTAAGATTGCTACAATCAGCTTAAAGTAGAAAATCGCTGTCATCAACCGCTCATCATCTTTATCAACACTCGCTGATAACAAAAACAAGGTAACCATGGACAAATCATCAACGTTTGTTTCCAGATAATTAGACATTGGCAATAAAATCAAGAAAGCTAGTGCAAAAATCCCTGCTAAAATCTTCTCTATTGACCAACCCGAACGCCAAAAACTCCACAAATACATAGCAAATCCACCAACAATGGCAAGACTTGACATCAATAAGAAAAATGGTAAAGGAAACGGATAACGTTTCAAAAACCAAGCTAGAAATAGCAAACAAAACTCAAGAAAATACAAGGCTCGATAAAGAAACCTTGCAAATGACTCTTCAGTCCTAAATACTTCCTTTAACCTTAATATCTCCACAGTAATCTATTTCTCCAGTGCTTCAACAATTTTAACTAATTGCATTGAGTTGCTTCCCTTCAATAAAATTTGGTCAGCTGGTTGTAATACTTTTTGAATAGTTTCAAGCATGGCATCAAATTGATTCTCATCAGCTGTTTTCTTGAAATAATAAACTTTTCCAATTGGAAACATTTGACTAGCAAGTTGTGCCAATTCAGCAATGTCTTCCCCATAGAAAATGAGTGTATCTAATGTTTCAGGTGACAAGCTCATAATCATGCGTTTATGAAGCTCAACAGATTGCTCACCCAATTCTTTCATGTCAGCAAGCACAGCTATTTTTTTACCGCCCTCATTGGCAGGAATTTTAGAAAATGTCTCTAAAATCAAGCGCATTGCCGTTGGATTAGCATTGTAAACATCTGACAAAATATCAGCACCATTGGCTGCTTTTTTCCATTCCGTACGATTGCGTGTTAATTCAATTGTCTCAAGAGCCTCGACAATATCGTCATCAGAAATGGCTAATAATTTACCAACATAAGCTGCTACCATGGCATTAGTCGCATTGTATTTTCCAGGCACAGGTAGGGTAATTGGACGGTCAATCACATTTGTCGTAAAGGTCAACGATTCCTTACTTTCTTGCAAATCTTTCACAAAAATTTCTGCGCCGTCACCAAAACGAATAACCATTTGGCTTTCAGGTAAATAAGGATCCACGATTGTGTCAGCTGGCGCAATCAAAATGCCATCTGAATCCATGCCATCAACAATTTGCAATTTACCTTCTGCGATTTTCTCACGACTACCGAAAAATTCCAAATGAGCTTCACCAATCAAAGTCACCACACCGATATGTGGTTTTGCAAGTTCTGACAACAGATGAATGTCACCCATATGATCTTGCCCCATCTCAAGGACAATTTTCTCCGTATCATCTGGCATATGAAGTGCTGTATATGGCAAACCAATTTCGTTATTGTAGTTGCCTTGTGTTTTATAAGTCTTGTATTCTGTTGATAAAACCGCAGCAATCATATCTTTGGTTGTCGTTTTACCATTTGACCCTGTCACAGCAATGACATCAACACGCTGTTTCTCAAGATAATAGCTAGCTAGCGCTTGAAATGCCTCTAGGCAATCATCAACCCAGATGTATGGATGACCAGCTACTTCACGTTCTGAAAAAGTCGCAACAGCACCATTTTCAAAGGCAGTTTCAATAAAATCATGCCCATCACGCGCACCTTTTAATGGTAAAAATAAATCCCCTTTTTCAATCTTACGACTGTCAAATTCAATTTGTCGCAGGGGAACGTCATCAAACTCCGAAATAGTATTTTTAGCGCCAACAACCTTGGCGACTTCATGCAATGTTAATTTCATATTGAATCCTTCATTAAAAATCTAGTGTTAACGCCTTTTATTATACCACATTTTAGCA
Source organism: Streptococcus sp. LMAG:39 (assembly GCF_008680485.1). NCBI lineage: Bacteria > Bacillati > Bacillota > Bacilli > Lactobacillales > Streptococcaceae > Streptococcus > Streptococcus sp. LMAG:39. The sequence goes on along the minus strand of NZ_NALE01000001.1, from coordinate 1,757,299 downwards.
ATCATGCAGGGATTTTTATGGTACAATTATAATTGCAAAGCTTGTTTTGCACAGAGTAGATGATTTGCGTTAAGTGTGTGTGAATGGGATGTTGTCACACAACGAAGCAATTTGCGCGGTGAATCATTGCATCCGCTGTTAAATTTTTTTAACAGCTCCAGTTTTATGTTTTAAAAGGAGTAGAAAATGAATTTATTTTTCAAAACACCCAAACTCACCCTTAAGCGTTTGGTTAGCTTGGCTATGCTAATCGCGCTTGCTTTCATCGTTGGGAAATTTTCAATTCCAGTCATTCCACAACAATTAGTTATCAGTTTGACGTTCATTGTCAACACGATTATCGGAATGATTGGCGGTCCTATTTGGGGCTTTATCAGCCTAGGTATTCTTGATGTGGTTGATACCTTATCATCAAGTAGCGCTGGTAATTTCATCATTTGGTGGACACTTATGGAAGCAATTCAGGGCTTTTTCTATGGTCTTTTCTTTTATAGTAAGCCACTAAGCTGGTCAAGCAAAAAAGACTGGCTACACGTAACAATCGCAACTGTGGTTATCATGCTGATTAGCACCTTTATCCTCACACCACTTCTGATTCAGATATACTTTGGCGTGCCATTCTGGGCACAATATCTGGCAGGACGTTGGTTAAAAGTCTTTGAAATTCCACTACGAATCATTATTACCATGCTTGTCATTCCGAGGTTACAAAAGATACCCGAATTACGCAAGCTTGCAAATCTATAACTAAAAAGCCTCAGAGAGTTATCCCATCTCTGAGGTTATTCATATCTAAAAAGCGCCCCAATTGTTAGATTTATCGTCTAACTTTTGGAGTGCAGCTTTTTTTAAATCAAATGGCTTTCGCGTTTTTCAAACATTTCTTTAGCTAATTCAACCAATTTTTCAATCAAATCAGAGTAAGCGAGTCCCATGTTTTCCCAAAGAAGTGGATACATTGACCATTGTGTGAAACCTGGCATTGTATTCAATTCATTAAGGTAAACATGACCGTCTTCTGTCAAGAAGAAATCACAACGTGACAAACCACATCCACCGATAGCACGGAAAGCTGTTGTTGCATAGCCACGCATTTCTTCCATAATGTTGCTATCGATATGCGCTGGAATATCCATAGTAATTTTATTGTCGATGTATTTAGCATCGTAATCATAGAAAGCAACGTCTTTAACCACTTCACCAGGTAATGTTGTTTGCACGTCAGCATTTCCTAAAATCCCAACTTCGATTTCACGCGCATTGACACCAGTTTCGATAAGAATACGGCTATCGTATTTAAGGGCGAGGTCAATAGCTGAGCGGAGCCCCTCTTCATCATCAGCTTTTGAAATTCCTACTGAAGACCCCATGTTGGCTGGTTTAATAAAGACTGGATAAGTCAATTTTTCATTTACTTCAGCAACCGCTTTTTCAAGGTCAGCCCCTTCAACATAAGTCACGTAAGCAACAAGTGGTACACCTGCAGACTCAAGAACGTGTTTTGTTGAAATTTTATCCATGGCAACACTTGATGACAAGATGTTAGTTCCAACGTAAGGCATTTTAAGAATTTCAAGGAAGCCTTGAATTGAACCGTCTTCTCCCATTGGTCCATGAAGAACAGGGAAAACAACTGCTCCTTCTTCATAAATATCACTTGGTTTAATTTTTTGACTTTCAACAACAGTAGCGTTAGTCATTAACTTTTCATCATCGGCTGGTTTGCTTGAAAATTCTTGTGTCTTAATAAAATCACCAGATTGTGTGATGAAGTAAGTTTTCACAAAGAATTTGTCATAATTAATCGCACGCATGACACTCTCAGCTGATAAAACAGATACTTCACGCTCCGCAGAACGTCCACCATAAAGTAAAACAAGCGTTTCTTTTGCCATAAACTTTAATTACCTGAACAGAAAAAAGATACCAAGTTAAGGTCACCTAATACATTTTTCAACAAGCCGAGCATGAACCAAAAAACAGCCCCAAACCCAACTCAAGTTCAATTCCTTTTCTATTACAATTTCCTACCTATCATACCACAAAAGAAGCTACCTTTCAAACAAGTTTAAACATCAGATGATAGAAAAAGTGACAAGCAAAAAAGCAGCATGAAGCTGCTTTTCTTACATCCTACAATTCTGTTCGATTTTCTATGGCACGAAGTAGTGTGACTTCGTCGGCATACTCGATGTCTGAGCCAACAGCCAGTCCACGTGCTAAACGTGTTACCTTGATTCCTGCTGGTTTTAGGACACGTGAGATATACATAGATGTTGCTTCACCGTCTGCGGTTGCATTGGTCGCAATAATCACTTCATTGACCTCACTATCCATTAAACGTGTAATCAATGATTTCAAATTAATATCATCTGGTCCGACACCATTCATTGGTGAAATCAAGCCATGTAAGACATGGTACAAGCCATGATACTCTTGAATTTTTTCCATAGCAGATACGTCTTTTGAATCTTCAACCACTAAAATAACGGAATGGTCACGAGTTTGATCTGTACAGATATTACAAGGGTCTTCATCTGTTAAATTCCCACAAACAGAACAATAAGTCAATTCACGCTTAGCTGCCAATAAATTTTTGGCGAATTCATTCACATCTTCATCTGACATTCCAATCGTGTAGAAAGCCAAACGTGTTGCTGTTTTTATACCAATTCCTGGTAATTTTGTAAAACTATCAATCAGCTTTGCGATAGGTGTTGGATAAAGCAATTGTCATTCTCCTTTAACAAAGTGACGAGCCGACTACTTCCTCGGCCGACTCGCTTTCATTATCAATTATTGATTAACATAAGTTGACATGTACAAATTAATAATATCACGCGCAATGTACTGGTTTGTATGATTATCTGAACTTGTCAAATGCGGAACGATGACGGCAACAGCGATATGTGAATCATCACTTGTTGAATAGTCATAGGCAAGGACACTCAAGTTAACTGTCGTTACAGCATTACCGTTAGCATCAACAGCATAAGTTTCGGCTGTACCTGTTTTACCAGCGATAGTGACTGTTGAACTCTTCATATAAGTACCTGTTGCATAAGCACTACTACTATTTACCACTTGATAGAACCCTTGTTGCAAAAGGTCCATATCATCGTCTGAAATGTTGATTTGATTAAGCACATTTGTTTCAATCGTTTTACCTAAAGTTCCAATGCCATCTGTACCATCATTGTCATAGATACTATCAACCAAATGTGGTGCAATACGTTTCCCACCATTAGCAACTGTTGCTGCATATTGTGCCAACTGCATTGGTGTGTATGAGTCATACTGACCAAATGCTTCGGTTAGGACATTACCAGCAGAATAATCATCCGAAATGTAACCAGTAGTATTTTCTGGAAGGTCAATTCCTGTGCTTGTTCCCATTCCATATTCGGCATAGGCAGCACGCAATTCTTCCATCGCTTCTTTCATACCTGTGGTTGCTAGAGACATGCCTGAATAGTATTCTTGTCCCATCATTTTAAGAGCAACTTGCACCATATAGGTATTTGATGAGTATTCAAGCGCTTGAACAGCTGTGATGTTTGTTGAACCGCTGCCTGTAAACCATGATGTAATCGCTGAAGAACCAGCAATATTGATTGATTGGTCAGCGATAACTTGGTTCCCTGAAATAGCATCTGATTCCCAACCAGCTGTCAACGTTGCTGCTTTCACAACTGACCCTGGAACAAAAATATCATTAATAGTACCAAGGGCATCAAGAGTAGTTGTTGATGAACCTGTTTCATGAGAGAGACCAGCCATTGCCAAAATGGCACCTGTCTGCGGATTCAAAGCAACTGCATAAGCTCCTTCTGAATAGGTTGCATAACCATCAGCAATATCAGCACTGTAATACTGATTTAAAATACTTTCAACACCAGCTTGGAAATCTGAATTGACTGTTAATTTTAGATTTTGGCCTGCTTTTCCTTCGCTTGTCACTTCATCTGAAACCACATTACCATTTTTATCAGTTGTAATTTCACGAACGGTATGCGTTCCTTGAAGGTATTCTTCGTATTCTTTTTCAAGATAAGACGTTCCAACACGGTCGTTCAAAGAATAACCTTTTGCCAAGTAATCGTCCGCTTCTTCTGCTGGTAGACCAGAGTGTTTCGATGAAACCGTACCAATAATTGAAGCAAGAGAGCTTGTTGGCGTTTCACGGTCCCAGTCGGTTGCGATTGAAATTCCTGATAATTTAGACTGATTAGCTGTGATATAGGCAATCTGTTCTTCCGTTAAGTCGCCAGTCGTCAAATTAACCGTGCTAAATGTTGAAGCAGCATTCATTTGACTAAAGATATAAACCAATTTTAGTTCATCTTCAGAGTAGTTAATTTCATCATCAGTTACCGCATTAATCGCATTTGCGTAAATTTCTGATTCGGTCAAATTGTTACCGTAACTATCATATTTTTCATCATCAGGCAAACTCTTGACCACTGCTGCGTAAGTATCTGAATCCGCCAAATAATAATCTTTTTTCTGACGTGTCGTAACATTTGTCTCTGTAAAAGTCACTAGAGTTGATAATTTTGCCGCCAATTCTTTCATTTCTTCAGCTGTAATCGTATTACTACGAGTAAAAGCAACTACTTGCTTGACAGTATTAGAAACTAATAAATTACCTGCAGCATCATAAATTTCCCCACGAGGGTTTGATGTTGTTACCGTATAAGTTGTTGACGAATTTAATTTCTCATCATAAAACGATTTATTCAAAATTTGCATTTGAGCCAATCTCAAAATGATAATTGAAAAAAGGACTACGATGACTGAAAAAATCAAATAAATACGTTTCGTCATACTAGTTGGCTTTTTATCAATTTTGAACTTACGTACTTTTTTTTCGGTTGTTTTTTTGGCAAATTTTAGCTTGCTCAATCTCTTCTTAAATGACATTCTTTCCTCACAATTAAAAGCTCTGAGTTCTATTTTATCACAATTTGCTTAAAACAGAGTGACACAACCTGTAAAACTTTGATCTTTTTTATTTTGAAAATTCCCCCACCATAAAACTCTTGAAAATAAAAAAAGGGAGTGGAACAAATAAAATTTCCAGTGGAGATTTTAGTCATAAGTCTAGAATAGGCGAATCGGTAATTTCGAAGAAATTCTTTCTCAGCAAAACTTAATTTCTTGTTGCTGACCTAAAACAGACCGTTTTTGACACTTACTTCGTAAGTTTTATTTCCCGATTATCAAGGTTCCCTGAACCTTGATAACTCACCTCCGCATGGCTCGAAAGATTTGGGCAATCTTTCGAGGTGGGAGATAGAGTCAAGTGAAGATTGACATCAAAAAAGGGGTGTAAAAGCTGATTTATCAGCATATTAGAACCCACTCAACGGCGATTGATTGCTCAAACAATTGAAAATTGTTTGAGATTGGAAATCTAGCTTGCAAAGCAAGCGCCAAAAAGTACCTAATCAATTGTGCATGGGAAACTCTAAGTTGACTAAAGTGGGTAATCGCTGTTTAAATATTTCTTGATAGCGACCTTCAACAATCTATCCCCAGATTGTTGAAATCCAAACTACTGCGTCTTGTAAGTTAAAGAAGCTGGGCACTTTGTCCCAACCTCTTAATTTTCTTTTGAAGTGACTGAAAAATCTACACCGACTTTGTCTCGTAGGAATTTCCAAAGGTAGTAAGCAATGTAAAAGTCAATACAACCATGGACAAGAGAACCAAAGCCAATCAGCCCAACTAGTGACCAAACATAAGCTGCACCAGTTTGTGCCCCTGCAGTCAAAACTAAAACAACGATGAATTCTGCCAAGCCATGCAAGAAATTCAAGAACAAAGCCAAAAGAAATGTTGATAAAGGTTTCTCAAGCAAACTTGGACGTTTTTGAATCAAGATAGCTCCCACAACAGCAAATAACAAATGAGAAACAGCACGCAAAACGATAACAATCGGAAAACCCGCCAATAAGAAACCTAAGCTTGTTCCTAAAGCAACTAAAACCGCAACTTGCGGTGAAATAAACATTGCCATAAAAACGGGTACGTGACTTGCTAGTGTAAACGAAGCAGGTCCAATAACCACTTTAACTGGCATAACCATTGGAATCAGAATCCCAAACGCAACCAAACTTGCTGTAAAAGCAAGAGATTTTGTCTGATTTCGTCTCATAATAACTCCTTTGTGATATCTATCAAAACCTTGATTTACCAACCAAGGCACTATCAGCTTCTTAAATGTTATCGATAAAAAAAGCCTATTGACATTATTTAGACTAATTTCCCCAAGAACAACCATCCTAGAGCCACTAATTAGTCTTGCCTATTATAAATAAAAAAAACACAGGTGTCAAGACACCTGTAACTGTTTAGTTAGACTTCAAAAGTAAGCCTTTATCTAATAACATTTCCTTGATATCTTCAAAATCATCTTTTGAATGACAAGAAAGCGTATGTGTGTGAATCCCATGTGTTAGCGAAGATAAAAGTGTCGCATTAGAATGTTCAACCTTATCCATAAAATTGGCAATATCTTCGTCGCTTCTTATATCGAGCGGCGCTGTTAACATACCATAAACAGGATGTTCAACTTCAACATCAACCACAATCCCACCATTAGCAACAATGCTGTCCAATTCTTCTTTGGTTCTTTCAGGACCATGTTGACAAGCAATTTTCCCGATAAATTGGTGCGAATAAAGCGCTTGTGACATCACATAACCTTTAGGTGTCGAAATCACGTCATGATTAGCTGCTCTCAACAGAGCAACATCACCAACAATAATTTGGCGACTAACACCAAGCCTGCTAGCTAAAGAACTGGCTGAAATGGGAACTTGCGTTTGGCTCAAAATATCGATAATTTTTTGACGACGTTCTGCTGCTTTCATAAAAGCCCCCTTCAAATATAATCCTTACTATTAATCATACCATAAATTTTCAAAAAAACGTCCACTAGATACTCACACAATAAAATTTAGCATTTTTTCAAAAAATGATTAAATTGTGAAAGGAAAAACATCTCAAAGCACACAAGGAGTGTTTAGTTCGTGTCACTAACTTTTTCTGTGCTATGCTATAATAAAGCTATAAAAAATTTATCTTGTTATAAGCAACTCAGCCATTCTGCGGGAGAATAAAATGGAGATTTAAAAAGAAATAATATTACAAAAGACAAAAAATTAGCCATTTGGCTAAATATCATATCCCTTCCTACTTTTTTCCTATTTTTTTATCTTTTTTACTTACTTGGTTTAAAGATTCAACACCCTACCATTGAAAATGTTACCTACACTATTCATTTGGGAAAATTATTTCTTTTTGTACTAGCGATACTTGCTGTTGTCATCATTCATGAACTTATCCATGCTTTCTTTTTCAAACTCTTTAAACCTAAAAGTAAAGTCAAATTTGGAATCAATTGGAAATTAGGAGCGGCATATGCTACCTGTCCAAAAGTGACTTATGACAGATGGCAAATGATAGTCATTAGCTTAGCACCTTTTATCATTTGGTCTCTAACGCTGACTATCCTCTTTGGTATGAATTTATTATCTTTTCCTGCCTATATCGGAATTGTCAGCCTACATGCAACAGGATGTATCGGTGATTTCTACTATGTCTATCTCCTTGGCATTAAATATGCCAGAAAGAAAATTTTAGCAGAAGACACAGCAGTAGGACTAATCATATATAGTAAAAATTAAGCTAAATTTAGCAAATGAATTTTGACACTATTCTTTTAGAATAGTGTTTTTTAGCACTTAACATAAAATGCTCATTATGACTAAGAAAATTTGTCAAACAAAAAGCGGAAGTGCCCCACCTCCTACCGCAGACACAAAGTCTGTTTCAAGGGGAGTTAGACCACCTCTGCTTCACTTATATTGTACATCAATCTTTTTAGTTTTATTATAAGTAATATAAAAAGCACTCTAGGGGATAGCCTAGAATGCTTTCATATTAAGGGTTTTACCCCTTATAATCTACTATCAGATTATTTACCAAGGTAGTATTCGTTTGTAACGTTTAATTTTTCATCAAATTCGAATACAAGCGGTGGGAAGTTAGGGATTTCAACATCCATAATTTCGTCATCTGACAATTGTTTGATATGTTTTACAAGAGCGCGGATTGAATTACCGTGTGCACCTACAAAGACGTTTTTACCGTCTTTAAGAGCTGGAGCGATTTTATCTTCCCAGAATGGAAGAGCACGTTCCAAAGTAACTTTCAAGTTTTCAGCATCTGGAATTACTGTATCGTCAAGGTTAGCGTAACGACGGTCAGTATGTGCTGAGTACTCGTCATCTTTAGCCATAGCTGGTGGCAATACATCGTATGAACGACGCCAGATATGAACTTGTTCGTCACCCCATTTTTCAGCAGCTTCAGCTTTGTTTTGACCAGTTAAACCACCGTAGTGACGTTCGTTCAAGCGCCATGATTTTTCAACTGGTACCCAAAGTTGGTCAGCTGCTTCAAGAGCAAGGTTAGTTGTTTTGATAGCACGTTTAAGAACTGAAGTGTAAGCAAGGTCAAACTCAATACCAGCTTCTTTGATTAATTTACCAGCATCGATCGCCTGTTGTGTACCTTTTTCTGACAAATCAACGTCAGCCCAACCTGTGAAAAGGTTAGCTTTGTTCCATTCTGACTCACCGTGGCGAGCAAAAACCAATTTTACCATTAGATAAAGTCTCCTTTAAAGTAATACAAAGGCTATTAACGCACAGCGAAAAATAGGTGTTAGCATATCAGTCCGGCGACTTAATAAGTTAGACTATTTTTGGCTCAGCATTCTAGCCATATTAATTATTACGACCAAATAAAGTCGCTTACCCTTACTATTCTACCCAAAAAGCTATAAAAAAGCTAGTAAAATTACTAATTTTCTCTAAAAGACTCAATGCCCGCTGGTCATTTTTAACCCGATAATCCCAATGACAACCAAAATCAAAAAAAGGTAGGCAAGCGGTGATAATTGGTCTTTCAGAAAGACAATTCCAACAACTACTGTTCCGATTGCACCAATCCCTGTCCAAATCGGATAAGCAAGACTCATCGGAAGTTCCTTTAACGCACGCGCTAAAAAGACAAAGCTTAAAACCATTCCAAGAATGGTTACCATTGAGTAGCCAAGCCTGCTAAAATTCTCACTTAATTTCATACTCGTTGCCCAAACAACCTCCAATATTCCTGCGAAAATCAAATAAATCCACGTCATTTTGCTCTCCTTTTCTTGATAAAATAAAAAACGGCAACAACACCATTTCTTTATCCAAAAGGATATCCTTACGAAACGATGTTATCGCCATTCCCCACTTTCCGGGGAAAGTGGTAGCTTTCTATATGATTGATGCTATTATAAATCAAATTATTTTTTATGTCAACGTCATGGTACGCATGGCATTCAAGGTTGCGAGAATCGTTACTCCCACATCTGCAAAAATTGCTAGCCACATATTCGCCATTCCGAGGCTCGCTAGTAATAAAACTAGAACTTTGATACCAATTGAGAATATGATGTTTTCATGAGCAATACGAATTGTCTTGCGAGCAATCTTAATCGCTTTGGCAATCTTTGACAATTGGTCGTTCATGACAACCACATCTGCCGCTTCAATGGCAACATCACTTCCTAGACCACCCATGGCAATTCCAACATCAGCTCTGGCTAAAACTGGTGCATCGTTGATACCGTCACCGACAAAGCCAACTGTGGTACGTGGTGATTTTTTAGCAAGATATTTTTCAAGTTCATCAACCTTATCTGTTGGCAATAGCTCCGCTTGATAGTCTGTGATACCCAGCTCATCAGCGATTTTTTCAGCAACTTCACGACGGTCTCCTGTCAACATCACCAGATGTTTAACGCCAGCTTGTTTGAATTGTTCCAAGGCTTCCTTGGTGTCTGACTTGATGCAATCAGAAATCACAATGTGCCCTGCGTACGCTCCGTCAATAGCAACATGAACGATTGTTCCAACTTTGCTACAAACCTTCCATTTTGCCCCTAGGCTATCCATGAATTTGGTATTTCCGACAGCAACACTATGTCCATTAATAATAGCGCTGACGCCATATCCTGACTTTTCTGTCACGTCTGTAATGGAACAAGCATCTGCTTCTTTTTCATAAGCTTCGCGAAGCGATTGGGCAATTGGGTGAGTTGAAAAACGTTCCACATGACTGGCTAAATGTAACAACTGCTCATCCGTAATATCATTGGGATGAAGTGCCGTTACTTCAAAAACACCTTCTGTCAATGTCCCAGTTTTATCAAAAAGCAAACTCTCAAGCGAAGCTAGACTTTCCAAATAATTAGACCCTTTAACCAATACACCTGCTTTTGAACAAGCTCCCAATCCTCCAAAAAAGCTCAAAGGAATTGAAATCACAAGCGCACACGGACACGAAATCACAAGGAAAGTCAATGCACGGCTAAACCATTCTGGAAAATTCCCAGCAAAATCACCAGAAACGAGAGGTGGAAAAACAGCCAAAATCACCGCTGCAATCACCACAGTTGGCGTATAAACAGCCGCAAATTTTGTCATGAAATGCTCACTTTTTGACTTGTTAGCAGCAGAATTTTCCAGTAAATCCAGAATCTTGCTTAACGTTGAATCCTTTACAGAATGCAAAACTTTAACACGAATAACCCCTGTCATGTTAATCATTCCTGAAAGCACTTGGTCACCAACTTGAACCGTTTGTGGTAAGCTTTCACCTGTCAAAGCTGCTGTATCAACAGAAGATTCACCAGTAATCAAAATACCGTCTATGGCCACTTTTTCTCCAGGATGGATAGAAATGACTTGCCCTTCTTGCACTTCTTGTGGGTCAATATCAACTACCTCATCGCCTTTTTCTAAGTGAACAAGGTCTGGGCGTAAATTTAACAATTCAGCAATTGATTTTTCGCTGCTACCTTCTGCAATATGTTCAAATAATTCACCAACTTGGTAAAATATCATGACAAAAACAGCTTCCGCAAACTCAGATTCATTTGTTATAAAGCTCAAGACAAATGCCCCTAACGTTGCTATCGTCATCAAAAAGTGTTCGCTGAAAACTTTTCCTTTACTGATTTTCAGCACCGCTTTTCTTAAAACATCATACCCAGCAATAAGATATGGTATAGCGTAAAGTGTAGCCTGTACTGGTAAAGATGGTTGTGTTGCCTTTACCACTCCAAAAACTAGCAAAAATCCTAAAGTCGCTAGTAAAATCCGTCTAAGGGATTTTTTGTTTTTTTCTGACATTGTCAGTCCTCCTCATAATGCTCCACGACAGAATCTAAAACCTGACTGATATGCTTATCAGCCAAAGCATAAATCTGATTTTTTCCTTCACGTCGTACAGATACAATTTTCAGATTTTTCAACAAGGTCAATTGGTGTGAAATAGCTGATGGGCTCATTTGCAAAATAGCTGCCAGCTCACTAGATTTTAACTCACCTTGGCTTAAGCACCAAATGATTTGTAAACGTGTCCCATTTCCCAAAGCCTTGAAAAAATCTGAAACATTTTCCAATAGCTCTCCCTCAAGCAACTGTTGTGTTTGGCTATCTTCTATCATCTAAAATTACTCCAATATCAATTTATAAAACACTTGAACAATTGCTCAATTGTTTTATGATTAAAATATAGCACTTTTACCACTTTTTTTCAAGGAAATACTGGATTTTTTCAAAAATAAGAAATTTGTGCTACAATTTTTGTATATACAATTTTTTGGGAGGTAGTAATGAAAGCTTTTGCACTTACAGATAGCTCACAACGAGCAATTTCTGATTTAGCAATAATAGATATTCCAAAACCTAAGATTTCAGCGAACGACGTTCTCGTCAAAGTGACCGCTGTCGGACTTAACCCTGTTGATTTCAAAGTTATCGAAAACGGCGTCGATACTTGGACATTTCCACATATCGTTGGTATGGATGTTGTCGGAGAAATCGTTGAGCTTGGTGAGCATGTCACTCAATTTCAAATCGGTGACCGTGTGGCTGGGCATGGCAATTTAACCAAACAAGGTTGCCTAGCTGAATTTGCCAGCGTCCCTGCTTACCAATTAACCAAAATTCCTGACAGCATTTCTCATACTGACGCTGCTGCACTACTCTGTAATGGATTGACCGCTTATCAGGCACTATTTCGTAAAGTAACACTCGCTAACAAGAAAACAATTCTCATTCATGCAGGAAGTGGCGGTGTTGGGAGCATTGCCATTCAATTAGCCAAAATGGTTGGCTTGACAGTTTATACCACAGCTTCAACTGCTAAGTTTGATTTTGTCAAATCGCTCGGTGCAGATGTCGTAATTGATTACAAGACAGAAAATGTTAGTAGGCGAATTGCCGAGCTCACTGACGGACTTGGCGTTGACATGATTATCAATACCATTGGTAAAGACGAATCAACCGAAGATTTGAAGCGACTAGCCTATAACGGCAGTCTGATTGCAATTGTCTCACCACCACGCATTGACAATCCAAGTGACTTATTTAGCCGAGCCTTAAGTATTGACGTCTTAAATCTTGGCGGCGCTCATTTATCACACAATCCTCAGCAAGCCCAAGACCTTGCAACAATGACCGAAGAACTCTTTGCACTTGTTCAAGAGCAAAAAGTAAAAGCCCTTGTTAACCAAACATTCCCATTTGAAGAAACAAAAGAGGCTTTACAACTGATAAAAGACCAAAAAATTACAGGAAAACTGGTCGTTGATATGATTTTAAATCACAAACGTTCGGAAACAACTTGCTTTATTTCTAACTAAATAGTAAAATAAAGATGGCTTAGAATTGTCTTTCTAGCCACTAACACTATTCTTGGAGGATTTTATGGTTTCTACAGTAACAAAAATTGGTGCTTTCGATTTTGACAACTGTTTCATGAATGCCGCTGGCGTTTATTGCATGACTCGTGAAGAATTGGCAGAAATTGATGCCTCTGCAGCTGGTTCTTTCGTTACAAAGACAGGAACATTGACAGCACGCACTGGTAATCCTGAACCACGTTACGCAGACACTAGCCTTGGTTCAATTAACTCAATGGGCTTACCAAATAACGGTTTTCAATATTATCTTGACTACGTTACAGAGCTCCAAAATACGCCAAATAGCAAACATCATTTCTTATCACTTGTTGGCATGTCAGAAGAAGAAACACATACCATTCTTAAAGTCGTCCAAGATTCTGACTACCAAGGATTGGTGGAATTAAACCTTTCTTGTCCAAACGTTCCAGGTAAACCTCAAATCGCCTATGATTTTGAAACAACGGAAACACTCTTAAGAGATATTTTTACCTATTTCACTAAGCCACTTGGTGTGAAATTGCCACCTTACTTCGACATCGCTCATTTTGACCGAGCAGCTGCGATTTTCAATCAATTTCCACTCACTTTTGTGAATTGTATCAATTCTATCGGAAATGGTTTGATTATCGAAGACGAAACCGTGCTTATCAAACCTAAAAATGGCTTTGGCGGTATTGGTGGCGACTATGTCAAACCTACGGCGCTTGCTAATGTCCACGCTTTTTACCAACGCCTTAACCCATCTATCCAAATCATCGGAACAGGCGGTGTCAAAACAGGGCGTGATGCTTTCGAACACATCTTGTGTGGCGCTAGCATGGTTCAACTAGGGACAATTTTACACCAAGAAGGTCCAGCAGTCTTTGAGCGTATTACGAATGAACTAAAAGCCATTATGGAAGAAAAAGGCTATGAAAACCTTGAAGATTTCCGTGGCAAATTAAAATATATTGATTAAATATCACAAAAGCATCTGAGACAATATCCCAGATGCTTTCTTCTTTCTATTATTTTTCACCTCAGAAAGATATAAGTTTTGATATAAGTTATTTCCTATTTAGTCATTACGCATTAAATTCAAAATTGGTTTTTTGACAAGAAATAATATCACACCAATACCAATACAGATTAAACCTAGAATACCGAAGAATGCTACTTCGGTTTCTTTATTGAAAGATGGTGTAATCAAGGCGTTTACTGCTTGTGATGTTGAGTCTGATAAGAACCAAAGAGCAACCATTTGTGATTGGAAAGCAAGCGGTGCAAGGCGAGTTGAAACAGATAGACCTACTGGAGAAATCAACAATTCACCAGACATTTGAACTGCAAACATCACTACCAACCACATGAAGCTCACGCGACCATGGGTACCATATAGGATACCCGGCACAGCCATAATAAGGTATGAAATCCCAGTCAACAATAGACCCAATCCAAATTTTGAAACTGCAGATGGTTGACGGTCCCCCATTTTGTTCCAAAGCCATACAAACGCAGGTGTCAATATCACGATAAATAACGGATTAAGCAATTGATACCAAGAAGGGTCAATATGAATAGTGACACCAAAAATAGTTGGATTTAGATTTGAACGTGTTTCACCCCAAACTGCAATAACTGTTGAGCTTTGTTCTTCGACTAGCCAAAAAACAATCGAAGATAGGAACAATGGAAGATAGGCTAATAATTGTTTACGTTCAGTACTTGATACTTTATTTGATGTAAACATTGTCGCAAAGTAAATAAATGGAATAACAATACCTGCCCATGAAAGAACATTAATAACATTATTAACAAAGTTTGCTGGATTTAAACGATAAACGAAGAATCCAGCAGCAAGGATAATGACTAAAGCAACACCCAACTTCACTAATAAGCCTCGTTTTTCTTCTTGACTTAATGGGTTAGACGGTTTATTTCCCAATTCTGGGAATTGTTTCATACGTCCAAACCAATAAACAAACAGAGCAACAATCATTCCGATTGCAGCAAGTGAGAAACCTAGGTGATAATTGATACTCTCACCAACTGTCCCTACTACAATAGGAGCAAGCAATGAACCAATGTTAATTCCAACGACAAATATGTTAAATCCCGTATCACGACGTGGGTCATCTGCTGCATACAAGTGACCTACCATGTTTGAAATATTGGATTTTAACATCCCTGTTCCCAGAATAATCAAAAAAAGCGAAATAAAAAGTGAGGTTAAACCAAACGGAGTAGCTAGGACAATATGTCCTAGAGTGATAAGAATACCACCGATAAAAATTGTTTGAGAAGCTCCGAGAATACGGTCTGCAAACCATCCACCGATAATTCCTGAAAGATATACAAGTGCCCCGTAAATACTAACGATAGCCATTGCTTGGGTTTTAGGAAGTCCTAAACCTGCATTAGGCGCGGTAACAGATGCATACAAATAATAAATCAAAATGGCACGCATGCCATAGTACGAGAATCTTTCCCAAAGTTCTGTTTGGAATAATGTAAACAAAGCTTTAGGTTGTCCAAAAAATATTTTTTCTATTTTTTTATCCATACGCTCTATTATATAAGGAATTTTAGACTTTATCAAGTTAGTTTTTCTGACATCATTTATCACTAATTTCCTAAAAAGCTCATAATATCAAGCATCCTATATTCTAAATTCTCACCCAAAAATTTTGTTATGTTTTTAATAATCAAAAAATAGCTATTAAATCATGTTAGCTTTTAACTTTTTCATCAGCAATGTCTAACATTCAATGTATTTTGTATTACGAAAGAAAAACTCTTCTCTAACATTCCTATTATATTCTTGAATTTTAATTTTCGGATACTCATGATAAAAACTCCCATAAAATTAACCTAACATCTTAATTATGAACGAGTAAAAAAGTGCCCAATGGACACCACTCACTTTTCTATTTCTAGACAAGTAAAAAAACCATCCAACGGACAACTACCAGAATGTAGGCAAAACCTACTTTTAATAAAGTAAGTTATAAAGAATTATTGTCTTTGTTCAATCTTAGGATTATTTGCGAGCAAAGCGAGCAGCAAAACGATACTTACCGCCGTGGTGAAAGTGACTGCAACATCAATAAAACCAGCCACCCGTAAGTTTTGAGGGAGTGGTACAGAATCCCAATATTCATAGTTCGTTGTACCACCCCCGCACAGTTGACTAGGTTGGTCGCAATTTTGCGAAGCAAAATGAGAACTGCCAGTCAACCACTGCGACTCTTAGGAATTCCTTGGATTCCTTCAACAGTCCACTGGACTGTCGAACCTGCCGACGGCACCACCTAAGGAAAGTATCAAAAAAAAGACTTTCTTATCACCAATTGTCCCAGAAGTCATCATCTTCCTTTTGTTGAGTTTCTTCTGTCTTCTCTGTCTTTCCTTGTTCAATAACCTTGCCGTTTTCATCTACTTTAGGTTTTATCACAAAGCTATAAGCGATAAACATGATAACTTTCAAAATTGAAAAAACACCTAAAAAAATGACAACGATTAAAAGGGATTTATTCATAGCACACTCTCTTCTGATTTTTCTCTGTTGATTTTGATAGCTAATAAACTAACTTTCATAGCTTAATTATACCACAAACCATCCAACAAGTTTCTAAAGCTATTTGTTCCCAGAATATCCATAACACAATAAAAAGCCCATCAATCAGGCTACGAAGCGTAATATGATGAACTTTTAAATGTAAATTATTTTACAGCATCTTTAAAGTTTTCTACTATTATATAGATATAAAATAGATTTAAACCGTATGTCATAAGGATATATAAGTTTTAAACATTAGTAAAATTAATTGATAAAACTACATAAGTTTCAAACTTATGTCCCAAATTTGTCCTAAAAGGAAAATAAAATATTTGGAACAAAAAACTATTTTCTGTTATAACCACAATTTGCTGATAAGTCCGTTTTAACGGCAATAAAAAAGGACTAGCTTGTGCTAGGGTTAGTTATGCCACGTTATACTTTTTACAGCAGTCTGTCTTGAGCCTTTGTAAATATTATTACGACTTTCATGTAATGTGGTCGGTATGAAATTATTAAATTTATCTCTTCTTAAACCTAAAACAACAATACGTTTTTGTTCATTCTTATAAAATACAACACTCAAGTTCATTGTATTTCTTTTTAAATCTTTTTCAAGTAAACAAATTTTGATTTTATCTTGATAAAAAATTTCGTAAAAGAACTCATAATTTCTAATTCTTGGAATAATATCTTTAAACTCTGGACGTTTTGAAAATTTATTTAAATCAAAAGAACCTCTTCGAATCGCTTCAATCCAAGTTGTGGCTGTATATCTTGTGTGTAACTTATGGATTCCTAAAAGATGAAATAAATTAGTTGCATTAAAGACAACTGTAAATTCTGGAAGTTTCTTATATCCAGTCTCCACAGTGCATTTCTTATGACAAAAATTTAGTTCATAATCATTAAGAATCTCTTTTAGCTCCACATCAATAAAACTTTCTACAAAATAAAAAAAGCACGGCTGGATAATCCTCCAGCGGGGTTAACGATTAGAGAGGAACGGCTTCTCTAACTCCTCATTGTGCTTCTTAGGCTTATCGCCGAGGAACAGTTTTTAAGCTCTGCCAAGCCACATAATGTGCTTCAATTATGTGTTCGTATCACTACGAATTTAATAACACTACCGATTAACGGCTAGACGGCAAAGAACAGCACGATTGCTTCTTCGCAACTATATTATGCCATAGTTTTAAACTTATTGCAACTTATAAATACTTATTTTTGTTTCTAAAAACGCAAATTTTCTTTGCAAAAACGAAACTTTTTAGTATTTTTACGTTTTTTACTTATATTTATACTGTAAAAAAATACAAAAAATCCCCTAGCCATTAAGACCAGGGGGGTTAAAGTGTTTGCTATTTAATTATATTATTTTTTGTCATCTTTAATCGTAACTTCTACTTTTTGCGGAATATCTTTAGATTTAGCAATCTCTGCTGTAATGGCATCCACAGTCGCTTTTGATTGCTCTTTAGTCGTTTTGATAGCTTCTTTAATCTCCGCAGATGTTGAATCTGGATTCAGCGCTCTAAAGAAACGTACATACCAAGGAGCTTGATTAGTCCATGTATAAGATGGAATATCATGCCCGTTGTTGTCTTTGTAAATCTGTTGAATGATTTTCATTTCATCAACATGCGCTAGTGCGCGCACTTGGTTTGTGTGTCCGTTGTAAAAGTAAAGTGTACCTTCGTTCCAAGCAGGGTCACCTTTGATATTGAATAAAAAGTCCATAGTTTCTTCTCCTTTGATTGTAATTGTACTTTGTGTTGTTTCGTTATCATCTAGTAACACGACGTTCTTATCTAAACCACCTGAAATCCCAGTTGATGTAAACTGCCACCAGCGAATCCCATCCATACTTGGAAATATTGACCAAATAGGGTCGGGTGTCACATTGTAGTTAGGGTAAGCTGCAATCCAAAGCGAATCTGGATATTTAGCTAAAATCTGATGATAATCAATGTTGTTAAGTGTATATGGTTTGTAACTATAATAAATAGGTTTATAACCCGCACTAGCGCATCTATCCATAAAAGCTAGTACCGCATTAGTGTTGGCTTGTTTTGATGTACTTGCATCATCTTCGTAGTCGCAGACAAGGTAAGTTGGCTTAGTTGGTAAGTTAGCCAAAAAATAGTTCGCTTCTGCTACCGCTTGACTGACGTTACCGCCAAAACGCGCAAAGTGATAATAGCCGATTGGTTCACTCGTTTGTGCCTGTGTGAGGCGATTAGGTGAAAGATAGCCAGTTCCCTCGCTCACTTTAATAATCGTCTTGCGTGTACCAGCCGCTTGACAAATAGCTGTTAAATCAGCTGACTGATAAGACGACACGTCGATAAAATAATCGTTTTTCTTCATTGCGATACCTCGTTATTTTCGTGGTTCGGCATAGTCCATTGCTTGTCCACTATCACTAACTCCTGCCGTTGTCGGGTCATTGACGACCCCTAATAATACTAGCAGAGTCAAGAACGTGTTAACAACATCTGCAATGTTATCTGGCAGTTTCAAACCCAATTGCTGCGCTAACAAAATCACCGTACTAGCAATAGCTAACAATGTAGCTTTGTTCTTAAATCGTAATTTCCAATTAATCATGATAGCTCCTCCAATTTATTATCAATTTTTTCGACTTTCTCACTCAAGTTGGTAATTTCGGTGGTTAGTCGGATAAGTGCTTCATTCTGTTTGTCGTGATTGTCTAATCGCTTTTTAATTTCGATTAACTCTTTATCATGTTGTTTATCTTTTTCTTCAAGAATCGTCGTGCGACGTTCACTGTTTGTCATACGGCTCTGAAAAAAAGTAAAGAGCGTCAATACTGAGACTGACGCACTTAAAAACATGCTAATAATTTCAGGTTTCCACATAATAAACAACCTCATTTCTAAGGTTGTTCAGAAGTTTCTTTAGTTAAATCAGCTAAAATTGCATCTTCAATTTCATAGCGCTTATCTCTAAATTCTGCTTCCAGTTTACGCAACTCTGTTCGATTTTTTGCGTATAAGTCAGAATCATAAATATATTCATTAATCGTTGAAACACCATTTTCATTAATATCAACGACATACTGTTTAACAAGAGTTTCTTCGATTTTTAAATTACCTAATAAGTGTGTTGTTTTAATCGTTTCAAGTGCCATAATGTTATTCTCCTTTTTCTACTTCTTCTGGTGCAGTCGCTTCTTCTAATTGTTGTTGAAGCTCTGCATTTTGTTGTTGCAATTGTTCGACTTGTGCTTGTAGAGTTGCTTTATCAAGTGATAATTGTGCAATTTCTAAAGCTAGCTTTGATTGAATGTGTTGATTAAAGTTATTATTCATAAAATTTAAACTCCTGAAATTTGAGATATAGCGCTTCTGATAGCGTTTATTGCATTAGATGAAGTTCCTCCATTAATAATATGCTGGAAACAGTTCCTTAAAATTTGAATACAGCTTCTAACATAGTATCCAGAACCATCACCATTATCTAACCGGACATCTCCTGTAATGATATCTGCATTACGATAGCTTATCCCATATGGTCTCAACACAACATGAGAAGGGTATGTAGAAGTTGGAGGATATGTTTCCATTTTCCAACCACTAGCTGATACATTAGATGCAGAATCATTGTTATA
The DNA here is from genome assembly GCF_008680485.1 of Streptococcus sp. LMAG:39. Lineage (NCBI taxonomy): Bacteria > Bacillati > Bacillota > Bacilli > Lactobacillales > Streptococcaceae > Streptococcus > Streptococcus sp. LMAG:39. The sequence goes on along the minus strand of NZ_NALE01000001.1, from coordinate 1,737,313 downwards.
GGTATGAGTAAAATAAATATTATCTGAAATAATACGTAGACTATCAGCTTTTTCGTGAACATTCGAGGTAATACCATTAATGGTTTCAATTACAATCCCTGAAAACCCACCTTGGTCCCATTTGCCATCATCGAGCGTTGTTTCACGACGGTCACCACCTAAAATAACTCGCGATAAGATTCGGCTAGTTCCACTAACTGTGATACTAGTGTTTGAAAATTTAAGTCCCATTGTACTAGCGTTTGCTTGAACACGAAAAATACCAGTGTTGTTGTTATTGTAAAAAAGCTTACCAGTATCAAGTTCAAAATTAGTTGCGTTAGATAGTGATTGTAATTTACCACCTTTGATAACATTAGCTGTAATACCGCTTGTTACAATCTTGTCAGAATTAATACTATTTGCTGCTATTTTATCTGTCGTAATCGCTCCCGCAGCAATATTCGCTGCACTAATCCCACCAGTCTTAATCTGGCTACTGGTAATCGTACCACTAGCAATCTGACTAGCTGTAATACTACCTGCTTTAATTTTGGCAGCATCTAATGTACCAGCTGTTATACGGTCACCATTGATACTATTGGCTGACATAGCACTTGTAGTTACTGCTCCTGCTTTAATGGCATTTGCTGTAATGGCACCGGTGGAAATCACGTCAGCAGTAATGATTTTACCGTTCAAATGTGCCGTAGTAATCGATTTGCTGGCTATCTTATCGCTAGTAATCGCACCACTAACAATCATGTTTCCTTTTACATTAATCTTGTCAGAAAACAGATTAATAGCGTTTTGGTTAACAGCAAAATAAGAACCAATCGCATTAGCAACATCAGTCGTTGACTTGCCAGCCTTCATAACGATTCCATCTGTATTAATAGTCAAGCTAGCACTCTTAACCGTTGATTTATCCAACGCAGATACGCTCGCTTTGATTGAGTCTGTTGTCTGCTTGATTTCTGACTGTGCAGTGGCTAACTTACTGTCATAGTCTTCGGGAGCAGGTGTCCAGTCTGTGGGTATCTTGCCTTTTTCGAGCTTAACACCGTAAAGCCACACTTCGGATTTAGCAGTAGAAACTTGACGGCACGGCAACACGTTTTTGAGTCCGTTTGCGGTGGGTAGCGTCTTCCAAGTTATCCAATATCGTTCCCAATTCGATTTCAGCGTATGAGTAATAAATCCATCAGCTGCTGTAGTAGTTTTACCATCACTATTAATACCGTATGCTACACAGCTTGGGAAGAAATGACTGTATATAGTTCCACTACCTTTTACCCAAAACGATAAAGTGTATTCAGTATCAGGGAGAACAGTTAAAGCGTTGTCAAAACGAACATCATAGTTATTCGAAGCTGTATCTGTACCGGTAGACGTACCATGATATACGTTGAACTTATCGATAATGTCCGTAATTGTCGCAACCTTAGTATTCCAAGCCCAACCCGAAGAAAAGTTAGCAGTACCTCTAACTAAATTCCGCCCGCCAACGCTTGTAGGTATTTTTTCCTCCACACTCGTAATCTTACTGCTCAACTCGTTAGCTTTAGCTATGATATTGTTTTCAGCAGTTGTTACACGACCGCTTAACGTATTGAAGTCAGTCTGTGAAACTTTGGCACTCAGACCAGTAGTTAGTGAGTTAATCGAGTTAGTGTGTGATGTAATCGTACTGCCTTGCGACGTTACTTGCGTGCTAAGCTGTTTAAGACCGTTGGCTGTTTGAGTTAGTGTTGTATTTAGTTTAGTGATGTCAGATTGTGTGTCTTCAACTGCTGGCGTATAGCTTAAAGGAATCTTTCCTTCATTTAACATCATGTCATAGATATAAATTTCATCACCAGTCTTCAGGTACCAGAAATATGGTTTAAAATAGCTATTTGATGTAGCTTTAAATGTACACCAAACCTTTGTCCACGTATTTGCTTTTATAGTATTTGTACTGTAAACGGGCGTCGTGTGTTGGTGTGCAATATCGTTGCCAACTTGATCGCCATTGCCATTGCAAACTTGGATATGACCTAAACTCTCAAAACTGTAACTCTTATCTTTGTTAGTTAAAACCCAGAAACTAAACGTGTAAGATCTGTCTTTGATTAAATTGTAGTATTGAGCGTTACCGTTGAAAACCACCCCAGAATTGTTGGTAGCTGACACTACGATTTTATATGTCTGATGTCCATCCTTTGTGACAATGCTAATTGTTGAGTTAGACGTTCCAAAAAGTTTTAAGTTATCAGCATTTACCGCAGTGTTTCGCAATAAGTTAGATGACCCTATTTCCGTCGGTATCTTACCCTCAACCGCAGACACCGCACTTGTAATCTGACCAGGTACTGCTTCAACTTTTGTCTGCAAACTGCTAATGTTGCCATTCGCTGTTTGTAGATTGCTTTGCAAGTTAGCTACTGCCTTATCATTGCTAGCTTGATAGTTAGCAAGATTTGTTTTAGTCGTGTTTGCAGTTGTTGTAGTCGCTGTTAAGTCAGCTTTAACACCATTCAACCCAGTTTCTAAAGTAGCTGTTTTTTGACTGGTACTGTCCGCAGTCGTCTTAACTTGTGATAGCGTTGTTTTAGTGCTTGTTAAGTCGTCTTCGACTACTTTTGTTCGTGCAGTAACACTTGTAATATTTTTAGTATTACTATCTACCGTCTTACTTAATTCGCTGACAGTCGTCTTAGTACCGTTTGCAGTTTCTTCAACTGTTGAGACACGTTTAGTTAGTTCAGACTGTGCGCTAGCCTGTGCAGTCAACTGACTAGCTTGTGTTTGTAAGTCTTGCTTAGCTTTAGACAAGTCGTTAGCAACTGTGGTGAGTTGTTGTTTGGCTTCACTCGCTGACGTCTTAGCGTCATTTGCAGTTGACGTTGTGGCAGTTAAATCAGTTTTGACTTTGGCTAAGTCAGATTTTAAACTGTTGACAGCTGTATTCGCTTGTTCTGCGACTTCTGCTGTTGCCTGGTTGATTTCATCAGCGTATGCTTTAGCGTTAGTTTCTGCTTGTGTTTTAGCTGTGTCAATCTGTGTTTCAAGTTCTGCTTTTGACGTGGCGAGTTCGTTTCTAACACTGTTTTGATATTCAAGTGATTGTTGCAACATCTCATTGCTGACTTTTTTGAATTCTTCATCAGCATATTTTAATTGTTGTTGCACCTCGGCTTGGATTTGTGTTGATTTCTGATCAATTTTTTTAGTAACAAAACTTCCGTAAGTGTATTGTGCATCACTTCCAGCTACACTATCAGCACTAATCGTACTTGTTAAACCACCACTAAAGCTAAATGATTGATAAAGCACTGGTACCTTAAGGGTTTCATCTTTGTTTGTTTTAATCGTTACCCATTGACCAACGTCTAGTTTTAAATGACCTTGATAACTCAAATCATATGGATAATAAACAATGTCTTTCAACGCATAATAAAGCAAGTTTAATGTGTCTTGTGTTGCTAATGGATTTTCAATTTCAAGTGACCTACCAGTTTGCAAGCCGACCGTTAGTTTTTCGTTATTAGTTACCTCGCAAGTGATACCAGCGATTTGATACTCTACTTCGCTTTTTTCAAGACCGTGTAAAAAATAATTATCAGCAGTAATCGTAATACCGGATTCAGTCAATCCTCTTACTTCCAATTCGCCATTACGATTAAAGAAACAAGAAAAGCCAAGCAACTGACTTACTTGACCGAGAACATCTCTAAACGTAAGTTTATCACCTGTAGGTTGGGAAACGTGTTGTTGAATGGCTGTCATTCCAAAATTATCACTAGCAAGTGTAACACCAGTCTTAGTGGCGATTTCTAAAATAACATCACGGATTTGTGCTGGGTATTTTAAATCAGTTTTAAAACTTTCATTGAGCTTAAACATTTCGTCCATAAGTTCAATTTCAGTAGTGTTGGCATTTCGGTCAATCTTAATATCGTCAATGTAATATTTCCCCATTTTGACCCATTCAACTTTACTGCCAACTAACAGACCAATTTCTGGATAGACAACATCTAGCTTTTTGAATGATTCGACAATGCTAGTAAACAGTATTGAAGCCGTACCAGCATATGTCCCGCCAGGTGTAAAGTCGTCACCAGTAATATAGCCATACTTGAAATTAGCACTCTTGATATTTTCTGATGTGAAATCACCTACTCTAATAGCCAAAGCACGGTCATTTGATAGCATTGCTTCGTTAAAAGTTACCATAAATTACCTTTCTATTAGATTGAATTTTAAACCACTCCACGGCTTAAATTTGTTAGTAAATGAATAAGCTGGCGCCGTTCTATCACCAACATAAAATGTCCGTGTTGATTGTCCAGAAATAGGGTCTGGGTAGCTCACAGTAAAAAATACAGCTGATACTGCATTAAGTATCACACTGCATTCTGATTGCGTTAACATTCCCCACTCAATTTCAAGTTTACGTTTAGTGGTTATTCTGTCTCTGACCATATCGCCGTTTGCGTTTCGACCAGTTTCACCGTCAACGTCTTGTACACCAACTTGAAAACTTTTAGGTGACACTACTGAAACGCCATTTATAATTAAATTACTCATTGAACCTCCTAAATCTTAAGCAGTATTTGACCTGCTCGTTGTTGTTCTTTGTTGATTTCCTTAATAGCAATTCTTCCAAATTCACTACCACCGATTTGGATAATGATGTCACCGTCACCTGAAAAGCCTGACTGTTGATTACCAGACCCCAGAGCGTTAACAACTGCTGTGCTGACAACACGCCCCATAGTTTGAAGGAAACCAGTATTTTCAAGTGGTACGACCGCTTCTTTACCTGCTTCACCAATCATGGCAAGTGTTGGACTATCAACAATACCACCACGAGCAAGTTTAGGAATATAAACTCGACCGATGCGCCCAAGATGTACGCCTGGTAATTTATTAATGACACCGATAACACCATTAATCATTCCTATAAATGTATTCACAACATTTTCAACTGTATAAAAAGCGGAATTCATTGCCGAACGGAATGCACCAGAAACAGCCGAACCAATAGCAGTCCCAATATTAGTAAATGAACTTCTGATAGTGTTATAAATGCCTCTAAAGAAATTAGCAACACCACTAAAAGCAGAAGTTACATTCGACCAAGCCCCCCTAAAGGTGTTTCCAAACCATGAACCAATACTAGAAAAAGCATTAGTGACATCACTATAGCGTGACCTAAACCAATTCCCAATGCCAGAGAAAACATTTTGAACGTTAGAATATGCAGTATTAAAGTTTTGACTAAACCAATTGCCGACATTTGAAAATGCTTTAGTAATATCGTTATATCTATCGGTAAACCAATTACCAATAGATTGGAAAATATTAGTTAAGCCAATCCAGGCTTCTTGAAATCTTTGAGTAAACCATTGTCCAGTACTAGAGAAAGCTTTTACAATATCATTCCAACGGTCACTAAACCATTGACCGATTGGACTAAATATCTTAACAATACCGTCCCAGCCTGCTTGTACAATGGCAACAATGGTATCCCAAGCCGCTTTGAAAAGTCCAATAAGAGCATTCCACAACATCATGACAAGAGATTCTAGAACGGTAGAGAAACCAGAGAAGATTTGCTTGATACCGTCCCATGCCAATGACCAATCACCAGTAAAGACACCTTTAAGAAAGTCGTTGATGCCTTGAAGAATATCAATAACTCCACCAATAATATCAGCAATCTTACCCCAAACATCAAAGAAGACGTCTGCTAAATATTGAATAGCAGGTGCTAATATTGGAACTATCCACTCTGCTAGCCAATTAAAGAATGGTTGTAATACATTTTCCCAAATAACTTTTAAATCGTCTATGATGTCTCCGAAATAATCTAACGCTTTTTCAATCATCGGTTGAATGTGGTTAGACATTAAGTCAGAGAAACCTTGCCCGATATTATCAAGCACTGGTTGGATATAAGTATTCCAACTATCTAGGAACGTTCCTACGATTTCTGACCAACCACTTGCCAAAGAATCAACAAACGGTTTGATATGTTCGTCATAGGTCGCATTGATAGCAGACATAGTATTTTTAACTAAATTTTTTAGCGAAGCAAAAGCTGGTTCAGCCGCCGAAAGTAATCCTGTTAAATTACGAGTAATTTTGTTTTGATTTTCAGTCAAGATAGTATCAACAGCACCAAACATATCACGCAAAGACTTAGTGTATAACTCTGCTATTCCCATTCCTGCATAGGTGAACGCCGAAATAATATGACTACCTATATCAGTAGCTGGTGTGCTTGTAATAGTGTCATAGAATATTTGCCCAAGCGCTTGTGCAATATTTCCAATATGTGCTACTAGGTCGCCAGATATTTCGAATTGCCTAATTAGCCAACTTTTTATGTCAAATTTGGTTTCATTGAGCGATTTATTAAGGCTTTCAGCGATAAATACCGCAATTCCCATGATGACATTGGCTATAGCTCCTGTTGTTTGCCCTAAAGCATAAGCTAATTTTTCACCAAATTTCGCAGCGGCTGCTAATACCGTTCCATCTTCAAAAATATCTTTTAATGACTGCCAAATACCTTTTAGAGCTTCCTTGAAACGTTCAAGACTGTCAGCCCTAAACGAAACATTAAAGCCGTCTTTAAACAAATCTTTTAGTTTTGAAAGATAGTCTAATAGAGGTTTTAATGTTTTGTCCCAACCATCAAAAATACTCTTAAAATTGTTGTCTAAATCTTCAAGCTCAACTTCTGGTAAAATATCACTTCCACCGTTAGCACCAGAATCGCCTTTTCCTGAACCATTAGAAGGTGAACTTGAATTAGGGCTAGATGAATCAGAATCATTTGAACCAAGACTATTAATTTCATCAAAACTAGCCAGACCAAGTAGCTCTTTAACAGCTTTCTTAGCACTATCTGCCGTATCATCTAAGCTATCAGCGATACCACTTGATGCGTCATCTGCGTCACCTAAGCTGTCCGCAACATCATCTACAGCGCCTGCTGCATCATTAGCATTATTAGTTAGACCGCCAAAATTTTTAGACAAAGAATCCAACGCACTATTCTTAACCTTTGCCTTTTTATTAAACATCAAGCTAACAAATTCAGCTAGTTTAGCTGTAGCGTTCTTTAATGCCATTGCTAGTGAGTTTAAAATTGGCATAACAGCATTAAGAATTGGCAACAAAGCACTACCAATGTTTAATGCTGTATCTTTTAAAAGTGACTTGAATAAGCTAACACGACTATTTACGGAATTGGAAAGTGTATTACCATATTTCGCCGTTGCTTGTTCTAAAATAGCCATTAATCGAATTTGTTGTTGTGTGTTGTAGTCCAACTGTTGCCAAGATTGCCCATTTGCAAAACGTTTAAACGCATTTGTGGATTCAATCATGGATACATTGACGTTGATTCCTAAATCTTCAATAGCTTCAGTATTACCAAGTAACCCAGAGCGAATACGCTCCATAACATCCGTAATACTTCGTCCAGTACCCTCCGCAATAACGGCTGATGTTTGTAACATTTTACCTGTATAGGCGCTTAGTTTACCAGAATCCTTAATAAAACCACTAAATAAATTGGAATAAACGGATGCATATTGTGTCGCATCTGAAATGGACATATTCATTGCATTAGCGTTGTTTTCAATCCATTTTAAGAATGTTTGTGAGCTCTCGCCCATTTGACGCTTAATTTGGTTCACAGAAGCCGTTACTTTCAACGCCATTTGTGTCGAATACATACCGACATCAACCATTTTTTTGCCAATGTATGCAAAAGCAGTTATCTTAGCGAGTTTACTAAAAGCATTTTTAATACCAGATGTACTACTTTGAACCTTGTTATTTGAGCTCTTTACCTTACTTTCAACTTCTTGCATCTTTTGTTTAAATGGTGCAATTTTAGCGTCAATAACAACTTGAAGTTCCTCAAGAGTCATGCTCATGTGCGTCCTCCTTTCTAAAATGATTATTAAACTGTGTTGCAAACGCACGCATGCGTTCTTTGTGCATTAATAAATCACGTTGCCTACGTTCTTCTTCGACTTGTTCACGCTCTTTATCAAATAAATCTGGTGCATATTCCCAAACCTCTAATGGTTTAGAATCAGAAGACAGTAAACAAGAAACATGATTAGCAATCATTTGTGATAATTGATAGTTATTTATAATCTGTTCTTTTCGTTTTTGTGTATAGACACGATTATAGCTATCAATTAAATCAACGATTTCAGCAACCGTGTACTCCCAAAAGTCAAAAGGACTGCCCTTGATGTCCAAAAACATAGGATACAGTCCATTGATATAATCTTTAGCAGAAATAATTTCGACAGATGTTGTCACTTCACTGTGGTTAGCGTCGCTTGTTCGTCCGTCGTTTCTTTCTGTTTTGGCATAAAACCCGAATTTTCAAAAAGTGGGATAATAACGTCCATTAATAAAGAAGTTTGGTCACCACCTGCATCAACGTAATCGTCGTGCATGTCGTAAACATCATCTAGTGTGACACCATGCTCAAATTTTTGCAAAGCGCCGTGAATAACCACCAACATCACTTTAAGTGGTGGCAAAGGAAAATCTTCATCTTGGCGTGGCATGAATACCTTGAGAAGATTGACTCCCAATTTTTCTTCAACTGCAACTGCTTGACGTGTTGTCAAACGTAATTTGTGTTCAACTTCGCCGATTTTCCAAGTTGTGTATGGTAATGACATTTAATTATCCTCCGATTGGGTCTGTAAATTCAAGTGCTGATTGCAACGCAATGCTTGCTGTAAATTCAATAACACCATTGACAGCACCGCTACCGATTTTAACTGAAACTTGACCAGAAAATAGAACTTTAGTACCGTCTGGGTATTTATGTTCAAAGTTGGTAATTGTTCCTGCTTCTTGTAATTTACGCAAGACACGGTACGAATCAGTTTCTTTAGTATTTGAAAAAGCAAATTTGTATTCCAATTCGCCTGCATCACCAATACCAAGTTCGTATTGTTTAACTGAGTCTGCCAATGTAGTGTTATCTACTTTTTCTGGATCAACCCCAATTTCAGGGACTTCTTTCAGTCCTGTCAAATTCGTAAAACTAGTTTTACCAGAAGTTGAGTAACCTAGTGTAATTCCATTTGCTAACATAAATTATCCTTCCATTCTTTGTTGATAAACAAGTTCAGAGTTAAGGTCAACAATACCTTCAAAACGCATTAACTTGTGACGTAAATTGCTAGGGTCTGGCACATCTTGGCAAGTCGTACGTTTAAGTCCCAAACTTGCAAAGATAGAGTTGATAGACGTAGCCATATCACTTGTTGTATCGTTGTTAAAGATATCGACCTTATATCTGACATATGTTTTTTGTTCTTGGTTATCGTATTGTTCATAAGGCTTATTTTCCTCTTCTAAATAGATAACCACTGGGAAATGTTCCCAATCATCTGGATAAGTGTCTGTGACATTATCCGTGAGCTTCTCAAGCTCTTTATAAATAAGCGGTTTAATATTAATCATTTGACAATTTCCTTTATCCTTTTGTTAACGTAAGTGCAAATATACTGTGAAACACGTTTCTCGTTATTTTTCAATGCAGGGTATAGATAAGGCTGTGCCGGCTGACCATACATCTTATAAAATTCACCTACTTTTTGGAAGTGGTATGGTCCTACATCAATTTGACTTTCATGAACATACCACGGCGTCGAACGATAAGAGACACTGATTTCTGGTGAAATACCTGAATGGTTAGCTTGTCCAACTGGTCCTGTTCCAAGTTCAACGTATATACCATATTCTTTCGTAACGTAAACAACTGCTATCGCTTCACCAACGCTTTTAGCTTCGGCTTTTACTTGTATGCCTTCGTTACGCAATTCACCCGAATTTACGGGGGCTCCTAGCTTAGCTTCACCTTGTACCATTTTCCCACCACCGTTGACAGCCGTCAAAACAATATCTGTAGCCGCTCTGCTGTCAGATAGCCTGTGTAACTTTGCAATCAATTTATCAGCATTAACGATTTCTGACATCTTCTAACTCCAACACCTTGTGATTGCTGTAGGTTTTTATTGAAATGACTTTATGTGTCACGTTATCACTATCAATACATAGCCCGTCAAGCTCATTAATCGTTGTATCACGTTCAACCAAAGCATTTAAAATATAGCTTAATCGTTGTCCGTATACTTCTGCTTGTACATTGCCTGACGCTGGCCATATTTCTACATAAATCGTAACACCTTCATCACTATAGCCAGTCCTTTTTAGACCCTCGTTAGTTTTAACCGTCTGATGTTTCTTTAGTAGATACGGTTTCAGTCTGTTCTTTTTCAAACGCATATCCGCCCACCTTTGCTAATCGGTATTGATTAATACTAGCTTTTAATGTCTCTGAAACACCGTCTTTATAGCTGACCGATACACCACCTTCACTACGTGATGATTCACCTTCGCTACCTTGTTTGTTGTACAATTCCAGAGCCAATTCAAGCTGTAAACCTTCCAAAACTGGAATTAGTTTTGTTCGGTTCGTCATTGTCAAAATAATATTTTTAGCCCGCAAAAGTAAAGGCGAAAGTAATTTTGAATCACTCTCGCCAGTTAACGTTTGTAAAGTTTCAAGATTGTCCATGAAACCTCCTTACTTGTTACTTAGAAGATTTCTTATCTTCCTTAACAACTTCCACGACTGTATCAGTTTTGACGCCCTGCGCTTCAAGGTTTTTAGATAGTTCTTTGAAACGTTTCTCAGTCACTTCAATAACTGCTCCTTTGGGACGCAAAACTTTTGCTTGCCAGTCGTGGAAATCTTGCAACACTTTTAATTTAACCATTTAGCGCCTCCAAAAGTTCCTGTTTTGTCAAAGTGCTATAACCCTCAACACCACGTTGCTTAGCTAATCCTTTTAGCTCTTTAACGTTCAAATCTGACAAGATATCAGTTTCTTCAACTTTCGCAGTTTTTTTAGGCAAGTAATGGCGTCTTAGTAGCATTCCCATAAAAATACTCCTTATTCTGTCCCGCCAAATTTGACAACTTTTGATTGGTCATATAGATAAACACCATAGTGTTCATCACCAGTAATGACAGTTGTCTTCTTGATAATGTCGCGGTCTGTTTCAATAGCAACGTTACGTTTCAAGTTGATAACGAATGCACCGTATTTAGCTTCGTCATCTGGATCTGTTTGTTTAGCAGATACTTGCACAAGGAAACCTTTGCCTTGTTCTACTTTCTTAGAACGGACAATTTGAACGCCACCAGCTTCACCAAACGTACCAGACACAACCATTTCTGCGCCAAGTTCTGAACCTTTAACCCATTCTTTGCCAATATTCGCTTTTAGTGAAATGGCATCTTTTGGATTGATGACAGCGACATAACGTACATCTTCTTCATCTTCAAAAATTTGAAGTGCTTTGTCAATTGTTTCAAGTGTTGTTGGTGCTTCAGCAACGTGTTGTGTAGCTGTTTTAGCAAGTTCCACAATGTCATTATCAATTTTGTTAGCAATAGCCAAGCCGAGTTGATAAGTTGCTTGTCCGATAGGGTCACCAAGTCCAGATAAAACAGCTTCGTCGGTAATTTCATACCCTTTACCAGCTTTTTTGATAGTCATTGTTGTCTTTTTAGTTGTCAATTGGTCAAGTGGAATAGCTTCCCCTTCGGCAACATCTGTAGCATCACCTGCATACTCGAAAGCTGGAACCGTTAGAACGCTTCCTGGTTGCCCTTCAAGTGCTGTTTCGACATAAGCAAGCGGTGTAAATTTCAATAGTTTTGGAAGTTTAGCAGAAACCATATCTGCCATAACTTCTGGATTAATCATGTTTGCTAATTTAGTAGTTCCTGTTGGCATAGTTTAATTATCCTTTCAGTTTGTTATATAGTTCAGGATTACGTTCGAACAGCTCATTACGGCTCTTATAACCCATTTTGTCAAACTGTTCTTTGGTAATTTCAGCTGGTGCACCTGGTGCTTTTTTAATTGTTTTGCCACCCTTAATACGTTCTGAAACACCTTTTTGAACAGCTTCCTCCCAACTCTTTTGTAGTTGGTCAATTGATTCATGTACACTATCTGCATCAGTCAAATTGACGTTGTTAACTAATTCAATTGGTAAGCCACGTTCGCTTAGAATAGATTTAGCTTCTGCTGTCAATTCACGTTTATTGATTTCTGCTTCACGGTCAGCCAATTCTTGCTCACGTTTTTTAAGTTGATATGCTTGTTTATCGTCAGCGTTCATCTTAGCTAACTTTTTAGCTTCAGATTCTTTAGCTTCTTGGTCAGCTCTCCATTTTGCAAATTTCTTGTCGATAATGGCATCAACATCTGCGTCTGTGTACTTTTTCTCGTCTTGTGATTCTGATTGTTCAGACCCTGCAGCAGTCTTATCAGTTTCTACCACTTCAACGTTATCGTTTTTTTCTGCCATAATTGGCACCTCCTATGTTTTAAGTCGTCCCCGACTATTAAATCCATAGCTTTTAACGTCTTCCATGCCTGGACAAAATAAAAGCAGTATTACTACGACTATTCTTTTAGAGCTTTAATAACTTCCTTGATGAATGCTTTAATAAAAGCCAAAATAGACGTTATTAATACAATCAATAAAAACACTACTGTAATAAAGCCAAATAAAAAACTGGCTAATTGCCAGATGAAATTTACCATAAATTTTATCTCCTTTTAAGCATAAGAAAAGCACCTAATCAAATTGACTAAGTGCTTATGATTTCTATTTGTTTAATATTGTCTTCTGAGTACGATTGATTGTCTATGACGATTTCATCTTCGCCATCAATATCATAGCCATCAAACCAATCAGAAACTTTACCAGCCACAGACGTACCATCATTTAAAATGATACGAACATCTTTATTTATATATTCCCACAATTTCATGAGGCACCTCCTTTAGTTTTATTATCGCTTGGTATTCTTGGAACTAAATGCGTTGTCGATTTTGAAATATGTATTGTGAATTCATCAGTCGCAATTGGGTTAGCTCCTGTTAAATCATGAATGCAATAAGCTACACCACTCTTAGTATCTATTTTAATAATAGCACTATACTGACCACTCTGTCGTCTAATAATTGTGCCGTTCAAATAATTATCGTTTATAATCTTTTGGACAGTCGCATTATCCACAGTAAGATAACCTGGTATTGGTTTTCCTTTTGACTTATTATGTTGTACATAATTATTATAAGCTTTATGATTTTGAGTGTGCCTATTTTGTTTGTCTTGATTAATAGTCAAAGACAAATCACCATTATTTATGTGTTCTTGCAGACGTGATTTAAGTCTTAACTGCTTGTATCCCTCAGCATTATTATACTTTAAATCAACAAAATCTGCCAGCGTTTTAGGAGTTCTTTCATCCCCTAAAATGTCTTTGTATTTGATGTATTGTTGGTTAGCTCTATCAATATCAGACTGTTTCAAACCGTCAACTTTATACAACGGTTTTACATGTTTAGTGTACCAGTCATCATAAGTCATATCAGCTGGAACAAGTATGTTTTTACCTGTTTTAGGGTCCTTCGCACGTCGTTTCTTACCTTTAGCCCACTTATCATCAAAGTAAGCAATGGTTGTCGAACGACACCAAGGGTGCATAGGTGGATAGTTAACGCCGACTGTCGCTTCTTTCGTTTTATAAACCATTTGGTCATGTTCACGGCAAATAGTCGACGTCCTTAAGTCAAGCGTAGCTACAAATTGATATTGACTGATGTCAGCTTCATCATAGCTTTTTAGTTCCATTTGACCATGATAATAAGCTGATTCTGTTCGAACCAATCGCCTTGAAGCATTCTTCCCAACATCAAAACGTTGTGAAATAATATCAGCAATATCACGAGTGCTACGCCCAGTCATAAGCCCAATTAAAAGCTCGTTTTTTAGGCTATCTGCTAGCGCCTGTGTGTTGTTCCAAATTCTGCTTGAATAATTATCCCCATACCAATTAGAACGCTGTAAACACGAAATCTCACGCTCCGGTAAGGTGTTAAAATCATATGCAACACCAAGGCGTTTTTGAAGCTCGTAAGTATGATGATAATAACTATCATTCATGAAATCAGAATAATAAGTATCCGATTGTTGCTTTTCGCTTTGATATACCTTGTTAGAAATATTATCAATCTGTTTCTGCAAATCATTAAAGCGATTAATTCTAAAAGCAAAAGCTGGGCTGTCTAAATCAGCTAACAATTGATTAATGTTTGAATTATCTGGTTGTGCTTGAAGCTGTCGTTTAAGATTATCAATTGTCTTATCATCTTTTATTGTCTTTAATACTAAACGTGCTTCTTTTTCAGTCAAGCCATAATCACGTTGAAACTTATCAAATACTTTGTTAGATTGTCTGGTTAAATAACGTTTGGCTTCGTCGTAAATGGCGTCAAACGAATCTGCTTGTTTTTCTGCTTTATCCATTTGATTAAAGATAAGCTGTGCTTTACGACGTTCCCAGTAGCTTAACTTCTTACTCATCTACATCATCTTCTTCGTCTAATGGCAAATTTTGGACAAATGCAGGCGCTTCGTCAGTCTTATTTTCTTGTTCTTCCTCAAGCGCTTTTAATTCTGCATCTGGATCTTCGACAAACGGCAATAAAGAAATCAATTGACGAAGACTAACCTTGCCATCAAGATTGTTGATGATTTGAGACAATTCAAGCAAATTCTTAGGCAAACCACGCTTATATTGTGGTACGATTGCTTTTGCGTCAAGTGCAATTTGTTTTAAACCTAAATAGTTACAAAATAGCTTAATACGCTTACGAAGTGACTTACTATAATGCTGTTCTTTAGTCTTAGTAATCATTTCTAAGCCCAACAGCTTGTACTCCATAGCCACACCAGACACATTACTAGCGAAATTCTCATCTGTTAAATTAGGAACATGACTAAATGTGTAAATGTCTTGTTTCAACGCTTTACGCAACACCTCAATAGCATTTTCATCTAGCACATTATTTAAGAAATCTGCCTTAGCATCTGGTGGTAATTCAAGCAAGCCTTCCTCACTCAAAATCTGCATAGCTTCGCGTGCTTCCTCTGCACTATCTGCTAAACTAGCACCGTAAAGCACCAAAATAGAATTGATAGCTTGTTCTTTATCGTTCACACGATTAGCAGTCAATGAATTATAGGCATCAATCAAACCTAGCTGTTGCTCATAATCACCAATCATTAAACTATTGTTTCGATACTCAACGATAGGAATAGCGCCCATATGATGTTCTTCTGGTGCTGATGACTTATTATTAACGTCCTCAAAACCTCGCAAAGTCATCTGATAATGGTAATTTTCCGTTAAAACCTCTGCTTTGTATGTGGTATTTTGACTAACATCATCTATAATATCATAATAATAAACAGCAAATAGAGGACATTGTTCGATAGAGTCATCATAAACAATAAATGTATTTTCTGGCTCAAGACTTCGAACGCTTAACTCTACTTCATCTTCCTTTGCATAAATAAATTCATATGCACGACCATAAATAGCCATATTTAAAGCATTTTCGTTATCTACATGGTCCACATCTGCTTTATCAAACGCATTAAGCAACGGTTCAATATCTGCTTCTGACGTATTCGTGTATGTGATACTGTTACCCATGAAATACCCAGTTGACGTGTCGGCAATATCTTTAGCGTGATTAGCAACTGTTTTAAAGTTTGGTAAATTTGACCGTCGTTTATGATTTAAAATATCATGCTTTCCAAGGTAGTAATCTTTCAACGTTTTCAGCCGTTTGCTTTCTGAAGCATGAACGGTGATAAGTTTATAAATAATGTCAAGATTTAGGTTTTCTTCGTCGTATTTGCTACGAGAATAAATCAATGTATCGTCCTGCATGTGACTCCTTTCTATAAACCATAAGCTGACTTACGTCGAACTTTAGCTTTTGTTTTAATTTTGTTATTAATACTTTCAACAATACCTGTTAGAGCATCTGCTGCGTCATCATGTGCGTTTTTACCTTCACGTTGGTAAGACATCAGTTCCTGATAAAGTTCAGGCCATTTGTGACGCCAATTCTCTGGAAAGTAAATGTGTTCAATCGCCCATGTAGCATTTGTCAAAATACGAGCTTGTTTATTTTGCGATTGATGAAACCAATTAAAAAGCGTGTAATGGTTGTTGTATTGTGTTTTAGTTAACCTTTCAACATTACGGGCAAAACCACGACCACCATTATTACTTTCAATATCGCATGTATTGACTTCATGCTTCGCTAATTTTCTGGCAAGCAATGGTTCGGTGACTTCCATTGGCTCTTTAGTAAAGACAATATCAAGAATATAAGCTTCATTGTCAGATGTCACACCGTAAATATAACTTGATAGATAGTCGCTTCCTGTATCCGCTGTATCGGTATAAGCACTAATACGTTTGAATTTAGGTCTTGTATCATAAGTTTTAAATCCAGAATACAAACGACCTTTTAAGTCAATTGGTTCTTGCTGGTAGTTAGCAGAAGCTATGTCAGCTCCCATGGTTTTAGTCTTTTGAAAATAAGCTTGTTTACTTAGGACTTCATCACAAAGCATGGTATCTGTCGCTTCATCATAAGCTTTCATGCTGATATGCTTGACCTTGTAATCAGACTTAGGAAGTTCAATCAGCGCCTTACCTGCCAAATCTTGCGAATGCCAACGTGTCATGATAATAATAATTTTCCCACCTTCTTCAAGACGAGACAGCATAGTATTTGTGAACCACTCCCAATGCTTTTCCAGGACAGTAGCGTTGTTAGCTTCTTCAGCATTTTTGATAAGGTCATCAACGATAATAATATCAGCACCAAAACCAGTCGCTGTACCAGTTGGACTGGTAGCCAGATAATTGTTATAGCCACCCTCTAAACTCCACAAGTTCATAGCGGCATCACCATATTTGATATGCGTATCTGGAAAAATGTCATTAAACACAGTAACGTCTTTATCTGCTTTCGTTTCTTGAATAGCATTTCTGACATTCTTTGAAAACACAGTTGATAACGTTTCGTTGTATGAGCCAGTCATTATCTTTTTGTTATTGTCATTTCCAAGTAACCATTGAACAAACATGCCTGCCGTCCTTGATTTTCCGTGCCTTGGCGGTTCATTGATAACCAAAACGTTATGCTCATCATCACTTAAAAAGCCTTGCAAATCATTGCAAAGCTCAACTAAGTATTTACGAGACGGCTTATAGAAATCACTTGCCATTAGATGACAATAATAAAAGAAATCACGACGAGCTAACTCAAAACGTGCTTGCTGTTTGATTGCTGTTTTATCCATCATCAATCAACTTCCTTAACTCATCTGTTGTCAGTCCCTCAAATGGATTAGACTGGTTCACATCAGCCCTAACATTAAGCTGTTTAGGTTCTTCCATACCAGCGTAATCAAGTATCATTTTAGCGGCATTTAAACGTGCTTGAGGTGATGCATCAACGTCTTGCAAAATATCAATTGTTTTATCAACTGCAATAGATGCCAAACCCGAAAAGCGCCTTTTTAACATACTCTTTTGCGCTTCGATTAATTCATCAGCAAATGCTAAAATTTCAACGTTTTTCATATTGTTGTAAGCTTGTGTATCAGCTGATTTTTCTGAATAACCAGCATAACGTGCTGCTTGACCTTGCTTCATACCTAAAGCAATCCCTTCAGCAAATTTCTTTTGCAGTTTCGTTAACGTCAATTCATCACCCCCAATCTAAAATAAAAAGCCACACAAACGTGTGACTGTCAGAGGAATAGTGGGAACTGCACCCACATATCTAAAGTAAAAAATTTAGTGCACTATCTATTTGTGCTATATTCCAACAGTTTGCCCAAAAGGCTGTACAGGCAAACACCGATATACTCAACCTGGATTGTATACCGTTTTTCAGCTATCCGCTCACGGGATATTTTTCACTTCCATTTATTTTTCAATGACAGCCGACGTGGCTCAGCTCATTTCAGGACTGTAAACCATAACAAATAAGGACGAGAAAGACCCTCAATAATCCTCGTCCTTATCTTCAAAACCTTGATGATAACATAATATCGCATTTTAGGTGACAAAAATATCGTGTTTTTTGTCATTTTTACGAAAAACCATAAAAATCAGCAAAAATTTCTAAAATTCGTTGACGTTTTCGGTAAATTGTCTTGATTGACATGTGCATTTTACCAGCAATGGCGTCCCAGGTATTCACGCTACCTCTTGCCCAACGTAACCAGAAAATGCGTTCCATATCGTCGTCTAACATATTCAACGTATTCTCCACTGCGTGTTTCTGCGCATACAAACTATTTAATCGCTGGTCACTATCCCAACGCGCTATAGTCGTTTCTGTTGGTTTAGACACAACATTGGTACGTCCACCCCCCACATTTTCGTCTATATTTGGAACGTCACTAATTTCTAGCTTTCTCACAGCAATCTTATGGTCAATGCTCACATAATCAAACAATAGCTCATCAAGTGCTTTTAATTGTGAATTACTCAATTTTCCCACTACTTCACAGCTCCTTTATGATATAATATAAACGTCATTTATATATATCTTAGGTCCTTGCGTGTGCAGGGGCTTTTTGTGTTTCCACAAAACGGGCAGGCGCACGACCCAAACATTGAATTACCATGAGGAAATATAGCAGCGCCTTGCATAATAACTAACTAGCGATAATTAGCGTTAGATTGATTTAATACAGAAAGATTTTAAGGAGTTCCTCTTTTCTATTTTTGATTTCGCTATGTTGCTAGCAAGTAACCCGATAAACTTCACTAGCGAATATACTAATTTGTGTAAGAAGGAGTTTTTTTCACCTCACAAAACCATATAAAATATTTCGGGTTATGCCTATGCGTGAAATCGAATCACGCTCAAGACCATCATAGGCACCGAATGATTATTTTAAAAAATCTGGAAAATACAAAGGAGTTCTAGACTGTCGACTGGCAAACAGTCATCATTGAACCTACTTTCTTTTTTAATTTTTAGTTACCAGTCTAATAGCAAGAGTGAGAGTTGCACTCACTCATTCAGCTTAGAACTGCATTGCTACCGAATTACCACTAGAAATTAATTATTAATGGAGTCGCTCACTTAGTCCAGCTATCAAAACTAAGGTCATAGCTCATCTTTCTAAAAATTTTTAATGATGATAGCTGTTATGCCTATTTGAGGAATGACCCTCAAATAAGCTCACAAATTTTTAATAATGAATTTGACTGTTGCAATGATGCACCAAATACATAAAATTAAAAGAAATATAAGTGCTGTAATACACACTAAGCTGAATATTAATTGTATTACTAACCACATGAAATCAATCATTATTGCCTACTCCTTTCGCTTGTTTATCTAACCAGTCCCAGATTAAGTGAAACTGACCGTTAACCAATTCATCATTACCGTATTTCTCGCAGATAGCCACAATGGACTGATTAGCCCATTCCCAGTAAGCGAGACTTCCAAAACCAACTTCTTGTGATTTCATATTGCTAGCCATCATCCATGCTGTGACTTCATTTTGAAAGAAATCAATATAATCAATCTTCATGACGCATAACCTCTTTCATTCGCTTTTCAATACGCTCATCTGGCAATTTGGCTCGTGTTAGTAATTTTTGTACCTCATTTGGTGGCACATACAGCAATTTAGCAATCTCAAGATAGCTTTTAAGCTGCTTTTCTTTCGTCCACGCAATGAACGCATCTAAGGTTTCTAGCGCATTTTCTGTGTGGTGTTCTGAAAACGTCACAGCGTGTTTAGCTCTTAAGTTATTCATATGTTTACTCATAAGTTTTCCAACCTCACGTATATTCCAACTGTGTCAGCCCAAAACTTTTCGATTATCTCACTAGCCACTCTTGAATCATTGACATAGAATCCCGTTCTTTCCATGCAATCTTTTAGCAACTTAACAAGATTATCTGTATCAGGCTTTGTATGCTTGTACTGACCGTTAGTCGTACCTTTGATTTTTGGAAACAGCCATTTAGTCGTCAACCTCAACGGACCGTCTAGCGGTTCATCTGGTGCATATGGTGCTAACAATTCCATGAACATTGCCCGCGTTTCCATTAGTTGGTCTGGCTCATAGAATTGTGGCTTACCATGTATAACACGAACTTTCTTTTGCTGGTGAGTGACTGTTGGAATTTCTTTCATAGGTAAGAAAAATTCAATCATCAGATAGCTCCCTAGAAACTGCACCAAGTGTCGCACTGGCACTCATAAGCAATCCAAATGTGTAATCTGGATTAAGTGCCATTTCTTCAAAATCCTCTTCACATTTATCCAATAAACAATCAATTTTATTTTTTAGATTGTCAATAGCTTTTTTGTTTAATGTCATTTTGTCAACTTCTTTCTCTTAAAAAAACTTCATACATCGCCATTTCTTTTAGCTTATCGCCAATACATTGAATTTCAATCAATTCTCTATCAGTATATCCATCCAATTTTCTTGATTACTTTAACAAGCATTTCTCTTAGATCTTCAATTGGTATCCTTTGCATCTCAACTGCACCTCAATAATCTTCCTCGCTTCGGTTACTAACCAAGTCATAATCAAGGTCAATATTTTCAATTTCAGCACGTTGTTTCAAAATACTGAGATAAGTTTGCATAGTATAATATTGACTTTCAAGTAATGCCACTGGACAATTTAACTCAAAGTCTAATTCTCCATAAAGATGCTTATCTAATAATTTACCTAACCTTTCAGTGCGCTTTTTTAGTTCTTGATATTCAATAATCATTCTAAGTTTATAAATTTCCATTTTTACACCTCCCAATCTTTAACTCCAGACCATATTCCAGTTTCTGGATCATATTCAACATAACCTGCACTTTTTAGTTGTGAAAAAGTCCATTCTAACAAATTAGGTTGTTTCGCAATCCATTGAAGCACTTCTGAGTTTTCAGCAAAGTATTCTTCGTTAGGTAATTTATGATAAAGCGGAGGCATATATTTTCCGACTTCTAATTTCTTAGATCTTACTTTTTTATGTCTAGCCATTTTTACCTTCTTTACAATTTTTACGTTTCCATGTGCGCCTTTGTCAAAGTTTAGACAAAGGATAAAGGGGCAGAGCTTACAGCCCCTTTTCCTTTTCTCTTTGACTTTTGACGAAGGAAAAACAATCTATTACGACTTTTAAGTCTATTGCTTTTCTTTTTCCGAAAATAACATGTTTTTTTCGCGTTTTTTTCCTAGCTAGAAATACTTGAAAAAAACATTATTTTTCGTACTAGGAAATGAAAAAAACGTACTCTTTCACGTTGTTTTCAACATGTTTTTTTCTTTCTTTCGTAAAATGCAGTTTTTGAAAAAAACGTTATTTTTCATTTTTTTCTACATTAGCAACTTGATAAATTATTCCTTTTTGAGCGATAAAATCTTCATGTTCTTTCACATAATTCAGCACGGTTCTCTCTGTAGTGTCCAGATACTCAGCTAATTCTTTTTGAGTTACTGGAGTCGAACCGTCAGATAATGCACTATAAGCTGTTTCTAATTTTTCTTGTCTTTCTTTGAGTTTTTCTTTCTTAGACTTTCTACTATCCTTAGCTTTCTGCCATGCAGGTTTACTGTCTTCCAATTGAATATCTGCAAGAACACCTGTTGTATCCACAGAGTGAACTGGATAGCTGAACCACATATTGACTGGTGGGAACTTCGCAAATTCACGAAGCGTACCCTCAACACGCCACGCAGTAGAAATCTTGATAGATTCTTCGACTTGCTGGATTTCGTGCAAGTATGGCTTTCTGACCATGATGTCGTCAAGTGCTTTGTCAAAATGTTTACTCATCTGTGCGACACTTTGCAAGTCATCAAGTGTGATTTCATGCTGGTAATAGTCTAGGTTCTTTTCTTGGATAGCACGTTTAAACACGTCGCATTTCGCTTTGTCAGTACGTTGTTTAAACAGATTGTCGTTTAGTTCAAGTTCGACTAAGTCAATCAACGCGTCTGGATCACGAGCAAACACTCCCGAACCGCTAGCACGGTCCATTGATTTCTTGCCACCTTGAGCCCCTTTTGAATGGTGGTGACAGTAAATCACACTACAACCTAGCTCAGTTGCTACTTTGTCAAACTGATTGGTAAAGTGTGCCATTTGGTCTGCGCTGTTCTCATCCCCAGTCAGCACCTTATAAATCGGGTCAATGATGACCGCTTGATAATTTTTCTTAAGTGAACGTCTGATCAGCTTAGGTGCTAACTTATCCATTGGCACAGTCTTACCACGCAAATTCCAGACGTCGATATTTTGAACATTATTTGCTTGAAGTCCCATAGCGTCGTACACGTCTTTAAAACGGTGCAATGCTGACGGTCTATCAAGTTCCAGATTGACATATAAGACACGTCCTTGTTCACATTGCCAACCTAACCACTTGCTGCCCTCTGCAATCGCAATTGATAGCTCAATCAAGGCGAATGATTTTCCAGCTTTGGAAGGACCAGCGATAAGCATCTTATGTCCTTGACGCAACACGCCGTGAATCAATTCTGGTGCTAAGTCTGGCATGTCGTTCCAGCTGTCTAACAGTCCTTCAGGGTCTGGTAAGTCGTCGTTTAAATCTTCGACCCACTGATACCATTCATCATAATTTGCTTTACCAATGTTGGTGTCAATCAAAAATTGTTTGTGTCCGTTACGTGTGACACCTGGCATGCGTGATAGACGGCTAGGATTGCGGTTCTGCGTATCAATATCAAGCCCATTCTTCTTACAGATTTGATATATGTAATCAACACGTTTCCTGTACTCTTGATAATCACGCGCATCTACTTTCACGACTGCGTGCAATGATTTCTTACCAGAATGGACAAGCGTTGCAATTGGTAACTCTAACTCTTTAAACAGCGCATATTGCTTACCAATGTCTAATGTATCTGATTCGACTAGCGCATAGCGATAATCTGTGACGTTGTCGTTCTTAACGCCTTTCCCGTCAAGTGGATTGAAACGAATCCACGCACCTGCTTCTTCCTTATAATCACCAAAGACAGCTCCAATATCGTCAGGTGTTTTTTGCAACAATTGGATAAGCTCACCAGCTGTCCTATCAAAATTCCCTTGTGTTGGCTTATAAATCGTGCCATTGTCTGTTTCAATTGGATATGTCGCAGTCACGTAGCCGACTAGATCCGTTGAATCAAACAAGGTTTCTAGATATCTAATCAAATCTTGTGCAGGTTGCCAATTTAATGGCTCTCTGATTTCTTTGGATTCAATCCAGTTCTTATCAACGATTTGATAGTCACGGTCAATGGTATCTTCCCAATCCAGCTCATGGAAATCACCACGACCACTTGACGCAGGTTGCCAGCCATTATCCTTTGCTAGCTGCGTGATAGTAGCTCCTGTTACGACACTACCTGCTTCTTCGTTGAAAGTATCCCATTTTTTGAAACACTCTCCACGTTTATAACGTGTATCAGCTTGTGACCAGTTATCCCAGTCCATAGCGGTATAACCTTCGTGTTTCAAAGCCATACCAATTTGGCACCAAGTCGCATAATCTACCATGGCAGGATTGATATAATCCAGCAATGGTAGCAGTTCAAAATCTCTCTCTGCCATGTTTATCCTTTCTTATTTATTCTGGTTTAAATTCCGCTGGTCGAATACCACGAGGAACACGCCAACCGTTTGCAGCAATGCGATTGATTAGGCTACTTGCGCTGTCGAATGTCCACATACCAACATTTTTAAACCCGTAGCGTTCAAGCAAACGAATTTGTTTAGGTGTGGTTAGCCCTTCTGTTTGACGTTTCTTAAGTCGGTCTAACAGCTTGCTAGCCTTACCAAAATTGCCAATATCATCAGTAAAGATACCGAACTTCTCTAATGCTTTTAGTTGTTTGTCTGTTGGCGGTGTCATCTCAATGCCAAACGCTGGAACATAGTCCGCTAAGTCCTCGGCTTGGATAGACATTTCAAATTGTAGTGGGTCAACTAATCGACGTTTACGCTTGCGCATTTCTGACAATTGTTTTGCAAGTGCTTCTTCACGTTTAGCCACAACGTCCTTGCTAGCTGTTTCTTCAGCTTCCAGCAATTCAAATTGTTGGTTCGTCTGTTCAGCCATGTTTTCAACCATTTTCTTAGCCACTTCTGGGCTGTCAGTGATTAGATGTGCTGGTCGGCATAGTTCGTGGCGTTCTGTATGCCAAAGGAAATCCAGAATCAACAAATTCTCTTTACCTTCTGCTAAGCGCGTGCCACGTCCTACCATTTGACTATACAGCGCTCTAACCTTTGTCGGTCTAAGCACCACAACGCAGTCAACGCTCGGACAATCCCAGCCTTCAGTCAGTAACATTGAATTACACAAAACATTGTATTTACCTTCGTCAAAGTCAGCTAAAATTTCCGCACGGTCTTCTGACTCGCCATTCACTTCAGCAGCTTTAAAGCCCTTCTTGTTTAAAATGTCACGGAATTTCTTAGACGTCTTTACCAATGGTAAGAATACAACTGTTTTCCTGTCTGAACATTGCTTAACCATTTCATCTGCGATTTGTTCCAAATATGGATCTAACGCTGTTCCAACTTCGCTAGCCTTGAAATCACCCGCTTGTTGACTAACACTTGATAAATCCAACGTCAACGGGATAGTAACTGCTGTAATCTTTGATAAATAGCCAGATTTGATTGCGTCAACAATCGAATATTCATAAGCGAGACTATCGAAATATTCGCCTAGATTGCGACGATCAGATCTGTCAGCTGTAGCTGTAACTCCCAATACATCTGCGCAATCAAAGTAATTCATTACTTTTTGGTAACCATCAGCTAAAATATGGTGCGCTTCGTCTACAATAATGACATCCCAATAATCTTTTGGAAATTGTTCAAGTCGTTTATCTCTTTGAAGCGTTTGGACACTACCAACAGTTACACGATACCATGACCCTTGCGAAGTCTGCTCAGCTTTTTCGACCGAGGCACCAAGCCCAGTAACTTTTTTTAATTTATCTGCTGCTTGTTCTAGCAATTCCGAGCGGTGAGCTAAAATAAGAACACGTTTTCCTTGCCTAACCAATTCCTCGGTTAACTTAGTAAAGACTACGGTTTTCCCACACCCTGTTGGCAAAACTAATAACGTTCTTTTATGACCTTGCTCCCATTCTGACAAAATAGAGTCAATACTTTCTTGCTGATAGCTTCGTAATTCCATTTCACCAACTCCTTTGAGGTGTGTTGACGATTCTATCAATCGTCCAACCTCGCTCTACTCTGTGCTGTAATGCTGCATAAGATACCCCTAGCTTTCTGGCAAGTTCTGCCATTGTATAAGTTTTGCCTTCAAATGTAATCAAATGATTTTTACGAGTGTTGTTTGCTTGAATATAGTTATCTACCCACCTGCAATTAGAGGGTTCATAATTACCATTAACATCAATGCGGTCAATCGATAAGTTGTCGGCATATCCGTGTGATAATGACCATTCTCTGAATTTTGAATAATCCTGCCATTCGTCACAAATCTTTACCCCTCTATCACCATATCTTGCAAAATCTGGACGATTAGGATTATTACATCTTTGACGCATATTAAGCCATGTTTGGTATAAACGCTCCTTGTGTGAAAATCCATGTTTTACTTTTTTACATCCACAACTTACTGTGTGACCAGATAGTAAGGAATCTGATTTAACATGAATAGTTTTTCCGCATTTGCACTCGCAGACAAACTTAACAACAGGCTTACGACCGTTCCCGACATCTTCGGAACGGCGTAATACCCTTAGAAAACCAAAAGTCTGACCAGTTAAATCATTCTTTAATTTTCTTGTTTTCATTGTTAGCTACCTCTTAAAATTGCCCAGCTTGAAAACCTGCAGGTTGTTGTGGGGATTGTTGAGGTTGTGGTGTTGTTTGATAATTTTGTGCTGGTTGTTGATAAGTTGGCTGTTGCGGTTGTACGTTTGCGTTCAACACTTTTGTCCAATCAACGTCGTCAGCGTAAATCATGGCTCTAATATTGTCATATTCACGGTCGGCATATTGAGCAGTACCTTTACGTTTGTTTACTCGGCAAACACCTTTTGCGCCAATGACACTATTCCAATTCATACGAAGTGGTTCACCGTGTTTCTTTTGACCGATTGCGCCAAAGAACGCTGATAGCGTACCTTCTGTTGACGTGTGCAAGAATAAGTTGTGTGTTAATTGTGCAATACCTTCTGCTGTTTCAATTTGAAGGGTAAGTGTTGCTTTATTACATGCTGGAAGTTTTCCTGGCTTTTGTGGGTTTGGTGTGTGACGTCCACGTTCTAAGTTAGTGACTGTGAATTGGTAGTCACCAGGCGTGAGCTGTACGAATTCTTTTGGGTCTGTGGTAATTTCATCATCCCACCCTAATTCATGGTCAAAGTTATTGTTAAATTGTGTCATGTTAATTTCTCCTTTTTGATTAAGCTAAAATTGTAATATTGCCTTGCTCTGCAAGTTGTGCTTTCAAGTAGTTAGCAACGTTGTTGATTGCATCTAAGCGCCATTTACCACCATCTGCGCTAAATAGTGCCATTTCTGCATTTTTATCGATACGAAATACAAATTGGCTAGCTGGTTGTTCCACCTCTGCAAATGTGCGGTATGGACGTAGCATGACTGGGTTTGGTGCTTTAGCTTTTGCTAAGTTAGCTACTCCAGTTTTAACAGTCGTTGTTTGGCTAACACCGTTATCAACAATTTCTGAACCATTGTCAATTTTAAGCGCACTTGCAAAATTCAAAACAACGTCGCGGTCATCTGTATCTTCAAATTTAGATTGTAGGTAAACGTTGAAGTCAGTTGATGACATGTAGTAACCGTATTGAATACTTGGGATACGTGCTTCAACGCTAACAAGACGTGTACGTACTGCTTTTTCATCATCTTCAGTATAGACAGACACTTGAGTTGGACTTTCCACAATAACCATTAAACGTTGATAGCTAGTGTTGTTAAGTCCTGATTTAAGGTAGTCGACTAAACTATCAAGCGTGCATAATTCAAGTACATCTGGATAAAGTTTCGGTTCAAGCTCAACAAGATTAGCTTTTGAGTCATCATAGTAGTGTTTGTCATCAACTGTGATGATTTTTTCTTCACGGCTTGCTAACTCAACGCCGTATGCAATAGCTTCTTTAATGTTTTCTGACATAATTAATTACCTGCTTTCTGTTTATTAAAATCAATGACATCTTCATTAATGCCTTTTTCTAGCGCTTCGATTGGTTCGCCAATATCGGTACGCAAGACCGCTTCATTGTCGAAATAGGTTTGACCAGGAACGCTACTAAGCAATTCGTTAGCGTAGACCTTACCGTCTTTCTGACCAACAAGGACGGTTGTTGCTGCACCTTTTTGAGGTGCTAGTGTTGATTTCACTTCCATTGCTGTGCTGACAGTCTGACGACTTTCGTCAGCTTTCATTGTGAGCGTAATCGTTAACTTACGCGCTGGCTTGCTTTCAGTATTTGGATCAAGAATGTTGTCAAAGATTTTTTCAAGTTCTTTGTCTACTTTTTCTTGTAGACTCCCTTCACCGATAGCTGACAAGTCTAATTTAATTGTTTTATCCATTGTGATTCCTTTCTAAAATGGCAAGATACGATTATCTTTAATCATGCTAAACACTTGTTCCCAAGCGCCAATAAGAACACCGTCAATAAATCCTGGGTCATACATGATAACTGGCGTGTCTTCTGGATAGTAACCCTTTTGAGCAACTGCCTTTTGGACTTCAAGCTCTGTGACTTGATTTTGTATCATCAAATCACGCAGAGCTTGTGGCAAGGCTAAATTAGGCTCTTGGTAAGGTTGACGTTCTGGCGCAGGCTGCGTTAAGCTTTCAGGCGCTTGTGACGGTTGCTGTGGCGTTTCTTGCGCCTGTGGTTGAGCCTCTGGCGCTGGTTCAGCAGTTGGTGTTTGTTCCTGTGCTGGTGCTTGTGGAGCAGGTTCTGGCACTGGTTGTTGTGGTTGTGGTTGAGGTGTAGGCTGTGGTTGTACCGTTGCTTGATTAAAGATGTGTGCAATACCTGCATAATCAAACGTCATTTCCTCTGGTAAACCATGACGATTTTTAGCGTCCCAAGCTGGGTGGTGTTGCGTGTATAGAACACGTTGCCCACCAGTAGCCTTTTTCTTACCGTTATCGGCTGTCATGACGACTGTTTTATAATTGGCAAACAAAACCATATCAGCCCATTCTTTAACTAACGGTGCCGTCTGTGAACTTGTCTTTTTACCAAGTTTAAGTTCCCAACGGTCGTAAGACCCCATTTCGTCTGGCTGTTCAAATTTACGCATTTGAGCGTGCGCTGTTAACACAACGTTGATACCTAAATCGACCAATTCACCAAGTTGATTGAGCAAACGCCCCATTTCTTCCTTAGTGTATGTGTAGCCATTCCCCCAACCGAAATCCTCAATACCTTTCTTGCCATGTTGTGCGCAGACATCTGCAATGACTAAACTTTCTGCCCAGTCAATCGTATCAATGACAAGCGTCTTACAAACAGTTGGATTAGCTTTGACCCATGCAATTTCATTTTTTAGCATGGTATAGCTTGACGGTTTATTCAAGCGTGAAACGTCCATGTTGTCGGTTGATCCTTCGGTGTCAATAAATACTGCTCCTGGGAATTGTGATGCAAAGGTTGATTTACCAATACCTTCTGGACCATAGATGACTACTTTTTGGGCTCGTGCGCGTTTTCCTTTTGTGATTTGCATTAATCGTCACCCCCAAAAATATCATCAAGCGCATCAAATAGCATTTTAGCCTTGCTTTGATTGTCGGCCTTAATTTCTTCTGGTTCTTCACCGTCTAGTGTCGTGAGTGTATATTCAGTTTCAACTTTTAGTGGTTCTGCTTCAAATGCTTGCAACAAGCCTTCGTATTTTTCCTTATCTTCTTTGAAATTCTCTTCAGGAATAGAAAGCGCTGATTTAATTTCTTTGGTATAGTTAGCTGTAAATGCTAGAGCATCTTCATTGTTTTTATACGCGCTTAGAAAATAACCTTTTTCTTTGTTGCGAAATACGATAAATGTTTTAGTTTGTTTCATTGTTTTTTCTCCTATTTCTTAAAATTTGCCTGCTTGCCAGCCTTGGGCTTTGACTTTATCTAACTGCGCTCCAACTTCGCTAATTTGCTTATTTAGCGCTTTGTTTTCGATAGAGTAGCCGTCCTCGATAATTACAGCACACTCATCACCAGTTGACACTCTTGTGGCAATGGCTTGTAAGCTTTCTTGTTCTAACCAATTGCCGAACTGTTCAAGTGTGATTTGGTCCATTTGTTCTAGTTTGTCAATCAGAACAAAACCACATTCTGGTTTAAGCTTACGAACAATCGCAGTAGCCACCATAAGCTGTTGACTACCAGACATGTTATCCCATTCTTGACCTTGGTAAAGTAGCTTACCGTCGTTAACTGACAAGCCTTCAAGTGGCAAGTCTGCGTTGGTTAACAAGTCTGTTTTTTGTTGACGAACAGCTTCGATTTCGTTAGTCAATTGATTGTATTGTTCACGTTGTTGTTTAGCGTCGTCCTCAGCTTTATCTTTGTCAAGATTAGCGCGAACACGTCTGTTAGTTTCGTCAATACGCGCAATATTTTCTTCGATTTCAGCTGTTGACTCGTCGTGCAAATCCATAGCGTCAGTCTGTGCAATCTGTAAATCTTCCGTTAGCTGGTCCAATTGTTGTTCAGCCGCTCTAAGCTTCTTTTTTAGTTCATCAACTTCTTGTTGTTTGAAGTCGTAGTTTTGTTGAATGACTGTCACGTTTTGACGCTTACGAGCATTCTCACCATTCTTAGCTAAGATAGCTTGCTGTTGTTGGATAAGCTCGGAAATGCTAACCAGTTCTTTCGGTGCATCTGGATAGTATGGCTGTTCTTTGGCGAACTTTTCTTTTTGGTCAGCAATCACACCAACTGCGTGGCGTTGATTATAGATTTCCTTTTCTTTTAGCTCCAATTCAGCTAGCTGGTCACTAACACCAATGATTTGTAAAAGCGTGTTAGCCTTGTCTTTTGGCGTGCTGTCCATGAATTTAGGAAGATTGATAGCTAACTCTTCCACGAAGCTATCTAACAGCTGTTGCCCTGCTTTTTGGCCATTTGGGTCAACTACTTTAAGCGCACTATTCTTACCTTTACGTTCCACAATCAGCCCATTTGAAAGTGTCACTTTAAGCGTAGGCGGTACCATTGACCCTTCACGCTCTGCTTTACTTGGCTTGTATTTGTTACCACCAAGAGCCCAAGCAATACTATCCAGAACACTTGTTTTACCTTGGTTATTATTCCCACCAATTACAGTTAAACCAGTTGCAGATGGTTCAATTTTAACTGCTTTGATGCGCTTGACGTTTTCGATTTCAAGTTTATTGATTGTCACCATCAAAATCCTCACTTCCAATCCTGAATGTATTAACTTCTACCGTTTTAGTCTCTGTGATAATTTCACTGTTTTCTAAAGCGAAGCCAAGCAGTGCATTCGTGACACTTGTCAATGTATAACCACATTTGTCTGCAATTTCAGCGATTTCATTGTAAATATCAATATCACACCCAATACGACCATATCCATTTTGTTGAGCTCCTAATTTTTGTTTTGCCAATCTCATTTTGTCATAACCTTTCTAATTTCTAGTTGGTCAACTTCATCAAGTTGATTGATACATTTATCAAGCGTTGATGGCAAGATATAGCCCTCAGCAATGATAATGTCGAGTAAATTTGCTTTTGCGACTGTCGCAAAGTAATGTTTTGTCAGTTCGTTGTTTAGACGTTTGTTTTCGTCTTTCAAGAACTCATTTTCGTTAATAACTTCTTGTATCATGTCAACCTCTTTGAATGTATCGTGTCATAGCATTTTGCGCTTTAATAACATTGTCGTAACGTTTTGCTTTTGTTTCCCAACTTTCAAACACGAATTCTGGTTGAGTAGTTTCTTGTTTGTTAGGTTTTGTAAAAATCCAGTTAAATAATGTCATAATAAAACCTCTGCTTCTAATTTCATGTTTTTTAGCATTTCTGCTAATGTTTCTTTTTTACTCAAATATCGGTTACGTGATTTCCATTTAACAAATAGCTCAAATCCTTTGTAATTGATAAAAACTATTCGATGTGTAGGATTGTCGATGTATTTCCTAAACTCTGGATGCTCACGCATTTCGGCTGCCCACTGTTTGGCAACGCTCTTGCTCAAACCTTCCCAACGTTGCATCAAGTGATCATAATCGCCCCATTCAGCATCTTCGTTGATTCCGACAGCCTTGTAAGTTATTTCGACTTTCGGCATAGCGTGCTCCTTTTAAATGTGATATAATCTAGTTAAGTTTATTTTTGTTAGTGACTGATTGCCGTCAGTCGCTTTTTTGTGTCCAAAATACATGCACCGTCCTTTCTATAGTTAAGTCCTTTCCGTGATATAATATTTTTGGAAAGGAGGTGAAAGTTATGCCCAAAATTAAAGTAACGTTTGCTGATGGTTCAACTATTATTTTTCACGAAGAACAAGGTTTTCAAACTATTGTAAAAAGAGATAATGAAACTTCATTAGGTGAATTCTTTTCACTTTGGAACCACATTCGAGAAGGATTAATTCCAAGTTTTACTACATTGCTTGTAAATAGTTCATTTTTTTATGATGTTGAAAATCCATCAGTTGTTTACTCTTCTTCAGCTGTAGTTAAAGTTGAAGAATTATAATTAATCTTGCTATTCAATGCTTGACTTGCGATTTCAGCTTGAATAGCTTTTTTAATAGCCTGACCATGTTCAGTTAAACTTGCATTTTGTCCGACTAATAGAATGGCTTCCTGATAAGTTTCAGATTGAACCAATGCTTGTGTAGCTTTGACTTTAACTAAGTCTTCCACTTCTTTTGCTAAATTTTCCATAGGCTTTTGCTCCTTTCCTATGATTGATGTTTTTTGAAGTCGGCTTGACAGTTGACCAGCATCAATGGATGCAGTGGCTATATTTCCACTTCGTATATCTTTTTCATTGATTCTCATTAATAAATCAATATCATTAAGTCGTTGAATTGCTTTTTGTAATTCTTCGGCTTTTTTTAGAGCTACTTCTGTTGCTGTTATAAACTCAGCTAGATTTGTAATTTCTACGTTAAGTTTCATGTGTTATCCTTTCTAAATTTGATATAATGGGAATAAAAAATGGAGGTAAAATATGCTTTACTACGCAACTATCATAGTTATAATCGCTCTTTTTTGTTATTTAGAATACTCTGATAAAAAATCAGATTATCTACAGGTCAAAGAACTTTCTGAACATTTTGACAAATGGATAAGAACCGACTCTGAAACTGTTAAACCAAGCAATGCTGTCTTCACAAGGTTATATAAGAAGCGCTATGGTAAAGAAAGTTTTGCCAAAAATATTGTTCAACGAAATGCTAATGTAATTGCTACTAATCAGATAGATGTCATCGCTAGTTTTCCTAGTCTTAATCAGAACATTTTAGGAGACCAAATTGTACTTTTAGATAATTTAAAGTCATACTACGAACTTCAATTTCAAGATGTTCACTCTCTACGCCATTTCATTCACTTTGTTCTTTCCCTTCCACTCCAATTACTTAAATACCTTGGAATTAGCGAAGAGAAGACCTCTAGCAAACTATTTCAGATTATTTTTTGGTTAGTTGGACTTTTTCTTCCTCCACTAAAAGAATTGTTACTTGAATTTATTGACTTTATACTTACTAAGAAATAAAGTCCATTCTACAAACCAGTCACGAATGCTATAAATTAATATAACCGTCATGATGAATTTAAACACAAGCCATAGCCAACCACTTGAAAAGCAATACAACAGAATCGTAATAACTGCCCACACTATCAAACTAGCGCCATCTTCAGCTAGTTTTTCTTTTTGTTCGTTCATACATTACCCCTCAAATTCTTCCCAAGGTTCACGAATGCCAAGTTTTTTTGATACTAGTAATTTAAAACTATCGCTACCATAACCTTCTTTCAAAAGCCTTGTAATCATTGCCGAAGAAACACCACACACTTGTGCCAAATCACTTTTCGACCAACCTTTTTGTGACATTTTTTCTTGGACAAGAGTAATCCATTTTTGATGTTGTAAACTCATGTTTGCTCCTTTCTAAAAAATATATAGTGTAAATCAAAAGAATTAGTAAATAATTTTATAAAATTCTTGACAAACTTTTATACTATGGTGTAAAATAAATCCATAAAGAAAACACTTGATAAAACGTTATTAAATCAATCTTTTACGCTCGCCAAAGCTATATTGAATTTTGATAAGTTTTAACAAGTTACTTTACTAACTCTTTAACTTACAAAAACTATTTTATATTATAGTGTAAAATAAGTCAAGAGATTTTTACACTTTTTTATAAATATTTTTTGTCATCCTTAAGAAAGGCTGATATATCAATGTTTTCAACATTTGAAAAAATAAAGGAATTATCTAAAAAGCAAGGTGTAAGTTTACAAAAAGTTGCTGAAGATTTAGGTTTTAGTGTAAATTACCTATACACTTTAAAAGAAAAAACTCCAAAATCTGACCGTCTACAAGAAATCGCTGATTACTTTAATGTTTCTACTGATTATCTCTTGGGACGTACAGACAATCCTACAATTGCTTCCAACAAAAATAACGATCTTATAACCTCTCAGGAACAGCAAGCTCTTGTTATGTTTCGTAAAGAAACTGCAAATATGACTGACATGGAAAAAGAACGTTTTAACAATGCTCTTTCAGGGCTAATGCAGACTGCTCGTAGCCTTATCGAAGATGATTCAAACTGGAAGTAGGTGTTTTATTTGGAATATCGTTTTATCGATTCTGCAGATTACTACCTTTATCAGCAGAAAGCTAATTACTTCTTAAATGAAGTTAGCCGCTATTTTAATTTATCATTTACAGAAATCACTAGCAAACATGTTATTGATTACTTTGAAAGAAAATACAATATTTTATTTGTTTTTCTTGATGTTGATCAATACGAAGAATACTTTAGAGATATTGGCGGACGTCAAGCTACTAGAGAAGATATAAAATATAAAGGTATAGTCAATAACTGCAAAATAAAATTTGTACCTAAAGAATTTTGCGACCCTTTATCTGGTGTAACCATGACTTATGATTGTTCAGACAGATATGTTGTCTATATTAATCAAAGACCTATCTTAGGTAGAGTTATGTTTTCAATTCTACATGAGTTAAGTCACATTTTTGCTCATTTTGAAGGTAATAAAAAGCAGCGTATGTATGCTTCTATGATGTCTAACGTGTCTAACATTTCTACTGGAAATTATCCAAAAGAATTGCAGCCAATCGAAGATGAAGCAAACACACTAGCTTCTCTGTTCTTGCTAAATGATGAAAGACTAAAAAATAGTATTTTAAATGGTAAAAATTTCAATGACTTAATCAGAGAAAATTATATGTCTGGTGCAGCAATCATGAACCGTTTAAAGAATTTTTTAGTCTATAACTACTGCATTCCTATCCAAGAAGCAGTTCAAATAGTATTGGATTATCGAAATGGTTACAATTCCACAATTCAATCAATTGTATTTTGATAAAACGATAACACTAATAGAACATACTAAAAGTTAATACAGGAGGAAAAAGAAAATGGGATTTTTAGACAATAACAGTTATAAACGTACTGATAAAATCGGACCTTTAGAAATTGATAGAGCTAACAAGGTATATCGAATCCACGGAGCAAATAAAGCTAAAGGTTCAAGTCTTGTCGGTGGTACAGCTAAAACCATTGGTAAAGCGGGCTTGGCAATGGGAACTGGTGGCTTATCACTTATCCCTAGTATGGTTAAGAAATCAAAAAACGATACTGACTGGTACTCATTTGAAGAGTTAGTATCTTATGATTTAATCATTAACGACCAAGCCGTTGTGTCTGGTGGTGTTGGTCAAGCGCTTGTTGCTGGAGCTGTATTCGGTGGCTTGGGCGCAATTGCTGGCGGTATTACTGCTAAGCGAAAAACAACAACTAAAAT
Organism: Streptococcus sp. LMAG:39; assembly: GCF_008680485.1. Taxonomy (NCBI): domain Bacteria; kingdom Bacillati; phylum Bacillota; class Bacilli; order Lactobacillales; family Streptococcaceae; genus Streptococcus; species Streptococcus sp. LMAG:39. The sequence continues at coordinate 1,702,288 of NZ_NALE01000001.1, read as the reverse complement.
CTTAAACATGACCATTCGTGTTACTTCAAACGACTTTAGCAAACCTGTTGTCTTTATCGACCTTCTTAGAAAACCTGTAAAAAACACGTCTAAAGAATATAAAGAAGCAATTGAAAATGCTCAACGTATTATTGGAGCTTTAGATGTTATTGCGCATAATGCTTAAAATCTGCAAATAGGAGAGAAAAGTAATGGAGAAAAGTAAACTGCCCTTTTATTATAGAAATTGGTTTTGGATTGTACTGTTTTTATTAGGACCAGCAACATATTACATTACAACTATTGCTGCGGTTGTTTTAATGTTAGCTAAAGACGAAGAGCTGCCGTCTTTATCAAAAGAAGATTATGCAAAATATAAAGAAACTATTGAACGTCAAGATGAGTCAATTGTTATTGTAAAAAATGCTAAGACCGAAGCTAAAGGGCTTATTGATGACGCAAGTAATAAGGCTAAGCAAATTATAAGTGATGCGAATAGCAAAAAGGAAAAATTGGATGGCGAAATCGCAACTCTAAATAAAGAGAAAGAAAAAATTGATTTACTTTTATCAGAAAGTGCAGATGAAGCGTTATTCAAAGAGACTACCGTTGATTTTAGCGACAATATTTCAGCAAACGAAATAAAAAACGAACTATCACTTGAAAAACTTAATGAAAAAGAGTTAATAAAGAACGATAAAGCCGTTACAAAATATGATAAATCTAGCACTAAAACTATGCTAAACAAACAAACTAAGCAATTGTTGCGCGCTTTTAATTCGGAAGCAGACTACTATATTTCCAACGTTACAATCCGAAATGTGGATAATTATAGAAATAAGCTTGCCAAATCCTTTGAAACTTTAAACAGTCTTTTTAAGATTGATGGAGTTCAATTAAATCAAAAATTGCTTACATCTAAACTAAAGCAGTTAGATATTATTTATAAGTATCAAAAGCAACTTGATAATGAAAGAGAATTACTAAAAGCTCAAAAAGAAGAGATTCGTGAACAACAAAAAGTTGAAAAAGAAATTCAAAATGCTAAACGTAAACTCGAAAAAGAAGAAAGACAATTTAATAATGAACTTTCTAAATTAATGAAGTATCTCAGTTCTGCTAAAAATGAAGTTGAACAAAATATCTATGCAGATAAAATCAAGGAACTTGAAGAAAAAATTAAGATTCTTGAAAAAGATAAACAAAACGTTCTTGATAGAGAATCAAATACTCGTGCAGGATATGTTTATATCATTTCAAATATCGGCTCGTTCGGCAAAAACGTTTATAAAATTGGTATGACTCGCCGTTTAGAACCAATGGATAGGATTTCAGAGTTATCTAGTGCTTCTGTTCCATTCCCTTTTGATGTCCATGCACTTATCTTCAGTGAAGATGCACCAGCTTTAGAAAATACTTTGCATAACTACTTTAGAAAACAAGAGGTTAATAAAGTAAATCAACGCAAGGAGTTCTTTAAAGTTGATTTAGAAGAAATTAAAAAATTAGTTCATAAAGAATATAATAATACTGTTCACTTTACGGATTTAGCCGCTGCTGAACAATATTTTGAGACTTTAAAAATTGAACAACAAGAACTAGCAAATTAGTAAACAAAAAATCCCTACACTCCCTGTCGCCAAACTTAGAGTGTAAGGAATAATTGGTAGTATAGTAAAAGCCTGCATGCGGTAGGTCCTTTACTATACCCATTTTAACAAAAAAGTGAGGTAAAAACAATGTTTGTCGAAAAACACAAAAGCGGAAAAGTCAATTTTGGGGAACGTTACAAAAATCCATACACAGGCAAATGGCAAAAAGTCACTATCTTAATGGACAGAGACACCCCAAGGACAAGAAAGCAAGCTCAAAAGATACTTCAAACTAAAATAGCGAAAAAAATAAGCACGCTAGAATCCTCTGAAATGTCGTTTACAGAGCTTTTCGATAGTTGGTGGGCATTTCATAAACAAGAACTAAAACGCTCTTCTATCGCTTCGCTGAAGGGAAATATCAAAGAAATCAGAGACACTTTTGGGATTGACGTCAAAGTCACCAATATCGACCCCAAATACGTCCAGAATTACTTAGATAATTTGAAGGGATCTAGGAATAAGAAAGAACGCACAAAAACATTACTCAACCAAGCCTTTGATTATGCTATGACGTTAAACATTACCCAAGACAATCCTGCCAGACGTGCCAAACTACCTAGAGTTAAAAAAACCTTAGAAGACTGGAAAAAAATCGAACAAAAATATCTTGAAGAAAATGAAATTCAACCATTTTTAAAAGAATTTAGACGAAGACCTAACACATATAGACTTGCTTTATTAGCCGAATTTATTAGTTTGAATGGTGGACGAATAAGTGAAATTGTTAGTATAGAACCTGCGAACATCAACTTTGAAACCAGAATTCTTCAACTACACGGGACATATGATCATACAGATGGATATCAAAATGGTGAAAAAACTTCTCCTAAAACACCTGCATCCTATCGTGAAACGTTTATGACAAAACGAGAAATGGAAATCATCAAAGAATTTCAATTCATGAACGAGATTGAAAAGAATACTAACCATCGTTTTAAAGATATGGGATATATTTTTACCACTAAAAACGGAGTTCCGATTCAAACTAACTCATTTAATGAAGCAGCTAAGAAAGCAAACCTAAGACTTGAAAGACCAATACCAAAAGAGATTACTAGTCACATCTTTAGGCATACTCTCGTTAGTCGTTTAGCAGAAAACGGAACTCCTTTAAAAGCAATCATGGAACGAGTGGGACACTCTGATGCTAAAACTACTATTCAAATTTACACTCACGTAACCAAAAAAATGAAAACAGATGTAACAAATATACTTGAAAAATACTGATTTTTGTTCCAAATTTGTCCCACAACACTAAAAAAAGTCTACCATACAAGTTGTAACACTTGATATGATAGGCTTTTTAAATGTAAATTATTTTACAGCATCTTTAAGTGCTTTACCAGCTTTGAACGCAGGTACTTTTGAAGCTGCAATTTCAATTTCTTCACCAGTTTGTGGGTTACGACCTTTACGAGCTGCGCGTTCGCGAACTTCAAAGTTACCAAAACCGATTAATTGAACTTTTTCGCCTTCAGAAAGGAAGCTTTCGATTGCTGAGAATACTGCATCTACAGCTACTGCTGAATCTTTTTTAGTAAGCTCAGTTGCTTCTGCAACTTTAGCGATTAAATCTTGTTTGTTAGCCATTTAACAAATCCTCCAATTAATTTCTAAGCGTTAACACTTTAACACGTTCTATGATACCCAAAAATAGCTTTTAGGTCAAGTATTAAACGTCTTTTAGTCGTTTTTCTTGTAAATATCAAAATTGAATTGATTACCTACAAGATCAATAGTAGTGGCCTTCAAATAAAGGTCTGCACCATTTTTTAGATTTTGAATATTAATATTGATCGCTGACTCGTTCGGTAAAACTTTAACAAAACTTGGCAATTTATAGCTTGATTTTATATATTTTAAAACCTCTGATTCAGGCAAGGAAAGTGTACCAACTGAAAATGATGTAATTTTAAGCTGAACCGCACCAGAATCAAGACGGCTAGGTTGAAAATAAATATAAAGTGGCACTTTAGAGCCTAAAAGGGTATATGTCCCTTCAAACATAATCGCTGATGATGTAGCATAGACGGTATAGGACATTTGGTCTGTCTGATAATCCTCCAGATAAGCAGCAACAGTGTCGTTTAATTGCTCACGATTTGTTGAAAAAGTCCCAACTTTAACGCTATCCGTTTTTTTAGAACTACCGCTCTCAACCGCTGGTTCTCTCACTTGAATCAAACGACTAGCAACAACGCCCACAAACGCAATATTTATAGACAAAATGAGAAGAAATCCCCATTTCCACCAATTAATCTTCTTTCCATTCTTCTTTAGTTTCACTGATTTTCTCCATTGTTACATCTGACATGATTTGGTAACCAATATTATTTGGGTGAAAATGGTCACCGCTAAAAAGGACATCATTAATCACGGTTGTCTGGTCACCAGAAGTTGAAACAATCCCTTCTTCACCATTAATTCCCTTATATAAGTCATCGTTGATAGGTACAAAATAGACATTGGCATACTCTTCGGTGACACTTTCAGTAGCGTTATTCCAATTATCGACGATTTCTTGCATTTCCGTCATATCAGGGAAATTGAGGTAGAATGGATTGTAAATGCCCAAAATATAAATTGGCAAATCTTCATTCTCTGCACGCGCTAATTCAATAATCTGACGCAAGCGTTTTTGATAAGATTTGGCAGGTTTGGTAAAAGTAGAAACAGACAAACTCGTTAAATTCTTTCGAATAACTGCCATGACATCATTTCCACCAACGGTTAGGGTCATCATATCTGCCTTAACCAATGATTTTTGAATGTCTGTCTTTTCTTGCATCCGCTGCAAAATTTGCTTGCTGGTATTTCCAGAAACACCGTAATTACTATCAGTAACTTGATAGTCATAAGTATCTGTTAAACTTTGCGCCAGCAAAGGAACAAAACCACCTTGGTTAGTAGTGTCACCGACTCCTTCCGTCAACGAATCACCAATCGCCACATAATGAAACGGTGTCGCTTCTTGTGCCAAAAAATCTTTCTTTGTTAGCTCTGTATCAGATTTTGGAATCAGCACACTAAAAATGACAATAAACAGAAGAAGGCTTGCTAAAAAGAAAGCAAACCCAGTTAAAATATTCTTTTTCTTACTCATAACGTACCATTACCGCAAAGGCATTTTCACCAGTGTGTGTTTGGATAATTGAACCTGTTTCAAGAACAGCAATCGGAGCTCCTAACACTTGTAACTTTTCCTTAAATCCATTTGCCATATCAGCCGTACCACAGTAAGAAATACCAATTTCTGCTACTTTTTTACCTTTAGCGTATTCAATAAAATTGTCTAGCCACTTATTGAATGTTTTAAGGCCACGTCCTTTAATAATCGGATTTAATTCACAATCAACCATTTCCATAACAACTTTAATGTTAAGGAGTGAGCTAATAAGACCAGTCACACGTCCGATACGTCCACCTTTTACCAAATTTTCAAGCGTTGATACACCAATAAAAAGTTCAGATTTTTGACGAACCTCTTCAATTTTAGCAATAACTTCTTCTAAACTACCACCTTCCTGAGCCAATTTTGCAGCTTGAACTACTTGGAATTTTTGACATTGGTCTGTAAAGGTTGAGTCAATAACAGTAACATCAGCACCTGCTAAATTAGCCCCTTGACGCGCTGCTTCAACTGTCCCTGAAAGCGTGTGTGTGATATGAATGGAAACAATATGATCAGCACCATTTTTCATCAAGTTTTCATAAACTTCTGCAAAAACGCCTACTGGTGGCTGACTTGTTTTTGGCAATTCCTTACTGTTTCGCATCATGTTAAGGAATTTTCCTTCTTCTTTCAAATCACTATCTGAATACACGACACCATCAATCATGACCGATAGTGGGATAACGGTAATATCATATTTTTCAACCAATTCAGGTTCAATAGTTAAAGAGGAATCCGTAACAATTTTAATTTTACTCATTTTCTATCCTATCATACTTTCGATACTTGTATCTAAATTTTATTCTAACATTAATTATACCAAATTTTTAAAACTTAGGGGACATTTTATCAGAGAAAGTCTAATTGCGCAAAAAAGAAGCCTTGCAGCTTCACTTTTTACTTCTTCAATAGTTCGCGAGCTTGTTCGCGTGCCATTTCAGTAATATCGCTACCAGCAAGCATTTTAGCGATTTCTTCTACTCGTTCTTCTTCGGTCAACAAGCGAACCGTTGAAACAGTCGTATTTTCATCACTGCGTTTTTCGATAAAGAACTGATAATCAGCAATGGCAATCACTTGTGGTAAATGAGATATTGCCAAGACTTGTCCGTTACTTCCGATTTTATAGATTTTTTGGGCAATAGCTTGCGCAACGCGACCAGATACACCAGTATCCACTTCGTCAAAGACGATACTTGTTTTGTCCTCTTTACGTGAAAATGCTGATTTGATAGCCAACATTAAACGAGAAATTTCACCACCAGACGCAACCTTAACGAGTGGTTTAAAGCCTTCACCAGGGTTCGTTGAAATGTAAAATTCAACAGTTTCATTTCCATCACGGTTGAATTTTCCTTTGGTGAATTGGACTTGAAAATCAGCCTTTTCCATGTACAAATCAGCTAACTCTTGCTTGATTTCAGCTTCCAAATTTTTAGCCAAGGCATGGCGTTCTTGACTGAGTTCTTCAGCAGCAACAATCAATTCTTTTTCCAAGCGTTTAAGGGCTTTTTCCATGTCATCAGATGACTCATCATTTCCAGTCAAAAGATTGTATTCCTTGGTGATATTATCATAATACTCTAAAACATCATCAACACTACCGCCATATTTGCGTGTAATGCTATAAATCACCTCTAGGCGCGCTTCGATTTGTTGCAAGCTTCCCGCATCAAAATCAAGGTCATCAATGACATCACCTAGGTGTTTCGTGACTTCTTCTAGGATATAATAAGCCTCTGAAACGTTAGCTGACATTTCTTTATAGTCAGCATCAAATTCTTCGAGCGTCATCAAATCATTCATGGCTGAACGAATGTTAGATAGACTTGAAAATTCTTCGTCATCAAGCATGACATAAGCATTGGTCAACGTATCTGCAATGTTTTTATGATTAAGCAATTTATCACGTTTTTGATTGAGTACCTGGTCCTCACCAGATTTCAAGGCTGCCGCTTCAATCTCTGCTATCTGAAATTCTAACATTTCAATACGCGCTTTATGCTCTTGTTCATTTTTTTGCTTGGTCACGACACGCTTACGCAATTGACGATAGCTTTCAAAAAGCTCTTGGTAATGTTTTTTGACATCAGCAAACTGTTCATTACCAAATTCATCCAACATCCGAATGTGCATATTGGGCTTCATCAACTCTTCTTGGTCATGTTGTCCATGAATATCAACCAGATACTGCCCAACGGCACGTAACGTTGTCAGATTCACCATTTGTCCGTTGATACGACCGATAGAACGACCATTTTGCAGAATGTCACGGCGAATAATCAATTCTTCTGTCACATCAATGCCATTTTCTTCCAAAATCTGTGTGAGCGCAGGATTTTCACCAACCGAAAAAAGCCCTTCAATTTCAGCCTTGTTAGCCCCATGACGAATAACGTCAAGACTAGCCCGCGCCCCCAACATGAGGTTCATGGCATCAATAATAATCGACTTCCCCGCTCCAGTTTCCCCTGTCAAAACCGTCATGCCATTTTCAAAAGTAAGCGAGATTTCTTCGATAATGGCAAAATTTTTAATGGAAATTTCTAAAAGCATTGGGTGACCTCCCTTAGTTACAGTCTTTCATCCATTTAAGCACTTCTTGGCGAATTGCTGCTGCTCCTTCAGCTGTTTTGGTAACGACTAATAAACTATCATCGTCAGCAAGGATACTGAAAATCACATCTTTAAAATCTTCCAACAAGAAACGTTTAATCAAACGGCTATTTCCTGGATTCACATCAAGATTAATCATGTTTTCAAGCCCTGCTGTTTCTTCTGAAATCGCAAGAACTGTGCTTTTAATTGGCACAGAAACTTGACCAACTTTTTTTGTCTTGTCTTTTGAAAGCCCATAAATATAAGGACCCTCAGGTGAAGGTACTTTGATGATACCAATTTCATTCATGTCACGTGAAACAGTAGCTTGCGTTAATGTCAAACCTTCTGCTTCAAGCAATTTTAGCAAATCATGCTGTGTCTCAACAGCATTTTCAGCAACAATTCTTTTGATTAATTCTAAACGTTCACTCTTTTTCATCTTTAAATTCCTTATGTGCCTTTTCTACAATTTCTGGAATCATGGCAGTAACTAAATCTTGAGCGTCAGCTGATTTTTCCAAATAAACCAGAAATTCAATGTTACCATGTCCACCTTGAATCGGTGAAAAATCAAGTCCTTTAACTATAAATCCGTAATTTAGAGCAAAATCTGTCACATTTTCCAAAACTTTTTGATGAACAGCTTTATCACGAACAATTCCATTTTTACCAATCTGCTCACGTCCTGCTTCGAATTGTGGTTTGATAAGAGCCACAACTTGACCATTATCAGCCAAAATATTGTGAAGCGCTGGCAAAATCAAATTCAAAGAGATAAAGCTAACGTCGATACTAGCAAAAGTTGGTTGACCTTCTGTAAAATCCGCCAATTCTGCATAGCGGAAATTATACTGCTCCATGCTACGAACACGTTCATCCTGACGAAGTTTCCAAACCAATTGATTGGTACCAACATCAACCGCATAGACAAGTTTTGCACCATTTTGAAGCATCACATCGGTAAAACCACCTGTTGAAGCACCGATGTCGATTGTCGTTTGTCCGTCAACAGAAATCTCAAAAACTTGTAAAGCTTTTTCCAGTTTCAGCCCACCACGGCTAACGTATTTTAATTTTTCACCTTTAAGCTTTAGCTCCGTCCCATCGTCAATCTTCTCACCTGGTTTGTCATACCGCTCACCATTAATCACATTGACAACCAAACCTGCCATAACACCACGTTTTGCTTGTTCACGCGTTTCAAAAAGCCCTTGTTTATAGGCAAGCACATCAACTCTTTCCTTAGGCATTTAGTCGCAACCTTTCTATCATTTTAGTGATTTTTTCTGCATTAAACGCTTGTGTTTCCGAAAGTTTTTGGAAAATAGCTAGCGCTTGGTCAATTGATCGATTCAAGATGTCATACGATTTTTCTAAACCAAGCAAGCTTGGATAAGTCGCCTTATCAGCAAGTAAATCTTTTTTCGGCGTTTTTCCAATTTCTTCAAACGTTGCTGTCACATCTAAAATATCATCACGAACTTGGAAAGCTAACCCAACCAAGCTACCAGCTTCGCGCAATGACTTTAAGTCATTAGCTGCTAAATTCGCAACAATTCCTGCCGCCACAACTGGAAAAGTCAACAATTTCCCTGTTTTATTTGTATGAATCAATTGCAATTCTGAAAGATTAAGCTTGCGCTCTTCGCCTTTCATATCAAGCATTTGTCCGCCAACCATGCCATAAGTGCCTGAAGCTTGTGATAATTCTGCAATCAAACGAACTTTGATATCAGCTGATAGCGCAGTATCTGCCACCAAACCAAATGGATCTAAAAAGAGGCTATCTCCTGCTAAAATCGCCGTTGCTTCATCAAATTTTTTGTGGTTAGTCAAACGTCCACGACGATAATCATCATCGTCCATTGCTGGCAAATCATCATGAATCAGACTACCTGTATGAATCATTTCAAGCGCAGCTGCCACTTCAAAATGACCTTCTGTCAACTCGATCCCAAAACCTTCCAGAATTTCTAAGAAAATCAAGGGACGGATACGTTTTCCGCCTGCCTCCACAGAATAAAGAATCGCTTCAATTAAATCTGGCGAAACAACATCTGACTGTGCATAATAACGTCGAATTGCCTGATTGATTTCATTTAATTTATCCATTAGGCATCCATTTCCGTTTCTGTTCCGTCAGCTTGCATCACTTTGACAAGTGTTTTTTCAGCAGATTTTAACGTTTTTTGAAGCTCTTTTGATAACACCATACCTTTTTGAAATTCTGCGATAGCATCTTCCAAAGCAACATCACCATTTTCAAGTTTGGTAACAATAGCTTCTAAATCTTGTAAATTTTCTTCAAATGTTTTTTTATTTGGCATCTTTTACCTCCACTTCAAGCTGACCATCTCTTAGTCGAACAGTCAATTGGTCGCCTACTGCCACATCTGTCACGCTTGAGATAATTTCTTCGTTTTTTTGTACCATAGCATAGCCTCTGGCAATAATTCGACTAGTATCCAAAGACAGCAAAGCATCTTGTGCCTTTTCAAATCGTGCTAACTTACTATCATATTGACTCGTCATATTAGATATTAAAAGGCGTTGAAAAGCTTCTAAACGCTCTTGATAACGTCGAATATTACTTCCTAAATCAACAGCCAAAAGACGTTGATTTAGCAGTTGTTGCCGTTGACTAGCCTGATTAAATTGAGTTTGCATAGTGTTCATCAATTGAGTCGTCAAGCGATCCAATTTTTGAACATAACCGTCGTATAATCGCTCAGGTTGTCTAAAAATAACGGATTTTGCTAGTTTATCCAAACGTTCTTGTTTTTGCTTAATCATGCGCAAACTAGCTTGATAAGCCCTATTTTGGCGCTCCGCAATCCAAGAAATAATATCAGCTTTCGTTACTGGCGTTGCTAATTCAGCGGCTGCTGTTGGTGTTGCCGCTCTACGGTCAGCCACATAATCCGCCAAAGTCGTATCAGTTTCATGTCCGACACTTGAAATAACTGGCAAACGTGATTCAAAAATAGCTTGAACAACGATTTCCTCATTGAACGCCCAGAGATCCTCAATCGAACCTCCCCCACGACCAATAATCAAAAGGTCAAGGTCATCTCGCTCATTGGCTTTAGCAATATTTGCAGCTACTTCCTGACTAGCGCCTTCACCTTGAACTTTTGTTGGAAAAAGAAGAATTTCAACCCCTGGAAAACGTCGTGAAACGGTCGTGATAATATCACGAATGACCGCTCCGCTTGGACTGGTAACAACACCAATTTTCTTAACAAATTGTGGTAATTGACGCTTATGTCGCTCATCAAAATAACCAGCCTCTGCTAATTTTTTCTTCAATTGTTCAAACTGAATCGCTAAGGCACCAATCCCATCTGGCTCAGCTTTTTCAATAATAATCGAATAAGAACCACTTGGCTCATAAAGTTGGACACGACCAACAACATTGATTTTCATGCCTTCTTCCAGCTCAAAACCAAGTTTTTTAAAGGTTCCTGCCCACATCGTTGATTGGATGACAGCATTTTCATCTTTCAAAGAAAAATATTGATGCGTTGGACGACGACGAAAATTGGAGACCTGACCTGTCAAATAAACCCGCTCCAAATAAGGGTCACGATCAAATTTTAATTTAAGGTATTTAGTCAAACTCGAGACACTTAAATAATCCGACATAGCAGACTCCTTTCCATAAAATTCCGTACATTAGACAATTTTTGCATATCAAAGTAATTATATCAAAAAAACTAAAATATTGATACAATGCGTTATCTCGCCCCACTCCTCACTTTCTTTTTTAAGATTTTTGGATTTTAAAAAAACTATCCAGTGGATAGTTTCAGACTGAAGACAATGTTAATATTGTGTTTTAGCGATTTATCTCTCCGAGAATTCTTTCATGATACGGGGGAGTTCTGCGCTAATTGTCGTTGGTAAAACAACATAGACTTGGTCGCTGAGTTGGTCAGCGATATAGGAATGTAGGTACGTTGCTGTGGCAACACTGTTCAAGAGATTATCTTTAAACTGGGCGACAAAGCCTGCAATCATGCCACAAAGCGTATCTCCCATACCACCTGTCGCTTGGTAAGGACCGCCAACAGTTAGCTCGCCGACTTGATTTCCTTGAATGATTTTAGTCTGATGACTTTTAGCCACTAAAACGGTCTGTTCTGGAAATTCTTGCAGAGCTGCTTTGGTGTTTTCGATTGTCTGGTTCGAAATAGCGATTCCTGATAATCTTTCCCATTCTTTTTGATGTGGTGTCAATATGAGATGATTCGTTTTGACTGTGATTGGCTTAGCTTTTGCCAATAAATTCAAAGCGGAGCCGTCAATAATCAAAATCTGGTGTTCAGAAATATGCTCCAAAACCATTTGAAACACAACTTCTGCTTTGCTATTTTCCCCTAAACCAGGACCAATCAAAACGACATCAGCCTTGGTCAAATTTTCATAAAATAGCTCCTTATCATCACAATCAAAAGCCATAGCTTCTGGAAGATGACTGTGAAGAGCTGCGATATTATCACACTCAGTCGCCACAGTCACTAGTCCAGCACCGCTTTTAACCGTGGCTAAAGCGCTCATGATAATCGCTCCACCATAAGGATAAAATCCACCAATTAAAAGAACACGACCGTATGTTCCTTTGTGAGAATGTGGCTGGCGCTTTGTAATCACTTGATGTGCCAATAATTCATCAATAATCATGCTTTCACACTTCTAAGGGCAGATTGATATGTTTGTTCCATAAGCATTGTAATGGTCATTGGACCAACGCCACCAGGTACTGGTGTGATAAAACTTGCGAGTGGTTCAACTTCGTCAAATTTAACATCTCCAATGAGCTTACCATTGTCATCACGGTTCATACCGACATCAATAACCACTGCCCCTTCTTTCACAAATTCTTTGGTTACAAAATGTCCTTGACCGATTGCCACGATTAAAACATCAGCTTGTTTTGTCACGCGCGCCAAATGACGTGTACGAGAATGCGCCAAGGTAACCGTTGCATTTTTGTCCAGTAATAGCTGCGCCATTGGTTTTCCGACAATATTTGAACGCCCAATGATGACAGCTGTTTTACCTTCTAAATCAATGTCATACTCACGAAGCAATTCCATAATGCCAGCTGGCGTACACGGTACCATGACAGGACGTCCATTCCAAAGGTGTCCTGTGTTGATTGGGTGGAAACCATCTACGTCTTTTTTAGGGTCAATTGCTAGAATCACACGCTTATCATTAATGTGTGCAGGAAGTGGCAATTGCACCAAAATACCATGGAAACGGTCATCCTCGTTATATTGTGCAATCACTTGAATCAATTCTTCTTCACTGATTGATTCTGAAAGGCGAACAGTTTCACTTAAAAATCCTGCTTTCTTAGCAGAACGTTCTTTATTTCGGACATAAACTTGACTAGCTGGATCATCACCAACAAGAATAACGACCAAACCAGGCACAACGCCCGTCTCAGCTTTTAATTTTTCAACTTTTTCAACTAATTCAGTCTGTTTTTTGACAGCTAAGGCTTTTCCATCTATAATTGTTGCCATATCATTCTCCAAAATTGTATTTCTTCCATTATACCAGAAAACAGCACTATATTCTATTTTCTTATTTTCAGAAAATTCTTTAAAATGTTATTAATGCTATCTTTTATAACTATAAAAAAGCTTGCCCACATGAGCAAGCTCTCTCTTGTTAGTTTACTTTGCTGTTTTATGCATTTCATCTTTGACTGGGCAGTTACAATCACAATCACCACAAGATCCTTTTCCTTTGATGAAACTACGAAAGCCCATAAACACCGCAAATGCAATAATTGCAGCAATAATAATCGTTGACATAGTATTATTCTCCAGCTATTTCTAGATTATCTAAAGTAATCACTTTTTCTTTAACTTGTCTTGGTTTTCTAACGATAAAGTAAATAATAGCAATCAACAAGATAACGGCTACAATCGTCCAGAATGTGATGCCTTTACCATAGAAAACAACAAGCCCAAGTTGATAGATAATCAAACTAACCACATAAGCAAGTCCTGTTTGGAAGCCAATTGCACCAATTGTCCACTTCGCATCTCCCATTTCACGTTTGATAGCACCCATTGCGGCAAAACATGGCGCACAGAGCAGATTAAATGTCAAGAATGAATAAGCTGCTAGTGATGTGTAATCCAATTGCAAAGCATGATACAAACCACTAGTTGTGCTGTCATTATACAAGACACCGAATGTTCCAACAACGGCTTCTTTGGCTGCAAGCCCTGTCGCAGCTGCAACAGTAGCTTTCCAGTCACCAAAACCAAGTGGTTGGAAAATCCAAGCAATTGCTCTACCAAGAGCAGCAAGGATTGAATACTCCGTATCAACAGCTTGGAAAGCAAAATCATAAGATGACATAAACCAGATAATAACCGTCAAACTGAAAATGATGGTACCAGCACGTTTTACAAAGCTCATGGCTTTACCAAAGGCATAACGTAATACTGACCACACTTTTGGCATATGATAAGCTGGCAATTCCATGATAAATGGACTAACATAGCTTCCAAGGAAACTTGTTTTTTTAAGCGCAATCCCTGATAAAATAATTGTCAAGAAACCTATAAAATATGTAGATGGCGCAACAAATGGATTATCTGGGAAAAATGCTCCCGCAATCAAAGCGATAATTTCCAATTTAGCCGAACATGGCATGAACGTTGCTGTCATAATAGTAATACGACGGTCACGTTCGTTTTCAATGGTACGACTCGCCATAATCGCAGGCACACCACATCCTGTCGCAATCAACATCGGAATGAAAGATTTTCCTGACAACCCAAAGCGTCGGAACACACGGTCCATGACAAAGGCAATACGGCTCATGTAACCAATATCTTCTAAAATACCCAAACAGATAAATAGAACAAAGATTTGTGGCAAGAAACCAAGAACCGTACCAACCCCTGCAACGATTCCGTCAATAATCAATGATTCTAACCAACCAGATACGTGCAAGTAATCAAGACCAGCTTGTACCCAATTTGGCACCAAATCACCAAAGAGAACATCATTCACCCAGTCTGTCCACATTGTTCCGACTGTTTGAATAGATAGGTAATAAACCAAGAACATAACTATCGCAAAAATCGGCAATGCCAAAATACGGTTTGTCACGACACGGTCGATTTTATCTGAAATCGTCATCTTGAAATTACTATCTTGGTTTTGTGCCATTTTAGCCACACGTTCGATAAATTCATAACGTTCATTGACAACGATAGATTCAGAATCCTCTGTGAAAATGTCTTCTGTGATTTTAATCACTTCATTGATTTCACCTTTTTGGAATTCTGACAATTCTACTTCATTTTGAACCAAGGCATCACGTTCAAAAAATTTAATAGCATAAAAACGTGCAGAACATTCTGGAACAATATCACCTAAGATATCAATAATTTGTTTCAAAGTCGCTTCAAATTTATCACTATAAGTAGGATATTGAATGGTATCAACGGTTTCTTTAGTGGTATATGCTGCTTTTTTGATAACTTTATCAACACCTGTATTCTTAATAGCACTAGTAGAAACGACTGGAACACCAAGTTGATAAGAAAGTTTATCGATATTAATCGTTTTTCCTTGACCTTTGAGGGCATCGCTCATATTAAGCGCAACGGTCACAGGAATACCTGTTTCAATCAACTGCGTTGTCAAATAAAGGTTACGTTCCAAGTTTGTCGAATCAACAACATTAAGAATGCTATCCGCATGATTACTCAATAAATAGTCACGTGCCACTTTTTCTTCTGGCGTATAAGGTGACATTGAGTAAATCCCTGGTAAGTCTTGCACTTTCCAATCACTGTGCCTTTTAACGGTACCACTTTTTCGTTCAACAGTAACACCAGGCCAGTTACCAACACGTTGACTTGTTCCAGTCAATAAATTAAAGAGACTTGTTTTCCCACTATTTGGATTCCCAATTAAGGCTATCTCTGTCATTTTTTCTCCTTACTATCTACTTTCACAACACTAATCATCTGCGCTTCTGATTTACGTAAGGTTAACTCGTAACCACGTAAACTAATTTCGATAGGGTCTCCTAATGGCGCTACTTTACGAAGATAAACTTTGGTATGGCGTGTTAATCCCATATCCATAAGGCGACGTTTTGCTTCATTAATAGCATAAATACCATCCACATAAGCAAATTCTCCAACTTTCAACTCTGAAAGAGGCAAAGTTTCAAGTTCTCCTTCTTCTTCAGTAACGTCAACATGATTTAAAATTGACTGATCAAATGCCAAACGGCTTGATTTAAGCATGACAATTGCACTCGTTGGCGTTTTTGAAACAACTTTTAACGAAGCACCAACTTTTAACCCTAAGTTTGATAAATGTCGAACACTTTCATCAGGTAAATCAATGCCAACGACTGCGTAGGGAATATCAATTTTAGCATTTTGCAAAATCAAAATTCTTGACCTCCTCGTAATTTTTTGATAAAATAATCGACCTTCTACTCGGTTCATTATATCATAAAAATAGGACAATTTTTCTATAAAAATTAATTTTTTATTTAATTATTCAATTAATTGTAATAATTCTAAATAATAACTTTATCTATTTAGAATCATTATAATATATGTTTTCAATCTTGTTTCATTCATTTACAATTTTTAAAAATAATTAAAATACAAAAATTAAGCATGCTTAATATAAAAACTATCATTCATTTATCTCTAATTAAATATTTATTTTTTACATATATTAAACTTCTTCCAGAACAAGAAAAAACTCAGCTGAGTTTATGTACTCAACCGAGGTTATTTTTTATTCTATTATAAAACTTTACTCAAGAAATCTTTTGTACGAGCTTCTTTGGTTTGTTCGAAGACTTCTTCGGGCGTTCCTTGTTCAACAATGACACCTCCGTCCATGAAGATAACACGATCAGCCACTTCACGTGCAAATCCCATTTCATGGGTAACAATCGCCATTGTCATTCCTGATTTTGCTAAATCTTGCATAACACCAAGTACTTCACCAACCATTTCTGGGTCAAGCGCTGATGTTGGTTCATCAAAGAGCAGTACATCTGGATCCATAGCAAGTCCACGCGCAATTGCGATACGTTGCTGTTGACCACCTGACAAACTAGCTGGATAAACGTCTGATTTGTCGCGAAGCCCAACTTTATCTAATAAATCATAAGCTTTTGCTTCTGCTTCTGCTTTAGAGATACCCTTTGTTTTAGTTGGTGATAATGTGATATTCTCAAGTACCGTCATATTTGGGAAGAGATTGAACTGTTGGAAAACCATTCCCATTTTTTCACGCATCTTGAAAATATCATTTTTCTTATCTGTAATATCAACACCCTCAAAAGTAATCATACCTTTTGTCGGTGTTTCAAGTAAGTTCATTGTACGAAGAAATGTTGATTTTCCTGACCCTGAAGGTCCAATGATAACAACCACTTCACCAGATTTAATATCAAGGTCAATACCTTTTAACACTTCATTTTTTCCGAAATATTTATGAAGTCCTTTAATTGAAATAAGCATTTCTGACATTAGTTGCTACCTCCATTTCCCATGCGTTTTTCAAGTCGTTTCACTAAGAATGACATCACAGTTGTCACCATGAGGTAGTAGAATGCAGCAAATAACAATGGTGTGATGGGCAAATACGTTGCTGTTACGACCGATTGGGCACCATTCCACAATTCCATAACTCCGATAGTTTGAAGAAGTGAACTATCTTTGATAATGGTAATAAATTCATTACCAAGTGCTGGTAAGATATTTTTGAGGGCTTGCGGCAAAATGACATAACGCATTGCATTGACTGGGCGAATACCAAGCGAATACGCCGCTTCAAGCTGTCCTTTTGGTACTGCTTCGATACCAGCACGGACGATTTCAGAAATATAAGCTCCGCTATTTAACGAAATAATAATGATACCTGGAAGCAAACGTGAAAAATCAAGGTCAAGAACACCAAAGCCAACGATTGGCGCATTATTAAAGTGCATCCAAGCAAAGGCAATCATGATTTGAACAACCATCGGAGTCCCACGAAAGACCCAAACGTAAAAACTAGCAATCCAATTTAAAACTTTTATATTTGTACGTTTAACTAAAGCAACCAAGATACCAATGATTGTCCCAAAGAAAACAACACATGCTGAAATCATAATGGTTACAAGGACACCATAGTTAAAATAAGCCCAATATTTTGGCAAAAATGAAAAGTCCATTTATTTCTCCTATAAACAATAATCAATTAATTATAACACAGATTGAATAAAAATACCAATAATTCATTTTTCTGGAAACAGACGTAAATACTTGATATAACAGCATTTCTATCATTATTAATAAACAAAAAAATAAAAAGCTCGCAATTTGCGAACTTTTTGCAATTCAAAATAGCAATATAAGAAAACGTTGAAACCACACTTAAGCAGGGCTTTACCAAAACCTTATACTCTGTCCTGAATTTTTCTTTATTTTAGTAAAGAAGGTCATAAATTTCCATTGCGATTAAATCGATGCTATCAAATGAGTAAGACTCACGCGCTTCAACATCACGCAAAGTGAAAACTGGACCATTTTCAGGGTCATTACTGAATGACACTTCTGCCACAACGACACCATCACGTTCAAAATTACGTTTTAGATTACTACTATCAGTTGTCATTAACTCAAGACGATTGATAATTCTCACCAAATGTGATTCCATGACTATTCTCCTCTTCGTTTATTGTCCATACTATTTTAACATAATTTCCTACAAACAAACAACAAAGGAATGTATTTTCTTTCTTTTATCTAAAATTCCTGTCAAAAGTGCCATTTTTCAGCGATTATTGTCCTTTAAATTGCTTTTAGTGAATTGTACATAATCGCTTTGATAGAATGCATACGGTTTTCAGCTTCTTGAAAAATGATTGAACTGTATTTTTGAAAAATCTCATCGGTAATTTCAAGTTCAGCAAGACCATATTTGTCATAAATTTCTTGACCAATTTCGGTATTAAGGTCATGGAAAGCTGGTAAGCAATGCATGACAATCACATCAGGATTTTCAGTTTTCGCTAATAGTTCTGCATTGATTTGGTAAGGCAATAAGAGGTCAATACGTTCTTTGAAATCAACTTTTTCTCCCATTGATACCCAAACATCAGTGTAAAGCATATCAACACCTTTAACCGCAGCAAGGTCATCTGTAATGGTTAATTCAGCACCATTGTTGTATTTTTGAGCAACTTCAATAATTTCAGCTTCAGGTTGCAAGCTGGCTGGCGCAATAATTTTAACATTGACACCAAGAATTGCCGAAGTCACAAGCAAAGAATTTGCCATATTATTACGCCCATCACCGACATAAGCAATCGTCAAGCCTTCTAATTTTCCAAAAACTTCTTTTAAGGTCATAAAATCAGCAATCATTTGTGTTGGATGCCAAGTATCTGTCAAACCATTCCAGACTGGCACACCAGAATACTCAGCCAAGGCTTCAACATCTTCTTGTTTGAAACCACGGTACTCAATCCCGTCAAACATCGAACCAAGAACTTTTGCCGTATCAATGACTGATTCCTTTTTACCAAGTTGAATCTCGCTACTACCAAGATAAGTCACGTTCATGCCCAAATCTTGCCCAGCCACCGTGAAAGCTGAACGTGTTCGTGTACTTGTCTTTTCAAAAATAAGAGCAATGTTCAACCCCTCTAAATATTTATGAGGAATTTTTTTCTTTTTCAACTCTTTAAATTTCAATCCTAAATCAATCAGTTCAACCAGTTCTTCCTTAGTAAAATCAATCTCTTTCAAAAATGAATCATTAATAGCCATACACTCGTCCATCCTTTTTCTTTGAATAATATACCTAATTTTAGCATAATTATACATTTTGTCAAGGAGATTTTGAATAAAAAATCATCTCCCCCAAAATACCACCACATTTGCCATTTATATTTGACATGTCATATATAAACACATACAAACAAACTTTTCTCTTGAAAAACGTAATAGCTATTTTATCAATGGATTATTTGCGAGCGAAGTGAGCAAACAAGAGGTTGCAAATAAATCTGATAAGGTCAGCATCATTCGTAAGAAATTTTTGTGAATCTAAAATAAGAACTGCCAGTCAATCACTGCAATCTTTAGAAATTTCTTGGGTTCCTTCAATAGCCCACTAGACTATTGAACCTGCCGTCGGCTCAAACCATCCAGTGGATAGTTTGAGGTCTGAGCCTAGAAATAAAAAATCAAGGAACTTAAGAAAAGTAACAAAAAAATTTTTGCTAAAAAACAAATAGGTGTTACCCGCCAAACGGTTAACCTCATCGAAAATAATAAGTATAGTCCGTCATTTGAACTTTGTATCACATTAGTGGAGGCGTTGCAAACTAATCTCAACACACTTTTTTGGGAAACTAGACATTTATAATTTTGGGAATTTTAAAGGAAAATCATTATGAAAACGAAGAAAATATCACTTTGGTTAAAATTTATTAAACGTTTCTACGGAATTAATGGCAAATTAGACGAATATCGCGAACAAGAAGTTAATCGTATCAGCAATAAACTGTTTATCGGTCTTTTTTTCTTTGAGTTATTCTTTTCTGCTATTATTTTACTCATCAACCAGACAATAGCGGCCACTGCTGTCCTCTATATTAATCTCTTCGGCCTCATTTTTGTTATTCCTATTATTCTTCTTGTTATGTTGACCAATCGTGATTTGCAAACATCATTGGAAATCCCTAAAAATGAAGTCGAACAGACACGGCAGAATGCTCGCAAAAAGGGCTGGTTAGTTGATGGAATTTTTGCACTATTCATGCTCGTTTTTAACGCTTTTAGCAAATGGCAAGAGGGAAAAAATCCTTTGGAACTCTTCACAAATCCTCTCAGACTTATCGCAATCACCCTCGGTGGGGTAATTTGGGGCGCTGCTATGGGGTCTATGACAGCCAGTCAAATTGACCCTGAGAAAGCATAGCACTCTTAGCGTAAGAGTGCTAATTTTTTAATGCTTTTTACTTGATTTCTATTAACCTAGTGCTATAATAGAATCATGAACTTTGACTATCTTTGACCTTTATTGTCAATGTCAAGCCGTTACGAAAGGAGGGTATTATATATGCTCTGTCAAAATTGTCATTTAAACGAATCAACAATTCATCTCTATACAAATGTCAATGGTCAGCAAAAGCAAATTGATTTGTGCCAAAATTGCTATCAAATCATGAAAACTGACCCTAACAATACTATTTTAGGTGGTTTAGGAAATGCACAAACTTCTTCCACACAAAATCAATCTACTGGTATGAATCCTTTTGATGATTTCTTCAGTAATTTAAATAATTTCCACGCATTCGGTGGACAAGATTTCCAAAATACGCCTCCAACACAATCAGGTGGTGGAAATAACGGCGGCAATAATAACAATTATCGTCCAAACGGCGCAGCTAGCCAACAGCAACAACAAAAAGGTTTGCTAGAAGAATTTGGTATCAACGTTACTGATATTGCTCGTCGCGGTGACATCGACCCTGTCATTGGACGTGATGCCGAAATCATTCGTGTGATTGAAATTCTTAACCGTCGTACCAAAAATAATCCTGTTCTTATTGGTGAACCAGGGGTTGGTAAAACAGCCGTTGTTGAAGGATTAGCTCAAAAAATCGTAGATGGTAACGTTCCACAAAAACTTCAAAATAAACAGGTTATTCGTCTTGATGTCGTTAGCCTTGTGCAAGGAACAGGTATTCGTGGTCAATTTGAAGAACGTATGCAAAAACTCATGGAAGAAATCCGTGAACGCAAGGACGTTATTCTCTTCATTGACGAAATTCACGAAATTGTCGGTGCTGGTTCTGCAGGCGACGGCAACATGGACGCTGGTAATATTTTAAAACCAGCACTTGCTCGTGGTGAACTTCAATTAGTTGGTGCTACGACACTCAATGAATACCGCATTATTGAAAAAGATGCAGCACTTGAACGCCGTATGCAACCTGTCAAAGTTGATGAACCAAGCGTGGAAGAAACGATTACGATTCTTCGTGGTATTCAAAAGAAATACGAAGATTATCATCATGTCAAATACAGCGATGATGCAATTGAAGCTGCCGCAAATCTTTCTAACCGTTACATTCAGGATCGCTTCCTCCCAGATAAAGCCATTGATTTGCTAGACGAAGCTGGTTCTAAAATGAATTTAACCCTTAACTTTGTTGACCCACAAGAAATCGACAAGCGTTTAGTGGAAGCTGAAAACCTAAAAACACAAGCTACTCGCGAAGAAGATTATGAACGCGCAGCTTATTTCCGTGACCAAATCGCTAAATACAAGGAAATGCAACAACAAACAATCAACGAAGACGATATCCCAGTCATTACTGAAAAGACTATCGAAGCTATCGTTGAAGAAAAAACTAACATTCCTGTTGGTGATTTGAAAGAAAAGGAACAATCACAATTAATTAATCTTGCTGATGATTTGAAAACACACGTCATTGGTCAAGATGATGCCGTTGACAAGATTGCCAAAGCTATTCGCCGTAATCGTGTCGGTCTTGGTACCCCAAATCGTCCAATCGGTTCGTTCCTCTTTGTTGGACCAACTGGTGTTGGTAAAACAGAACTTTCTAAACAATTAGCGATTGAACTTTTCGGCTCAGCTGACAGTATGATTCGTTTCGATATGTCTGAATACATGGAAAAACATGCGGTCGCTAAACTTGTCGGAGCGCCTCCAGGATACGTTGGTTACGAAGAAGCTGGTCAATTGACAGAAAAAGTTCGCCGTAATCCATACTCACTCATCCTTCTTGACGAAGTTGAAAAAGCGCATCCTGATGTTATGCATATGTTCTTGCAAGTTCTTGATGACGGTCGTTTGACTGACGGTCAAGGTCGTACAGTAAGCTTCAAAGATACTATTATTATCATGACTTCTAATGCTGGTACTGGTAAAACAGAAGCTTCAGTTGGTTTCGGTGCTGCTCGTGAAGGACGTACAAATTCTGTTCTTGGTGAACTTAGCAACTACTTCAGTCCTGAATTCATGAACCGTTTCGACGGTATTATCGAATTTAAGGCTCTTAGCAAAGACAATCTTCTCCAAATTGTTAACCTTATGCTTGACGATGTCAATAAACGCCTAGCAACTAACGATATTCACCTCGAAGTTTCTGATAAAGTAAAAGAAAAATTAGTTGACCTTGGCTACGATCCTAAAATGGGTGCTCGTCCATTACGTCGTACTATCCAAGATCACATTGAAGATGCCATTACAGACTTCTATCTTGAAAACCCAAGCGAAAAAGATTTGAAAGCTGTTATGACAAGTAATGGTAAAATTATCATCAAATCTGCTAAAAAAATTGAAAAAGAAGAAACAACCGTTTCAGCAGAATCAGAATAATGAAACTCTAAATAGTTTGGGACGACAATAGTTCCAAACTATTTCTTTCTTTGCTTCAAATGACTTTACTAGTGACAGCTCATCAACAAGACTTGATGATATTCCAGATTTCCACAACATTCTCTGCTCTGCTGTTTTTATAACGGCAAATTGTCATAAAAAAATCAAAATATTCCGATAATTTTATAGAAAAAAGTTCATTTTTTTAGTATAATGTCACCAACAGACACTCGTACTAATTATTTTGGTCTCCACTATTTCTATCATATTTTTCATAGGAGAATATCATGACAAATCCAACTTTCGGTGAAAAACTTACAACTGTTGATTACAAAGCACGCTATGGTGTTTATGCCATTATTCCAAATGCTGATAAAAACCAGATTATCCTAGTTCAAGCACCTAATGGTTCTTGGTTTCTTCCTGGTGGAGAAATCGAAGCTGGTGAAGACCATTTTTCAGCTTTAAAACGTGAACTCATTGAAGAATTGGGCTTTTCGGCTGAGCTAGGTTATTACTATGGACAGGCAGATGAGTATTTTTACTCTCGCCACCGTGATACCTATTTTTATAATCCCGCTTATATCTACGAAGTGACACATTTTGAAGAAATTGATAATCCTTTGGAAGACTTCAACAACCTCTCTTGGTTTTCAATTGATGAAGCTATCGACAAATTAAAACGTGGTAGCCACAAGTGGGGGGTTGAATCTTGGAAAAAAAATCATCACTAATATCTCTTATTCTACTTTTTCACTCAAAATAGTGTTATAATAGGGGTAGAAAATCACACAGGAGGAGATATATGAGGTTAATCAACACAACAAGTAGTCATTCTGAGCTGGTTCGTAATCAGTTGCGAAATACGGATACAAAGCTCGTCGAGACCTATTCTGCAGGAAATACTGATGTTATTTTCACACAAGCGCCAAAACACTACGAGCTATTGATCTCAAACAAATATCGCGCTATTAAAGATAGTGAAATTGAAGCAATTCGTGAATTTTTCCTCAAACGTAAAATCGATAAATCAATCGTTCAACTAGACCAATTAAAAACCTTGCACACAGCAAATCTAATTGAAATTTCATTCCCAACAGCTCACTAATCAGGTCTCCACAACCTGATTTTTTATTTGCTTTAGTATACAAAAAGTCCCATATGACTTCAAATTTAAAGCGATGAAACAATAAATAGAAAGAATCATATCTTGATAACAGACGACAAGCAATCATTCGTAATTACTTTTTTAAATACTCAAAAGAGGCTCGGGAAAGGGTGAAAGTCGCTACGATGGACATGTCTGGTAACTACAGTCCTTTACTTAAACACCTTCACTCTCCAATTTTACTCTCGGTCTAAAAGTTTTCATATTGTTCAGCACATGAACAGAGCGCTAAAACAGACACGTATCCAAATAATGAAACAATTTGAGAAGAAATCTCTTGAATACCGTGTCCTAAAATATTACTGGAAGCTCATTCAAAAGGATAGTCGAAAATTATCGCCTCATACTTTTTACTCAAAGACTTTCAGAGAAACGTTAACGCTTAAAGGATGTTTAGAAAAGATTTTTAAACATGTGCCGCAACTTAAACACTACTACAACCTTTATCAATTACTCCTTTTTCACTTACAAGAAAAGAATACCGAACAATTCTTTGGATTAATTTAGGAAGCTTTACCTCAACTCAATCACTCTTTAAAAACAGCACTAACAACTTTTATTCACTATAAGGAATACATTACCAACACCAAACTTAAAGCAACCAACAAACTCATCAAAAATATTAAATACAACGCTTTTGGTTATAGGAACTTTGACAACTTAAAAAAAGCGCATTTACCTCGCTTTGAACAGCAAAAAAAGCGAGAACAACACTTGTTCTCGCTAGAGCTTAACTTTGTCACCCACTACAGTTGACAAAGAGCCGTTTTTGTATTTGTTAAGCAGTGTTATGTTATTTTGCTTTAACTTCAAATCCTTCTGCTACTACTTCTGGGAAGTTTGCTTCAACGATTTCATCACAGTGGTCACAAATGGTAACACCGTATGAACGTTCTTTAACTGTTGGGTCAACACGACGGCAACGGTCACAAACTTGTCCTTCAGCATGAGCAACTGTGAACGCAACATCATCAAAAGCTACTGCGTCAGCAGGTGCTGATTCATCAGTAACAGTTAATTGAGATACAATCAACAATTGAGCAACGTTACTATCAAGTGCTGTAAGAAGAGTCTTCACTTCTTCGCTAGCATAAATTGTCAAATGAGCTTCCAATGATTTACCAATGATTTTAGCATTACGAGCTTCTTCCAAAGCTTTTTGAGCTTGGTTACGAAGTGTCATGAAGGCATCCCATTCTTCAAGAATATTCTCTTGCCCTGCAAAGACTTCAGCATCTGGTAATTCAGACAATTGAACAAATTCTTCTGGTTCGAATTCAAGGTATGACCAAATTTCTTCAGCTGTGTGAGGAAGAATTGGTGTCAATAATTTAGTGATTTTAACCAAAATATCGTAGAAGACTGTTTGCATTTGACGGCGAGCAAGGCTATCTGCTGCTTCAATGTAAACAACGTCTTTAGCAAAATCAAGATAGAATGCTGATAAATCAACTGTGATGAAGTTCACGACAGCTTTGTAAATCGCCATGAAGTCATAGGCTTCGTAAGCTTTGCGGATTGTTGCTACCAATTGGTTGAATTTAACAGTCATGTATTTATCAACTGCACGCAAGTTTTCGTAAGCAACTGCATCTGTATTTGGATTGAAATCTGCTGTATTGGCAATCAAGAAACGAAGTGTGTTACGGATTTTACGGTAAGTTTCTGATGTTTGTTTCAAAATATCCATTGATATACGAACATCGTTGCTAGAATCAACACTAGTTACCCAAAGACGTAAAATTTCAGCACCGAATTGTTTTTCAACATCACTTGGAAGGATTGTATTTCCGAGTGATTTAGACATTTTTTCACCTTTACCATCAAGGACGAAACCTTGAGAAAGCACAGCTTTATAAGGAGCATGTCCGTTAACAGCAACTGAAGTGATTAATGATGAGTTGAACCAACCACGGTATTGGTCAGAACCTTCAAGATAAAGGTCAGCTGGATATTCTAAACCTTCGCGAGCATTCATAACACCATTCCATGAAGAACCTGAGTCAAACCATACATCCATGATATCAGTTTCTTTAGTGAATTCACCATTTGGTGAACCTGGATGAGTGAATCCTTCTGGAAGAAGGTCTTTAGCTTCACGTTGCCACCAAACGATTGAACCATATTCAACAAATAAATCAGCAACATGGTCAGTTACTTCTTTCGTCATGATAGCTGTACCATCTTCAGCGTAGAAGATTGGAAGTGGCACACCCCATGCACGTTGGCGTGAGATAACCCAGTCACCACGGTCACGAATCATGTTGTAAAGACGTGTACGACCCCATTCTGGATAGAATGTTGTGCGATCAATTTCATCAAGAATATCTTGACGGAATTTAGAAACTGATGCAAACCATTGTGGTACAGCACGCCAGATAATTGGTTTCTTAGTGCGCCAGTCAAATGGATATGAGTGAGTGATGACTTCACTAGCAAGCAAAAGGTCACCAAGTTTTTCAGTAACAGTTGG
Source organism: Streptococcus sp. LMAG:39 (assembly GCF_008680485.1). Lineage (NCBI taxonomy): Bacteria > Bacillati > Bacillota > Bacilli > Lactobacillales > Streptococcaceae > Streptococcus > Streptococcus sp. LMAG:39. Next base: position 1,675,823 of record NZ_NALE01000001.1, on the reverse strand, counting down.
AACAACTTTATCATAGAATTGACCTTGGAAATCTGGACCAGCATTTTCCATCATGATACCACGTTCGTCAACAGTAACAGCAACTTCAAGATTGTATTTAACACCAACATTGTAGTCATCTTCACCAAAACCAGGGGCAGTATGGACAACACCTGTACCTGAATCAAGTGTAACGTGGTCACCTAAGATAACAAGTTCATCTACTTCTGTATCCCATGGATGTTCTGTAACGATGTATTCGAGTTCAGTACCTTTATGTTTAGCGAGGACTTCAAATGATTCCCAACCAAATTTTTCAGCTAAGCTATCCAAAAGTCCTTCTGCAACAACGAATTTACGGTCATCATTAGCTGGTTTCACAACAACGTAATCCATATCAGGACCAACAGTCAAACCACGTGAAGCTGTTACTGTAAATGGTGTTGTTGTCCAAACAACAATATAAGTATCAGTATCAAGCACACCTTTACCATCTTTAACTTTATTAGCATAGTAAAGTGATGTTGAATCAATATCATGATATTCAATTTCTGCTTCAGCAAGTGCTGATTCAGATGACCATGACCAGTAAACAGGTTTTGCACCACGGTAGATGTAACCTTTATCAGCCATTGCACCAAAGACACGAATTTGAGCAGCTTCATATTCAGGAATTAATGTGATGTATGGATTTTCCCAATCAGCAGATACCCCAAGACGTTTGAAATCTTCACGTTGTTTATCAACTTGGCTAAGTGCGTATTCACGACACATTTCAAGGTATTCAGTCAAAGGAATTTCTTTACGTTTCACACCTTTTTTAGCCAACACTTGTTCAATTGGAAGTCCGTGTGTGTCCCAACCAGGAATATAAGGGGCACGGAAACCAGACATTGATTTTGAACGTACAATAATGTCTTTCGAAATTTTATTCATAGCATGACCAACGTGAATGTTTCCGTTAGCGTACGGAGGTCCATCGTGGAGATTGAAAGAAGGTTTGCCTTCATTTAATTGTTGACGTTTAGCATAGACATCTGCTTCTTCCCATTCTTTTTGCCAATTTGGCTCTTTGTTTGGGAGTCCAGCACGCATTGGGAACGCAGTTTTCCCAAGATTAAGCGTATCTTTTAGTTTCATGACTACTCCTTATAAATAATAATATTTAACTATCATTGACATTGCCAATAACAGAAAATGACCTAACATATAAATGGTTAAACAAAAAAGCCTTCGTCTCAAAAAGGACGAAAGCTCGTGGTACCACCTTAGTTTAGAAATTTAGTCTTTAAAATCTAAATTTCCCTCTTTAACTCGTAAGGTGAGTTTGCCCTTTTACCCTACTTGATTCAGGTAAAAATGTTAGAAAAGGATAATTGATACCCAAGTGATTGCAGGTCTCACACCATCGCCTGCTCGCTGTAAATATTGACTATCAACCGTGTTTTTCTTATTCTTCGATATTTAATTTAAATGTTTGTGTTTCGTTAAGATTGATTTCAGAATCTGCTTCGCTGTCATCTACAATAGCAATTTTTTGTGTTTCTTCAAGGTGTTTGTTTCCTGCTTCAACACGGCGTTGCAATTCTTTCATTTCTTCTGGTGTAAATTGACGTGTTGCATCCATTGACAATTCATCATCAGTTTCTGGAACTTCTTCTTCCAAAACTTTTTCAACAACTTCACGGAAAGCAGCATCTGAGTTTTGAAGGTAAACAGCTGTTGGCTGCAACAATTCTGTCCATTCTGGTGAATTTGTTAAACCAAGCTGTCCTTCGATAGCCGCTACCAAACGTTGATGGAAAACACGTGTTTGACGTTTCAAATCTTCTGTTTCTACAGCAACACGTTTAGCTTCGTCAGTTGCATCACGTAAAATTTGATTAGCTTTTGATTTAGCCTCATCAATAAGATGTTGTGCATCATAGTTAGCTTTGCTAACAAGGTTAGCAGCTTCATCGTTAGCAGATGTTTTAACTTTTTCAGCTGTTTCTTGTGCAAGGATAACAGATTGACTCAATGATTCTTTCATTTCATCGAAGTAAGCTAATTTATCTTCTAAATCTTTGATTCTGTTTTCTTGTTCATGATTACGACGAACCAAGTCTTCATAATCATCTACAACAATATCAAGAAATTCATTAACTTCTTCTTCGTCGTAACCACGAAATTTTAATTTAAATGTTTTATCTTTAATATCAAGTGCTGTAAGTGCCATTGATTTCTCCTTATTTATGTATCATCTTATCTACGGTCAATTTACATTTTCCATTTTTAGTGAGACCATTTTCACTTAAAATAGAAAAGCGACCAAATCCTCTAACACTAATCAAATCTCCAACTTGAAGCATTTCTGAGGCTCTATCAACTATTTGATAGTTAAGTTTTACTTTATCAGTTTCTATCAACTGCACTGCTTGACTTCTTGAAAGCTTCAAAACTGTTGCAAGAACTTTATCCATGCGCATACTAGAAACTATGATGTCCAGTTGTCGACTATCTTTCTCACCTGCAATTAACTGTTCCAGAGGAATTTCTTTTAGTGAAACGCTAGCCTTAGCAATTTTAGTCACATCAGCTCTAAAGTAATCAGCCATATTTTGCGTTACCAAAAGCTGCGCATAACCGGATTCAACTAAAATATCTCCGATAACTGTTCGTTTAATCCCAAGCTTATGAAGTAAAGTTCCCATAATCTGAGAATGTGTCAGCTGATTAAATTTTGAATTGTAATTCACCTCAAGCAAAGTTAATTCAAAATCCTCAGGATTAAACTCATAATAGTCAGGTGCCACAATAAGTCGAGCGTATTCAGCTGGATAATAATCACTCGAAACAAAATAGTGCAATCCTCGATTGCCAATAACGCTTCTTGCGATATCAACTTGGCGAGGATTTAGAAAATCTGTTAAAGCATATGCATAAGTTACTTCGACACGACGAGCAAGGTCATCAATCTTTTCAATAAAATCATACTCACCTGGTCGAAAATGCTGATATAAATCCTTTTGCATCGCCATATTACGCAAAAATCATGATAAGAATACGACTTAAAACGTTTAGCGCAATTACTACGGCCAAAATTGTAAAGTCTAATCCCATGAATTGAAGATTAAAACGACGAAAAGGTCTAATAACTGGTTCAACCAGTTGCCCCATGGCTCTTCCAAACCAAGTATTGTAAGCTCCTGGGAACCATGAAAGCAAAGCATACGCAAATAACAGATAAGAGTAAAACTGAATTAGTCTTAATAGTACAATTAATACAAAAATCATATATTAGCGTCTCTTCATGTCAAAGTCAAAACCGATGTCTTGCCCGTTATTTGGAACAGCAAGTTCTTCAACATTAACAATAACGTTAGAAGGTGTCAATAAGTACATTGAACTACCAACTTTTTGAAGACTTCCATAAAGAACTTTACTTGCACCATCAATAAAGTCAAGGCAACGGCGTGCTTGTGCATCAAGCATGTACTGGAAATCAATTAATACACATTCGTTAACAATCAAAAGGTCAACAATTTCTTGAGCATCCTCATATTTACGAGGAAATTTCAAAGCAATTGTCGTTGTCGCTTGATTAGCACGTACTTGCATTTGTTCTTCACGACGTTGATTTATTGAACGAACAGGTTGATTTTCTTCAACTGCTCGTCTTTGTTGAGGCTGTTGTGGACGTTGACGAGCTGCTCCACCACCTTGAATTTGCTGAGTTCTAACATTTTGAACTGGTTCAGCACGTCTTTGGGCTTGTTGTGGTACTGCTTCTGCTTGCTGTTGAACATGTGGGCGCTGAGCCTCTTCTTCAACAGTTTCTTCAACATCACTTACCTCATCAGTGTCGAAATAAGAAATTAGTTTGTCAAATTTATCTTTAAATGCCATCTTTTGTTCTCCCGTTATTTAAAGAATGATGTTCCAATTCTGACAAAAGTCGCTCCATTGCGAATCGCAATTTTGTAATCACCACTCATCCCCACACTTAATTCCGTAAAAGGCATATGAGGTAATTGGCGAGCTTGTAACTCTTGTCTAAGTTGGTTTGCTTTTCCAAAAATTTCTTCAATCTCACTTTCAGAAGCTTCTTTCGGAGCCATTGTCATCAAGCCCACGATTTCCACTTTATCAAATTCAGAGATTGCGGTTAAAGCTTCGTCAATTTCCGAAACTTTAAAACCGTGTTTGCTCTCTTCCTCTGAAATATTAACCTGTAAGAAACATTTGATAGTATGCTCTGCTCGTTTCTGAATCTCTGAAGCAAGTTTGACAGAATCCAAAGCATGGAAATAATCAACAAAGTTAATCACATTTTTAACTTTTCGACGTTGCAAACTTCCAATTAAATGCCAAGTCAACTTTCTATCTTTTAAGGCTTCATATTTATCAAGAAACATATCGACTCTATTTTCACCAATATGTTCAATACCTGTGTCAATAAGACGAGCAGCAACACCACTATCAACATACTTCGTCACGGCAATAATATTGACACTTTCTTTAGAACGATTGGCTTGTTGCGTAGCCTGCGCAACTTGTTCAAAAACAAGGTCTTTATTTTTTTTAAAATCTGTCATTAACGATTTTTAAAGAATGGTGGTGTTTCTAGTTCATCATCCGCATCATCATTGGCTGTAAATGTTGACATTGTCAATTTACTATCTAATTCACCTTCTGTTGGACGTGCAATGTTATCACGGCGAAGATCCCAGTTACCAAATGAATTTTCTTTTTGTTGAGATTGATTAGCCGCTGGCTGTTGCGAAGTTGGCATAGCATGGCTTTCACCCATATCATAGTCAAAACTTGAACGACGTTCAAATGTTGTTTGATTTGGTTGTTGTGTACGCTCTGAAGCGTATTGAGCACCTGCTGCTTGTTGTGCATTAGCTTGAGTAAATGAACGAGTTGGTTGTTGGAATCCTGCTGCTTGCTCAGCACGGTCTTGACGAACACCTGTTGCAACAACTGTTACGCGGATTTCATCTTTCATCGTATCATCAATAGATGTACCAAGCCAGATATTAACACCTTTACCTGCTGCTTGACTAATGATTTCAGAAGCTTCTTCTGCTTCTGTAAGAGTCATATCAAGACCACCAGTAACGTTAACGATTACATCTTGCGCACCATCAATTGTAGTTTCAAGAAGTGGTGAAAAGATTGCTTTACGAGCAGCTTCTGTAATACGTTCTTCACCGGAACCAATACCAATCCCCATAAGGGCGTTACCTTTGTTCGCCATAACTGTTTTAACATCGGCAAAGTCAAGGTTGATAAGACCAGGGCTTGTAATCAAATCAGTGATACCTTGGACACCTTGACGAAGGACATTATCAGCTTCGCTAAGTGCTTCAAGAAGAGGTGTTTTCTTATCAACGATTTCAAGAAGGTTATTATTTGAAATGATAAGCAATGTATCTACTTGTTCACGAAGTTCTGCAATTCCTTCTGCTGCAAAGTTACCACGCTTGTTTCCTTCGAAACCAAATGGACGTGTTACAACAGCAACAGTAAGAGCGCCTAGGCTTTTAGCAATACGTGCGATAACTGGTGCAGCACCTGTACCAGAACCACCGCCCATACCAGCAGTGATAAAGACCATATCAGCCCCTGTAAGAGCTTCTGTCAAAACCTCTTCACTTTCTTCCGCAGCCTTACGACCTACTTCAGGCTGTCCTCCAGCACCAAGTCCACGAGTCAATTTAGGGCCTAACTGAATAACAGTTTCAGCTTTTGAAGAGCTCAATGCTTGGATATCAGTGTTTGCTGCGATAAATTCAACACCAGCAACACCCTCATCAATCATACGGTTAATAGCGTTACCTCCGCCACCACCGACACCAATAACTTTAATAACTGCACCTTGTACTGATGCTGTGTCAAATGAAAATGCCATTTTTATTCCTCACTTATTGTTTAGTCAAACATACTTCCAAAAATACCACGAACACGCTCACCAAGTTTTGGTCTTGATTCTTCTTGTTTTTGAACTGGTGGAACCTGAGTAGGTTGCGATACTAGGTTATCATTTGCCGGCACAACTAAATCATTATTATAGACCACTCGAGGTCGTACTTGCGGCTGTGGTTCAAAATCGACTGGTTTGCGTCGAAGAAGTTCTTCACCAGAAACTGCTCGTTGCGCGATCACATCCACTTCACTCATTGTCCCAACATATTCAACAAGACTGATGACGTTAGCAAACATTGGATTACGGATACCAACTTGATTTGGGACATGTAGTTTAACGGTTGTTCCAAAAATTTCTTGAGCAACTTCAACCACACCTGGCATGATTGCGCCACCACCAACAAGAACAATACCACCTGGTAAGTCAAGCAAACGTCCACGTTCTAAATCTTGTTTAACACGATCTAGAATGTGGCGTACACGCGCAGAAATAATTTCTGACAAGTAACGCTCGCTAACTGAGATAGGTGTATCACTACCAACAACATCAACTTGGACCGTTTCTGATAAACTTGCTTCCTCTAGGTTAGCTTGTCCAAAGTTAAACTTAAGGGCTTCAGCAATCTGTATAGATGTTTTCAAAACTTTTGAAATATCTTTGGTTATATATTCACCACCCTCTGGGTAAATGTTAGTGTATTGCAATTCTTGTGCACGCATAGAAGCAACGGTTGTTTGACCGCCACCTAAATCAATCACAGTAGCACCGAATTCGCGTTCACCTTCGTTAAGAACTGATTTTGCCATAGCAAGCGGTGTGATGATTATATTTTCAACACTAATACCTGCACGTTCAACTGTTTTACGAAGATTATGTAAGATAGTACTTGGTCCTGTATAAATCAAACCACGCATTTCTAAGCGAATCCCCATCATACCACGTGGATCACGAATTCCTTGGAAACCATCAACGATAAATTCTTCAGGAATCAATGAGATTACTTCACGCTCTGGAGTAATACTTTTTGTTAATGCTGATTTAACAACACTATCAACATCTTCATCTTTAATTTCTTTTGATTCACTAGGTACTGGAATCATCCCTTGGGTGGGTTCGATCTGAAGCAAATTAGCTGGAAGACCTACATTAATCTTATCAATTGTCATTCCCGCTTTTTCTTCTGCTTGCTCAACCGCTTTTTTAATCGCTTCCGCAGCAGCCTCAATATCTATAATAATCCCATCTTTTACTCCCGTACTGGGAACATTACTCACACCAATCACGTTCATTTCACCAGAAACAAATTCTGCTACTAGAACCTTAATCGAGCTTGTTCCTATATCCAAACCTGTAAAAAAGCCATTTCTAGCCATTCACTCGACCTCACTATCTTTCCAATCATTTACTATTCTAAAATCTGTATAAAATCAGAATTATTCAGAAAATATTATATCATAAAAAAACGTAAAATGTTATCATTTTACGTTTTTTGTTATAGAAACTTAATTTTATTGTTGACCAACCTGCATACCAGACGTTATATTATTCGGATTTTCCTCTGTAGTAGAATTATTATCGCTGGCACCATCTACTGCAAATGTTTCTGTTGATACTTCTGTATCACTTGATTCTGTCTGAGTTTCCTCACTAGATTCTGTTGTTGATTCGGTATCACTAGAATCTGTATTTTCACCACTTGATTCTGAGCTAGAACTTTCTTTTTCAGCGGCAGCTTCGGACTCAATAGTTTCTGTCGTTGTATAAATACCGACTTCCATATCAACAATGCTGGTTTCTGTCAGATTTCCCTTAATTTTCGTGTAGTAAGGTAATTTCTCAACAATTTCTGACAATGGTACACGAACGGTATTGCCATCATGCATTTCCAAAAGAAGTAAATCAGCTGTCGTCGAAGAATTCGCAGAGCTAACAATTTGAATTTGACTAACTAAATCTTTATCCAGTTTTGAAAAAGCTTTTATCAATTTTTGAATATCACTTTCAGAAGAAAGATTGATAGTCAGGAAAGTATCAGGCAATTCAGACGCTCCAACAACATCAAGGCGAGTTCCGTTTTCAAGAATTGGTTGGTAGCCATCATCCGTCTGAGCATAAGCCACAATATCATATTCTTTCACTTTTATCGTGAATTTATTCGGAAAATGATAAATGATTTTAGCTTCTTTGATCATTTTATCGTTTTTCAAAATGCTTTTTTCATACGCTGAATGGTTAAAAATCAGCGAGAAGAAATAATCTGAGCTTTTTATGCCTGACGCAGTCAAAACAGCATCAGACGTTGTTGTTGATGTTCCCGAAACTGTGACTGTTTTTTGCTTGCTAAGAGGCGTTACCAAAAAGAGCGATATTAGCAAAACTGCACCAGCAACAATAAGAACAGGATAAGCACGACGTCTTGCTTTTTGAAGAGGCGTCAGTTCCGTTTGCTCTTTTTTCTTTTTTTCTTTTCTGGCTTTTTTAGCTTGTTTTGCTTTTTGTTTTTTCTCTTTTTTTAAAACGAGTTCTTGTTCGTCAGCATCACCGTTGGTTGTTGCTTTGTCAGCTTTCTTTTCAGACTGGGAGTCTTTTTCTTCCTCATCGTCAGCTTCTTTTTTAGCATGCGGCGTGCGTTCTAAACGTAATTTTTCTTGACGTTTCTTTTTCTCAGCTTCTTCAGCTTCTTTTTTCTTAAGAAATTCAATATTGCGTTTTTGCCATTCTGTCAGCGCAAGCTTTTCGTCATTTTGAGTTTTAGATTCTTTTTTATCTTGCTCTTTCTCTTTTGTCATTTACATTCCTTTTGCGGTTTTAGAGATGTCCTGCGTGATGAGATGATAAAATTCATCCTGTGATTTGATTTCGTTTGAAGTCGCCATTGCTGTTTGATAACTATCTTCATGAGCAAAAAGTTGAGCTAATTCTTCTTCAAGATTAGTAAAGGTTAATTTTTCTTCAGCAAGCTGACGAGCATAGCCTTTTTTCTCAAAATAAGCTGCATTTTCTAATTGGTCACCACGACTGGCTTCTTTTCCAAGAGGAACAATCAAGTGCAATTTGTGCATTGCAACCAATTCAAAGATAGTATTTGAACCACCTCGTGTCACAACCACATCAGCCATATCCATCAAAGGTTGATAAAGGTCTGTGACGTAGTCAACACGATAGAGGTTTTGACTTAAACCATTCAAACGTTTATCCCCTGAAATGTTGATAACATTGAAATGCTCGATTAATTCAGGAGTATTAGTAATGAAATCATTAAAAACACGTGCCCCAGCAGAACCACCAATAAACAAAAGTGTTTTCAAATTAGGGTCAAAATGATTTTTTATCTCTTCAATTTTACTGTCATCATAGTCAACTTTACTGCCGACTTTTGTAATCGCTCCAACATGTTTTGCTTTTGCTAAGCCTTCAGCTTGTTCAAAAGTTGTGTACATTGTTGTCGCAAATTTATAGGCGATTTTATTTGCCAAGCCCATAGACAAATCAGATTCATGAACAAATACAGGAACGCCTAACGTCTTAGTAGCAATGACTGGTGGAACTGACACAAATCCTCCTTTTGAAAAGAGGGCTTGTGGTCGAACTTTAGCAATGATTGCCAACGATTGTAGAATTCCAAATGATACTTTGAAAACATCAAGCATGTTTTGCCACGAGAAATAACGTCTTAATTTTCCTGTTGCAATGGAATGGAAAGTCACATCAAGACCTGATTTGGTGATTTGTTCATGCTCAATGCCATTTTTGTCACCAATGTAATGAACTTCCCAACCGTCTTTGATAAATTTTGGGATAAGAATAAGGTTCAACGTTACATGCCCAACGGTTCCACCGCCAGTAAAGACTATTTTCTTAGCCATGTTTATTCTCCTTTAATTGCTTCAAAGGTTGCAATAAATTCGTCACCACGAACTTCAAAGCTCTTATACATATCCCAACTAGCATTAGCAGGGCTTAAGAGAACAACATCACCAGCTTCAGCTTTGTCATAAGCAATACGAGCAGCGTCTGCAACGTCTTTGGCATCAACATATGGAACATTTGCTTTGTCAGCTGCACGTTTGACACGCGGAGCTGATTCACCAAGGATAACTATTAATTTAACCCCAGTAATATCTGGAACAAGTTCGTCAAATTCATTTCCACGGTCAAGACCACCAGCGATTAAAATCACTTTTGAATTATCAAAGCCTGAAAGGGCTTTTTGAGTTGCTAAAATATTAGTTGATTTTGAATCGTTGTAGAATTTAACACCATTAATCTCACCAAGTGCTTGAAGACGATGTTTTACGCCACCAAAATGAGTCAAGGTTTCTTTGATAGCATCATTTGCGATTCCTGATAATTTTGCTACGGCAATAGTTGCCAAAGCATTTTCTACATTATGGCTACCTGGCACACCGATTTCTGAAGCTTTCATGATAGCTTCACCTTTGAAATACAACGTATCACCGTCTAAGTAAGCACCGTCAACTTTTTTAGTTGTAGAAAATGGAACGACTTGGGCAGCTGTTTTTTGTGCTAATTCTTTTGCCAAATCTTGATTGAAATTAAGCACGACGAAATCATCAGCAGTCATATTCTTTTGAATGTTCCATTTTGCTGCAACATACTCTTCAAAAGTTCCATGATAGTCAATGTGAGTTGGCATAAGGTTAGTAATAATAGCGATATGTGGGTGGAAAGTATCTGTTCCCATTAATTGGAAAGAAGACAATTCCATAACCAAAATGTCTTTATCTGTTGCTGTTTGCGCAACTTCTGAAGCAGGAAAACCGATATTTCCTGAAAGAAGCCCAGATTTACCACCGTTATTAAGTGTTTCAGCAATCATGGTTGTTGTCGTTGTTTTACCATTTGAACCAGTAATCCCAATGATTGGGGCAGCTGAAATCATGTAAGCTAGCTCAACTTCTGTGATAACTGGAATATTTTTTTCGATAGCACGTGCTACCATTGGATTATCGTATCGAATACCTGGGTTTTTAACCATTAATTCAAAATTTTCATCCAAAAGTTCCAACGGGTGGCTACCACAGATAACTTTGATTCCTTCTTCAAGCAGTGACTGTGCAGCAGGATTTTCATCAAATGTTTTACCATCATTGACAGTAACGATAGCGCCCAATTTTTCAAGAAGTCGTGCTGCGGCTTCACCAGATTTTGCCAAACCAAGTACCAAAACTTTTTTATTTTCAAATGTTTTAATTGTTTTCATCATACATCCATTCTAACATTGCAAGTATAATAATATTCTACATTTATTTAAGGTGTTTTTCAATATTTTACGACATTTCCCACCACAAAGCTGACCAAGATACGAAAAAAGCTGAGTACCCTCAGCTTTTCTTGCTATAATGCTTTTTTTCATCTTTCTTAGACGGTAAGCGATAGACATCTCTTATGGCGAAGAATCCTAATGCAACCATAGCAAGTCCAAGAAAGATTTCTGGTGGTGATTGCATAATTTTGACAAAACTCATAGCTGCCAAAACGAGCAATAAAGCTACTGCTCCCACCATACCAATCATATTTAAAGTGCTGCGAATTGTTTTTGGAGCCATGAAAAAATAATACGAAACAATCAAAATAGCAACGATTAAATAAAACATTCATAACTCCTTTCCTTTACAACTCAATTTATCAGTTTTAAGCTGTTTTTACCAGTCGCTTTGTTCTCTCATTTTTAAGCGAAACTTTGATTTAACCTAACAGCTTCCTCGCCTTTTTTATTTTTAGGATCAGACCTAAAACAGTCCTCTGAACTTCTTCGCTCACTTATTTTTAGGCGAAGACTTGATTTAATCTAACAGATTTCCTCGCTTTTTTATTTTTAGGCTCAGACCTAAAACAGTCCTCTGGACTGTTTTACTCCTCTGCAGATTTTTTCTTCTTAGCTGCTTTAGCGCGCAAGTTTTTATCAAGGATTTGTTTACGCAAGCGGATTGATTCTGGTGTTACTTCCATGTATTCGTCATCATTCAAGAATTCAAGTGATTCTTCAAGCGTCAAGATACGTGGTGTTTTGATAACAGCAGTTTGGTCTTTCGTAGCTGAACGGACGTTAGTCATTTGTTTAGCTTTAGTGATATTAACTGTCAAGTCGTTTTCACGTGAGTTTTCACCGATAATCATTCCTTCGTAAACTTCAGTACCTGGGTTAACGAAGATTGTACCGCGTTCTTCAACAGACATGATTGAGTATGTTGTTGCTTTACCAGTATCAATAGATACAAGAGCACCACGACGACGTCCACCAATTTCTGCATTGATAACTGGCAAGTATTGGTCGAATGTGTGGTTCATGATACCGTAACCGTGAGTCATTGAAAGGAATTCAGTTGGGTATCCGATAAGTCCACGTGCTGGTGCCAAAAATACAAGACGTGTTTGACCATTACCAGTTGATTGCATATCAAGCATTTCACCTTTACGTTCTGATAATGATTGGATAACTGAACCTTGATATTCTTCTGGTGTATCGATTTGAACACGTTCGAATGGTTCGCATTTCACGCCGTCAATCTCTTTGATAATAACTTCTGGACGTGATACTTGAAGTTCATATCCTTCACGACGCATTGTTTCGATAAGGATAGACAAGTGCAATTCACCACGACCTGATACAGTCCATTTATCTGGTGAATCAGTTGCTTCAACACGAAGTGACACGTCAGTTTGTAATTCAGCAAGCAAGCGTTCTTCAACTTTACGAGATGTAACGAATTTACCTTCACGACCTGCAAATGGTGAGTTATTTGCCAAGAATGTCATTTGAAGTGTTGGTTCGTCAATGTGAAGAATTGGAAGTGGTTCAACGCAATCTGTTGGAGTAATTGTTTCACCAACAAAGATGTCTTCCATACCAGAGATAGCAATCAAATCACCAGCTTTTGCTTCTTGGATTTCACGACGTTCAAGTCCGAAGAAACCAAACAGTTTAGTAACACGGAAGTTTTTAGTTGTACCGTCAAGTTTTGAAAGAGTAACTTGGTCACCAACTTTAACAATACCGCGGAAAATACGTCCGATACCGATACGTCCAACGAAATCATTGTAATCAAGAAGTGACACTTGAAATTGAAGTGGTTCTTCTGAGTTATCAACTGGCGCTGGAATGTGGTCAATGATAGTGTCAAAGACTGGAGCCATTGTGTGTTCTTGGTCAGCTGGGTCATCTGAAAGTGATGATGTACCGTTGATAGCTGATGCATAAACAACTGGGAATTCTAATTGGTCATCGTCAGCACCAAGTTCGATGAAGAGTTCAAGAACTTCATCAACAACTTCTGCTGGGCGAGCTGATGGTTTATCAATTTTGTTAACAACAACGATTGGTGTTAAGTTTTGTTCAAGAGCTTTTTTCAACACGAAACGTGTTTGAGGCATAGTTCCTTCGTAAGCATCGACAACAAGCACAACACCGTCAACCATTTTCATGATACGTTCAACTTCTCCACCGAAGTCCGCGTGTCCTGGTGTGTCCATGATATTGATACGAACACCGTTGTAAGCAACTGCAGTATTTTTAGCAAGGATTGTAATACCACGTTCTTTTTCAAGATCGTTTGAGTCCATTGCACGTTCTTGCAATTCTTTACGTTCGTCAAGTGTGTGTGATTGTTTCAATAATTCATCAACAAGGGTTGTTTTCCCGTGGTCAACGTGGGCGATAATCGCCACGTTACGAATATCTTCTCTTAATTTAGTCATGATTCCTCGATTTTTTAAATTTATTCTAACTTTTGAATTATACCACAAATCCTATGAAAAAACAGCGATAAAACAAGTGTAAATGTTTTCAGACACGGATTTAGCTTCTATAGTATATAAAAAGATGGGAACTATGTCCCATCTTTTTATATACTATAGATATTTTAGCCTCATCTTATTCGACATAAGCAGTACTGACAACGCTCCAATTGGTCGATTCAAGTGTTCCTTGTTCAAGATAGCCGTCTGCATTAACACGATATAAGGCTAAACGTATTTTTGAATCGCTGTTTGTTCGGACACTAGCATAAACCAAATTGTCATCATATGCTTTGACATTTACAAAATAATCATCTTTATCTTCATCAGATAATTGATTTTGCGAAGCATAAATGGCAAGAACCCAAGACTCCACTTGCTCAGTTGTTAAATTTTTAGTATCAATGGTATCAGTAACAGCTGCTTGGTCGGTTGGTACTAATTTGAGATTAGTGTTTAGCGAATAAGTGAATTTGCTAGAGGTTGTTGTCCAGAATTGTGGATAAATATAGCCATTTTTAGCATAAATTCCCGAAGCAAATTTTGGTGTTGTTTGGTAACTACCACCGATACCACCAAAAATAAGTGCCCCGATGGCTTCACTATCACTTCCATCAGCAGGATAAAAACGATAAACACCTTGCGCCACTTCTTCATAACCAGAAACACGCTCTGTAACGATATAATTAGACTGATTTTTAGTCATTGTGCCATCTTCACTGATTGTCAGAATAACTCCGTCAAAATCAGCTGTTTTCCAATTTCCAACAAGCTCCGCAGGGACACCTTGTTTTATCGTTGAAGAGGTCTTGGTCTCGCTCGTGCTTGATGAACTTGAAGAACTAGATGTACTTGTTGACGTAGCCGTTGTAGATGGCGACCATTCCGCCTTATTATTGGCGGTTGTTTCTCGATTGAAAGCTGTGACGAGATACAAAATAATCAGAGTCAAGAAAACCAATGGACTGATTAAAAGGATCCTGATTAAACGACGTTTCTTGTTTTCTTGCAATTTTTCGATGTAAACATTGCGTAACGCTTCAAGTCTCTTTTTCTCATCTTCGTCTGTTACTTGACTTAATTCCAAATCCAATTGAAAAATCTGATTTTTGAGGTATTTCGATTTCAGGGCATCCTTACTCTCATCGTTTTTTCTCTTTAAATTTTCTTTTTCAAATTCCATATATTGGTAAATGATTAACTTTCTTTAACTTTTCCTGTCCAGTAGTCAAAGCCGTCTTTAAGAACATAAAGGTTAGTGTAGCCTGCTTTTTTAAGTGTTCTAATAACACGTGGAAGTGCTGAACTTCTACTACTATCGTATAAAAGAACAGGTTTATCTTTACGAATAGCAGACATTGAGAGTTGAATTTGACTAGCTGGAAGATTACGAGCTCCCATGATATGTTTTGTTTTGAAAGCACCAGCCTCACGCACATCAATCAATTGACTTGTGTGAATCATGCTTTCAAACTCAGCATTATCAATAAATTTTGCTGCACGGCGGAGACTAAAATAAGTCCAAGCCATCCAAGCAACGATAGCAACTAAAATAACTAAAACGATAATCCAGTTCATTTTGCGCCCCTTAATCTACAAATTGACTTGCAAGACTTGCTGCACCAATGATACCAGCATCATTTCCAAGTTCGGCAATTTTGATTTTTGTTGTTTTGCGCACTTGTGGGAAAGCGTAGCTGACAAAATATTTTTCAACGCGACTACGCAAGAATTCGCCTGCAGCTGAAACACCACCACCGATAACAACTGAATCTGGGTTTAAGATGTTTGCGATATTTGCTGTTGCTTGACCAAGATAGAAACCAACTTTTTCAACAACTGAATCGGCAAAATGGTCACCCGCTTCAGCAGCGACAAAGATGTCTTTACTTGTCACCGCATCACCATTATCAATGGCAGCTTTGATGCTTGAATCACCTTCATATTCTTCAGCCAAATGACGAGCCACACGCACAACACCTGTCGCTGAAGCAACTGTTTCTAGGCAACCCTTGTTACCACAAGTACATTCAAATCCATCAATTGGCTCAACATTCATGTGACCAATTTCTCCACCAGCACCAGCGACACCGTGGATAAGGTTACCGTCAGCGATAACACCGCCACCAACACCAGTTCCAAGTGTTACAAAAACAACATCTGGATTGTTTGCGCCAGCACCTGTCCAACGTTCACCAAGTGCAGCTACATTTGCATCGTTATCAATAGCAAATGGAATGCCAAGTTCACGTTCGATAACTGAACCGACTTCTTCAGTGTGTGCCCAGTTCAAGTTGAAAGCACCTGTAACTGTTTTTTTAGCGCGGTCAACAGCACCTGGAGACCCCATACCGATACCTACAAAATCATCTTTTGTCAAACCGTAAAGATTCAAACGGTGTTTGATTGATCCAACAATATCAGGGACAATGTGTTTACCATCTTCAAGGATATTAGTGTCAATTGCCCATTTTTCTTGTACTTCTCCCTCAAGTGTTAGGATACCGAATTTAATCGTTGTCCCACCAAGGTCAATCCCCAAAAGTTTTTTAGTCATTATTTTCTTTCTCCATTTCTAAACGGTGCTCACGTCGCAAAATCAATTCAGCCGTCAGGTAATCTGTCTTGTCAATCAACCCATTTTCATACAATTTTTCTAATTCTAGTTTCATGACTTCAATATCATAGAGACGCTTACCAATATAGACATAAATACCAAATCGTTTCAACAATTGTTGCACATCATATAATGTTTTCATATGAAGCATTTTATCAAAAAAAGCAAGCATTTTCAATAAGAATATGCAATCGGTTTCTCTGTTTCTCATATACTTTCAACATAAACTAAAAGCAGGTCATGCGACCTGCTTTCTTGTTTCTAGGCGAGTGAAAAAACGTCCACTGGACGTTTTTTTATCTATTTTGAAAATTATTTGATTCCTGGTGCTTGTCCGCGTTCGGCTTGAAGCATCCAGATTGTCTTTTCAGCGTCTGCTTGGGCAGCTGTGAAAATATCGTTAGAAGGTGCGTCACCTTCTTCGTCAGTAACATCAAGCCCAACTTGGTAAAGTGCTGACAAATAAGTATAAACGTCAACCAAACGTGCCAAATGTTCGTCCATTGTTTTGTCAAATGAACCAGTTGTTTCATCTAACTTAGAATTTTCATCAAATTCTTTCAATGTTGAATATGGAGCACCACCGATTGTAATCAAACGTTCGCTCATTTCGTCTAATGAAGCGTTAAGACCATCCATCAATTCGTCCATTTTTGGATGCAAATAATAGAAGCCTGCTCCACGCATGTACCAATGAACTTGGTGAACAATTGAGGCAGCTTTTGACAAATCAGCAACCGCTTGGTTAAGAACGGCTTTTGTTTTGGCATTTTTAGCAGTTGATTTTTGTGAAATATTATGTGTTACAGATGCGTAAATGTTTTCAGTGATTGTTTGAGTCATAGTAAACCTCCTCGTCAAATGACATTTTAGGATTTCTTATCCTTTACGTTACAATCCTATTTTAGAATAATTCTAAATAAAGAGCAAATAATATGCTCACTTTTTTAATTATTTTTCGAATAAACTAGTATGGACATTTTATTATTCTTTTTTCTAGGGGCTTCTATTGCTTCTTTTCTCAGTTTAATCGTTGATCGATTTCCTGAAAAATCAATCATTTTTCCTGCCAGTCACTGTGATTCTTGTGGAAAACAACTTGCCATTCGTGATTTGATTCCTATTTTTTCTCAACTGATAAATCATTCACGTTGTCGTTTTTGCCACACCAAAATTCCTTTCTGGTATGGACTGTTAGAACTTTATTTTGGGGTCATTGTCGTACTTTACTATTGCGCACTTCTCTCACTCGACCAAGTTTTTATCTTGTTTTTTAGCACAACGCTTAGTCTTTATGACTTGAAACGTCAAGAGTTTCCATTGTTGGTTTGGCTCCTTCCAAGTATTTTTTTGCTTTTTGTCACGCCGATTAATGCGCTAGCTATTATTCTTTTGGCTTTTGGGATAATGGCAGAGCTGATTGATTTGAAAATCGGTAGCGGTGATTTTTTCTACCTTGCCAGTTTGAGTCTGCTTCTTGACGTTCAAACCATTTTATGGATTATCGAACTTGGCTCTCTTTCAGGTATTATTTACTACTTTTTCCAGACAAATAAACGAATTCCCTTTGTGCCATTTTTGTTTTTAGGATACCTGATTTCATTCATTTTTAACCATGATTAATTTTTTAATTAAACATGATTTATTTTTTAAAATTTTCTGCTATAATAGGCATTAATAAGAGATTTAGAAAAGAGGTAGTGCCTTGGAAACTTCTACACATTACCAAAAATCACTCAGTGAAGTTAATCAAAGTATTGCTGTCCCAAAAAATGCCTCATTTTGGCGTACCCTTAGAGCTTTTATTGGACCAGGAGCTCTGGTGGCCGTTGGCTATATGGACCCTGGTAACTGGATTACCAGCGTTGTCGGCGGAGCAACTTATAAATACCTGCTTTTGTCTGTTATCCTTGTCTCATCTTTGATTGCGATGCAGTTACAGCAAATGGCCGGGAAATTAGGTATCGTGACCAGATTGGATTTGGCTCAGGCAACAGCTGCGCATTTGCCAAAGAAACTCCGTTACTTACTTTTTATTGTGATTGAATTAGCATTAATGGCGACAGATTTGGCTGAAGTCATTGGTTCTGGAATCGCTCTTCATTTACTTTTTGGTTGGTCTTTGTTATTCTCGATTTTCATCACGATTTTAGATGTCTTTATTCTCTTATCTTTGATGAAATTGGGATTCCGTAAAATTGAGGCTATCGTATCGACCTTGATTGCAACGATTTTGATTATTTTCCTTTACTTGGTCATCTTATCAAAGCCAAGTCTTTCAGGAATTTTGCATGGTTATCTCCCTAATGCGTCGATTTTAGATTTAAAACAAAGTGGCGTTAATAGTAAATTGACATTAGCTTTGGGGATTATTGGGGCGACGGTTATGCCACATAATCTTTATCTCCACTCTTCTATCTCACAAACTCGAAAAGTTAATTATAAGAGTCAAAATTCCATTAAACAAGCTGTGCGTTTCATGACTTGGGATTCCAATATTCAACTCTCGCTTGCTTTTGTGGTTAATTCCCTATTGCTCATTCTAGGAGCTTCGCTCTTTTATGGACATGCTAGTGAAATCGACGCATTTTCACAAATGTATGACGCTCTTCAAAATTCTGAAATTGCAGGTAGTGTTGCTAGTGCTGCTCTATCAACTTTATTTGCTATCGCTTTGCTTGCTAGTGGGCAAAATTCAACCATTACAGGCACACTAACTGGACAAATTGTCATGGAAGGCTTTTTGAAACTCCATTTACCACAATGGATTATCCGTTTGGTGACGCGTTTGGCTGCTCTTGCTCCCGTTATGATTGTGGCTGTGCTCTATGGTAGTCGCGAAAGCGTCCTTGACCAACTCATTGTTTACTCACAAGTTTTTCTATCGGTAGCTTTGCCATTTTCAATCTTTCCATTGGTTTATTTCACATCAAACCGCAAACTTATGGGAGAATTTGTCAATGCCAAATGGAACACTATTCTCGGCTATCTCGTCGCTATTGTATTAACACTGCTCAATTTAAAACTCATCATTGATTTGTTCTAAATAAAATTAAATAAAAAACGAACAATCTTAGAATTCTAAGATTGTTCGTTTTTTTACTCAAAACTTAAGTTACAATGTATAAAATATATGGATTACAGAATCTTAAAAAATTCTAAAAAACCAACTCCTAAGTTACAAGTTATCTCTAGTCTGACGTCTCTTAATAAAACTATAACTAAGAATTAATAAGCTTAGCCCATAAACAAAGTAAAGTGTATAGTAGGTCTGAATACCTAATAATTGTATTACTAGCAATACCAACACACTTGAAACATTAATAAGACTTGTTATTTTTAAGACCCATTTTTCATCATCTAAGCTTTGTAAAGTCATTTTTGATGACTCATACAACGGAGTTGCCCCCATTATCATCATTGTATATAAAGTCATAGGTATGATATTTTGATATGATTATCGTACAAAATCCAACCCTAGCGCCTATGATGGAAACATCAGACTATGAGCCCAAGGCAGTAGAAAATGACAGTCAGGTGGACGCTGATACAGTTAGCGACACTACCGCATTTTTAGAAACGTTCTTTAAGTTATATCCAACCGCAACAGAGAAAGAACTTGCCTATTATGTGGGAGAAAATGTGATGGAACCGGTGCAGCGAGAATATCAAAGTGAACGTATCCGTGAAATATTTAGACAACCTGACAAAAGCAGAACAGATTTCACAATATGAATTGATACTTCATAAGGATAGTAACTGGAAGATTGTAGGTTAATCAAACCATTCATTTATTGACTTATTTTCTTTTGCGCGGTATATTTTTATCGTAATGTTGGAAATATACCGCATTTTGAGGTGGACAATGATTAAGAACAGAATTAAAGAATTTAGGGCAAGATATGATATGAAACAAGACGACTTAGCAAAAGCAGTCGGTGTTCGACGAGAAACGATTGGTAATCTTGAAAAAGGACGATACAATCCCTCTCTCGTATTGGCTTGGAATATTGCAAAGACGTTTCATGTAACGATTGAAGAAGTTTTCACAGTAATAGACGATTGAATTTAGAAGTGATACCATGTTAGCACTAAAAAACGAGATATTAAAAAAGCCTTGAAAGCAGGTGCAAAGGCTGGCGGTGTTTCATTGGCTGATGTACGATCTGATATTGAAGCGATGATTGATGAAGCTATGAATAGTACCGACCCAGAAGTGTAGGCAAATTTCAAAAAGTATTTTGGAAATAAACGCCCTACACCAGAAAAATATATTTATAAAATTACAAAAAGGACAAAAGTTTAATGTTGAAAAACTTTAACGAAAATTAAGCTATGATAAAATCTATGCAGAGAGGAGTTATAACATGGGAAGTGTTTTGATTATAGACGATGATAAAGAATTATGTGCGTTAATGAAAAAATGTATAGAGCAAGAAGAAATGTCAGCTTTGGTGGCAAATGGTGGTACAGAGGGTTTACGTTTGATAGATGAAAATAAAAATTTATTTTCTCTTGTTATTTTAGATGTAATGATGCCTGATATAGACGGGTTTCAAGTTTTAGAAAAAATTAGGGAAACAAGTAATATTCCCGTTCTAATGCTCACAGCAAAAAGCGGTGAGGACGATAAGGTTTTTGGACTGCGTCTAGGAGCAGACGATTATTTGACAAAGCCTTTTAGTATTAAGGAACTTATGGCTCGTGTCAATTCACTTATTCGACGTTACACGACTTTAAATCCTACATTTGCAGAAGAAGATTGTATAACTTTAAAAGGCATGAAAATTGATAAAGTGAACCGTACTGTTTTAGTTAATAATATTTCTGTTGAACTTACAAGCAAGGAATTTGATTTACTTACATTTCTTGCTTCTAACAAGGGACGAATATTTACAAAAAAGCAGATTTATACACAAGTATGGAAAGACGACTATGCTTTTGATGATAACAATATAATGTCTTTCATCAGCAAATTAAGGAAAAAGATTGAAGCAGACCCAGAACACCCCTTTTATATTTTGACGATACGAGGGGTTGGCTACCGCTTTAACAAGGAGGCTTAATTATGAATACTTATCTGCTTATTGCCTTTGTTTTAGCACTTGTAATAATCGCTTGTCTTGTTTATAAACTTTATCATATTAACGAGCAAATTTCTTTTATCAAAGAAGTGCTTGTTGACATAAAATCTGGTAACCTTAACAGACGTATTCTAGTACAAGAAAACGATATGACTAAACAGATTTGTTATGATATAAATCAAATAGCAATCAATAATCAATCACAGCTCATTCATCAAAAGCAATCGGAACAAGCGTACAAACGACTAATGACAAGCCTTTCACATGATGTGAAAACTCCACTTGCTTCTTTAGTCGGTTATTTAGAAGCGGTTGAAAGTCAAATTGTAATCGGCAAAGAAAAAGACGAATATATTCATGTTGCGTCTGAAAAGGCACAACATCTTAAACATTTTGTAGAACACTTATTTGAATGGGTAAAATTAGACTCTGGGGAGCAGATTTTTCATTTTGAAATTTTAGATTTGAATGAATTGACTCGTAATATTATGACTGATTGGATTTTAATATTGGAAAATAGTCATTTTGAATATGAGGTTGAGATACCAGAAGAAGAATATCAAGTGCGAATTGATATAAACGCATACACTCGTATTATCAACAATCTTTTACAAAATATAATTGTTCATAGTGAGGGAAACAAAATGATGTTGCGAGTTCTGAAAGATCAGCAACGAATTAAAGTTATTATAACAGATAATGGAAAAGGAATTGCTTCTGATAAATTGCCACATATATTTGAAAGGTTGTATCAATGCGATAATTCTCGCTCTACCAAAGGAAATGGTCTAGGATTGGCAATTACAAAGGAACTTGTCAACGCACATAAAGGGACAATTACTGCAAATAGTATTCTAAATCATGGAACAGAATTTATCCTATCATTTCCAAAAGCTCTGTAAAAATGCAGAGCTTTCTTTTTGTGAAAGCAAGATAAAAACAAGGTTACGGCAAGGTTTTGGCAAGGTTCATATACTATAATTTAGGTGTAAGTGGTAATTCTAATAAATTGCCACTTAGATAGAACAGTAAATAGAAAGTGAGGAAATTTGTATGAGTGATACTGTGATAAAGACAAAGCAATTAACCAAAAAGTACGGAAAACAAACCGTAGTAAATAAGGTTAATCTTAATGTAAAGAAAGGTAGGATTTATGGCTTGCTGGGACGTAACGGAGCTGGGAAAACAACCATAATGAAAATGATATTAGGATTGACAACAACTACTTCTGGAAATGTAGAAGTTTTTGGAAAAAATATAGACGGAAATGAGAAAAGGATATATTCCCGAATTGGTGCAATTATAGAAACACCGGGGTTTTATCCCAATTTGACTGGAACAGAAAATTTAGAAATCTTTGCTAAGTTACGAGGAACAGCTTCGCCTAATGCTGTTAAACACGCATTAGAAGTTGTAGGTCTGCCCTATAAAGACAAAAAGACATTTGCAAAATACTCTCTTGGTATGAAACAACGTTTAGGTATTGCAAATGCGATATTACATGACCCTGAATTGTTAATTTTGGACGAGCCAACAAATGGGCTTGACCCTATTGGGATTGCAGAAGTACGTGATTTCATAAAGAAGCTCAGTGTAGAACACGGAAAAACAATTTTAATTTCTTCTCATATTCTTTCTGAAATAGCAGTACTTGCAGATGACATAGGAATTATTGATAAAGGTGTTCTCTTAGAAGAAAGCAGTATGAGTGAGTTAGAAAAGCGAAATAGGAAATATATTTCGTTGCAAGTTTCGGACATTCCAAAAACAATACTGATATTAGAACGTCAATTTCATGTGAAAGATTATTCAGTTCAAGATGAACAGACGGTGCAAATTTATGACACGACATTGAATATGGGAGAAGTTAATAAAGCTCTTGTTATGGAAGATATAACAGTTATCAGTTCTGGACTTTGTAATGATACCTTAGAAGATTATTTCAAAAAGATTACAGGGGGTGAGGGTATTGCTTAAGCTGGTTAAACTTGAATTTTGTAAATTGCGTCGTAAAGAACTTATTTGGTTGATGTTACTATCTGCTTTTGTCATGCCATTCTTTGCATTTTTATATTTTGGTTATTTGGGACAGACAAATATTGATCCTAGACTATTTTATAAGTGGTCTGCATTTGGATGTACATTATTCATTATACTGCCATTTATATTAGGCTTATTTAGCACAATGCTTATGCATGATGAAAATAGGTATGATATGCTAAAACAACTTTGGATTGTGCCAGTAAGTAAAATGGGATATTTTTTCAGTAAATTTTTCGTTGTATTGATTTATTCCGTTTGTTTTATGCTTATTACAGCATTTGCTTCTGTACTGTTTAGTGTCATTCCGAACTATGTAGTATTTGAATGGAGCAGTGTTTTGTTTTTGTTGGAAAGGTGTCTGGAAATTGCTGTTTTGACATCATTTGCAATACTACCCATTTTAGCAATATCTTCTTCACAAAAAGGATATATTTTCCCTCTTTGCATTACATTGATTTATGTATTTGCTGGATTTTTAATCACACCGATAAATTCTTGTCTACACCCACTGTCTTGTATCAGCGTTATTATTGCAAGAAATGAAGCAATTTTAGGATTGTCACTTCCACAAAATAATGTGCCATTAGCACTTTTAAGCATTTGTGTATGGGGAATTGCTTCTACTTTACTTGCTAAAATCAAATTAAGTACGAGAAAGTAAGGTGGAAAAATGAGAATACTTTTATGGGCAGAATTTCAAAAACTCCGCCGTTCCAATATTATTATGTTTACTATCTTTTCAACAATCTTAATCGCTGTAATTGTTTTGATAAGCGGGGTGACAACAGTATCTGAAGAACAGTTAACAACAGCTATGGCTGGCTGGTATATGACAATTACACAAGTCTGGGCGACTATGTTCGTTCTTCCAGCCGTAATTGCTCTTTTGGGGAGTTATATGATTTGTCGTGAGGAACAAGACGATACATTAAAATCTTTACGTTTGATTCCAGTAAATGAAACAAAATTGACAACTGCAAAAATGATTGTTGCATTGGTATTCAGTATGCTGGTGTATTTGTTACTTTTTATGATTACATTTGTAACAGAAGCTATTTTGCATTTCTCTGATTTATCTATGGCAATGTTTAGTGAATTTTTAAAAATGTACTTATTAGAAGGCATTGGTGTATTTTTTGCCGTTTCCCCTATTATTGCAATCGTGCCATATCTAAAGAAAAGTTATTGGTTGGCTCTACTTTTAGCAGAAATCTATTCATTTGCTGGATTATTTATGAGTATGTCGAATACCCTGAAAACTTTTTACCCTATCACAGCAATATTTGGTATTTCGGGGTATTACGAAACAACTATTCAGGATTATTTTTGTAGTTTGGGAATATTGATTTTATGCGGTTGTATCTCAGCTATCTTATTAAAAAATTTAAACCATAGACAAAGGAAAACGGCTAATGAATAAACTATGTAGAATAAGAAAAGGGAAAATCTTTTTTGGGGTTTGTGGTGGTTTAGCAAAGTGTTTTAATGTAGACGCTAAAATAGTAAGATTACTATTTACTGTAACGGTTTTTATTTTTCCAAAAATCATTATTGCATATATCATTCTTATGATTGTTATACCTAAGGAGGTTAAAATACGTTAAATTTGCAATATATATTAAGAGTGTTTCATTAAAATTTAAATTTCACATTATTTTACAAGGAGCAATTATCATGGAAACACAAGACATAATCTATAAAAAGTTTGGCGCTTGTGTTTGCAAATCTTTAACGACCTTACCAAGCGCTTGACGTGTCGCATCATTGTCACGATGACTGTAAATATTATCTTCAACCACGTAAACTTTTTCTGTCTTATGGTCAAAAATCAAATAAGACTCGTAAACAAAGAAATGCATATCTGGCGTTCCAATAGTATCTTCAGGAATGTCTCCGATATTTTCATAAAGGCTAATCATGTCATAACCGACAAAGCCAATCGCACCGCCACCAAAAGGCAGATCAGTAGCTTCTCCTTTGACCGTTACGTGATTAAGATAATCAAGTGGGTCACCAGTAATGACTTGACCATTTTCGGTTAACTCGCCATCTTCATATTTGATTTCAAAAACGGGATTGTAAGCCACGATTGAAAAACGCGCATTTTCTTTTTCTCGTGGAATTGATTCAAGAATAACCTTATGCTCACCTTGAACTCGCATATAAGCAAGAATAGGGGTTAAAGTATCAGCAGTTAAAATTTTTCGCATAAAAAACTCTTTTCTATTTTCTTGACTGACTATTTACTTCTGTCTCTAACGCTATAAACGCTCCAATCATCGTTCGCCAGATAGCTTCTGCAACGCGAGGAGATAAATCGGCTGATCATGCACGCTCGCAACAATTTCTAATGACTTCTTCAACACGTTATTGTGCATTTACCGCTTGAAGGTCATTTTTAGGGTTTAAGATCTCTGCTTCCTCAAGCAAACGCTGTCGTTTAGCTAAACATGTGATTAAGTGCTCGTCTATCTCATCTATTTCTTGACGAGCTGCTGCTAAATCTCTCATTACTTCTCCTCCATTTTTAAACAAAAAACTCACACAGAAAAAACTTCTGTGTGAGGACGTCTAATCTATTAGCGCGGTACCACCTCAATTTAACGGAAAGATCATACTCCGTCATCTCTATCTCCTCTAGCAAGGAGCTGCACGATAAGGGGGGCTCACCTGAACACTATTTATTATCTTCAACAATATACCATCAGCCCCAATTTCACAACCACCTGCTACCCGTTCACAGCAACCACGAGCTCCCTGTAAACAACTCCTTGTTACTTTCTGATTGATTAACATTATACCCACCGTTTTTTATTATCAAGAATTTTCTGAATTTTTACCAAAAAATACAACATTTCTCACTAAAATGCATGTTTTTTGCCACTAAAAGAGCTTTAATGTGAAAAAAATATCTCCAAGCCACTAGTCATCCGTATTTTCAGACTAAAAGCTTAGAGATAATGTTAAAAAGATTAAAATGATTCAAGCGTAACAGTCATGATTTTCTTTTCTGGGACAAGTAGGCGTTCTAAATGATTGATGAGCCTAATCAACCACGTAAATGCTAACAAGAAAGCACTCATTTCAAATGCTGTTAAGGACAAATAATGAACAACTTCAAAAGCTACTTGTAGCCCAACCAACATGCCGCCAATCACATAAGACATTACCAGAAAATCTCGGGTCACATTTGGCAAAAGCCATTTGACACTGATAATCAAGGCAATGATAATAAAAACCAAGTAACCAGCCACACGAGTATGCAAAAGATGTGAGCTGGCATTATTTGGAAAATAGCCAACAGCACCCAAATCAACCCCTAGCACAGTTAGCATCACGCGCATCAGTCGTAATTTCCAATTTCTGCCATATTTTTCACCGAGAGCAACAAATAGGTAATCAACTAAGGCAACTAAAATCAACGCCGACAATATTAAGGTCAAATTGAATTGCCAACTGTCTTTAGCTTCTTTTGTTCCTAAAAAGCTAAGATTAAAGTGCCACCATTGCAATGAGCTATTGGTTGCCATGGAGATAAAGACACCACTAATCATAATAACCGTAAATACTGTCGTCAACCAACTCGCTCTAATCTGCTCTGCTATTTGCCCCCAAAGCGCACTTACAGCATAAATCGAAACACCTAAAATCAAGGTAGCTGTTAGTTTATCAAAAGACGCTCCTGTAAAAATTTGCTCCAGCAGCCAGCCAAAGCCTAGTAAAGCTAGCAACAAAATAACCGTAAAGGACAGGATAATGACAGGAAGCATGCGCCAGAAAACACGCGCTTTCAGCCCACCCAGAAACAGATGACGGTTAAGAATGAAGGTAATGGTGAAAATCGCCATTCCAAGCACCCCACCGAAGCCAATCAAAAAGGTGATAATTGAGTAATCGCCAACCAATAAAATCTGGTTCCTATTTTGCATAGAACTAATGGCAAAAAAGATCACGCTCAACAAAACAGTCGCAATAATTAATACCCAACTCGAAAGGGTACGCCGTTCAGGCTCTTCTTCCCTTTGCAACACTAATTTATCAGCGTATAACTCGGCTTCCAGCTCCTGTCCACTAGCAAGATTCAACTGGTCAATAATGTCTTTGTTTAAAACAATATGTAATCTTTCTTTATTCATATCATCATTATATCATCTAACATGTTTTTTCAAAACAACTTATTTTTTATTCTCCAGACCAAAGAAAATATCTTTTATTGATGCCTTCCACGATAATTGGTTTGAGTGACATAAACAAAGAGGCTGCGCATTTTTGCCTCAACCTCCTCTAAAATAATTTCACTTTATAACAACACTTATCATAGCTAAAATCCATAAATGCAAAGAATAAAAAAATAGAAAAAACACTTTTGATAAAGTCTTGATTGCCCTTTTTCACCATTCCATTATAGAGGTGCATAACAGAAATCACTAAAAATCTCATCCGGTCCGAATTCACACAAAACAATTCAAAGCCTTATTTTATGACTAAACTCAAGCCACCATAAAGCGTAAAGAAATAGATCACCGCTTGTTTTGCCTTTTGGTGATAAAAACAAATGGAATAATGGGTAAATCATCTTCACTTATTACCATGCCCCCAACAGCAAGTGCTACCGCCCACCACATTTAGCAAAGTTTTTTTAATTTCCTTTGGCTTTCTTAACTGTATCAGTCAGGTATATCACGCTGAATGACATCGCTAAGGTCAAAAAGGTACTTCAGAAATCTCTTTTTCTTTCAATAAAGCCAGTGAAATAAGTCACAAATCTACATCAAGCTATCCACAACCTTTTGTAATATTCTTTTCGAGAGTAGGTACGAAAAAATCCCTCAGCCAAAGTAAAAGAGCAACAAATCGAGTTAATAAATGAATAATACTTGGCAAACCAGCAAAACGAAGATAAATATTATCAAAGACAATAAAATAGTTGCAAGAACTTTTAACTGATTTCGATTCAACTTGAATTTTTCCAAATACCTCTACATTAGTAAAGTCACTTATATTATCAAATACGAGAGAACGTATGAAAAGCTAGCATACCACTAGCAATTCTACCACCATAACAAACTCATTTGCGGTAAAATGAGGATAGGTCATCTATGCCATTTCTTTCAGACAAATGTGGTGGTTTTTCTGATCCTAACATAGATGGCTTTTTATGTCTAACTTAATGTTAGAATTTGAGCTCTATCAATCACCTTAGTTCTTTATGGGAAAACTAAAACTCTTTTTTCTTATAAAGAAATGCTGATAATAAATAGGAACATACAAAACTAAGACAGGTAATAATTAAAATCACTATTAAACTTATATAGTACGTTGTATCAGATACATCTCCATGAAGCCATATATTTATGAGCAGGCTTATTCCAACGATAATAGCAACGGAAATAACCAAACTTATGATTGCTGTAATTTCAATTTTTTCCACGCCTAAAAAATAATAAAGTGGATAAAAAATAGATCCGACAAAAAGTGCTAAAATACCACCGCCCAAAATAAGTGTAATCGCATCTCGAAAGCCATAATAAAAATATTGATTGCCGTGAATAATAACAGTAAGAAGCATAAAGACTGTTACGATTGCCATACCTCCTATACACCAAGACAAATGACTAATATAGTAACTTTGAACAATCTTATTCCGTTTTACTGGCAATGAAATCTTGTATTTATACCATTTCGATAAAGTTTCTTTCCTTAAACATAACACGGCTAATATTGACAGTATCGGGGTAACAGATAGAGAATAAATACTTAACAAAGAAGCATCACCTGTAACTGAAACAATACTACCTAAGATAATCAAAAGCGGAAATAAAACTTTTATATTTTCCGTTAATCCCATAAAATTATTTTTTAAAAGTCCTTTCATCACTTTCCCCCCTTTACTAATAGCAACATGATTTCATCAATCGTTGTATGGTCAATAATAATTTTAGGATATTTTCTTCTGGCCTCTTCAATATCAGAAACTAAAACATCTATCTGATAATCTCTTCTACGGTAAGCCACTATATCTTCCTTATCCAAAGATGAAAAATTCTTGTCAGAACATCTTAAAATTGCATAACGATAAATCAGATTATCTTTTGTCTCTGTTAGAATAATCTTGCCCTTGTGGATAAAAGTAATATAATCAGCTATTCGTTCTAAGTCGCTGGTAATGTGAGAAGATAAAAGTATTGAATGCTTTTCATTTTCTACAAAGTCCAAAAAAATGTCTAACATTTCTTCACGCATTACAGGGTCTAATCCACTCGTTGCTTCGTCAAGAATAAGCAAGTCGGGGTGGTGGGATAATGCAACAGCAATTGCCAGTTTCATTGTCATACCCTTAGAATATTTTAAAATTTTTTGGTTACTTTTTAAAGAGAATTTTTCTAAATATTCATTAAACAAGGCCATATCCCATTGTTTATAAATACCTGCCATAATATTTGAGAGTTGTTTTGCTGACAGATAATCAGGAAAATTATCGCCATCATACACGACACCTATTTTTTCCCGTATATGTGTATCATCATCTTGCATTTCTTTTCCGAAAATCTCTATCGACCCCTTATCTTTTTTGAGCGTATTCAGAATGCAGCCGATTGTTGTTGTTTTCCCCGCACCGTTTTCCCCTACAAAGCCCATAACTGTACCAACTGGTAAGGCAAATGTAACTTTATCTAAAGCAAAGTCTGAACCATTATATTGCTTACATACTTTTTGTAATTTTAAAGCATAATCCATATTATTCGTCCTCCGTATAAAAAAGTGTAAGTAGTTCTTGTAGTTTAGAAAGTGAAATGTTGTTTGTACGCCCTATTTCTGCGGCAATTTGTAAATGTTCTTCTGCAATACGTTGCTGCTCTTCTTGATAAAATTCTTTATTTTGAGCAGATACAAAACTTCCCCTTCCTATTGTGGTTTCAATAAAACCGTCACGCTGTAAGTCTTCATAAGCCTTTTGCACTGTGATAACACTCACATGAAGTGATTTTGCCAAAGCTCTCATGGAAGGAAGATTATCCCCTGCTTTCAGTTCTTCACTCATAATCATTGCTTTAATTTGGAATGTTATCTGTTCATATATGGGCTTGTTAGCATTATTACTGATAATAATTTCCATATTCTCACCTCAAATCAAAATGTACTTGGTGTATAAGTACATTTTAAACAATTTTAACATTTTGTCAAGTGAAGTTTATTCTCTGGTATTACTAAAATTCCAGATAATTTTCATATGCTGTTTTTCTGACAGTCTATGTAAAGCTGTACCGAGTGTTTCATCAGATACATAAATCGTAAAGTGCAGGACTTTAAATGATACACAATCATAAAAATAGGTATCATTCATTCCACGTTCAACTTGTTTTGTTTCGGTTATTTCACAAAACAATACTTCACGTTTAGAACGTCTTGCAAGCTGTCTGTACCGGCTTTTTAATTTGTTCTTAATGATAATCAGCATTAAGGAATTAAACTGTAATTTGACGATGTGCTCGAAAGAAGATGTCCTCATAATCTGACCACCTTTCTGACAATGCTGAAATATATAAACGGAAATACTGAAAAGATAGCAAGAAAAAAGCCCACACAAAACATATTGTTTGTGCGAGCTTTAAATACTGTAATATTACTTTTTATCTTATAACGCTATTTTTTGTTAGATTTCAAATTCCCTTGTCCTGCTATATCTACTACAATTTTTCCTAATATACCACGTTGTTCAGCCCGTTTATGTGCCTTGACAATTTCGTCAATCGGATAAACAGAATCAATGTTGGTAACAATATCTCCGTTATCTACTAATCGTGCAAGATGTGTAAGATTTTCACGATTAGGAAAAGCGATAACTAAACGAATTCTATGTTTCCCAAAACGTACAGAAAAAATAAGTTTTACTAATTCATGAGGTTGAAAAGCGATTGTAAGTAAACGTCCATTTGGGGTAAGATGTTTTCTTAGTATATTATGGTTTGTTCCCACAGAATCAAAAATCAAATCAAATTTCCCTAAATCTTCTAAAGAAGTTTTATGATAATCAAAAACTTCATCTGCACCATAGTTTTTTATTTGTTCTGTTACTGTTTTTGAACCCAGTACAGTAACATGAGCTCCTATAGATTTTGCAATTTGCACAGCAAAAAAACCAACACCGCCTGCTCCCCTTATTAAAACTCTTTCGCCCGATTTAAGTTTGCCTTTATATCAAAGCTACTAAAGCAGTATCTCCAGCACATGGGATAGAAGCAGCTTCTAATGGAGAAATAGTTGTAGGCATAAAAGATAAGCAGAAGATATTATTTCAATTGACAATCTCCCAATTGCTATCCTTATGTAACATCTGTTCGTATTACGATACTTGTGTTACTTTTGTCTGATTTACCACAAATCGGATTTTATTCTTTTCTTCCTCTTGATTACCCATAACAGAAAAGAAAAAGCCTTGTCAAGAGCTTGCCACCATTGGTGGTGCTTTGCACTCTTTACTGGGCTTTTTGTTTGCTGTATCTTCCATGCAAAAGGAAAAAGGTTACTCGTCATTATCATCAAATTTACCCGTTACCCACGGTAATTTCGATAACAGTTCCATATCCTCTTTCGAGTTCGGATTCATCATTTCACGACTTGATAAGGTGTCCTATATTTATGTCCTTCTATGCTTTCCCAAAACATATCCATACTGTATAAATCATCATAGCAGTCTAACAGTTTTTGAAACTTCAAATGTTGGATAAATTCTTTGATTGGGTAAAGGTCGGACACTACAATACTTTTCTCGTTAATATCGTCTGTAATATATTCTCGTAACTTTTCTAACTCATATTCCAACCATTCTTTCTCGCTGTCAAAGAAGTTATCATAGTGTCAGCGCTTCAATTCTGTATTTAGACGTTCCTCTGTTCTTAAAAACTGACAGACTTCTTTTTCAGCCTGATTGAGATATTTCCATTCTCCCGATGACAGTTCAAGTAAAAATGTCCGTATATCCTATAAAATAAAGCTTTTCGGACATTTAAGAGGATATAAAAAGATAGTCAAAAAGACATATATAATTTGAGATGAATTTTCTAACACCTCATCTCAGAAACAAAAAGTACACACGGTGTCAACTTTTTTAAGAATGCGTTTTTATTAACAAATATTACATTGCCAAGCAGTTGCTTTCAGCTAGAAAAAAATTTCCCCTTACACCCATCCGTGTTCTTCGGCGATTCTTGCGGCTTCTACGCGGTTGTTGGCGGATAATTTGTTAAGGATAGATGAGATGTAATTTCGGACAGTTCCGTTTGAGAGGTAAAGGGTATCAGCGATTTCTTGGTTTGTTTTGCCAAGTGATATTAATTGTAATATGCGTTTTTCTTGTTGGCTAAGTGGGTTATCTTGGGTCATCATGGTTTCCATGAGCTCTGGTGAGTATTCCTTTTTCCCTGCAAGCACCGTGTGAATGGTCGTCATGAGTTCTGATGTTGAGCGATCTTTTAGGACATAAGCGTCAACACCTGCCTTAACGGCTCGTTCAAAATAGCCCACGCGCTTAAACGTGGTCACAATAATCACTTTCATTTCCTTGTGTTTTCGAATCCATTCCAAAACATCCAGACCAGATTTTTTCGGCATTTCCACATCAAGGATAGCCACATCAACATTTTCCACTTGCAATATGCCAATAGCTTGCGCGCCATCTCCTGCTTGCAAAATCTCATCGACATCATCTTCCATAAGAAGCAATTGGCACAGCGCGTCTCGCAACATGGATTGGTCCTCGGCAACTAACAATTTCATCTTAATTCTCCTTTGAACTGATACTAACTTGAATCATGGTTGGTTTAGCTTGGGATAAAATCTCCACATCTCCCTTGACCAACAGCAAACGGTCACGAATGGATTTTAATTCATTTCCTGTTAAGTCGTCAAAACCAACTCCATCATCTGTAATTGTCATCACTAATTTTTCTTGGTTTTCAAAAAGGTGAATACGGCAAGTTTGCGCTTGGCTGTGCTTGATGACGTTATTGCTTAATTCACGCAAAATCATACCGATACTCGACTGCATCAAGGGTGCCATGGCTTCCACATTCAAATCATTTTGCAGCTGATAATCAATATCTGTCATGGCAAAAAACTCATTCAAATGCTCAATTTCTTCGCTCACCGTTCTGAATTTGAGATTATTGATAATGTTTCTGACATCATGCATGGAAGAACGACTGGTTTGATTCAATTCTTCCAACTCTTTTTTGACAAGGTCATATTTTTCTTTTTCTAATTGCTTGAGTGCTAATTCTGTTTTTAAGGTCATTGCCGCAAAAACGTGCCCCAAAGTATCATGCAAATCACGCCCAATACGGTTTCGCTCATTTTCAGCCAATAAAAGATTAATGGTGCGATTCTTTTCCATGATTGCTTTTCGTTGAATTTCATTTTTTCGATCATCCATCCAATAAACTAAAATGCCATAATTAACAACAGGAACCAAAAAAATCATTACTTGTGACGATAAGTCATCTGCCAAACTGACACCAGAAATAATCATAAACAGCATTGCTAAATCATAGGCGAGAAATCGAAAGGAAGTGTAATTATCTTGAAATCGAAAAACTAGCAAACTATTAAAATAAAAGGTAAACCACATCATGCCACCATCTACATAAATTGTCATATAAACAACATAAAGTAGCATAAAAATCCAGCAAAGGTTTGTTAGGATATTTTCTTCAAAATGTGTGAGAAATAAATAGCTTAGTAAAAACAGAAAAGTTATCCCAAGTGTCCAAGTTGGGTAATCAAAAAAGAATGCCCCTAAAACGGGGAATGCTAGAAATGCTAATGGCATATAAAATAACGGATGAATGCCCCTAATTCTTTTCAACATCATTTAACCTCAGTTTTATTCTTAATCATAAGCGCTAATGCTGCTATCATTATGACATAGCCGAGTATGATAATCAAGGACTTGCCGTTTACCTGCCCCTTTTGAGCAAACTGTGTCACCAATTGATTCACATGATAAACTGGTGTTACTTTAGAAATCTTTTGCATCCAGTCTGGGAAATTCTCAATCGGCATCCATGAACCACCGATAATGGCTAAACCAATGAAAGAAATATCTCCGACAATCGTCATTAATTGTTGTGATTTAATTTGTGAAATCAATAGCCCAAATGCTAAGAAAAGGAAACTTGATACCAACAACAAAGCACCTGCTCCAAACCAACGACTAAGTGGCATGCTCACCCCGCGGAAAATAGCTCCAACTAAAAAGGTCGCCACGATAGAAAGTAAGAAACAAAACAAGACACGAATCACTTTTACCAAATAATACTGCCAAACAGGGATAGAAGAATGCTCAATGTAAGTCAACCAATAGCTTGTTTTATCCTCAACAAGCATAGCTGGAAATGAGAAAAATCCAAAACTTGACATAGAAAAAGCTGTCATTGTCAGCATGTAAGCTGTCACAAGCACTTTTTGTTCTTCAGAATTCGACGACAGTTCCATACCTGAGAAAAACAAGAAAAAGAAAACAGGCATACCAATCGACAAAACAAAGGTCATCCAAAAACGCCATGTTTTAATCCATTCAATTTTCAATAAAGCAATCATTTTTCATCCTCCTGTGTTTGGTCAAACAATGTGTTTAATAACGTTTTATTTTGAATTTCAATATCGGCAATCTGACAACCTTGCTCTTGCAATTTCTGCCAGACACTATCAATCTCTTTAGTCATGAATGTCACCGTGTCGTTTTTCAGCTCAATATTATCAATGTGTGGTAATTTTTCCACTATCGGCAAAAAGTTTTTTGGTAAAGTCAACTGTTTTTCATGTTCAGCTTCTCGCATGGCAAACGGTGTCGTATCACGCAGCAATTTTCCATGATGCAAGACCAAAATGCGTTCTGCCGTATGTTCCACTTCTTCAATATAATGGCTCGAATAAAAAATCGTTACGCCCTTTGCTTTCAGACTTTGGATAATCTGCCAAAAATGCTGACGTGTTGAGGTATCCATTGCTGCCGTTGGTTCGTCTAAGAAAAGAATTTTAGGTTGGCTAATAAGGCATAAGACAAATGCTAATAAGCGTTTTTGTCCACCAGACAATTTCTCTGTCAATTGGGCTTTTTGTTCCTCACTAAATTGCAAAATCTTATCAATTTCTTGGTCAGCTAAAGGTGTCTTGGCAATGGACTTGAAAAAGTCAATGAGTTCAGACACTCTTAACTTTTGCGGCAAACGATTTTCCTGTGGTAACACGGCGACGATTTCTTTTAATTGCTGACTTTTCGGTGCTAAAGCATTGATGACTATCTTTCCTTTGCTGATTTTCAAATCACCTAACAAGCATGACATCAAGGTTGTTTTACCAGCGCCATTAGGACCAATCAATGCCACACAATCTCCAGCAACTACTTCAAAGGAAATGTCTTGCAAAATCGGCTTTCCTTTAATTGTTTTAGATAAATTCTCAACTGTTATCATTTCATTATCTCCAATTTTCTCATCTGTGATAAATTTATTTTATGAAAAAATAGCCAAGCTTTTTAGCTCATAATGTCATAACATCACATGACTTTTGTCATGTTTTAGAGACTAAAAAAGAAGCTGGGACAAAAAGTGCTCAGCTTCTTTGTTTACATAGTTATCATTTACAAGACGCAGTAGTTTGGACTTCAACAATCTGGGGATAGACCGTTTTAGGTCAGCAACAAGAAATTAAGATTTGCTGAGAAATCAAGTTTCTGCGAAACTACTGATTCGCCTTTTAACTTTTAGGCTCATGAATAAAGTCTCTACTGGAGACTTATTTGTCTCACTCCCTTAGTTTTCCATCATGCCTGCTTGTAATTGATACATGCGATAGTAAGTGCCTTTTTGGCTAAGGAGTTCGTCGTGGCTGCCAGATTCGATAATCTTGCCTTTGTCCAGCACGTAAATGCAATTAGCATCTTGAATCGTTGACAAACGGTGTGCAATAGCAATCGTTGTCCGACCTTGGCGCATTTTTTTCAATGATTCTTGAACAATGGTTTCAGTTTCAGAATCAATATTGGCTGTCGCTTCATCAAGGATAAGAATTTTAGGCTGACTAGCCACGGTTCTTGCAAAGGCTAATAATTGACGTTGCCCTGTTGAAAAACTCGAACCACGTTCGGTGACTTTTGTCTCGTATTTTTCAGGTAATTTTTGAATGAATTGGTCAGCATCTACAAATGCCGCAGCGGCTTGAACAGCTTCATCTGAAATATCCTGATACATCTTGATATTGGACTTAATTGTACCATGATATAAGAAAGGGTCTTGCAAAACGAGACCGATATTACGGCGCAACTCTTCTTTAGGATACTCACGAATATCAACACCGTCAAGCAAAACTTCTCCAGACTGAAATTCATAAAAGCGCATGAAAACATTGATAATCGATGATTTTCCAGAGCCTGTCGAGCCAACAAAGGCAATCGTTTCGCCTTGATTTACCTTAAATGAGATATTATCTAAAATTTGGCGTTCACCGTCATAAGAAAAGCTGACATTTTTAAATTCAATATTCCCAGCTTGCACGGTTGCTTCGCCATTTTTCTGTTCAGGTTCGTACTGCCGTTCATCAATCAAATCAAACACACGACCAGCTGAAACCATTGACGTTTGTAGCGTTGAAAAATTCTGCGTCACTTCAATCAAAGGGTCAAATAATCGATTAATATACTGAATGAAAGCGTACATTAACCCTGCTGAAATCCCAATTTTCATGCCACGAAAACCAAAATAAACCATTAAAATAGCATAAGCAAGGAGTTTTAACAGCGACATAGCTGGACGAAGAAAAAGACTATCTAACGCCATGGAACGATTGGCATAGAGCACATGCTCCTCATTAATCGCTTCAAATTCATCTTTCAAACGGTCCTCTTGACTAAAAGATTGAATGATACGTATTCCTTCAATACTCTCAGAAAGTTTACTGTTAATATCCGACAACAAAGCACGTGTCTTTTCAATGACTGCAACCGACTTCTTACGATAAAGATTAACCAAAATAAAAATAAAGGGGAGAAAAATGGCAACCCAGCCAGTCAAAACAGCGTTCAATCTTAACATGGTCAATAACGTTACCGTGAAAATGAAAATCGCTGAAATAAAACTAGACAAAATCCCTGAAAACATATCACTGACAGCTTCCGTATCATTGGTCAAACGCGACACAATCGAACCTGCTGGCGTCTGATCAAAATAAGCCATTCCCAATTTTTCCATATTGGCAAAAGCATCTCGACGAATGTCTCTGACAACGCTGTATGACACATGCGCAAAATAGAAATTCCCTAAATATTGGATAATCGTCTGCAAGACATACATGAGATAATAACCAACCAAAATCAACATGGCTGTCTGATTCATATCAGTCAAAAAATGGTCGATAAAGTAAGAAGCAATCAAAGGAATGACACTTCTTACCACCGTCGTCAACAATAGCAAAGCTAAAGCCACGGCTGTCA
Organism: Streptococcus sp. LMAG:39; assembly: GCF_008680485.1. Taxonomy (NCBI): domain Bacteria; kingdom Bacillati; phylum Bacillota; class Bacilli; order Lactobacillales; family Streptococcaceae; genus Streptococcus; species Streptococcus sp. LMAG:39. The sequence continues at coordinate 1,637,940 of NZ_NALE01000001.1, read as the reverse complement.
AAAATTTATATGGCTTGAGATAGCTCATGAGACGCTTAAAAACCCGCCATTGATTTGCATTATTCTTCATCAGCATCTCCTTCCATTTCTAATTGTTGAGCTTCATAGGTATCAGCGTACCAACCACCTTGTTCAATAAGTTCCTCATGACGACCATGCTCAATAATATGCCCGTCTTGCAGCACCAAAATCAAATCAGCATGAACCACTGCACTTAAACGATGCGCCGTGATAATCGTTGATTTATTCTGCCGTGTTTCTTTAAGATTTTCAATAATCGCATGCTCGGTCTTGGCATCAACCGCTGAAAGAGAATCGTCTAAAATTAAAATATCAGACTCAAGAATCATGGCACGACTCATGGCAATACGTTGCTTTTGCCCACCAGACAGACTGACACCCTTTTCACCAATCACTGTCTCAAAACCGTCAGGCATTGCTACAATATCGTCATAAACCCTTGCTAATTTAGCCGCTGCTTCAACCTGCGCCAAAGAGCTTTTCGGATTTCCAAAACGAATATTTTCTAAAATACTCGTCGCAAATAAAAATTGGTCTTGGGGAACATAGCCAATCAAGCGACGTAAATCAGCCAATCGATATTCTCTAATATCATGCCCGTCAAGCGTGATTTGTCCCTCTTGCAAATCATATTCCCGCAGTAGCAAGCGAATTAAAGTTGTCTTTCCAGAACCTGTTTGCCCAACTAAGCCCAAAGTCTGACCTTGTTCAAGCGCAAAATGAATATCCGCAAGCGTTTCTTCATTTTCATAGTGAAAAGCATCGATATCGTAAACCAAACGCCCATTTTTAATCGTTGGAAGTGGATTTTCGGCTTCTTTAACATCTGATTTTTGTTGCAATAGCTGACTAATTCGCTCATAGGAAACCGATCCACGTTGCACCATATTGAATAAAAAACCAATCGCCATCAAAGGCCAGACAAGCATATCTAAGTAAGTAATAAACGTTACCAGACTACCGACCGTCACATGACCGGCCGCAACCATGATTGCTCCCATAAATAACGTTAACACATAGCTTGCTCCGATAAATAAGAGCACCAAAGGGTCAAACATGACATCATACTTCATGGTCGTCATATTTTTCTTGAAAGTCATTTCATTGGTCTCTTGGAAAGACTGTAACTCATCATCTTGGTAACCAAAGGATTTAGTCACCTTGATACCAGAAACCGACTCTTGAACCTTGTTGTTAAGCTCTGAAAAAGCCGCTTGAGATTGACTAAACGCCTTGTGCGTTTGACGTCCTAAACGACTGGTTGCATAAGCCATGAACGGCAACGGAATAATGGCAACCAAGGTCATTTGCCAAGAAATCGTAAAAAACATGGTAACTAAGGTTACCATGGCTGTAATCGTGGCATCAACTGCTGACATCACACCACCACCAGCTAAACGTGTCAAGGCATTAATATCATTCGTTGCATGCGCCATCAAATCACCTGTTCGGTATTTTTGATAAAAACTCGGCGACATTTTTGTGAAATGGTCAAAAAGCCTAAAGCGCATAATTTGCCCCAAACGATAAGACGTTCCAAAAATGTACATGCGCCAAATGTAACGCAAAAAATACATGGCAACTGCTGATAAGACTAGCCACAATAAATTTAATAGTAATTCAGAGTGTGTTAAATCGCCCGCCGTCACACGGTCGATAACCGTTCCCATAACTTTAGGTGGAATAAGATTTAAAACCGCCACCAAACTCAGAGAAATAATCCCAATAAGATAGCGCCTTTTCTCCTGACAAAAAAACCACCAGAGATCTTTTATAATTTTCATAAAACCTGCTTTCTAGCTGCTATTATACACCTTGGAGTGAACTCTAAGTCAAGTTATATTTCCTCATCAACTCATCTTAGCATTATTTCACACCACGCAAACTAAAACACGACTTCAATAATAAAAGAGTGAGATGACTATCCATTGGAAAATAGTCATCTCACTCTTTATAACCTAATTTTCTCTTTGATATTTCTGATATCGTTTGACAAACCACTGATAAGCTAAAAAGGCTAGCAAACCACCCAAGGTATTTGTCCAAAGGTCATCAATTTCAAAAACACGATTAGCATTGTACAGCAAATCCACCACAATCTGCGTAGTTTCAATGCAAAGACTGATAATAAACGCCAATAACGTAGCTCTTTGCCACGTTCTCAATTTCGGACATAATGCTATCACGCCTAGCATTAAGGGAAAAAGCAGAAAAATATTCATCACATTTTGCGCAATTACCAAAAAAATCTCCAAAAATCCGTCTAATTGGCTAAACCCAACAAACGTGTTAAACGGCACAAGTAAGAGACGTAAACGACCGTAATAAATGATATTTGGTGTTTCAATGCCATCAATGGTCGTTTGTGGGCTAAAGCACATCAAACAAATGGCTATGGCGTATAAAACCACAAGCACCTTTATAATCCGACGTCCCAATGGCGTTAATTCAGCAGTCTTATTCAAAAATCTTGACATCATTACTTTGTTTTTTCAGTAACGGCTTTTTGACGGTCACGTTTCATAGTATTTGAGCGTAACTGTCCACAAGCTGCATCAATATCAGTTCCGTGTTCTTGACGAACGACACAGTTAACCCCATTTTTCTTGAGAACATCGTAAAAAGCAGCTACACGTTCTTTACTTGAACGGCTATATTGGTCATGCTCTGATACTGGATTGTACGGAATCAAGTTAATATAAGACAACTTGCGGATTTTCTTCGTCAAATCAGCCAATTCTTGCGCATTTTCTGGAAAATCATTGACTTCATTTAGCATGATATACTCAAATGTCACACGACGATTTGTTGTTTCAACGTAATATTCAATCGCTGCAAAAAGTTTTTCAAGTGGGAATGAACGGTTAACACGCATGATTTGTGAACGCAATTCGTTGTTTGGCGCATGAAGTGACACAGCAAGGTTCACTTGCAAGCTTTCGTGGGCAAAATCACGGATTTTATGTGCTAAACCTGATGTTGAAACCGTAATATGACGCGCACCAATTGCTAAGCCATTGTCATCATTAATCGTACGTAGGAAGCGCAAAACATTGTTGTAATTGTCAAATGGTTCACCAATTCCCATAACAACCACGTGACTCACGCGCTCATCTTGACCACGTTCATCAAAATATTTTTGCACCATCATGATTTGTGATGTGATTTCACCACTTGTCAAATCACGTTGCTTTTTAAGCAATCCACTAGCGCAGAATGAGCAACCTATGTTACAACCAACTTGTGATGTCACACAGACTGATAAACCATAATGCTGGCGCATCAATACTGTTTCAATCAACATACCATCAGGCAATTCAAACAAATATTTAACTGTTCCGTCAGAAGCTTCTTGAATCACACGTTGTTTCAAAGGATTCACGCAGAAGTTTTCATTCAAAACAGCAATAAAATCTTTTGAGATATTTGTCATTTCTTCAAAAGATTGGACGCGTTTACGGTAAAGCCAATCCCAAATTTGCGTCGCACGGAATTTCTTTTCCCCGTGTTCGATTGCCCATTCAATCAATTCATCACGTGTTAAAGCGTAAATCGAGGGCTTCATATCCTTAGTTTCTGTTTGCATTCTGTAAATACCAAATCCTTCCTATTTCTCTTTTCGGCGAATCACAAATTGTTTTTTTACCGATTGAATTTCTTTTTGTTGTTCTCGTTTTTGTTGACGTTCACTACGTACTTTTGTATCTTTACGTTTTTGACTCTTAAAATGTTTATTTGCCGAGCGGTCAGATTTTTTAGGTTCTGATTTCTTTTTCTGTGAGGAGCGCTTTTGTGATTTATGACGTTTCGTTGGTTTATCGTCGTCAGATTTAACACGACGAGGCTCTAAATTTTCAAGCACAAAATAAGCACAACCAAAATTACAATATTCCTTAATGTAATCGTCTAGACGTGAGATGCGATTTGTTTTCTTAACATCTCGGTCATCCTTGTAAAATCCCTTCAAACGTAACTGTTCATTTCCCCAATCACCGACAATATAATCGTATTTTAGTAAAATTTCTGAAAAACGTTGACTAAAAACAGTTGCATCAAAAGCATTCTTCTCATTTTCCAAAATTAACAATTCAATATCATCACTCTTGACACGGTCAGAAAACGCCACAAATTGCGGACCAGGAAATTTATTGTAATTGTACATTTCAGGAGAGATATCTTTTCTCATCGGTCTCCTCTCTTAATCGCTAAAATTCATATTATTTTTTAAGGTAGGTCTCTACCAGTTCACGTAGTAATTCAGGAAAAAGTAACTCTGCTTGGTGAGATTTTATGGTCTCAAAATAACGCGCAAAGTAATATTGATCAACCAAGACTAAACTGATAGTGTCCTTTTCATTCGTAACCTTTTCATTATACACTATTTTTCCATTTTTGTAATCAAAGCCGCTAGTCAAAACCCTACCAAATTCTTTTCCGCGAAAGCCCATGCCACGGATTTGTTGATTAGCTAACAATTCTGCTTGTGAAAAGACATCTTGGCAAATTGTCATTAATTCGTCAGTCGTCACTTCTAATCTTGCCAAGCGCATTTGATGTGGTAAGGAATGGTGTAGTGTATCCTTAGTGACATTTTTAGAAAATGGGGTCACCACTAAACCAGAATTTATCATGGCAATATCTGCATTAGCGTATTCTTTCATTGCTGCCATAACGATTTGACGTGACTCATCAAGGCTCAATTCATGGTCAAAAGATTTGACTACTTCTTGGCTTAACAGCTTGCGACCATTCACTTCAACTGTTTCTATCCATTCTTTATCACTAGGCTTACTTAGCATATGACTCGTTTCGTGGGCATGGATGGTGATATCGCTCAGTTCATGGTGCTCAAAGGTCAAGTTGATTTCACCAGCAAACTGACCATATTTTCCAGCGGCCGCTAAATAAGTGCCGTTAAGACAAGCACCGTCCTCAAAGACATGATGCGTGTGAGCACCAATAATCAAGTCAATTTCTGGCACTTCTGCGGTGATTTTTTCATCAAATGGCAAACCTAGATGACTCAATAAAATATGGAAATCTGCTGATTTGACCTCTGGAATTTCCAAATCACGATTTAAGCATGTGATTGGGTCCAGCACTTGCCAACCACCTGGATGATACGTTAGGTAATAAGGAAAAGTGTAGGCTAAAAAGACAATCTTTGTCCCAAGAGCTGTCTCATAAATCTTGTAAGGCTTAGCCCACGTTGGACGTCCAGCTTCATCCTCTAAATTTCCTAAAATCACATCAAAATTAGCATTTTCGTAGACTTGATTGAGCATCGTTTTAGCCAGTCCAATGCCTTCGTTATTCCCAATTGTCGCAAAATCAATACCTAGCTCATTCATCAATTGAACATTATATTTTCCTTGCGTTGCATCGGTCATCGGATGCCAACGATCAATATTGTCACCAACATCAATCTTGATAACCTCAGCATCTTGGTCAGCATAATCTTGGAAGAATCGTTTTAATTTTGGATAGGTTTCAAAATGCGAATGCCAATCATTTAAATGTAAAATCGTTAGCTTTTCTGTCATAATTTTATTATAGCATTTTCCGCGTAAATAGTGATATTCTAGCGTTTTTAAGCCATTTTTATCACAAAAAACCAGAAACTATACCAATACTGTAAGCAAAAATCACAATCGTTAAAACAAATGCTAATGCAATCGACGTATAGCCAACAACACTATCTGCTCCGCCACCCAAGACAGCTGCTCCTGTCCCAAGAAAAACAAATGTCCCAATTAGTTCTGCAAAGAATTTTTAAAATATTATTTTTATTAAACTAAGCATAAAAAATGAATCAGATTCTGTAAATCCAACTCATTATCTCATATTAAATCACATGCCTATCTTCTTGTTTTCTTACTTGTTTAATATGTTTAAAAAACATATACCCCACACCCTGACACGTCCAAACAAAAGCATAACAGAGAATCCACATTGAGAACGTTAGCCATTTCATTTGCATTGTCTGATAAACACCATGACTATTAATCGACCGAATAAATATCAACAAAGTCACATCTAAAAAAATAAATAAAATGGCAAGATTAAACCAAATCACAAATCGCTTTTGCCAGTTCGTCATAACTCCCTCCTATCTATTGTTACTAATCTACTGCCATATTTTAAGGGAATTTTACCCAATGAAACTTAAGAAAAAATTAATTTAAAGTGAACAAAAAACATCTCCGTATTCACAGAGATGTTTTCTTTTTAATCATTATTTCGCAGATAGTCAATTGCTTCTTGAACAGTTGTGACTGGAACGATTTTCATATCGGTATCGAGGTCTTTAGCAGCTGCGACAGCTTCTTCATAGTTCGTTTTCGCATCTGGGTCTTTTTTCAATGTTTCCTCATCCACAGGGTTATTTGGAACAAAGAAAATATCTGCACCAGCTTTAGCAGCAGCAACAACTTTAAGTGCTGCGCCACCAATATCCCCGACTGAACCATCTGATTCAATCGTACCTGTACCAGCAATTTTACGACCTTTACGCAAATCTTCACTATTTAATTGGTCATAAATATCAAGCGTAAACATCAAACCAGCACTTGGACCACCAACACCACTCGTATCAAAATTAACATCAACATCTGATGACACCGACGTATGATCTACCAAACCGATTCCGATACCATTTTTTCCATTTGACAATTCAATAATTTTTCCTGTGGCTTCTTTTGCTTCGCCGTCTGATGTATATTGAACAGTTACTTCAGACCCTAAATCCAAATCAGCCACATAGGCCATTAATTCTGCCGAGCTGTTAAATGTCTGACCGTTAACCCCAGTTACCGTATCAGAGATATTCAAAATCCCTTTAAACGTCGAATTATCACTAACATTTAAAACATAAACCCCTTGATAATCAAGCGTTGCTTCCTTTCCTGCCAATGTTAAGGCTTGATAAGTCGCTGTATTCTGAGAGGTTTCCATGTAATACTCATTGATACGAAGATAATCAGCATTACTATAACCACCAGTCACATCTGCGGCTGTCGAAATTTCTGTGTAGGGAGTTAACCAAGCATAAACCAATTGTGCCAAGGTCGCCTGACTAACCGTGACAGCCACAAAATTATAAGAGCCATCTTCGTCATCTTCCTTATTATCAACCGTTAAAACGCTACGAATATCATAAGCACCACCAGGCATTTCAATATAGTAATCAAGCGGATACAACAAGCTAAATAGTAAGAAAACAATGCCTACAACACCTAATATCCACCACTTAAAGCGATATAAAATACGACCCAACTTTTTCAAAATCTCTTTAAATCTTTTTAAGATTGCCATATTTTTCCTCCACTTTTTTGACAACACTTGTTGGTACAAAATCTGAAATATCTGAATAGAAATAAATCAATTCACGGATGCGACTTGATGAGACATGAACCAAATCAGGAGAGCTCAATAAAAAAACACTCTCAATCTCTGACGCCAGATAATGATTATAAAACGCTAAATCAGCCTCGTACTCTAAATCTTTCCCATTACGGAGACCACGCACGAGATAACCAACTTCTAAACGCTTGGCAATATCCACCACCAAAGAATCACGCGCTGTAATCACTTTTACGTTTGGAAATTCTTGCAGTGCTTCTTCTAACATCTGCCGTCTCTCTTCAACACTAAAGAAGCCATTCTTATCTTTATTGTAAAAAATGCCCACAAAAAGTGTATCAAACAACTTGCTTGCACGCGCTATGATATCAAGATGCCCATTTGTCACAGGGTCAAAAGACCCCGTAAATAAACCAATTTTAGCCATATTGCCTCCATTAGTGATAAAATCACTCAATTCTACCTAACATATACCGTAACCTTACTAATGCCATATGTTTTTTGTTTCCAGATACCAAAATTTGAAATTTCTTCTGGTAAATCAACAGTCTTATCCGTCTCACAAACCAGCATGACATCCTCAGACAAAAGCCCTGCTTCTTCTAATTCCGTAATATTTTTGACAATTTCTTCCTTAGCGTATGGTGGGTCTAAAAGTACCAAATCAAACTGTCCACTAACAACGCCAATTGCCTTATTAGCATCCATTTTTAACAAGTGAAATTGCTGCTCAGACTTTGTCATTTTGATATTTTCTAAAACAATAGCTTGCGCTTGACGGTTGCGTTCAACCAGCACAGCTTCATCCATTCCGCGTGAAATAGCTTCAATCGCTAGACTTCCACTACCAGAAAACAAGTCTAAAACACGTCCACCATCAAAAAATGGACCAATCATATTAAAAATAGCACCTTTAACCTTGTCTGTTGTCGGGCGCGTAATTTTTCCATCTAGCGTCTTTAAAGGACGCCCACCAAATTTTCCTGCTACAACTCTCATAACAACCATTATAGCAAAATTCAAATAAAATAACTTAAAAAATGATCAAGTCATCTTTACACTAAAAATGAGATTTGATATGATTGTTGTGATAATTTTAATTATCAAAGGTTTTTAGGATAAAGGAGTTATGATGAATTTTAAAACATTCTTTAAAGACAAGAAAAATCTTGCCATTACCATTTTATCGGTATTATTGATTGCTAGTTTTTCTAGTCAAGGTAACCAAAGTCAAGAATTATCCCAAGCAGAGGATAAGATTGAACAGCTTAGCCAAGATGTCAAACAAGCCAAATCAGACTTAAAAGATAGCCAAGATGAACTGGCTGATTTTAAAGAAAAAAATGCTGATTATATCGAAGTTGGCAAAAAAGAAGTTCAAAAGACTAAAGAGATTGAAAACAGTGCAGAAACTGCCGTAAAAAATCTCGAAAAAGACCAAACGCAGGCTAATCTTGATTTAGCAACAAGTAAAGTTGACGCTGTTACAGACGCTGACAAAAAAGAGAAATTTCAAAAGCGTATCGCAACTGTCAAAACAGCCATTGAAACTAAAAAAGAAAAAGAATTAGAAGATAAAGCAGAAACTGCGGTTAAAAACCTTGAAAATAACCAATCGCGTGATAACATTGATGACGCTAAAAATAAAGTTAATGCGGTAAATAATTCAACTAAAAAGGAAGCTTTCAACAACCGTATCAACGCTGTTGTTTCAGCTATCGAAGCCAAAGAAGCCGAAGCTGCTAAACAGGCACAGCAACAACAAAATCAAGCAGCTGCCCAACCAGGAGATACCACAACAGTTTACATTACAAGAACTGGTAGCCACTACCACCTCAACCCAAATTGCCGTGGCTTAAATCGCTCAAAAAGCACTACACCAGTTAGCTTATCAGAAGCACAAGACTTAGGTTTAACACTCTGTGGTTTTGAATAATAGATTATTTTACAAAAGTCGTTAGAGATTGCTCTAGCGGCTTTTTTATAGTATTTTTTACTTAATTTTTCCTTAAAAAGAGATTTACAGACTTATTTCAAAATGGTATTCTTTTAGTGTAAAAATTTCATCATTCAAAGTTTTTTCAGGAGGAATCAAACATGAAGAAGAAAATGAAACTCGCCATATTATTAATGGCAACTGCCCTCATCGGAGTCTCTCAAGACCAAGGACTTTTAACAACACCAGTCGAAAACAATCATGTTGTTTTAGCGGATACTAAGTCTAAAAGTAAAACCACCAAAAAAGACGATAAAGCTACTAAAGCAGCAAAAAAAGCTGTTAAACAACTTGAAAAGGACCAGACCCAAGAAAATCTTGATTTAGCTACCAAAAAAGTTAAAGCCGTAAAAAATAAGAAAGTCAAAAAACAGCTTAAAAAACGTATCGCAACTGTCAAGACTGCGATAGAAACACAAAAACAAGAAGAGACAGCTCAGGCAGCGGCTGAAACTGCTGTTGCAAACTTAGAAGCTAATCAAACTCGTGAAAATGTTGACGATGCTAAAAATAAAGTTGATGCGGTAACAGACACAGCTAAAAAAGGTGATTTTAACAATCGTATTAACGCCGTTGTTTCAGCTATTGAGACTAAAGAAGCCGAGGAAGCGGCTCAAGCTGAAGAAGCAAGAAAAGCCGAAGAGGCTAGACAGGCTCAAGAACAAGCTGCAGCCGAAGAAGCTGCACGCCAAGCACAAGAACAGGCAGCGGCTCAACAGGCACAACAACAAGCTGCTAGTGGATACTCTAGAGATGCTCGTGGCAGATGGCATCGTCCAAATGGACAATACGCTTCAAAAGCTGAAATTGCTGCAGCAGGTCTTCCTTGGTAAGCAATTTAATTTAAATAATTTTACAACAGTTGTTAGAAAATCGCTCTAACAACTTTTTCTATTCCCAAAATCAAAAAGCCGACTAGTTATCCTAGCCGACTTTTCTTAGTCCTTAAAATAAGATTTCTTCTACTTAAAGAATATTTTCGTAAGTGTCACGAACTTCTTTCGGCCAAACACTTGATTGAACTTCTCCGATATGTTTCTTACGGAGCAAGAACATTGCCATACGAGATTGACCGATACCACCACCGATAGTAAGTGGGAAGAGACCATTAAGAAGAGCTTTATGCCATTCTAGTTGCAAACGATCTTCGTCACCAGTGATTTTAACTTGACGTTTGAGAGCTTCCTCGTCAACACGAATACCCATTGATGATAATTCAAAAGCAGAATCCAAAGCTTCATTCCAAACAATGATATCACCATTAAGACCGTGGTAACCATTTTCTGATTCAGAAGTCCAGTCATCGTAGTCAGGTGCACGACCATCATGACGTTGACCATCTGGCAAAATACCACCAATACCGATAAGGAAAATTGCTCCAAATTCTTTAGCAGCAGCATTTTCACGTTCTTTCGGTGTCAAATCTGGGTAACGTTCTACCAATTCTTCTGTGTGAATGAATGTGATTTTCTTAGGCAAAACAGCTTCGATATCAAAACGAGCTTCAACAGCTAATTCTGTCAAACGAATAGCTTTGTAAACTTGTTCAACCGTTTCTTTTAAATACTCGATGTTACGACGACCATTTGGAATAACTTTTTCCCAATCCCATTGGTCAACATAAATAGAGTGAATTGGATCTAATTCTTCTTCGTCTGGTCGGAGAGCTTTCATGTGTACGAAAAGCCCTTCTCCTTCATTGAAGCCAAAACGTGCTAAGGTATGACGTTTCCACTTAGCAAGTGAATGAACAACTTCATATTCAGCATCAGGAATACGTTTTACGTGCACTGATACAGGATTTTCAATACCATTCAAATTATCTTGCATACCATCCCCGACCTGACTGAGAATAGGTCCTTGCACTTCAACGATGTCAAGTTTATCAATCAAATATTGAGTGAAAGTATTCTTGACAAAAGAAATCTCCTGCTGTTGATGAATAAAGCTTTTCTTCATATGCTCCTCCTTAAAAATTTTTTATTGAAATACCAAAATGATAAATAAGGATAGTGAGATAATTTTGTATTTCGTGACCGCTTTTACAACGATAGAGCTATTATACACCTAAGCTTTTAAAAAATAAATACTTTTTTGAAAATTTCTACAATATTTTTAAGTTTATGTCAGAAAACCTTACATACATTTGAAACAAGTCAATAATATCAAGGAATTTCAGTCATTTTTATCAAAAAAATATAAGAAAAAAGACCTGAAAAAGTTGTGTGTGCAATCTTCTTCAAAGTCTTTTTATATTGTTAAAATGATTCTTTTTTAATAACTGTTATAATTTTCAAAAGTTTTCTAAAAAATCGTTTTGCTGCCATCTGGTAGATATTTCGGTTTTTGAGGTAATTTTGCATAGATATAACAGCCTCTCAGAGCAAACATAAGAGTAACTAGCCCAACAAAGTAATACCAAGGATTATTACTAAGAGAGAAAAATTGCGGACTAATTAGTGCCCACATATTCCATGGATTGAAAGACATAATAGCCACCAAAACAAGGACAATATTCAACTGCCAGCTTGCTCCAATACGTGTTCCACGCTTTTCCCAAAACAGTCCTGGAACAGAGCAGATAATAACTTGCGTAAAAATCCAGAATTTAAACATCGAGGTATCATGCAACTCTACTCGCAGAAGATTAAGGCTGACAAAGAAAATTAAGACTTGTAAACAGCAATCAAAAATTGCTTTTTTAAGAGTCACTTTATCGCCCCAAATTTCTTTTCTTTCATAGGTAACCGCTCGCCAAAGACAGTAGAATTCAAAACCAACCCAAACAATCTCACCAATTACGCCTAATAGAAAGAACCAAAAATGGTGATAATTTTGATAGGCTGCTAAAAACACCCAGATTCCCATAAAATCTGCTGCACAATAAAAAGTGTGCATCCATAATGGATAAGGACCACTTTTTTCTCTATCCACCAACACGAAAGAATAAATATAGACTAAAAATCCCAACACAAACGTGATAAGAACAGTTGTTAAAGTCAATATAAAATTGGGCGCACCAGGCGTTAAAGCTGTCACAAAATCTTGTAACGTAACGTCACCTTGCGGATACGCATTAAATAATGTGTCAAAAACCATTTGAATTCTCCTTTTATCTCTTCTTGTTGAAGATTCTACATGTGAGTATTATAATGAATAGCAAATGGCAAAACAATGACAGCTTTTTAAAATCTGGGCATTGTTCCACAGAATGTGAAAAATTGGGGTATCAATATGAAACGAAGTGAACAAAAAGCGCGCACGAAGTATAACATTCGTCAGGCGTTTATCGACTTATTACAGAGAAAGGAAATGGACAATATCACCATAACAGAGTTAGCCAAATCAGCTAATATTGACCGTAAAACGTTTTATTTGCACTATGATACGACCTTTGATGTTTATCATGACATCATTGACGATGTCAGTAATCAGTTAGACGACATCCTCAAGCAACAGAATGATTTCGATTTTTTTATCTTTTTTAATGAGTTGAATCAAGTCATGCAAGCTAATTTCAAATTTTATCAAACCATTGCAAAGCAAAAATCTTACGCCTATCTCATCAAAGATTTTACAGATATTTTAGAAAATGGTTTAACCCACTACTACCTTTCTTCTAATCAAACAACATCAAATAAAATCAAAATCAGATACATTTCAAATGGCATCATGGGTGTCTATATCAACTGGCTGGCACAGCCAAATAACATTTCCCAAGACGAACTCGTTCACATCTTGAGTGACTTACTAGAAAATGATATTAAACATTTGAATAACTAAAAGGGAATGAGACAAATAGAGTCTCCAGTGGAGACTTTATTCATGAGCCTAGAAATTAAAAGGCGAATCGGTAATTTCAGAGAAATTCGATTTCTCAGCAAGTCTTAGTTTCTAGTTGCTGACCTAAAACGGTCTATTCCAAGACCGTTTTTGATACTTACTTCGTAAGCTTTATTTCCCGATTATAAAAGTTCCCCGAACCTTTATAACTCACCCCCGCATGGCTCGAAAGATCTGGGGAATCTTTCAAGGTGGGAAATAGAGTCAAGTGAAGCTTGACATCAAAAAGGTTTGGGGAACCTTTTGAGGGTAGTAACATCAAGAAAATGAGAGATAAGATGATTACTGCTAAACCAACGAATTGATAATTAAATTCGTAGTCTAGGCGCAATATGATTGTAAAAATAGCTGTTCCAAGAGATATAAAGAGCACCGCTATTGTAAAGACAATTCCCAAATCATCACTATCAACTTCTCTTTGAACAAGTGAAAAAGATGCTACAAAAAGCTGGTGATAGCACCAGAAAAACAACATTTGGAAAAATATGATACAAAATTGGTACTAAACCAAGAAATAAACCAGCAACTGCCAAGAAAGTCATTAACAAGTCAGTTGATAATTTTTTATTAACCCTACCGCTAATAAGAGCACCAATAAGCCCACCAACCGCTTCAGCTGTCAAAAATGTTCCGTAATATTCTCAGTAATTTTCGAGAACATTTGGTTGCTGTAAGGCAGTAATAGGTTATAAGCAGCCATAAAAAAATTCACAGAAGCCGATAGAGCAATCAAAACCGAAACTTGGCGTTTTTGTGCCAAATAACGAAAGCCACTGATTAAATCCTGAAAAATACTAGCCATTGAAAAATGACTGTTTTTTGTATTTTCTTCTAAAATCTGAGAAACAAAGGCTACAATGATGCTTGATAATATAAAGGAAACACCATCCAAAAGCAAAGCGATAAACGCCGACCACAACGATTGGAATCACAATCTTGACAACCATAGCCGCTGTTTGCAAGTAAGAATTTAGTAGAGCAATATTGTCTTTTTCCACCACTTCTTTCGTAAAAGCGTTATAAGCGGGTGTTGAAAAAGATGATAAAAATGCCAAAAACACATTGGCTGCAATAATCATATAAATTAGCCACGTATTATCACTGATAAATGACAAGGCTATACAAGCTAGACCACTTAAAAAATCGCTCAAAATGATGATTTTCTTTCGACGAAAACGGTCAGCAATCACACCACCAAAAAGATTAAAAAGGGCTCCAATAATGTTTTCAAGTGATTGATATCCCTCAACTAACACCATTGAATTCATATTCAAACTAGCTAAGAATGAATTGTTAACATAATCAAATAAAACATCTCCAACTTTTGAAATGGCGTTGATTGAAACAAGCAAACTAGCATTTTTCTGTTCTACTTTTTTCATATAATAAATCTCCCCCGTTTTTAAAAGTATACATCTTCAAAGTTTTTTTGCAATATTCTTTCAATTTTTTAAATAGAACACAAAAAATCTTGCACTTTCGCACAAGATTTTACGATTTTATATTCGAATCAATCAAGGTAATTAATTCTTTTGTCATACGGCGTGGTCCACGAATGTTAGTGACACCACATTCTTTCAGCACAGCGATTGGAAATTGGCTATCCCAAAAAGTTTGCAATAGCTCAATTTTTATTAGTTTTTTAATTGATTTTTCTTCTCGATAACCGCTATTTGGAATGTCGGATTCTAAGACACGGCAAAGGTAGCGAAGGGCGCGTGTTGGTGCCGTAATATAAATGGCAACATAATCACCCGCTTTAATACTGGCTTTTTGTGTCCAATTAATAATCGAATTTGCAGCAAATTCCGCATCGATATCGTAATATTTCAGATTGGCAGGGATAATCCAATAATCAGGTCCAGATAAGCTCCCAAGACTTTTCCCTGCGACTAAAGCTCTGCTATTTTCCACCAAAGAAAAAAGCAAATCATCCGAGACCGTCTCATCCAGCACTAGCGACACCCACGATTTCTTGCTCATATGGTAAGACGAGTAAATGCCGCTTATTTCAAGCAATCGAGGCAAGTCTTTTGGGTTAACTTTGATATTGATAATCTCGATTTTCTGTTCCAATGCCTCTTTTGACCACGTTTCATCGCCCAAATCCAACTTTCCACGCGCAACCGTCATAATCAACGCATACCACTTATGATTCTGCGGATAACGGTAAGACGAAAACTCAGGATATTTTTCAAAGGGATAGTCATACATATCGCCATATGTCGCTTGCAAATAGTGTGCGAGACGATTGGTTTGTGGATTGAGAAATGGCAGAGCTTCAAAGCAAGCTGCCGCCACACGTTCAAGCACCGCAAGATAAGCTTCTCTGACTTGCCCAACAAAATTTCCCATTGCTTGCGCCACATGAATGGCAAGATATTCCTCGTTCAAATCAGTATCAATCACATGAGTTGACACCTCCCCATCTGCCACAACATGGACACGCACTTCAAAAGCGCCGTCCAAAATAGTTTCGCGGAACTCATAACCACCCTGTGATTTCTGAAAGCCAAACGGCACCAAGCGCTCAAACACTACTCGCTTCTTCCTAAAAATATCCGATTCAAATGACATAGGGACTCCTTTCATTTAGCATAAGTATAGCAAAAAAAGACTAGAATAACATTTTCCAGCTCTTTCTTTTCAAAATCTAATAGTTGTTTTTAACAATAATATTTGTCCAAGTTTTTGGGAACAATACAATGATCCTCCTTATCGTCTTTCTGTATTATACTACAAAACTTATTTAACCTAATAATACATAGAATCAAACTAATTTTTTATCTTTTTTCTATATTAAACTATAGTATAATAACATACGTATCATATAATTATAATAAATATAAAAAGGAGGATTATGGAAAAACAAACTTACACGGATGAAGAGTTCAATTCTCTTGTAACTGACTTAGTCCAAGCTATTAGAAAGCAAAAACTAGTTATCTTTGTTGGTGCAGGTGTTTCAATTTCACAAGGATATCCCAATTGGAATGATTATGTTACTCATCTCATTAAATATTGGCAATCCTATCTACTAAATATCGAGAATGTTAGCATAGGAAGAGAAAAATATTTAGTCTTTGACACCATATCAAAATCAAACTTAAACAATAAACGGAAAGTTGATTTAGTAAATCATTCATTAAAATCCATTTTAGGTGAAGAGGAATTTAAGAAAAATAGGCTCAACTTTGAAAAAAACTATTTTGAAAAATTAGTACCATACCAACCATCTAATGAAATACTCGAAGCACTAGTTAATATTGATGCAATATTCGTTACTTCAAATTATGATTTAGAAATAGAAAAGCATGCCCAAAGACTACGAAATAGTGTCAAAAGCATTAATGATCTCCAAGATTTTGTTATAAATAATGATAGTAAACTCGAGTGGGGAGATATTCTCCATATCCATGGAACCCCACATTGTGACCCGAACTTCTTTGTTAGTTCCTCAGCTGACTACTCTAAAACATATCACAAAGAAAAACATAATTTTGAACAATTAAAAAAGTGGTTCTCAACTAAAAATTTAACTGTATTATTTGTTGGCGTTAGCCTTGAAGAAGATGAAATTTTATCTCTACTAGCACCCAAAAACAAACATTACGCTTTAATGAAAGCTGACAAAACCAATGACCCTAAGATTGATAAAGAGTATCGTAATCTTTATTCTACTTTTTTTAAAAATGAAAATCATACTTCAATAATCTGGTATGGTAGCTCATTTGATGATCTTCCTATGTTTATAAAAAAATTAACCGATAAAATTAATGAAGAAACTGGATTATCACCACAGAATCGAGAATGGCAACTATTACTAAATCCAATCTCCACTGAAGACGAAGTCATCAATGCTTTAAATAATAACGCAGATAATGGAACATTTTTAAATGCTCTATATAAAAAAATATTAACACTTAATGACAAAGAAATTCCCGAACTTATTCTTCACTCAACATTTAAGAGTAACGTGGTAAAAAATACCGTCATCAATAATTTTGACTCTTTTTGGAATTTCGTAGATCAAAATAAAGAATCACTATCGCTTGAAGAGTGGAAAATCCTAAAAGTGTTATTTTCTAAAGGTAATCAAAATTATTATATTAATTCTTTATACAATTTGTACAAATATGGTATTGATTATCAAAAAATTTCAATTGATGAATTAGTTAATATTAGATCTGCAATCGGTACAACAGCTAGTATTCCGTTTACAAAATTTATTAAGGATTGTGATTTAATGGGATATTGGTTTATTAATCAATTTACACCAAAAGATTCAAAAGACACTTATAGTAAATCAATATACTTAACTAACGATGTTAAAGAAAAGCTAAAACTAAATTTAAATTCCTCTCAAATTATTGAACTTATTAATACTGTTGAACTTAGCCAAGAAATAATTCCTTATTCAATTGAAGAATTAATTTCAGAAGGTGGGATTTTAGAAATATTATATATACTATTAAGCAAGAATCATATTTTTATCAATGAAGAATCCCTTCTAGAAAAAATTCCTGAAGAATTAATTTCTAGAAAAGTCATACAAAAAATATTAGTAAAATTAGATAATGATATATCATTAGAAAGTAATTTAGTCGAAAAATTAATTAACAATATTAATTTTAATGACCAAACTTTTGGCTCTGAACTTAATAGTTTTGTACAAAGACATTCTTCAGAACTTGAAAAACAACAAATACTCCCTCTCGATAATTATCACGAATTAATTACTGGAGGAGCATCCTTTATTGTTCGAAATAATTCATTTATAACCGTAGAACAGATTTTAAATTTATCAGAGCAAGAACTCCTTAATATTTTGTTAACTTCTCAAGAAAATCAATTTAATCCTAAAAAACCTTGGGAAGAGAACACTGTTAATGCTACAATCGATTTCTGTATTGAATTATTGACAAATAATTCAAATAAAGAATTGCAAGAAAAATTTTGGACTTTCTTGAGCAATAATAGTAAAAAGTTATTCAACAGATACTCTTCTCTATTTTATAAACTTGCAATTATTGAAGAGTTGCCAAAAAATATTATAAATTTTTCGATAAGTACCTGCTTAGAAAATATGAATGATAATCACTTTTCACATGATAAGGAAAAGTTTTTCACATACTTCGTTCAACAAAATAATTTAAATACACAAATAATCAATAAACTTTTTAGTATATCTCCTAACAATTTGGATAGTTCCTTATCAGATAATAAAACTTTTGATATAAGTCTATTTATCAATTCTGAATTGGGAAAATATTTAATTACTTTAATAGAATTAGCGATTAAACACAAGAAATATATAACAGATATAAAAGAAAAAATTGACAACCTCTCACATGGTCCTTACAAACAATTTATGAAAGGCGTATTCTTATATGAGTACGACATAAGTACTGAAATAGTTAATTATGAAACATTTCTAGGATACATTTATTATCATATCGGAATGCCGGATAATATTAGAAAGCTTTTCGAAAAGCTAGTTTCTAACTTACTCAAAACAAAAATTAATGATAACAATGCTTTGAGTTATGCACTACTAATAGCACTTGATTATATAGAACCCAGAGAAATAATGTTTCAGCATAACAACTTCAACTATATGGTTAATTTAATTTTCTTAAGTCAAGAAAAATTCAGATACGAAAACGATTGGTTAAAACAACTTATATTACAAAAAAATAAAAGTTATAATATTCTTTCATCACTTGCATATATTATTCAAGAAGATAAACTTAACAGCGATAAATACTTAAGTTTCTTAGATACTCTTAAAAATACTATAACAGAATGTACAGCTAATATTGAGTTATATTCTCTGACTTATTACTTAAGCGAAGAAAAACTTAATAATGAAAAAAACAACCTACTAATTAAATACATATGGATTCTTTTAGAAAATAGAAAAATTAGAAAAAGTTTTCAGGATTTAGAATCATTATTTGTACTATTACCGTATCTTGATGATACACAGCTCATAAGTTTAAAAGAGTCTCAGTATATTCAAGAATTACTATCTCCCCCTGAATGGGAAGAACTCAAAAGAAAAATTGGAAATTATACCAAATAGATTAGAAATATTATCTAATTTTCATGCTTGGATTCCAAAAAGCACCCCACTTCAACTTACAGTTGAGGTGGGGTGCTTTTTGATTGTGATACTCTTTGAAAAGTAGTTATCTGTGAAAAAGAAAGTTAACTAGGATTTTTTATAGTATAGATTTCCTTACTTAAGGCAATCTTAACGAATCCTTGTAGAAAGCTTAATTTATTTCACCAATTTTTTCATGTCTTCGATACGAGCGACTGTTGCGTCGTATTTGGCTTGGTAATCGACTTGTTTGTCGCGTTCTTTTTGGACAACTTCTGGTTTCGCGTTAGCGACGAATTTTTCGTTGCCGAGTTTGCGTGCGACCATGTCCAATTCTTTTTGCCATTTAGCAAGTTCTTTGTCAAGACGTGCCAATTCTTCTTCAACGTTAAGAAGGTCAGCAAGTGGTAAGAAGATTTCAGCGCCTGTGATCACGCTAGACATTGCCAATTCTGGTGCTTCAATGGTAGAAGAAATTTCTAGTTTTTCAGGATTTGTGAAGCGCTTGATATAGTTCACATTGCTGTTAAAGAAGTCTTCCAATTCTTTATCACTTGTTTTCACGAGAAGTGTAATTGGTTTACTTGGAGCAACATTCACTTCGCTACGTGCGTTACGGACAGCACGGATAAGGTCTTTAAGACTTTCAACACCTTTATGCGCAGCTTCATTTTCAAATGCTGGATTAACTGTTGGGTATTCAGCTGTTACGATTGAACCTTCAGAAATTTGTTCAAAGATTTCTTCAGTAACAAATGGCATGATTGGGTGAAGCAAACGAAGAATCTTATCAAGGGTGTAAAGAAGAACTGAACGAGTGATAACTTTTTCGTCTTCGTTGTCGCTATAAAGCACTTCTTTTGTCAATTCAACGTACCAGTCAGCAAATTCATCCCAGATGAAGTTGTAAAGGATATGACCAGCCACACCAAATTCAAATTTATCAAAGTTTTCAGTAACTTTGGCAATTGTTTCATTCAAGTTGTGAAGAATCCAGCGGTCAGTTACGTTACCAGCCGTACCAGCAACAACTTTGTCAACATTTGCGCTAGCTTGGTCAAGCGTAAGGTCTTCATTGTTCATCAAAATGTAACGAGAAATGTTCCAGATTTTGTTAATGAAGTTCCAAGCAGCGTCCATTTTTTCGTAAGAGAAACGAACGTCTTGACCTGGTGCAGAACCATTTGATAAGAACCAACGAAGCGCGTCAGCACCGTATTTCTCGATAACATCCATTGGATCAATACCGTTACCAAGTGATTTAGACATTTTACGTCCTTGCTCGTCACGAATAAGACCGTGGATAAGCACGTTTTCAAATGGACGGCGTCCTGTGAATTCCAATGATTGGAAAATCATACGTGACACCCAGAAGAAGATGATATCATAACCAGTTACCAATGTAGATGTTGGGAAGTAACGTTTGAAGTCCTCTGCTTCTGTGTCAGGCCAACCCATTGTTGAGAATGGCCATAAGGCTGAACTAAACCAAGTATCAAGAACGTCTTCGTCTTGAGTCCATCCATCACCTTCTGGAGCTTCTTCACCAACGTACATTTCACCTTCAGCATTGTACCATGCAGGGATTTGGTGACCCCACCATAATTGACGAGAAATAACCCAGTCGTGAACGTTTTCCATCCATTGAAGGAAAGTATCGTTGAAACGTGGTGGGTAGAATTTTACTTCGTCATCAGTGTCTTGGTTAGCAATAGCATTTTTAGCCAATTGATCCATTTTAACGAACCATTGTGTTGACAAACGTGGCTCAACTGGCACACCAGTACGTTCTGAGTGACCAACGCTATGAACCATTTTTTCGATTTCAACAAGCGCACCGATTTCTTCCAATTTTTTAACGACAGCTTTTCGAGCTTCAAAGCGGTCCATACCAGCAAATTCACCAGCAAGTTCGTTCATTGTACCGTCATCATTCATGACATTGATTTGTGGCAAGTTATGACGCTGACCAACTAAGAAGTCATTAGGGTCATGTGCTGGAGTGATTTTAACTACACCAGTACCAAATTCTGGGGCAGCGTGTTCATCACCGACGATTGGAATAGCTTTGTTAACGATTGGAAGGATAACATTTTTACCAATCAAATCTTTGTAACGGTCATCATTTGGGTTAACCGCAACGGCAACGTCACCAAACATTGTTTCAGGACGAGTTGTGGCAACTTCAAGGCTACGTGAACCATCTTCCAACATGTAGTTCATGTGGTAGAAAGCACCTTCGACATCTTTGTGGATAACTTCGATATCAGAAAGGGCTGTACGAGCTTTTGGATCCCAGTTGATGATAAATTCACCACGATAAATCCAACCTTTTTTATAAAGTTCAACAAAGACTTTACGAACCGCTTTTGACAATCCTTCATCAAGAGTGAAACGTTCACGTGAGTAGTCAACAGAGATACCCATTTTACCCCATTGTTGTTTGATTGTTGATGCATATTCATCTTTCCATTCCCAGACTTTATCAAGGAATTTTTCACGACCAAGGTCGTAACGTGAGATACCATCTTCAGCAAGACGTGCCTCAACTTTTGCCTGTGTTGCAATCCCCGCATGGTCCATACCAGGAAGCCATAAAGTATCAAAACCTTGCATACGTTTTTGACGGATAATAATATCTTGCAAAGTAGTATCCCAAGCGTGACCAAGGTGAAGTTTACCAGTTACGTTTGGTGGTGGAATAACGATAGAATACGGATGAGCTTTCTTATCGCCAGAAGGCTTGAAAACATCCTCATCTAACCATTTTTGATAACGCCCAGCCTCAACCTCAGCTGGGTTATATTTTGGTGAAAGTTCTTTTGACATAATGTGTCCTTTCTACATTTTTTCAATATCATTTGAATCATTAAAATCAATCACAACAGTAAAAATAAGAGGTTTATTGCTCTGAGCAAAAGCTTCAAAAAAATTCATTCTAATTTTCCGAATGAGTTCAGTTGAGATAGACCCATATTCCATAAAACGCCTAACAAAATCAATGCTATCATGATTATGAAACAAAGTCATATTGGTCATCTTTTCAATTTCTTGACCAATCGTCATCTTACCTGAAGCTTGTGCACCAATAATAACAAGATTCATCATCTCCCCTCCCACTCACTTTTCAACAATCCATAGCGCAACAGGTCACAACGTTTTCCTTGTGCGTCTTTGCGGTCGCGGATTTGAGCTTCGAGGGTGAAACCTAGTTTTTCAGCAATACGTTGGCTTGCTTTGTTGTAACCATAACATTCAATTTCAATTTTGTGGAGATTGAGTAGGGTAAATCCAACTTTCAACAGCGCACGCGCAGCTTCTGGCACGAGCCCTTGACCCCAATAATCTGGATGAAGCAGATAGCCCATTTCAAGAACATCATCAGCATGGCGCTTATTAAAATCAACCGAACCAATGACTTTATTTGTCCCTTTTAAGCAAATACCATAACCAGACGGCATCTTCTGCTCAAGCCAGCACTTTGGCATAATGTTTTCAAGATAATATGCCTCTGCTTCCACACTTTCTGCAGGTGGAAAACCAGCTGGCCAAGTCACTTCTGGCAAGCTCGCATAAGCAAAAATATCATCAGCATCTGAAATCAGACGTTGACGCAAATATAGCCGTTCTGTCTCAATATCAGGAAGTTTACTGTCCTTAATCTGACCCCAAATTTTAATCATAAGTTCTCTACCATTTTGGTGGTAAAAAATCGCCCCTGTCTTTCGACAGGGACGAACTTTTTATAAATCCGCGGTACCACCCACATTCGAGTGACTAGCACTCGCAACTTGATTATTCAGTTACAACGTTCAGCAACCAGTCTTAATATTTGTACGGATTTCTCAACCACACCGCTCTCTGTAACAAATGTTTTTTAAGACACCTCTGAATGTTTTTATTTTAACAGATTTAGTCAGCTAACGCAAATAGATTAAGCTTTGAAAGCTACACCATTTTCTTTCAATTTATTAACAGTTGCTGGACCAACTCCTTTAAAGGCCAAAACGTCTTTTTCAGTAAAGTTTTTGAAATCGGAAACTGATTTAATCCCTTCATTATAAAGTGTTTCAATAAGTTTTGGTCGAATGCCCTCTACGGCAGAAATCGCTGAAAATTCTTCCAAACTAAGAGTCGCTTTTGAAACAACATTAGTAGCTACTTTAGCAGCTGCTTTGATAATGCCTGCGCGTTTCAATTTCAATAAGTACTCTTTTTTTCGATTCTTTTTCTTTGCCATTTTAGTAATTTCTCTCCCCTAAAAGATTATCTGGTAATTCGTGGAAACCTTTTCCGGCTTTATAATTAGCAAATTTGCCTTGGATAAATTTGTAAGCATCTAACTTACTTTCATAACGGATGTAGGCATCAGCTGCGCGTTCATCCTTGTCTTCTTCCACAATCTTACGACTAGCTTCCATCGCCATTTCGTTGATTGCGATTTGTGAATCTACCCAAGCTTCAAATTCTTTTAAAAATTCTTGTTCGTAAGTCATAAACACCTCTCGTCTGATTTCCTAGGTCATATTATAACACAAACATAGGCAAAAAGAGAAGTTTGTAAAGGATTTGTAACATGATTTCCACGAATCATTTCTTTTTACAGGGAAATTTTCTGAAAAAACTATTTTTTAGTGAATCATCTTGTTTTTTCCAGAGTTTTTAAGTAAAATATTAAAAATCTTTTGAAATTCAAGGAGGATGTGTTGGCATGATTTTATCACAATTTGACCATCAGCAAACGGCGATTATTAACCCAGAAGATGTCATCCAAGCTTTGCCAGATTTTCCCAAAACCGCTGTAACCTGTTTTGCAAGAGGAACTTTCGCACGAATCTTAGCTGAATTTCCTCACCGTGAAATCGCAAAAACAAGTGTCGCAAATTTGGAAATTCCAATCTATGAGCTAAATTTTCAGGGTCAAAAAATTGCTTTTTTCAACTCCTATGTTGGGGCAAGTGGCTGTGTTGCTATTTTAGAGGATATTATTGCTATGGGTGCTGAAAATATCCTTGTTTTTGGCACGTGTGGTGTCCTAGATAGCAATATCAAAGAAACCTCAATCATCATTCCTACAAGCGCTATTCGCGACGAAGGCACAAGCTATCACTACGCTCCGTCAGCAAGTGAAATTGCGCTCAATCACACCTATCGCCAACAGTTTAAACAGTTTCTTGACGCGCAAAATATCTCCTATACAGAAGGAAAAGTTTGGACAACTGACGGCATTTACCGTGAAACCCATCAAAAGACGGCAAATCGAAAGACACAAGGTGCTATCGCCGTTGATATGGAATGCTCTGCGATTGCCGCATTTGCCAACTTCCGCAAGATTAATCATTTTCAATTCTTTTATTCGGCTGACAATCTAGATGCCGAAGCTTGGGAACCTCGAACTTTGGCTAACGATGCTGACCTTGAAACCAAAGACCGTATTGCAAACATTGCTTTAAGTTTTGCCGTTGAATTATTCCGTTAACATCATTATAATAGTGATAATTTTTTTCAAAAAGAGAAGAAACATGGACATTAAATTTAAATCATTTACTGATGAAGATACCGCTCAAGCCATTGCGATTTAGAATCAAGTCGTGACCGACGGAATAGCCTTTCCACAAACTGAACCCTGAATCCTTAACCCTTGAAACAGGAAAAGACTTTTTCAAAGCCCAAACTTACACAGGTGTTGCTTACCAAGCGGATATTAGACAAATTGTCGGTCTGTATATTCTTCACTTAAATAATGTGGGACGTTGTGGACATATTTGCAACACCAGCTACGCTGTTGATAGTCATTTTCGTGGACAACATATCGGTGAAAAACTCGTCCGACGTTCTATGACGACTGCCAAAAAATTAAGATTTAGAATTCTTCAGTTCAATGCCGTTGTCAAATCAAACCATGTTGCACTTACCCTCTATCCAAAATTAGTCTTCCACCAACTTGGAACAATTCCAACAGGATTTCTCAATAAAAAGCATCCTGATATTACCTTTATGGTAACCTAGCAGGAGGCTTTTTGTTATTTTGTTCAAGCTATCCGTTCAAATAAAAGTAACCAGTATAGTACAAAAATAATAATTTTCAAGTCTTGCAAAACACAAAATATAGTGCTAAGATTTTATACAGAGTACAAGATATTGTGTTTAATATGCAGTTTCAACAAGAATGATTTCTTGCCACTACCCACTACATAGATAATACTTAGAGGAAGGAGGCTATCTTCTTATTTCCACAATACCGTAACTCCCACCAAACATTTACTACCATTTTCTAAATAGATGCTCAAATCTATTTCCATAACTATTCTCACTTACATTAGCATATTGGAGGTGCATTACTATCGTGATTATTCTAGCAGGAATGATAGGAGTTGGAAAAACTACCTACACTTCTCTTTTAGCCAAAGAATTAGGCACAACAGCTTTCTTCGAACCTGTTGATAACAACCCTATTTTAGATAAATATTATGAAGACCCTGAAAAATACGGCTTTGCTTTGCAGATTTATTTTCTAAATAAACGCTTTAAAGCCATTAAAAAAGCTTATGATACTGATAATAATGTCTTAGACCGTTCCATCTACGAAGACGCTCTCTTTACGTATATCAATACCCTTCAAGGCAGTATCAGCGAACAAGAATATAAGATTTACCTAGAATTGTTAGATAACATGATGGAGGAGATTGACGGACTTCCTAAAAAATCCCCTGATTTGCTCATTTACCTCGAAGGCAGTTTTGACCACATCATGAACAACATCAAAAAACGTGGACGTGATTTTGAACAGCCTGATAATGCTAACGGGCTCACTGATTACTACAAACTCCTTCACACACACTACAACAGCTGGTATGAAAACTACCAATACAGTCCTAAAATGAAAATCAACACCGACCATATCGATGTTACAAAATCGGAGGACTGGGCAAAAGTTTATCAAATGATCCGTCAAGAAATGAAATCAATTGGAATTGGAGATTAACATTTTTTGAAAAAATAATTATCACTTAAAAATTCTTTCAACCTTGCATGGAATCGTCTAAACACTAAAGAAAAACTGTTTGTCATTATCGCTTTTCTGGCATCACTTAGCTTTACCCTCTATGGCATGTTACCGACACTAGTCACAGGTGATTTTACCGCCTTAAATACTCTCTCAATTATCATGTCAATCTTTGGCTTTATCGGAACATGGACTTTGGCGCTCCAATGGTAGCCCACCTTTAAGGCAAATGGGATTCAAAACATCGCTGGGATTTTAGTTGCTAGGATGCAAGGCATTTACGGTGATATGTTTATAATTTTTTATTATCTCGTAACCGAATTTGTCAGGCATTACAGTTAGAAAAAACGCTGTAATGATAATGGTGAACTTGTTGTCGATAAAAAATTCGGAGCCAAAGACGTTTTTCTCGCTATCTTCTTTTGGACAATTGGACTTGGCTTTCTGTCTTACTGGATGGGTGGATAAAAAATTGTCCTCGATGCTTTGACAAACGGACTATCATTCACCGCCCAACAACGACAAGTAAAAGGGCACCTTGATGGCTACTACATTGGGCTTTTGGTTGACTTTCTTAGTTTTATGCTATTTATTTCCATTGGAAACCAAATCGTCGCTTTAAACTATCTCGGCATGTTTGCTCAAGGATTGGTTGAGATTATGATTTGGAAGAAAGGCAAAGGACAAGCTTAAATTTCCACTAAAAAAGCCTCAAGCGAGGCTTCCAAACTATCTTTGCCGCCACCGAGAATTGAACTCGGAACGGAGCATTACCATTGCTCTATTATACCATTTAACTATAGCGGCTACCTACTTATAGTAACATGAAATCACTTTCCTAGCAAGAAAAAGTTATCAAATTCATTCTTATCAAACTACTCCACTAAACCTGCATTTCATGTTTATAAATAAAAGTTTAACTCAGAATATGAGTTAAGCTTTTTGTATAACTTCATGAATTGATTTGACAGGTTTTACATGGTTATCGTGCTCACCTAACATTTTTTCCATCCAAATCATATCATACCAATGATTAAATTTATAGCCAGACTGGTGAAATTTTCCGACTAACTGGTAACCAAGGGCACGGTGGAATTTTTCACTGCCATTTGTCAAATAAGCATCTTCTGTCTCAGTTGAAGCAATGCAAGCATTGAGATTCAAAATTCCCATTTTTATCAAGTATTCTTCCAAAGCACGGTAAATTTGACGTCCTACACCTTTTCCACGCACAGCCTTGTCCAAATACACCGTTGCCTCAGCCGACCAAGCATAAGCAGCTCTTGGATGAAAAGATGACGCGTAAGCATAACCCAAAATCTGCCCTGCCTCTTCTGCTACCAAATACGGATAAAAAGCCATAATAGAGCGCATTCGTTTCTGAAATTCCTCTAAACTTGGCACCTCATACTCAAAAGTAATAGCCGTCTTTTCAACATAATAACGATAAATAGCAAGTAAATCTTTGGCATCCTCTAAACGAGCCAAACGAATGATAACTGTCATATTTCCCAAAATACCCTCTCGAACGTAATTTTTCACCAGTATATCGAGAAAATCCTTTACTGTCAAAAATAAAGCGACACCTTTCGTTAGCTATTTTCTACTCTTAAAACGTTATTTACTCTGTTCGAATAACCAATCACGCATCAACTTGTTATTGCTTCTGTCCATATTTGCTATATGTGAATTTATCCAATAGATATTTTCAATTTTTTGCCTAAAACAGAAATCACTTACGCACTAATTTCACTACCGCTTCTGTCCGTGCGGTATGCGGAAACATATCCACCGACTGAATGTAATGAACGTCGTAAACTTTACTCAACTTGACCAAATCTCGAGCTAACGTTGCGGTATTACATGACACATAAACCATTTTAGCAGGCTGATATTTCAAAATAGTATCCAAAAGCTTATCATCAAGTCCCGTACGTGGTGGGTCAACAATCAAAGCATCTGCACGATAACCTTCCTTGTACCACTTAGGAATAATATCCTCTGCGCGCCCAGCTTCGTAGTGAGTATTCTCAAAGCCCATACGTTGCGCATTTTTCTTGGCATCAGCAATCGCCTCTGGAATAATATCCATACCGCGAACGCTCTTCACCTTAGCTGCAAATGCAAAACCAATTGTCCCAACACCACAATAAGCATCAATAACATGGTCATTTTCTGAAACATCAAGCGCTGCAACAGCTTGGCCATACAACACTTCTGTTTGCTGTGGATTCAACTGGTAAAAAGCTCGTGGCGAAAGCAAAAATTGATAATCTAAAACTTCCTCGGAAATATCAGCATTTCCCCAGATAACTTCAGTTTTTTCACCATAAATTTCACTTGATTTAGAACGGTTAACATTAACAGCAATTCCTTTAATCATATCAAATTCAGCCGTTAATTGCTTAATGACAGGGGCTAAAAAAACATCTCGACTAGTGATAAAAATCAGCTGCACTTGATTAGTCGCAATAGCTTTACGAATCATAACCGTACGCACCCCAGCAATTTTACGTTCATCGTAAATTGGAATGCGGTGCTTTTCTAAAAGTTCAGTCACACGATTAATAATCGCTTGCGTCAATTCATCTTGCACCAAGCAATCTCTAATATCAACCAAACGATGACTACCTTCTTCAAAAAGACCAGATTTTACACTTCCTTTAAATGAACGTGTTTGAAATTGCAACTTGGCACGATAATGATATGGCACCTCCATACCAAGCGTATGGCGAATATCATAATTCTCGTAGCCAGCAGGCTTAAATTTTGTCAACGACTGAGCAATCACATCATCCTTAAACTCTAACTGCTTATCATAACGAAGATGCATGATTTGACAACCACCACATTTTCGATAAATCGGACACGCAGGCTCCACACGAAATTTCGATTTTTTATTAATGGTTATCAGTCTTGCTTGTGCAAAATTACGTTTAACCGCTGTAATCTGACAAAAAATATCCTCACCCTTCAAAGCACCTGGGACAAACACCAAGGTTTTCTTATAAAATCCAATCCCTTCACCATTGATTCCCATACGCTTAATTTTCAAAGGAATTTTTTGCTTTACTTTTAAATTCATTAGTGACTAAATATGACTCCTATATCTTTTAAATTTTCTATCGTAACTTTTCCAATTTTCGGCAAATCCAAAATCTCTTCTTCAGACCATACCTTGAAATCATTGATGCTATAAATACCATTTTCGTCAAAGACATCAAGCTGCGCTGTCGTCAAAAAATCAAGCTCATCCAACAGTATATCCATTACCATATCCAAACAATAACTGCTCAAATACCCCGAAAGATAACTTGCTGCTCTCTCCAGCAACGGCAAAACAAGACGAAACGCCGCATAAACAACCTCAATATCATTTCCAGCATACTCAAGTTTTAAACCAGAATTATCTTCTGCCAAGATCTTGCTCAATGACAAATCCGAACGTAAACAAAAGTCCTCAAATCCCTCAACTTCATCAAATAATCGTTTGAGCAATTCATGAGCAGTAAAATCATCATCCGCAAGAATCGCACCAATCAAAAGAAGCGTTTGTAGCAAATAATCATGTTCATAAGAAACACAATTCTCACAAAAAGCCTTAGCTGATGCATAATCCGACATCAAAATATAAAGTGACACAATTTCATAATGACAACCATGGTCACCATTTTCATCAAATTTATTTAACTCCTCAAACTGTGTTAAAGCCTTTTGATAAAGTCCATTTACCTTATAAAGTGATGCTAATCTCAATTTTTCACTAAAAAAAGCAAAAGACATTTGTTCAGAATTCCCAACCAAAGAATCGAGCATCTCTTCAAGAGCCTTGATATCAAAATACAAATCATCCGACAATCGAACACCTCTAGGCACAACTTGTTCATCTCTTTTGCCAGCAAAATCAAGCACATCATCGTCAAACATGAAATCATCCAAATCCCAAAAATCTTCCCCTGCTAACTCAGAAAGCTCTTTTTTCTGAAGAATTGTCTCCCAATCAATTATTTTATTCTTATCACCTTTCATCATCTCACCCTCCCATCTCTACACTTTAATTCTAATCCCTTCTATTTTAACATTTTTGTTATAATGAATATATGAAA
>NZ_NALE01000001.1:1415000-1602500 GCF_008680485.1 Streptococcus sp. LMAG:39 | reverse complement strand
CTCACCTTCACCCTGCTCATGGGTAGGTCACATGGTTTCGGGTCTACGACATGATACTAAAGCGCCCTATTAAGACTCGGTTTCCCTACGGCTCCGTCTCTTCAACTTAACCTCGCATCATATCGTAACTCGCCGGTTCATTCTACAAAAGGCACGCTCTCACCCATTAACGGGCTCGAACTTGTTGTAGGCACACGGTTTCAGGTTCTATTTCACTCCCCTCCCGGGGTGCTTTTCACCTTTCCCTCACGGTACTGGTTCACTATCGGTCACTAGAGAGTATTTAGGGTTGGGAGATGGTCCTCCCGGATTCCGACGAGATTTCTCGTGTCTCGCCGTACTCAGGATACTGCTAGGGTTTAAGATTATTTCGATTACGAGGCTATTACTCTCTTTGGCTTACCTTCCCAGGTAATTCTTCTATAATCTTGCGTCCCACAACGCAGTCCTACAACCCCGATGTGTAAACACATCGGTTTGCCCTCTTGCCGTTTCGCTCGCCGCTACTAAGGCAATCGCGTTTGCTTTCTCTTCCTGCAGCTACTTAGATGTTTCAGTTCACTGCGTCTTCCTCTTCATTACCTTAACAGTAATGAGTGACATGCTTCACATGCCGGGTTCCCCCATTCGGACATCTCTGGATCAATGTTTACTTACAACTCCCCAAAGCATTTCGTCGTTAGTCACGTCCTTCATCGGCTTCTAGTGCCAAGGCATCCACCGTGCACCCTTATTAACTTAACCTTATTTTGGTCTATTGACCTTAAACTCATTAAATCACAGCGTTTCGGTTTATTTCTTGTTACTTTCTACAATTATTTCTAATTGTGGAATTTGATATAGATATTCAATTTTCAATGGACAATCACTTTGAATCTTTCGATTCAATGGAGCCTAGCGGGATCGAACCGCTGACCTCCTGCGTGCAAAGCAGGCGCTCTCCCAGCTGAGCTAAGGCCCCACAAGACCTCTCAAAACTAAACAAGACTACCAAACGTGCTTCCGTTTTTCCTTAGAAAGGAGGTGATCCAGCCGCACCTTCCGATACGGCTACCTTGTTACGACTTCACCCCAATCATCTATCCCACCTTAGGCGGCTGGCTCCTAAATGGTTACCTCACCGACTTCGGGTGTTACAAACTCTCGTGGTGTGACGGGCGGTGTGTACAAGGCCCGGGAACGTATTCACCGCGGCGTGCTGATCCGCGATTACTAGCGATTCCGACTTCATGTAGGCGAGTTGCAGCCTACAATCCGAACTGAGATTGGCTTTAAGAGATTTGCTTGCCGTCACCGACTTGCGACTCGTTGTACCAACCATTGTAGCACGTGTGTAGCCCAGGTCATAAGGGGCATGATGATTTGACGTCATCCCCACCTTCCTCCGGTTTATTACCGGCAGTCTCGCTAGAGTGCCCAACTAAATGATGGCAACTAACAATAGGGGTTGCGCTCGTTGCGGGACTTAACCCAACATCTCACGACACGAGCTGACGACAACCATGCACCACCTGTCACCGATGTTCCGAAGAAACTTTCTATCTCTAGAAATAGCATCGGGATGTCAAGACCTGGTAAGGTTCTTCGCGTTGCTTCGAATTAAACCACATGCTCCACCGCTTGTGCGGGCCCCCGTCAATTCCTTTGAGTTTCAACCTTGCGGTCGTACTCCCCAGGCGGAGTGCTTAATGCGTTAGCTGCGGCACTAAGCCCCGGAAAGGGCCTAACACCTAGCACTCATCGTTTACGGCGTGGACTACCAGGGTATCTAATCCTGTTTGCTCCCCACGCTTTCGAGCCTCAGCGTCAGTTACAGACCAGAGAGCCGCTTTCGCCACCGGTGTTCCTCCATATATCTACGCATTTCACCGCTACACATGGAATTCCACTCTCCCCTTCTGCACTCAAGTTTAACAGTTTCCAAAGCGAACAATGGTTAAGCCACTGCCTTTAACTTCAGACTTATTAAACCGCCTGCGCTCGCTTTACGCCCAATAAATCCGGACAACGCTCGGGACCTACGTATTACCGCGGCTGCTGGCACGTAGTTAGCCGTCCCTTTCTGGTAAGTTACCGTCACTGTGTGAACTTTCCACTCTCACACACGTTCTTCTCTTACAACAGAGCTTTACGATCCGAAAACCTTCTTCACTCACGCGGCGTTGCTCGGTCAGGGTTGCCCCCATTGCCGAAGATTCCCTACTGCTGCCTCCCGTAGGAGTCTGGGCCGTGTCTCAGTCCCAGTGTGGCCGATCACCCTCTCAGGTCGGCTATGTATCGTCGCCTTGGTGGGCCGTTACCCCACCAACTAGCTAATACAACGCAGGTCCATCTACTAGTGATGCAATTGCATCTTTCAAGCATCTAACATGTGTTAAACACTGTTATGCGGTATTAGCTATCGTTTCCAATAGTTATCCCCCGCTAGTAGGCAGGTTACCTACGCGTTACTCACCCGTTCGCAACTCCTTCTACTCTAGCAAGCTAAAGTAGTCAGCGTTCTACTTGCATGTATTAGGCACGCCGCCAGCGTTCGTCCTGAGCCAGGATCAAACTCTCATTTAATCTTGTTCTCATTCTGTCACTGACAGATTTATTTCTTAACAGGTCGATTTCTCAACCCGCACGTTTGGTTCGTCTTGTTCAGTTTTCAAAGGTCTTTGTCTCTCGTGAGACAACTTCTATATTCTATCAAATCTAAAACAGCTTGTCAACTACTTTTTTAAAGTTTTTTTCAAATCTGTTTCAATCTGATTACTGCTGAACATCTCGGACAACAGCTATATTAGTGTATCATCTCAAACTTACTTTGTCAACAGCTTTTTCAAAAAACTTTCAAGGTTGCAATTCTTGATTGCTGATAAACTTTCTGCTCAGTTGACAGCCATAACAGCTTATCATTTCATGACCTGTTTTGTCAATATCTTTTTTGGTGTTTTTCAGACTCTTAGGGACTAAAACTTACCCTACATACCCTAAATTAACACTTAAAAATGCAGATTATTATTGATATTTTAAACTTAATAAAAAATCAGACTGAGGATGAACCTCATTTCTTTGGTTTGTCTTTTCTCATTTTGAAACTTTTTCGCTTGAATAGCCCTAATATCAAGAAGTTTAGGTAAATAAAAAAGACTATCCTGTGTACTGTACCTCAAAAGTTGGGCATAAAATCTAACGTTTGGGGTGCAGTTCAATCGTCACTATTCCCTTGATAGTTATTCGTTCGGTAAGCTAACGCTCAGCCATGCTTATCACAGGTTACTTGAGCATCATAAGCAAAGACTTGTTTATGGTCGCCTTTATGAAACCAGTCGCTTTCTAGGGCGAACGTTGAAACTTTTTTATTCTCGGGCTTTTTTCGTTGGCGACCCCTAGCCACTTTTTTGCATGTTTCTCACGGTCGCGATTGATTTCAAGTTCAAGCTAATCCGCCATGAATTTAGTGTTGGTCAACTTCTTGATTGATGTATTTGTGATTATTGGCAGCTGCTTTGATATGAGTACCCTCCACAAAAATCTCACTTAGCTCAATTAAACCTGTATTGATACGCCCTCCTAAGACCTAACTAAACATTGCTTCAATCACTTGTTTATCGTGAAAACACCAACTGTAGTTTTTTACTGTAAGTGGTGAAATGAGGAACCTTATTTTTTAATGTTAATCCTAAAAACCAACGATAAGGCATATTGATCTCAATCTCTTTAATAATTTGGCGCATCGAATGCCCTAAAAAGAGGCATTGAATTAAAGTGTTTTTGATAACCCTCATAGGGTCGAGACTGGGACAACCTGCTTCGTCTGCTACCAACTCATAAATTCAATCACACACCCACTCTAGCGTAACAAATGCTCTTCTGCACCAAATCATCTACAACTTGCTTACGATTATAGGCTGGATTTTCTTTATGGAACATAGGATCACCTCTAGGTTGTTATTATCTCTATCTATATTACTCCATACAAAAAGCCCTTAGAAACTGTTGTTTCCAAGAGGCTTTGTCTTCAGTCTGAAATCCGTATAATAGCGGATTTCAGATTTGTTAGTAAATTATTTTGCTTCAATTAAGCCAAGTTCACCGTCTTCACGACGATAAAGAACGTTTGTAACACCATCTTCCGCATCTGTGTAGATAAAGAAGTCATGTCCTAAAAGATCCATTTGAAGAAGCGCTTCATCAATATCCATAGGTTTTAGACTAACGTGTTTCGTACGAACAACTTTTACTACTGGTCCTTCTTCCACAGGCTCTGCTTCGAATTCACTTGTAAAAATTTGACTAGCTGGTAATTTTTCACGATGCTTTTTAGCAATTTTAGTTTTGTTTTTACGGATTTGACGTTCAATTTTGTCAGTTACCAAATCAATTGAACCATACATATCTTGTGAGACATCTTCTGCTCTTAGCGTAATAGAATCAACTAAAATAGTTACTTCAACTTTGGCAGTTTTTTCACGATAAACTTTAAGGTTAACGCGAGCGTCTAAACCTTGTTCAGCATGGAAGTATTTTTCAATCTTTCCGAGTTTTGATTCGACATAGTTACGGATAGCATCAGTTACTTCGATGTTTTCTCCACGAATACTATATTTAATCATAAAACACCTCTTTCTCGCTATAAAGCGCTTTCTTTACTCTTTTATTATACTGCTTTCATGAAAATTTGCAAGCATTTACCGCACAATCGTAAAACTTTTTACATTTTTGGCTCCAGTTTCATAGAAAAGTTGATATATTCCCTTTAAAGTGGCGCCAGTTGTGTAAATATCATCGATAATCAAGACATTTTCTGGCACCTTTGAAACATTTTTTAAAGAAAAAGGATTGAGAGTTTCTAGGCGCTCTTTTCGTGTTTTATCGGACTGTTTACTGATTTCTCTCTTGATTAGTAAGTCTTCGTAGGGGATTTTAGCTGCTTGTAAAAGTGCTGTTACTTGGTTAAATTGTCTTTCTTTTAGCCGTTTTGGACTTATGGGAACTGGAACAAAGGTGTAGTTTTTATATTTTTTTAATGCTTGTTTGATTTCTTTTGAAAAAACGTGACTTAAAAGAATATCTCCTTGAAATTTATATTTTGAGAAATAATCTTTCATTGAAGAATTGTAGGTAAAAAGCGCTTCATGAGATACGTGATGATGTTGTTTTTCCCACGCTTGACAATCTGGACATTGCTGAGAAAATCCAGTTCGGCAGCAGGTTGGGCAATGAACATCTCCTATTCTTTCAAATGTTTTTTGACACTCCAGACACACGCCATTGTCATCTTTTTTCATTAAGATAAGGTTTAAAAATTGTTCTTTTTTGGAAAATTCTTGTCCGCAGAGCAGGCAAATCATGCAAATCCTCCTTTTTTATTCATCGCTTTAATTTCAGCAATAGCTTTCCTCATTTCTTTGGTACTACCGTCATGCAAGAATAACAGTTCTCCTGTTGGACGCTCTGCTGCTCTCCCAACTCGCCCTGAAATCTGAACTAGCGTGCTTTTGGTGTATAATCTATGATTGGAAAGCAATACAAAGACATCTACACAAGGGAAAGTGACACCACGTTCTAAAATGGTTGTTGTCACCAAAATAGAAAGTTCTTGTCTCCTAAATTTTTCTACAATGTCTAAGCGATTTTCTGTTTTACTAGACACAAAAGCGATTTGTTCTTCTGAAAAATAGGTCTGTAAAATTTGAGTAAAGGCTTCTCCTTGTTCGATATTTGGGAAGAAAATTAGCAAAGGATAGCGGGTTTGACGTTGTTTTTTTATAAGATTTATTAATTTCTGGGGAATTTTCTTCTTTTGCATATTGGATAAAACGCCAGACAACCAGATTTTTTGTGGCACAACTAATGGATTGGCATGAAATCGTCGAGCAAGGTGCAATTTAGTCAGAGTTCCTGTTTTTACTTTTTTATCTAATTCATCTGTTGATGTCGCTGTTAAAAAAATCTTGGTTCTATTAGGTTTGATAGCTCTATCAACAGCATGGTAAAGCACGGCATTATCCACAAATGGAAAGGCATCAACTTCATCAATAATTAACAAATCAAAAGCTTGGTAAAATTTTAAAAGTTGATGTGTTGTGGCAATGATTAAAGGGGCACGTTTGTAGGGCTCAGAATCTCCATGAAGCAATGTAATCGGACACGAAAAATCACGTGACAAGCGTTTATAAAGTTCCAGACAAATATCAATTCGCGGACTTGCTAGGCAAACACAACCACCGTCATCAATTATTTTGGATACAGATTGGTAAATCATTTCTGTTTTTCCAGCACCTGTAACAGCATGAATAAGTAGGTCTTTCTTAGCATCAATGCCTTCTAACATCCCTTTTGAAACATCATCTTGGTAAGGAGTCAATTTTCCTTTCCAAATAAGAGAATCTTTTTTAGAAAAACGTCTTTGTGGAAAATAATAGAGATGTCCATTACTCGTATTTCTTCCAAAAACAAGGCAATTTCGACAATAAAAAACGTTTGTTTGAAGTTTATTTTGTAAAGACACTTGACTACCACAACGATTACAAATATAATGATGATTTAATTTTGTCATTGCCGGCAACTGTTTAGCCTGCTTTTTTAAGGCATCCGAAAGTTGAGCTTGTGTAAATAGTCTTCCATAATAATTATTCAGTTTATCCATACTTTATTTATTCGAAAATTTTGCTAAATAGCTTAAAATCTTGTAAAATTTTGGTATGAACTATAAAACGATTAAAAATGATGGTATTTTTGAAGAAGAAATAAAAAAGTCACGCTTTATCTGTCAGTTAAAACGAGTTGACACAGAGGAAGAGGGGCGTCAATTCATTACACAAATCAAAAAAGAACATTATAAAGCAACACATTCTTGCTCGGCTATGATTATTGGTGAACATGCTGAAATCAAGCGTTCTAGCGATGATGGTGAGCCAAGTGGAACTGCTGGTGTTCCAATGCTAACTGTTTTAGAAAAACAAGGCTTGACCAACGTTGTTGCCGTTGTGACACGTTATTTTGGTGGGATTAAATTAGGTGCTGGTGGGCTTATTCGGGCTTATTCAGGCAGTGTTGCTAATGCTCTCAAGGAAATTGGTCTAGTTGAGGTAAAAGAGCAAGAGGGGCTCAAAATCACCCTTTCTTATCCTAAATACCAAACCTTTGCTAACTTTTTACAGGCTGAAAACCTGCAAGAATTTGATACAGAATTTCTTGAAAATGTCACAACCTATATTTACCTTGACCCTGACAATGTCAAAGAAGTTAGTGGGCGTTTAATTGAATTTTACCAAGGTAAAGTTGACTTTACTAAATCAGGTTCAAAAATTGTCGAAGTTCCCTTGTGATAGTATTTTTTTATCACCTTGATAAGAAATATGTATTTTACAAAGGAATTGATTAGGCATATACTTTTATCTATAAATTTTTAAATCAATAAGAGGTGAACATATGTCAAAAATTTACAATTCAATTACTGAATTAATTGGAAATACACCAATCGTAAAACTTAACAACATTGTCCCTGAAGATGCTGCTGATGTTTATGTTAAAATCGAAGCTTTCAACCCTGGTTCTTCTGTCAAAGACCGTATTGCCCTTCGTATGATTGAAGATGCTGAAAAAGCAGGCACAATCAAACCAGGTGATATTATTGTTGAACCAACTTCTGGAAATACAGGAATTGGTCTTGCATGGGTTGGCGCAGCTAAAGGCTACAAAGTGATTATCGTTATGCCTGAAACAATGAGTGTTGAACGTCGCAAAATTATTCAAGCTTATGGTGCTGAACTCGTTTTAACTCCTGGAAGTGAAGGAATGAAAGGAGCTATTGAAAAAGCAAAAGAAATTGCTGAAGAAAAAAATGGTTGGGTGCCTCTTCAATTTGCTAACCCTTCTAACCCTGCTGTGCACGAAGATACAACAGGTACTGAAATTATCGAAGCGTTTGGTCCGACGGGTCTTGATGCCTTTGTTTCTGGTGTTGGTACTGGTGGAACAGTTTCAGGTGTTTCTCATGCTCTTAAAAAAGCTAATCCTAACGTTCAAGTTTATGCTGTTGAAGCTGATGAATCTGCCGTGCTTTCTGGTGAAAAACCTAGTCCACATAAAATCCAAGGTATTTCAGCTGGTTTCATCCCTGACACTCTTGACACCAAAGCTTATGACGGTGTTATTCGTATAGCTTCTGACGATGCTATCATTACTAGCCGTAATCTCGGTGGAAAAGAAGGATTCCTTGCTGGTATTTCTTCTGGTGCAGCTATTTATGCAGCTATTGAAAAAGCAAAAGAACTTGGTAAAGGTAAAAAAGTTCTCGCACTTCTCCCAGATAACGGTGAACGTTACCTTTCAACATCTCTTTATGATTTTAACGACTAATGTCACCAATTATGTTAACTTTCCTTAGGTTACATTTCTCTCCTCTATCATTAAAATAACTATCTATGTATAAAAGCAAAATCCTATCACAGTCGCTGTGATAGGATTTTTATTATTCTTTCGTCAATAATTCTAGGCTTTCTTTTGTCCATTTTGGTAAATTGTCCGCCAATGGTTGAAAGCCAATGTTTAGATGGCTATTTGAAAAGCGGTGACGACGGTGTAAGTGATGTTTTTCTTCCTCCAGTGTGCGAAGAGATAAACTTGCTTTTTGCGTAAATTCATCAAAATCAACAACTTGGACTAAAACTTTTTCACCAACACTGAGTAATTGGTAAATGTTTTCAATATAACCTGTTTTAATTTCTGAAATATGAATAAGACCTGTTGTCCCATTATCTAATGCGACAAAGGCACCATAAGGTTTTATACCTGTTATTGTTCCAGTGATTTTGTCGCCAATTCTCATTAGTCCACTACCTCAATTGTTTCGATAACGACATCTTCAACTGGGCGGTCTTGAGCGCCAGTTTCAACGTTAGCAATTTCATCTAAAACTTTGTATGAATCGTCGTCCATGATTTGGCCAAATACGGTATGGCGACGGTCCAAGTGTGGCGTTCCACCATTTGTCGCATAAAATTCTGCAATTGGTTTTGGCCAGCCACCACGTTCTAATTCTTTTTGAGCATAAGGAATTTTGCTGTTTTGAACGATAAAGAACTGACTGCCGTTTGTATTTGGTCCAGCATTAGCCATTGAAAGAGCCCCACGAACGTTATAAAGTTCTTCTGAGAATTCATCTTCGAAGCTATCTCCATAGATAGATTGTCCCCCCATACCAGTACCAGTTGGGTCACCACCTTGAATCATAAATTCAGGGATAATGCGGTGGAAAATAATACCGTCATAGTAGCCATCTTTTGACAAGGCAATAAAGTTTGCAACTGTTTTTGGTGCATGTTCTGGGAAGAGTTGAATCTTCATATCACCGTGATTAGTTTTGATTGTCGCAACTGGACCTTCAACTGTTG
This sequence comes from Streptococcus sp. LMAG:39, assembly GCF_008680485.1. Lineage (NCBI taxonomy): Bacteria > Bacillati > Bacillota > Bacilli > Lactobacillales > Streptococcaceae > Streptococcus > Streptococcus sp. LMAG:39. The sequence continues at coordinate 1,593,114 of NZ_NALE01000001.1, read as the reverse complement.
TTAAGTCAACTTGTGGAAAATTTAATTGTTTTTCTACCAAACCGAGTTCCTCCAAAGCATATAAAATGCCATCTTCTTCTACTGTTTTTGTTACAAAATCTGCTTTTTCTTTGAGTTCAGGGACTGCATTGCCCATAGCAATCTTCAAGCCAACATAATCAAAGATTTCCATATCATTTGGACCATCACCAAACATCATGGCATTGATTGGTTTTAAGTTTTGACTTTCTAGAACATGTGCAACACCTGAAGCTTTAGAAATACCATTTTTGACAACATCAGATGAATGTTCATGCCAAGGGACTAAACGAATTTCTGAGGCTAATTCATCAGGTAATTGCAACTGAGCATTATTTTCCGTAAAGGTCCACATATGATAAACATCATTTGTCAAATAGAAATCAGGCTCAACGTCGCAGACACCGTATATTGGTATCATTGCGTCATCGATTAGGTCACAACGAGCTGAAACAACTGGTTTATCTTTTCCAGCAAAACCGTATTCAATTCCTTCTGATTTAGCCCAAGCAACGTATTTTTCGACAATGTCTCGTGGCAACGGGTCATTAACAATTTCTATTGCTTTTTTGTCAATGACATATGTGCCATTAATCGTCACAAAATAATCAGGCTCTAGAGCGCGAATTTCTGGCACAACGCCATAAAGGGCACGCCCGGTTGCAATCCCAGTCATGATACCTTTTTCTTTTAAGCTTTTAAAAACATACTTAATTGATTCTGGCATATAGGCTGTTGCTTTTACGCGCAAGGTGTCATCAATGTCAAAAAAGACAATTTTAGTTTTTTTAGCCTTGTATTTAGTTTTTACATCCATCTGAAAATTATGGGAAAGAAAATGATCATCAGAATCTCATTTTCCATAAAGTGACATCACTTTCCCATTTTCCTTTCTAATAAAAAATCAAAGAAAAATCATGGTTATATTATATCATTATTCGTCATCTTGCGGTACTAAATGATGTTTAAAGGCGTAAACGACTGCTTGTGTACGGTCATCGACTTCTAACTTAGCTAGAATATTTGAAACGTGTGTTTTGACGGTCTTTAGTGAGATAAATAACTCATCAGCAATAGTTTGGTTATCATACCCTTTAGCAAGTAATCTCAAAATATCACGTTCACGCGCTGTCAAATCTTCATGCAATTCTGGTTGCATATCATGAGCTTTGATTTTTTTATCGACTTCTGTTTCAATAGCTAACTCACCACGTGCAACTTTCTGAATGGCATTTAAAATTTCTGCTGCGCTAGATGTTTTTAACATATAACCTTTAGCACCTGCTTCAATGACAGGATAAATTTTTTCATTATCAAGGTAAGATGTTAAGACAAGAATCTTAGCTTCTTTCCATTCTTCCAGAAGCTTCAATGTCGCTTCGACACCGCTCATTTCTGGCATTACCAAATCCATAACAACCACATCTGGTTTTAATTCTAAAGCCAAATTAATGCCGTCTAAACCATTTCCAGCTTCGCCGACCACCTCAACATCTGGTTGCAAATTCAAAAAGCTTTTTAACCCTAAACGTACCATTTCATGGTCATCAACTAGGATAATTTTAATTTTCTGGGTCATCTTCTTTCTCCTCGTTTCCTCCCTTTACCAGTGGCAAACGAATATCCATTGATACTCCTTTACCTTTTTGACTCAGCAATGTAACTGTTCCAGCCATATCATCAACACGTTCTTCAATATTACTAATACCATAACTTAAATCATGACTTTCATCCATATCAAAACCGACACCGTTATCGACCATTTTAAGCTGCAGCTCGGTTTCTGTTTGATTTAGATAAACCTCTAAACAACTAGCTTTAGCGTGTTTAAGGGTATTACTAATGAATTCTTGTGCAATTCGAAAAACGTTATCCTCTATTTTCTTAGGTAGTTGACCGATATTTTTCTTATAAACAACCTCTATACTACTCTTATCTGTCAATTCTTTCAAGAGGATATCAAAACCTTCTGAAAGGGTTTTATTTTCTAATTCTGTTGGTCGTAAATGCAATAGCAAAATTCGCAAATCTTTTTGAGCATTTTGTAGCATGCTTTCAACAGCCGTCAATTGAAATTCTAATTGCTCTTTTTCAATTTGGTCAAGATTAGCAGACACGCCTGAAAGGATCATCGAAGAAGCGAATAATTCTTGACTAACCGTGTCATGCAAGTCACGCGCAATTCGTTTTCGTTCTTGCTCAACAATTTCTTGACTGTTTAGAATGCGACTATTTTCTGTATTTTGCAAGCTATTTGTCAAATGCGTCATTTTTTTAGACAAACGCGATAAATTCGTATTGATTTCTGTATCTTCGTCTAGAGTGATAGGCTGATTATTCAAAATACGGCGTAAGTTTTGGTTGATGCCACGTTTGCTGTTATCATCTAAAATAACCCAAAGCAAAAGCAATAAAATCGTTACTGCTAGAATCAAAAAGACAATTGAAAAGACAAATTGTTCTCCCATCCAAAAATCTGTGATAAGATTTTTCAGATGCAGATTTAAACTATCCAAAACAACGATAACGATTGAGATGATAATAATACTCGCATAAAGAATAAATAATATAAAATGATGTTTTTTCATTTGCGCACCACCTCAACATCTCCAGCAAGCGTACTAACGATAATTTTCACTGCTTTTAAATACTCTTCGTCTTCACTATGCCATAATTTTAACGATTCATTACGTAAATCATATTCTTCAAAATCAAAGTACCGAACGCTACCGTAAATCGCACTAACATCTAATTTCACGGCAACATCAATAGGCACCAAAATTTTTGTTGGGCCAAAAACTTTTCGAATGACAACGACATTATCCTTTCCAGTTACAATGACATTGCTTAAATCAATCGTATCACTTCCTGTCAAACGGATAATATTAATATCATCAAACGCATAAAAATCACTATCGTGCGTATCCATTCCAATCCATTGATTACGGACAGGCTTTGCCTTTAATTCTTCCTCACGAAAACGTACCAAAGCATAGCGATTTTTTTTCTTAACTTGTGAAAAATGGTTGATAACAACGTAAACAACACCTAATACTACCGCCATGATAATATAAGGATTAAGCATAAAAATTAAAAATAAAAGAACAAGACCAATGGTCAATAAAAAATTATTCCGTTTATCTTGATCATAAAATCGTAGCGCCAACAAAATCAAAACAAGAATAAGAATAAAACTTGATAGATTATTTGCCATGATAGTCATCAAACCCATCACAAGCAAAATCGTTTCTACGATGACAAAAAACTGAACTTTCCTCATATCATACCCTTTCTTTTTCTGTATTTTACCAAAAAGCTACCAAAATTGCAGGTTTATAACTTAAAAGTCCAGGAAGTTATCCTGGACTTTTAAGTTATTGTTCATTACTTGATTCTGTTGATGAGCTACTATCATCCGTACTGCTACTTGATGAACTTGATTCTTTTGATTCAGAGGGTTCTGAACTTGATGACGATGGCGCCTGTGAGCTTTCTTCTTCATCAGCTGCTAGGTAAAGTATCACGTTACCACTTAACGTTTCACCATAGTAAGGTGTTTGAGCAGTGATAGTTGCTGTTGAAGATGGTGAGCTTACTTGCACATAACCCGTAGAAGAATTTGGGTCGGCTTGATAAACCGTAATATGTGAACTTGACACGCCTAGAGCTGTTAAGGCAGCAATAGCTTCTGAATAAGTATAGCCTGTCAAATTCGGCATTGTCACTGTACTTTCTGTGGCTACTTTAAAGGTAATCTTATCATCACCACTTACCTTAAAGGTTTCACCTTCACTAGGCGTTTGACTGATGATAACACCTTCGTCATAGTCTGACGTTGAGACTTCTTCAATCTCAATTTGCGACTCTGAAACACCGTAATTATTAACCAAATCTTTAACGGCTGTTTGATAATCTTGACCTGTATAGTCTTTTATCTTGAATCCTGATGAGCCTTTTGATACGTAAATATCAATTGATGACCCTTCTTTTTTCGATGAACCAGCAGTTGGACTTGTCTTAATAACGTAACCACTCTCAACGGTATCACTTGATACTTTATGAACGGTTCCAACTTTAAGACCTGATGATTTTATCGTTGTTTTTGCTTCTGATAAACTAGAGCCAGCAACATCTGGAACACTCACGGTTGATGGTGAGGTCAACGTCAAGTAAGTAAAGATAGCAATAGCTACAATCACAACTGCAAAAAAGATTTTCATTAACGTGCCGAACATACGACGTGATTTTTTCTTCTTTGTTTTAGCTTTAGTCGCTTGGTTTTCTGTTGCTACTTTATCTTCTTTAGCTGCTTTTTGTTTCTTCAAGAGTTGTTCTGTCGTTGAAGGAACAGATGTTGATGTTGTTACCTTTGGAAGTGTCTTTGTATTTTCAGTATCTTCAAAAACAAGTTTAGGTTCACGGCTACGGTTGTAAGAAAGTGCCGTCATCAAATCACGACTCATTTCAAAAGTTGACGCATAACGGTCACTTAAACGTTTTGCAGTCGCCTTGATAACAACATTTTCTAGTGCTTGTGGAACATTCTTATTCTCATCAATGATAGAAGGAAGTGGTTTTTGGAAATGTTGAAGCGCAATGGTAACAGCTGAATCGCCATCATATGGGATGTGACCTGTTAACATTTCAAACAACATAATCCCCATAGCGTAAATATCACTTTGAACAGTCGCTTTTGAACCACGTGCTTGTTCAGGCGATAAATAATGCACACTACCTAGCATTGAATTGGTTTGCGTTAAACTTGTTTCGGCAAAGGCTACGGCGATACCAAAGTCAGTAACTTTAACAGTTCCATCTTTGGTTAATAAGATATTTTGTGGTTTTAAATCACGGTGAACAATCCCTTGTTGATGCGCCAAAGTCATCGCAGATAAGACTTCTTCCATGATTCTAACAACTTCATTATTAGAAAGCGGAGCATGATCTTGAATGTATTTTTTCAAGTCCGATCCATCAACATATTCCATTACTAAGAATTGCTGTCCGTCTTCTTCTCCAATATCACGAATCGAGACGATATTTGGATGGTTCAGTTCTGCCATGGCACGCGCTTCCCGTTGGAAACGCGCTACGGCAATTTGATCAGTCTGATAATTCGTCCGAAGCACCTTAATGGCCACTTCTTCATTATCAAGAATGAGATCTTTTGCCAGATAAACATCTGCCATTCCACCCCGTCCGATAGATTTGAGGATCCGATAACGACCAGCAAATAATTTGCCAATCTGAATCATTAAGCTTCCTCACTTTCGGCGTGGATTAAAGCAATGGTAATGTTATCAAGACCTCCACGTTCGTTAGCAAGAGTAACCAATTCATTGTTCTTGTCATCAAGATTTTTATCTTGACTTAAAATGCTAACAATTTCGTCATTGGTAATCATATTAGTTAAACCATCACTGTTAATAATAAGATAGTCATTTTCTTCAAGTACCTGAACACCTAAATCTGGCTCAACAGGATTTGCTTGTCCAATAGACTGTGTAATGATATTTTTTTGAGGATGATTTGCAGCTTCCTCTTCAGTCAACTGACCAGCTTTTACCAGTTCATTAACTAAAGAGTGATCACTTGTCAACAATTGGTATTCTCCTTGGTGGAGCAAACCAATGCGTGAATCCCCAACGTGAGCATAGATGACATTGTTATCAACAATTGCCAAGGCTTCTACTGTTGTTCCCATACCTTTATACTCATCAGTTTGACCGAGTTCATAGACTTTGCGATTTTCAGCTTCTAATGTCACTAAAAGCCAATCACGAATCTGACTTAACTCAGTGTAATCGGTATTAATCCACTCACGTCCAAGATCTGTAACAGTCATTTCGCTAGCAATATTTCCTGCACGATGACCACCCATGCCATCTGCTAAAATAACCAAAGTAATGCCGTTTTTATTATCAAATTTGTTAATAAAATCCTGATTGTTTGAACGTTTTTGTCCGATATCAGTTACAAGTGAAATTTTCATAGTTTTTCTTCTGACTGTGTCAGTTTCCTCCTTGAGATTACAAGATACGTTTGACTTGTCCTATAAAGAACCCGTCTGTCTGATATTGTTCTGGGGTAATTGTAATACATCCATCTCTAACAATATCTTCTTGCGTATGACTCAGTTTTACTTGTTCAAAATTTGGATGAGTTTCTAAAAATTTATGAATAACTTGGAAATTTTCCTCATCAAAAATTGTACAAGTGCTATAAGTTATTATACCACCTTTACGCAACGTTTGACAAACGCTATCAAGTATTTGCAGTTGAATTTCTTGCAGAGCTGAGAAATCTTGATTTTCTTTATTGTACTTAATGTCCGGTTTACGGCGGATTAAGCCGATTCCTGAGCAAGGGGCATCTACCAAAATCTTATCAAAAGAATCTGGTGCAAAATGCTCATGAACGGTTGTGGCGTCCATTTTTTGTGTGCTGATTTTATCAGCGACACGCAGACGCTTGGCATTATCCATGACAAGCGTTAATTTATGGTCATATAAATCGAGCGCTGTGATGTGTCCTTCTTTTAAATACGAAGCCATATGAGTTGTCTTGCCACCTGGGGCAGCGCAGGCATCTAAAATGTCTTCATTTCCTTGAATATTGAGCGTTGGAGCAACTAGTTGACTAGATTCATCTTGAATTGTGATATTACCATTAGCAAAATAATCTGTCCCAGCAAAATGTCCTGATGTTTTCACCAAACCAACTGGCGATAAGATAGATTGCTCTGCACCAGTCGCAGCTTTAATATCAGCTAATTTATCAAGATTTGTCACACGAATACTTGCCTTATTGCGGACAAAAAGGCTTTGCATAATAGCTACCGCGCGTTCTTCGCCGAATTGATCAATTAATTTTTTGACTAACCAAACTGGCAATGAATAAAGAACAGAGTAACGTTTATTCTTACGTTTAATCGTTTCAGGATTTGGTAATTCTTCCTTGGTAAAACGTCTTAGAACAGCGTTGACAAATTTTTCTGCACCTTTTTTGTTACCACGATTTTTAGCAATGTTAACCGCGTCATTTACCACAGCGTGGGCAGGAATTTTATCAAGATACAAGAGCTGATAAAGGCTCAACATTAATAGGTAATAAACCCAAAAATCTAACTTATCACGGTCTTTAATGTAATGAGCAAGATACCATTCTAAGGTAATTTTTCGTGCAACTGTTCCATAAACGATTTCTGTCACTAAAGACTTATCTTTTGGCAATAATGTCGTATGGCTTAATTCTTGATTAAGAGCAATATTAGAATAAGCTCCGTCTTCAAAGACATTTTCAAGGACAAGAAGCGCTAAACCACGTGCCTGATTTTTCCAATCATTCGCCAATAAGGTCACCTACTTCGAGCTTACGTCCTACACCATTAAGGAAATCAACAATATTCATGCGTGGCTTCCCAGCTGGTTGCACTGTTTTAAGCGAAATTGCCCCGTCACCTGTTGCTACGACAAGTGATTTCTTACCTTTTTCGATAATTTCACCTGGTTTTCCGTGACCTTCAGCTAAAGTAGCTTCATAAATCTTGAAACGTTTGCCGTCAAGAAGGGTATGAGCTACTGGCCATGGGGACAAGCCACGAATGTGATTAAAGACATCACGTGCTGATTTATTCCAGTCAATGCGTTCTTCTTCTGGTGTAATATTTGGTGAGAAAGTGGCTTTACTTTCGTCTTGCGGTTCTGGTTTAATATTGCCTGCAATGTAATCTGGTAATGTTTTTAACAACAAATCACGTCCAATAACAGCCAATTTTTCAAACATTGTTCCAACATTATCATCGTCAGTAATCGGTGTTGAAGCCTTGGCAATCATATCACCAGCATCCATTTTCTTAACCATTTCCATGATTGTCACGCCAGCTTCTTCTTCTCCGTTAATGATTGCATAGTGAATTGGTGCACCGCCACGGTATTTGGGAAGAAGCGAAGCATGAACATTGACCGCAAAATCAACAGAATCAAGCAATTTGGTTGGTAAAAATTGACCAAACGCAGCTGTCACAATGCCATCAGCACCCAAAGTCATCAGCTCTGCCATTTCTTCTGAACCAGACATTTTTTCAGGTTGATAAACTGGTAAATTATGTGCTAATGCAACTTCCTTAACAGGTGTCATTTTGATTTCTTTTTTGCGTCCAACAGCACGGTCAGGTTGCGTTACCACCGCTAGGACGTCGTAGTTGCTATCATCTAGCAAACCTTTTAGAACAGCCGCTGAAAAATCAGGTGTTCCCATAAAAATTAATTTTGTCATTTCAGTTCCTCTCAAAGGATTTTCTTACTTAAATTTTCTCTATTATAGCATAGTCATCCGCTACATGAAATTTTGTGGCTCATAGTCAATGACTAAGCGTAAATCTTTATTTTCTGGTAATTGTGTCAGATCTAAAATCTGGTTCAAGACATTCTCTAAATTGTCCTCAAAGCGATATTTAACGATAATTTGATAATGATAAAGATTATGCGTTCTGGCAATCGGTTTTGGTGTCGGACCGAGAATTTTGATTTTATCTGATAATTGCTGGCGCAATAATTGCAAGAGTTCAAATGATTTACGGACAACGGTCTGCTCATCTTTATGTGATAAGGTCAATCCGACCGTGAAATAATAAGGCGGATAAGCTAATTGCCTACGGATTCCCATTTCATAAGCGTAAAATGCCTCGTAGTCTTGCTTTTGTGCTAGCTGAATAGCATAGTGCTGTGGATTGTAAGTCTGGATAAGAACCTCACCTTCTTTTTCTGCACGTCCTGCACGCCCTGCAACTTGTGTCAACAATTGGAATGTGCGTTCAGAAGAACGAAAATCAGGTAAATTTAAAGACGTATCCGCATTTAAAACTCCTACCAAAGTAACATTTGGGAAATCAAGTCCCTTAGCAATCATTTGTGTGCCAAGTAAAATATCGGCTTCATGGTTGCCAAACTTATCCAAAATACGTTGATGAGCCCCTTTTTGACGTGTGGTATCAACGTCCATTCGTAAAATACGAGCTTGTGAAAAAACTTCCACGAGTTCATCATAAGCCTTCTGTGTTCCTGTTCCATAATACCGAATACTACGGCTATGACAATTCGGACAAGTGTGTGGAATGGATTTTTCAAAACCACAATAATGACAATTCATGGTTTTGGTATCCATATGCAGCGTCAAGGAAATGTCGCAATTTGGACATTCATCAACATAGCCACAATCACGGCACATGATAAAACTAGAGTAACCACGACGATTGAGCATGAGCACGACTTGCTCATTTTTTTCTAAGCGGTCAGCAATTTTTTCTAAGAGATACGGAGTAAAGTTGCTAACCTCTTGCTGCCCGACATAATCGCGAAAATCGACAATTTCAACTTTTGGAATCTTTGCCATAGGATTAGCACGATGTGTCAATTGTAGGAATTGGTAAACACCTCGACTAGCCCGAGCACGGCTTTCGATACTTGGTGTTGCAGAGCCCATTAACAACACAGCTTTATGGTATTTAGCACGAAGCAAAGCCACATCACGCGCATGGTAGCGCGGATTGGATTCTTGCTTGTAAGTCGCCTCATGTTCCTCGTCAATGATAATGGCACCAATATTTTCAATAGGAACAAAAATGGCAGAGCGTGCCCCAACAACGACACGTGCTTGTCCAGACTTGATTTTTCGCCATTCGTCAAACTTTTCACCGTCTGACAAAGCAGAGTGCATGATAGCCACTTGCTTGCCGAAACGTGAAATAAAACGATTGGTCATTTGTGGTGTCAAAGAAATTTCAGGCACCAAGACAATGGCTGTTTTACCGAGTTTCAAAACCTTGTCAATGATATGCAGATAAACTTCAGTTTTTCCTGAACCTGTCACACCTTCCAGTAAAAACGGATTACTTTCCTGAGCAATTTGGCTAGTTACTTGTTCAACGACAGCCGCTTGTTCAGCATTTAAATCAAGAAAATCTGTTGTTGCTACATCAAAATAAGCGTCTGAACGTTTTTTCTCTCTTTCAAGGACAGTTATCAACTGATTATCCACAAAAAATTTGACAACATCACGTGAAAAAAGATGATGCAAATCTGACAGTCTTCCTTCTTCAGGATGCTCTAACAAATAATCACGTAATTCCAATCTTTTTTTAGCACGATTGGAGATGTCTGCGGCAGCCATTTTTTCAGCTTGAATGTAATAATATTTTTCCGTTTTGATATTTTTCTTATCTTTAGCTAAATAATCAACGGTAATTTTTCCTGCTTGAACCAAGCGAGCGACTTTTTTCGCTTCTTCCTCAGTGAATGACGAATAAAGTCGGCTCTCTTTCTCACCAAACAATGCCAAACGTTCTTCGCTAGATAAGCTTTCTGTAGGCGTTAAACGTTTATCATACTGCGAATTCAGCAGATTAGGAATCATCGATTTCAGAATGGAAATTTTATAAGAAAACACGGTATGACGCATCTGCTCTGCCAATTCTAGCTGTTCTACATTCAACACAGGCTCAAAATCCAAAACTTCACTAATAGCTTTTAAGTCAGTCACAGTATTATCAAAAGTATCAGAAAAACCGACAACAAAGCCTTGCAAAAGCCGATTACCACGTCCAAAAGGGACATGAACTCGTGAACCGATGGTCACTTGGTCTTCAACATCTTTCGGAATGATGTAAGAGAAAGGTTTATCTGTTTGCATAAGTGGGACATCAACGATGACCTGAGCAATTTTTACCATAAATTTCCTTTCTATCTAGTCCTTAGCTATCCATGAAAAAGAAGAATAATCATGATAGCGACCAATGTTTGTCTAGCTTATCACAATGATTTATTACAAGAAAAATCTAAGATAAAACACCTTAGATTTTTTCTCCTTCTTCTTTTTCTTTAGCGATTTGTTCTTTGATTTTACGTTCTTCTTCTTCTTTAACTAGACGTTCTGCTTCGATACGAGCAAGAACAGCTGTGCGTTTAGCTTCTGGGTCTGGGTGAATCACAACATTACCAGACTCAATTTCTTCAAGTGCTTGTAAAGTTGCTTTTACAGATTTGAATTCTTGAGTTGGTTTAGCACCTGCTTCAAGTTCGTGAGCACGTTTGGCTTGAAGAATGCAAAGTGAATATTTTGAAGGTACTTTATCAAGCAAAGTATCGATAGAAGGTTTTAACATCATAGTTTTTTCTCTTTTCTCTTTTTTAATCAATATCTTTAATCATGTCGTTATATCGTCCGATAACACGATCAACACGGAAATGTTCTGCCTCGATAATGCGCTTAACGCGTTCAGCTGCCAAAGGCACTTCATCGTTAACAACAGCATAATCATACTCACGCATCAAAGCGATCTCTTCTTTAGCACGTTCGATACGTTGGCGGATAACTTCCTCGCTATCTGTACCACGTCCTACCAAACGATCTTTTAATTCGTCCAAATCAGGTGGCGTTAAGAAAATAAACACCCCATCTGGAACTTTCTTCTTAACTTGAAGCGCTCCTTGCACTTCGATTTCAAGGAACACGTCAATCCCCTTATCAAGAGTTTCATTAACATAAGTCAGTGGTGTGCCATAGTAGTTTCCTACGTATTCAGCATATTCCAACATTTGACCATTTTTAATAAGCTCCTCAAATTCTTCACGAGTTCGGAAGAAATAATCAACGCCATCGACTTCTCCTGGCCGTTTTTGGCGTGTTGTCATAGAAACGGAATATTCAAATTTATGATCCGGTGTTGAAAAAATTTCTTGGCGAACTGTTCCCTTACCAACCCCAGAAGGTCCTGAGAAAACAATTAACAAACCACGTTCGGTCATGCCACTCTCCTTATTATAGACTACAAGTTAAGACTTGCTTTTTATCAATTAGACTACAAACTAGTGTATCAAAAACATAGCCATTTTTCAAGGAATTTTAAAAGCTTCCGTGGCTCTTTCCGCATAAAAAATGCTGTTTAAATCTTAGTTAGACATTCTACTTAAGTTCTAGTAATTTCAGCAACTATTTCTTAGTAAATAAATATCGATTAAAAAAGAAGCGCTAAGATTAGCACCTCCTTTAAAAATTGTTTTATTTTGCATAATCAACTGCACGAAGTTCACGAATAACGGTAACTTTAATGTTACCCGGGTAATCAAGATTACCTTCAATTTTTTCACGAACTTTGTGAGCTAAGATTGTTACCTCATCATCAGAAACTTTAGTTGGTTGCACCATGATACGAATTTCACGTCCTGCTTGCAAAGCATAGCTATTTTGGACACCTTCAAAGCTTGTGGCAATTTCTTCCAAATCACGAAGGCGTTTGATGTAATTTTCCATTGATTCGTTACGAGCACCTGGACGAGCTGAGCTAAGCGCATCTGCAGCTGCAACAATCACAGCGATAACACTTTCCGGTTCTACATCACCGTGGTGACTAGCAATGGCATTAACGACAATCGGATTTTCCTTGTATTTATGAGCAAGTTCCGTTCCGATTTCAACGTGGCTTCCCTCAACCTCACGGTCAACGGCTTTCCCCATATCATGCAAGAAACCGGCACGACGAGCAAGTGTTACGTTTTCTCCAAGTTCCCCTGCGAGAATACCTGCCATCTTACCAACTTCGACAGAATGACGTAAGACGTTTTGACCGTATGATGTTCTAAATTGCAGGCGTCCCATGATTTTAATCAAATCAGGGTGCAAGTTAAGGGCTCCAATTTCAAATGCAGCAGCCTCACCATATTCACGAATACGGTTATCCATTTCCAAACGATTTTTTTCAACCAATTCCTCGATACGAGCTGGGTGAATACGTCCGTCCTGAATCAAAGCTTCCAAAGTCATTCGAGCGATTTCACGACGAATCGGATCAAATCCTGAAAGAACAACAACTTCAGGGGTATCATCAATGATAACGTCAATTCCTGTCAAACTTTCAAGTGTGCGGATATTACGTCCTTCACGTCCAATGATACGACCTTTCATGCTATCGTCTGGTAAGTGAACTGTTGTAATAGTTTGTTCAGTAACATATTCACCTGCCATACGTTGCATAGCTTGCGCGAGAATATTTTTAGCAAGTTTGCTAGATTTATCTCGGACTTCACGTTCAGCATCTTTGATACGAGTAGCAATTTCGTGCGTCAAATTAGTTTCTGTTTCCGTTAAAATAATTTCACGCGCTTCAGCAATCGTCATGAGCGCTACACGTTCAAGTTCTGCTTTTTTCTGTTCTTCTAGTTCTCCGATTTGTTTTTCACGCTCATTAATGTGTCTAGATTTATCGGTTAGACTTTGTTCTTTACTATCCAACACTTTTTCCTTGCTGGTTAGGTTTTCATCCTTGCGGTCAAGAGAAGAAGCTCGTTCTGTCAAACGAGTTTCCATTTGTTTTAACTCTTGCCTTTCAGATTTAAATTCTTTTTCAATCTCTTCACGATATTTTCTAGCCTCTTCTTTTGCCTCGATTAGTAATTCTTTACGATATGATTTACTTTCTCGTTCGGCTGTTTTTCTGATTTGCTCAGCTTCTAACTCCGCTTGACCACGTAGATTAACAGCGTCTTGTTCTGCATTTAAAAGAGTGAGTTCTGCCGCTTCTTTCGCAGACTTAAGTCTAACTGAAATCAACGCATAACCAACTATCAAACCAATGAGGGCAAAAACAATCAAGATAATAATATTTGGCATGTTTTTACCTCAATAAAAATTTTAGATTTCATCTATAGAAAGCTACTTTTAAGTTTATCATAAAATAAGCTTTTTCACAATTTAAAATTGTAAAGCGTTTTACTAAAATTTGTGTTATGATATTTACAAGGAACAAAAAAGGAGTGTACTATGTCTAAAAAAGAAGTTACTGTGGAAAGTTTTGAACTTGACCACACTATCGTTAAAGCCCCTTACGTCCGCCTTATTTCAGAAGAAGCTGGACCTCTAGGCGATGTTATTTCAAACTTTGATATTCGTCTTGTGCAACCTAACGAAAATGCTATTCCAACAGCTGGTTTACATACTATCGAACACTTGCTTGCTAAACTTATTCGTGAACGAATTGACGGAATGATTGACTGCTCTCCGTTTGGTTGCCGTACTGGTTTCCATTTGATTATGTGGGGGAAATACAATACAACTGAAATCGCCAAAGTTATCAAATCAAGTTTAGAAGAAATTGCCAACGTAACATCATGGGAAGATGTTCCAGGAACAACCATTGAATCTTGCGGCAACTATAAAGACCATAGCCTTTTTACCGCTAAAGAATGGGCAAAATTAATCTTAAAAGACGGTATTTCAGACGACCCATTTGAACGTCATGTCATCTAAATATTAAAGTCAGCTTAGCTGGCTTTTTTAATAACAAAAGGCAAAGAGAAGCATTTCTCCTTGCCTTTTATTCATCGATTAATGAAACTGCATACCGCAATCAACAATGATTGTTTGACCTGTAATGTAATCGGAATCAGGTCCTGCTAAAAAGCTAACAGCTTTTGCAACGTCTTCTGGTTCTGACAAACGTTTTAAAGTGATGTCCTTTGCAAAAGTTTGCATTCCCCATTCATCATCTTTACCAGCATTTTTACCGACTTCATGCGCAATGTCAAACATCATTGGTGTTTTAACAATTCTAGGTGCGTAAGCATTTACTGTAATGCCATCCTTAGCTAAATCACGTGCTAAGGTTTGTGTGATGCCACGCACCGCAAATTTACTACCACCGTAAACAGTCAAGTTAGGATTACCAACAACACCTGCTTGTGAAGTTGCATTAATAATCTTACCACCGTGTCCTAATTTTTTGAACTCTGCCAAAGCTGCTTGGGCTCCCCAAATCGTACCTCCGACATTAATGGCAAAAGTACGTTCAAACACTTCCTCGGTAATCGTATCCAAAGGTGTCGTTGGAGCTACGCCAGCGTTATTAACCACAACTGATAAATCTCCAAAGTGTTCAACAACTTTTGCGAAAGCTTTTGCTACTTCGTCACGTTTTGACACATCTGCAACCACAGCAAAGGCATCTGTTGGAGAAATTTCCTGAACAGCCTTTTCAGCTGTTTCTTGATTGTAATCAAGGATTCCCACCTTAAAACCATCGTCATGCAGACGTTTTGCAATAGCAAAGCCAATTCCTTGGCCTGCACCTGTAACAATAGCGACTTTTACCATAATATCACCCCTTATCTTTAAGTTAACTTGATTATAGCGCTTACAATATTTTCTGTCAATTTTTTGAAACTTTTTTCAATCAGTTTTCATTACTTTTATTTATCAAATAAAAAATGCCCTCCGTAAGGAGAGAGCATTTTGTTTTTAATAATCAAGTGCATCCGAATTACCAGAAGCATTCCCAACAAAGTAACCTGTTTTACAGTTAATTGAGAAAAGGTATGTTCCGTCAGCCTTGAACATATTGTAGTAACCATTTCCATTAATGATATTAACTTTTTCAAGAATGTAATCATTTCCTGAGAAGTAACCACGTGATTGAGATGTTGCCACAATTTTATCAAGTACACCGTCCGCAAATGTCCAAGCAGAATTGCTTGAATCCGCAATCGCTGAATCACTATAAGGAACACGGCTCAAGCTACGTTGAAGTGTAGAAGCATCATAAGATGTGATACCATATCCACTAGCTCCAGAGACAGTTGGTGTTGTTGACGTATCAGATGATGATTGAGTTGCACTTTCTGTTTGGCTTGAGATACTTGCACTTGCTTCTTGACTGCTTGATGATGCCAAAGCAGCTAACTGATTCTTACCATCAGTAATCGCTGATTGCAACAATGTATCTAGATTAGCATTGCCTGTATTCAAAAGGTCACTTGATAAATTATCAAAGTTAGCATCAGATTTTACAGTTGCTGAAGCTTTTTCACCATTTACAATAACATTTGATTCAAATAAGGCATTGATTGTTTGGATAGCTGTAATTTGAGCTGCCAAAGTATCGTATTCTTTCTTAGCATCGTCATAGTAATCTGTGTCTTTCAAGTCATCAAGTTTTTCTTTTAATGATGAAATATTGTCAAATTCACTATTTTTCAATTTTGTTTTAGTATCATCTGTAAAGAAGGCTGCATAGGCATCGTCGAATGCCCTTTTCGCCTTTTTAGCTACTGCAGACGAACTAGATGATGTTGATTTCTTAGTTGTAGATGTTGATGAGCTAGCAACACTCGTGCTTGGTTCTTTAGTATAATTCAAACCGTAAGCCACAGCAAAAATAGCGACAACAAGAACCGCCAAGCCACCAATAATCACACGTTTATTTTTATAAGTTGGTTGCTCATCTGCCGTTTCAAGAGCAATAGCTTCACTGTTTTTGTCATCAGCAACCACAGCTGATGCAGCTTCTGGAGTTGGCTCTGAAACTGCTGAATCAGCATTTGGTATTTCAATACTAACATTTTCTTGCTGAATTGTTGAGTCGTTTTCAGATGCTACATCTTCTGATACTGGTACTTCTTGCGAAGTCTCTTGAGTGTCCTCAACTTTTTCTGCTTCAAAATCAACAGCTTTAGGCGTAGCTTCATTTTCTTTCAAAGCAGACTCACCAACAAGCCCGCTGTTGACCAATTCTGCACGTTGTTTCTTAATGAAATTGTCCAAAGCTTTGGTATCTAAATTGTCAAAGTCAGATAATTTAGCCTCAAACTTTTGTGATGTCACTTCGTCTCGGTGTTGTTTAATGTATTTATCCAAAACACCGTCAGACTCAGTCACTCCAGCTTTTAACTCAGAATCTTTCCGAACAGCTTCTCCAATGGTCATATTTTTTACATCTTCTAAATTAAGTCCTTTTTGTTCTTCAGAAGACGGCAATTCTTTCTTGTCTGACACGCTTGTTCACCTCTCTAAATCAGATTGTCTTTTTTATTAGGCTGTTTAACGCCGTATTTTACTTTTCTTGTGTTGGCGTGGTAACTAAACGTTTAACACGTTCGCCATAGAATTGGTACAAATCAACTCTTAGTGTACCGTTGTACAGTTTACGTTTTTTATCAGCCTGTGAACCATAGTTTTGTTCAAATTGTTCATCACTTGTTAGGATAAATTTACTCCATGTTTTTAGCGGAGCAAAAGTCTGTCCCATTTCATTATACAAGATGTCCACAGCTTTGTCATCCAGCAATCGTTCACCATAAGGGGGGTTAGACACGATAACACCGTTGATTTTATCAGTTTTTAAATCTTGAAGTCGCATTTGTTTCAATTTGATGACATCTGCAAGTCCAGCTTCCTCAGCATTCTTTTTCGCAATGTCAATCATGCGTCCGTCAATATCAAATCCAGAAATATCAAGTTCAATGTCATAATTAGCTTTTTCTTCAGCTTCATCACGAACTTGTTGAACCAAATCGGCGTCAACCCAATTCCATTCCTCAAAAGCAAAGTCACGATTAAAGCCTGGCGCAATGTTCATGCCAATCATAGCCGCCTCGATACAGAAGGTTCCCGAACCACATGTTGGGTCGATAAAAGGTTTATCTGGATACCAGTTTGACAACTCAATAATTGCTGCTGCCATATTTTCCTTAATCGGTGCCCCACCTTTTTCCACACGGTAACCGCGTTTGAAAAGACTTGCTCCTGTTGTATCAATCATAACTGTTGCTTTATCTTTTAAAATGGAAACTTCTATTCTAAACTCTGCCCCACTTTCTTGCAGTGGAATACCTTCTGGACGATGATAAACTTTTTGAAGTTTTTTAACAACAGCTTTTTTACTAATAGCTTGAACACTTGGCTCATTATGTAGTTTAGATTTCACACATTTTGCCTTTGAAATTGGAAACTTAGCACCAAGTGGTAAATAATTTTCCCAATTTAATTTGTAAACACCTTGAAATAACTCCTCAAAAGTACGAGCCGGAAATTCACCGACTACAATTTTAATACGGTCAGCTGCACGTAACCAAAGGTTGGTTGTCGCAATCGTTCTAACATCTCCTTGAAAGCGGACTTTTCCATTTTCGACTTGGCAGTCAATGCCTAAATCACGGATTTCACGCCCTACAACCGCTTCAAGTCCTGCTGCCGCTGTCGCTACTAAATTAAACGTTTTTTTCATTCATTAATTCCTATTTCATCAAATTCTTATCTATAAGTTTAACACGTTTTACTGGCTTTAAGCTAGTAAAAATCAATTAATTTTCAAACACCATTATTAGCCAATATCTAGTATTAAAATACAACCAAAAATAAAAGCTAGCCTAAGCTAGCTATATACCTATATGCAATTTTCTATAAGCCATGTTTTGTTCCAGAGATAACTAGGTCTTATCTCCTTCGATAATCATCTGTCTACTGTTTCCAGTCAGGATAGATTGTTCGGATTCCAACTATCCCATGCCCCTACCAAAGTTTGGGTTGCTAGCTTGAGGGGTTTACCGCGTTCCACTTCTTAGGTTTCCCTAAGAACTACGTCACTGTGGCACTTTCAGGGCTATTCAGACATATCCATAAAGAACTTAGCCTTTTTGCCCGCCGTAACATCAAAAAAGATGCCCCTAGGCTTATTGATTCACCTAGCACAAACACTACCGGCATCACAGCCAGTGCTAGCATGGACTTTCCTCATGGTATAAAAATACCACGCGATTATCCAAAAATTGCAATTTATAAACTCACTTTGACAAATTTCCAAAATAAGTTAAACACAAAATCAAAACAGCTTACTAACTGTCGTTAGTTAGGCTGTTTATTCAGTGATTTGTTTTCCAAATACTTCTTTTTCCAATCGGCTAATACGTTTCAAAATATCAATATTTGTTGCTGATTGAGCAACGCGTGTTTGTTGCTCTGCATTAACCGTATGTGAACCAACATAAGATGGTGTTGGCGCTGATTTTGGTTTTGAAGCGAGTTGTTGTTTTATTTTTTCATTTTCAGCGCGTAGTTCTTGAACCTGCGAAATATAACTTTCATAATCCTTGATGATGTCATCAAGGAATTCATCCACTTCTTTCTTATCATAGCCACGCATACTGGTTTTAAATTCTTGTTCAAAAATGTCCTTAGGACTGTAAATAATACTTGCCATTCTATCTCTCCAAACAAAACTATTCTAGTTAAAAGTAAGAATATGAAATCATCATATCAAGGTATATGTTACAGAAAATTTAATGAAAAATCAAGCATTTACCTTTATTTCATTATTAAAATTTTATTACCATTCTTCTAAGAATTCATTAAGACGGTCAAAGGTCAGAAAATTAATCGGATAGTCCTCTTTTTCTTGCATCACTTGTAACAAATATTTTAAATTTGTTTCATTTTCACTATCGTAAAAAAGATAGGCTCCTTCTGTATTATCTACTAAAAATTGATTATAGTTTTTAAATTGACTTGGATTTTCATAACTTTTATAAGTATACTTGACAAAATCAACCTGCTTAAATTCACCTAATTTTACTTGGTTAGCTTCATTCCAATTTTGACCATGATTTTCAAAAGCAAAAATCGTTGCTATGCTAAACTCATACTCTTCATGCAATTCCTTGGCAACTTGTAAAGCCCAATATTCAAAACCAAGATTTCCCATAAAAATCAGCCAATCAATTCCTTCTTCAAAATAACGAATCAAATCATGGCGGATAGCTTTTTTTATAACACTAATGCGCTCATCCTTATCTTGAAAGATTCCTAATTCAAAACTCTTATAACCCGTCACGAGAATTGCAGCCATATTCTGTTTCCTTTCTAAAAATATGTTATAATAAGATTGCTTATATTGACTTAAGCATGAATGTTAGGAGTTCTATGGTTAATTACCCTCATCATCTTATTCGAAAACAAGCAGTTCCTGCTTCTAAAAAAGTGAAAAAATCAACGGTTAACTTTGCTAATCGTGGGATGAGTTTTGAAGCAGCAATTAATGAAACCAATAATTATTACTTGTCTCGTAATATTGCTGTCATTCATAAAAAACCAACACCGATTCAAATTGTTAAAGTTGATTATCCGAAAAGAAGCCGTGCCAAAATTGTAGAAGCGTATTTTCGACAAGCTTCCACGACCGATTATTCTGGTGTCTATAAAGGACGCTATATCGACTTTGAAGCCAAAGAAACGCGGCAAAAGACATCTATGCCATTAAAAAATTTCCACGCTCACCAGATTGAGCACATGGCAAATGTTTTAAAACAAGACGGCATCTGCTTTGTTCTACTTCATTTTTCGACACTTAAGGAAACTTATTTTCTACCTGCTAGTGCTCTAGTAGATTTTTACCAAATCAATCTCGGCACCAAATCCATGCCACTTGATTATATCAGAAAAAATGGTTATGTAGTGACAACAAGTTCACTACCTCAAGTTCCTTATTTAGATATTATTGATCAAAAAATTTTAGGCGGTGATCACAATTAAAAAGAAAATAACAAGAAAACAAAAGAAAACTAATCCTACTACTTCTTCAAGAAAAACAACTGCTCTTAAAGTCTTAAAATATGGCTTGATTGCAGGACTAACACTTATCATTGCAGCTGTTTTGGCTGGTGGCTCTCTCTTTGCTTACTATGTAAGTAGTGCCCCAAAATTGTCTGAAAGCAAGTTATCATCTACTAACTCCAGTTTAATTTACGATTCAAGCGGCAATTTGATTGCGGACCTTGGTTCTGAAAAACGTGAAAGTGTTACGGCTGATAATATTCCTTTGAATTTGGTAAATGCCATTACTTCTATTGAAGATAAACGTTTCTTCAAACACCGTGGTATTGATGTTTACCGTATTCTTGGAGCTGCTTTTAACAACTTCACTAGCTCGAGCACCCAAGGTGGATCCACACTTGACCAACAGCTGATTAAATTGGCTTACTTCTCAACGAGTGAATCCGACCAGACCTTAAAACGTAAGGCTCAAGAAGCTTGGCTTGCTCTCCAAATGGAACGCAAATATACTAAGGAAGAAATTTTAACTTTCTACATTAACAAGGTATATATGGGAAATGGTAACTACGGTATGCTTACCGCTGCTAAATCTTACTACGGTAAAGATTTGAAAGATTTGTCCATTGCCCAACTTGCCTTACTTGCAGGAATTCCTCAAGCTCCTAGTCAATATGACCCTTATACTAATCCAGACGCAGCACAAAGTCGTCGTGATATCGTTTTGGCAGAAATGTACGAGGACGGTAACATTACAAAAGGCGAATACGATACTGCAGTAGCAACTCCTGTTACAGACGGCTTACAAACACTCACGGAGACTTCAAGTTATGATGCTTACCTTGATAATTATATTAAGGAAGTTATCGAAGAAGTCAGCGATAAGACAGGTCAAGATATTTATTCAGCAGGACTCAAAGTCTATACAAACGTTGATACTGATGTCCAACAATATCTCTGGAATGTTTACAATACTGATTATTATGTCTCTTATCCAGATTCTGATCTTCAAGTTGCCTCAACTATCATTGATGTGACAAACGGTAATGTTATTGCTCAACTTGGCTCACGTAACCAAGATACTTCTGTCTCACTTGGTACAAACCAATCTGTTCTAACAGATAGGGACTGGGGTTCTACAATGAAACCTATTACTGATTATGCACCTGCTATTGAAAATGGTATTTACACAAGTACCGCAGCTACGACAAACGATAGTAAATATTACTGGCCAGGCACTTCTACTCAGATTTACAACTGGGACCGTCAATACTATGGTACAATGACCATTCAAACAGCGATTCAACAATCACGTAACGTACCTGCCGTTAAGGCTCTTGAAGCTGTTGGGTTAGATGCTGCTAAAGAATTCCTTGAGGGGCTTGGTATCTATTACCCACAACTTTACTACTCAAATGCCATTTCAAGTTCTACTAGTGATTCTGATGAAAAATATGGCGCAAGTAGTGAAAAAATGGCTGCTGCCTATGCGGCATTTGCCAACGGTGGTATCTATTACGAACCTCAATATATTAATAAAATCGAGTTTAATGATGGTACTACTCAAACCTACAGTTCTTCTGGTACACGTGCCATGAAAGAAACAACAGCATATATGATGACATCAATGCTGAAAACTGTTTTAACCTACGGTACAGGTACTGAAGCTGCTATTTCTGGTGTTTACCAAGCTGGTAAGACTGGTACTTCTAACTATTCTGATGATGAATTAGAAGAAATTGAAGAATCAACTGGTATTTACAACAGCGTTGTTGGTACAATGGCTCCAGATGAACTCTTTGTTGGTTACACCACACAATACTCAATGG
Organism: Streptococcus sp. LMAG:39; assembly: GCF_008680485.1. NCBI lineage: Bacteria > Bacillati > Bacillota > Bacilli > Lactobacillales > Streptococcaceae > Streptococcus > Streptococcus sp. LMAG:39. The sequence continues at coordinate 1,570,897 of NZ_NALE01000001.1, read as the reverse complement.
CAGTTTGGACAGGTTATAAGGATAGGATGACACCAATTTATGGTGATGGTTTGAATGTCGCAGCTGATGTTTATAAAGCAATGCAAAGCTATCTAAATGAAAAATATGGTAGTGGCAGTAAAGACTTCACCGTACCAAGTGGTGTTTATACTAGCGGTAGCTATGTTTACCTAAGTGGTTCAAGTAATAACTACACTTACTCATCAACATCAAGTTCCGTTTACAGTAACATCTACGGTTCAAGTTCAACTTCCTCTGAAGAAGAGTCATCAACCGCTGAATCTACTAGTGAAAATAGTTCTTCAACCGAATCATCAAACGAAGCTGACAACAATTTAGATAATAGTAGCACAGAATCTAGTAATGATTAGCACAAAAAACTCTCTCTGAACGACCTGCACTCTGATCGTTAGACACGACATCTAACGATTGGAGTGCTTTTTGTATGACATTAAGTTATGAAGATAAGGTTCAACTCTATGAGTTACGCCAAAATGGAGAGTCGATTAACTCCTTATCAGAAAAGTTTAGTATTGTTAAGGCTTATATCAAATATATGTTTCGACTGATTAATCGGTATGGAATAGGTATCGTCTAGAAAAGGAAAAATATCTATTACTCTCCAGACTTAAAGCAGGAAATGATTGCTAAAGTTTTGTTTAAAGGTCAATCCCAAAAGCAACTAGCTCTTGATTATGCCTTACTCAATTATAGTCAGCTGGCAAAGTGGCTGGCACAATATAAGAAAAATGGGGGTACTATTGTTGAGAAAACTAGAGGGAGCCCACCAAAGATGGGGCGAAGCAAGGCTCAAAGAGCGACAAAAATCATTCAAGAATTAATTGATCACTTTTCTCTAGAAACTTTGCTTAAAATTCTTGATTTATCCCGTTCAACTGATTACTATCAAGTCAAACGACTAGTTCAAGAAGATAAGGATACAGAACTAAATTCTTTCACCAATGATTTGTCTAGATTTTTGAGGACAGTACAAAAACTGGAGGGAGTATTTTATTCTTATATGCAAAATGACATCAGCCAAACAGCTGATGTCATTCTTTTTATTTACTTGCAAGAGCTCCCATTGGATCCCATGGTGCAAGGACGATTGGTTCTGCTTCATAAGCTGCGCGTTCTTCTGCTGTCAAAAATTCTTTACGTACAACGATTTGGTAAGTAAATTCATCCATCCAAGCGTCTGAAGCGACAAAGTAACCTTTGTTACCAACTTTATCTCCCCATGAATTTTCAACTTTCCATTTAAGAGATTTGCCATTTTCGTCCAAATCAACACCTGTAAGCACCATAGCGTGTGTCATCAGACTTTCGCTGTAATCAAGACGTCCTGCTTTGTCTTGAGTGAAATTGATGTCCATAGCTGTTTCAAAATCATAAACGTTTGTCGCCATGATACCTTTTTGACGGTCTGAGATTTGGCCAACATCAGAACCAAACCAAACAGTTTCACCAGCTTGCATTTGAGCGATAGCCAATTCTTTGAAACGTTCCATATCAAGGTTAAGGTAACGAACTTCACGGCTACCAACCACATTACCAAGCATTTCAACAGTGTAAGATTTGCCGTAAGGTTTATCGGCTGTTGGCGCATTGATAACTGATACGTATTCTGAAAGGTCTAAACCAACATATTTTTTGAAAAATTCTTGTGGTGTGATGTTTTTATCTGAATGATAATTGTTATCTTTGTCACGGTAAGCAAAGTCAATCGTGCGTGGTGGCAAACCAAGATTGATTGCTAAGAAATTAAAGACTTCTTGGAGAAGGGCTTCTTTTTTCGCTTGAACAGCTTTGTCATCAGCACCAGCTGCAATAGCTTCACGCAAAATTTGAGCGTCTTGACGCAATAATTTGTTAAGGTATTGGTTCAATTCGCGGCTGTTGCTTGATGAAATTGATTCTGGGTATGCTGCTTTTGGTACGACACCGTATTTTTCAAAAAGGGCAACAACCATATCCCATTGTCCACCGTCTTGTTGTGGCACATCAAGCAAGAATTTTACTTTACGACTACCGAGTTCTTGATCTGCTGTTGCGATAACTTGTTCTAAGAACCAGTTTGATTTTTCGTATTTATCCCAGAAGAATGTGTGGGCTTGAGAAAGCTCAAAATTTTCCAAGTTCAAATCTGAAATCATTTTATGACGGAAAGTATTGAGTGCTGCAAACATCCAGCAACGACCTGATGCTTTTTGGTTGGCAACCTTATCTTTTGTCAAATCAATTGAAAAAGCGTGATCGTTTTCCATTTCACTTTGACGTGTTTCAAGTGATTTTAACAATCCATTGTGAGTTACAGCATTTTCAACAGCACGTAATTTGCTATCAGCTTGAAAATCAGCAAAGAGTTTTTCGGTAAATGTTGATGATAATTCTGACATAATTCCTCCTATATTATCGGTTGACAGTCATGTAATGTTTTCTGACTTAACCATACTTAACTAATATCCATTATATCGCTTATTAAGGAGATTGCAAGAATTTTTGATAAAAAATTCTGACATTTTTAAAGGAATTACAAGAGTATGTAACCTTTTGTGACAACTACAATTTCAGACTACTGTTTTTCAAAGAAAAAAGACCCAGCGGGTCTTTTGTTTTATTTCCAGAAATCATCAAATACTGTGATTGGTAAGTGACGCTTGTGTTCTGTTTTACGCCACCAATTTTCAATTTTTTCTTTGGCTTCTGATGAAACTGTTTTACCTTCAAGATAGTCATCAATATCATTATATGTGACACCTAAAGCAACTTCGTCTGCAATTCCTGGGCGATTTTCTTCCAAGTCAGCTGTTGGAATTTTTTCATAGATTGCAGGATCTGCACCGAGTTCTGCTAACAATTGTTTTCCTTGACGTTTGTTTAAACGATAAAGAGGAATAACATCAGCACCACCGTCACCAAATTTAGTGAAGAAGCCTGTGATGTTTTCAGCAGCGTGGTCAGTACCAATAACAGCTCCGCTATTTGCTCCAGCAACGGCATATTGTGTGATCATACGTTGGCGTGCTTTGATATTTCCTTTATTGAAATCTGAAACATCAATGCCAGCTTTTTCAAGTTCACGAACCTGTCCGTCAACACCTTCTTTGATATTAACGACAAGGCTAACATCTGGCTGGATGAATTTAAGAGCACGTTGAGCATCCTCTTCGTCAGCTTGGACGCCATACGGTAAACGTACAGCAACAAATTTGTAGCTATCATCGCCAGTTTCAGCACGTAGTTCTTCTACGGCAATTTGTGCCAAACGTCCTGCCAAGCTTGAATCTTGTCCACCAGAAATCCCTAAAACATAACTTTTAAGGAAAGAATGTTTTTTTAAATAATCTTTAAGAAAATCAACTGATACGCGAATTTCTTCTTTAGGGTCAATACTTGGTTTAACCCCTAATTCAGCAATGATTTTTTCTTGTAACGTCATTTAACTTCTCCTTTTTGTTGTGCTTCTTTTCGGATACGGTCAATAAGGTTCATTTTGTTTTGCCAAACTTCTTGTGACAAATCAACTGGGTAATCTTGTGGATTAAGCAGGCGTTTATATTCATCCCAAAGTTTGTCAAATTCTTTACGAGCATATTCTTGAATCTCGGAAAGAGATGGTAAGTTATAAACTAATTTCCCTTTGTCGAAAATATCAACAAGAAGTGGCACAGCCTCAAAATCTCTTACTATTTTATTGATATAAGTGTATGTTGGGTGAAACATGTAAACTTCGTCAAGTTTATTAACATCAGTGTCTGTGAAAGTGATGTAGTCACCTTCTGTTTTATTTCTTTCACGACTAGTAATACGCCACACTTGTTTTTTACCTGGTGTAGAGACTTTTTCGGCGTTATTTGACAACTTAATAGTATCTTGCATGACACCATTTTCATCTTCCATAGATACAATCTTATAAACTGCACCAAGTGCTGGTTGGTCGTAAGCTGTGATTAATTTTGTTCCAACACCCCAGACATCAATTTTGGACTTTTGCATTTTAAGGTTGAGAATGGTATTTTCATCCAAGTCATTTGAAGCGTAAATCTTAGCATTTGGATAGCCGGCAGCATCTAACTGTTTACGAATTTTTTTAGACAAATAAGCCATATCTCCTGAGTCAATACGAACACCAAGGAAATTAATCTTATCACCTAATTCGTTGGCAACGCGAATAGCTGCTGGAACACCAAGACGAAGAGTATCGTATGTATCAACTAAGAAAACACAATCTTTGTGAGTACCGGCATAAGCCATGAATGCTTCGTAATCATCGCCATAAGCTTGAACTAAAGCGTGTGCATGTGTTCCTGATACTGGGATGTCAAACATTTTACCAGCGCGAACATTTGAAGTGGCATTTGCACCACCAATAATAGCTGCACGTGTTCCCCAAATAGCTGCATCCATTTCTTGGGCACGACGACTACCGAATTCTAGCAAGGGCTCGTCCTCAATGACAGAGCGAATACGAGCAGCTTTTGTCGCAATCAATGTTTGGAAATTAATAATGTTAAGCAAAGCTGTTTCAACCAATTGACATTGGGCAAGCGGTCCTTCGACTTGAACGATTGGTTCATTAGCAAAAACCAAATCACCTTCTTTAGCTGAACGAATGGTTAATTCCAATTTGAAGTCTTTCAAATAAGCAATAAAATCAGCTGGATAACCTAAATCTTCTAGATAAGCAATGTCTGTTTCTGTAAAACGAAGATTTTCAAGGTATTCAACCATACGTTGCAAACCAGCAAAAACGGCATAGCCATTGGCGAATGGTTCTTTACGGAAAAAGATTTCAAAAACTGCATTCTTATTGTGAATGCCTTGATTAAAGTAAACTTGCATCATATTGATTTGATACAAATCTGTATGGAGAGTTAAACTATCATCTTGATACATGTGGTATCCCCTTTTTAAGAAATATGAGCCTTGATTAGTCTTGTTAAGACATTACCAGCCTCACAAGAATTTTTTGTTATCTCCAGCTCAAAGTTAATTTATCCCCCATATTATAGCACAATTACGACAGACTGACTAAAACTTTGTGAGGTTTTGCTCAAAGATTTGAAAAAAAGCTGATTTTCTGAAAATATTTTCACATTTTCTCACAAATCTAACAACTAATAAAAAAGCCTAAGATTTTCATCTCAGACTTTAGTGATGTGATTATGTCATATTTTCAATATATTGGTAAACGCCTTGTCCAGCAATAGCTCCGTCGCCAACAGCTGTCGCGATTTGGCGAAGTTCTTTTTGGCGAACATCTCCAATGGCAAAAATGCCTGCTTTTGGTGTCATCATGCGTTCATCTGTTATCACCCAACCAGCTTCATCTGTGATGCCAAGATCAGCTACCATACTTGTTACTGGGTTAACCCCAACGTAGATAAAAATACCACCAAATTCGTGTTCGCTAAGCTCACCAGTTTTAACATTTTCAACGGTTACACCAGAGACTTTAATATCAGTTCCTTTGATTTCTTTGACCACAGAATCCCAGATAAAGTTGATTTTGTCGTTAGCAAAAGCACGATCTTGCAAAATCTTTTGAGCACGCAATTCATCACGGCGATGAATAATCGTTACAGATTTGGCAAATTGTGTGAGGTAAACAGCTTCTTCGACTGCCGAATCCCCACCACCGACAACTAATAAATCTTGATTACGGAAGAAAGCACCGTCACAGACAGCACAGTAAGAAACGCCGCGGCTTGTGTATTCTTCTTCACCAGGTACATCAAGAGTGCGGTATTTAGCACCAGTCGCTAAAATAATTGTTTTTGCTTCATAGCTGGTATCCTCAGTAATGACACGTTTCACATCACCAGCATCCTCGATAGATTTCACAATACCGTAAATATTTTCAACACCAAACTTTTCAAGTGGCGCATGCATATTCATCGACAATTCTGGTCCTGAAATATGGTCATATCCTGGGTAATTTTCGATTTCTGAGGTATTATTCATTTGTCCACCAGGGGCTCCTTGTTCAATAATACCAACTTTCAAATTAGATCTAGCGGCATAAAGCCCTGCAGTCATACCAGCAGGACCTGAGCCGATAATTAATGTATCGTACATTTATTCACCTCAATATCTCGATTATTTCTTCATTGTAGCAATCAGGTATTAAAATTGCAATTATTACGCTTTGAACATTAATAAAATCGCCATAAATGCAAAGGACAAAACTGGGATAGTCATAATTGACATCATTAACACATCATATAAAAAAGCTTGGCGTTCTTTGACTGTTTTGTCCAACTTACGAACAGCACGCCAAAAATTCCAAATGATACCAACTAAAAAAACAAAAGCAATAGCTAATAGAAGTCCTTTGATATAAAGACTAAAAATTTCTAAAAACATACGTCACCTATACTTAAATCAATTTTTGCTTTATCACTCTAAAAAGAGCTGAAAAAGTCTCCCAGCTCTCATTATAACAAAAGTTAGTGGTTAAATATACGTTTTTGTATAGTTTGCGAAGAATTCTTTGGTTCTAGCTTCTTTTGGATGATTGAAAACATCATCTGGTTTACCAGCTTCAAGAATATGCCCCTTATCAAGGAATAAAACCTTGTCTGCCACTTGATAAACAAAGTTCATGTCATGGCTAACCAAAATCATTGTTTGCCCTGCTTTAGCGGCATCCGCAATTGATTTTTCAACTTCTCCAACAAGCTCTGGGTCAAGTGCTGATGTGGGTTCATCAAGCAAGAGGATATCTGGTTTCATTGCCAAAGCACGCGCCAAAGCCACCCGCTGTTTTTGCCCACCTGATAAATGACGTGGGTAATAGTTTTCACGGTCAGACAAACCAACCTTAGCTAATTCTTCTTTCGCAATTTTTGTCGCTTCACTATCTGGAAGCTTCTTGACAATTTTTAAGCCTTCTTTGACATTTTCAAGGGCTGTTCGGCGTTCAAAGAGATTAAATTGTTGGAAAACCATAGCTAATTTACGACGTAAAACAAGGACATCTTCCTTAGAAATCGTTTGAAAATCAACTTTGAAATCACCAATAGCAATACTACCAAAATCAGGTTTTTCTAAAAAATTTAGACTACGCAAGAAGGTTGATTTTCCTGCACCTGAAGCACCGACAAGAGCTAGAACTTCTCCCTTTTGAATATCAACATCCAAACCAGCTAAAACTTTTTGCCCTGAAAATTCTTTGGTTAAATTTGTAATTTTAATCATTAGCGAATATCTCCTGTCACTTCTTTTTGACTTGATTGAGGCGTATCGATATCCATTCGTTTTTCGATGAGACGACCGATTTGTTCAATAATAATACTGATTACCCAGTAAACAAGCGCAACTGAAATGTAACGTTCAAAATAACGATAATCCGAACCTCCTAAAATCTGCGCTTGGGCAAACATTTCAACAATACCTGCGTTAAATGCCAATGATGTTCCCTTCGTCAAGCCAATCAAGCTGTTAATCAACGTCGGCGTTGCAATGACAGCTGCATTTGGAATAATTACGCGACGGTAAACTTGAAAGGAGGTCATTCCCAAGCTACGCGCAGCTTCAATTTCTCCGATATTAACAGCTTGAATCGCAGCTCGAATGGTTTCGCTAGTGTATGCCGCTTCATTGAAAGCAAATGCAGTTACCGCAAAAACAGATGCTGGAATAGCATTGATATTCCAATCAAAACCGTATCTTATTTTGAGAAATTTCAAGAAAAGTGGGATACCGTAGTAAGTCAACATGAGTTGAACAAGGATAGGTGTTCCACGTAAAAAGCTAACAAAAACAGCTTGAATCGGATACAAAACCTTTGTGCGATTGATTTTCACGATAGCAAATAGTAAAGCTAACAACAAGCCAAATATCGCACCTGCTATTGTTAAGCCAAGCGTTGTTGGTAAACGTTCTATTAAAGACGGAATGGCATCAAAAACCGCTCGCCAACTGAATAATTGACCTTCTGGAATTTTTTCAACCAACTTATCATACCAAGACAAGCCAGCTGCTAATGTTGTTAAAGTCATATGAACTCCTTTTCTATTATCCTACACTATAACGATAGCCCTATCACCAATCCTTTTCTTTTTCATTTTTAATTGATTGTTGAAACGAAGTCGCCACCAAAATATTGCTCGCTTAATTCAGCCAATGTGCCATCGTCTTTTAATTCTTTGATACGTTTATTGACAAATTTTTGTAGTTTGGTTCCTTCATCTGTATCCGCAAACAATAGGTACTCTAAACCATCTGTCGCGCCGCCAATATCATCTGTTACATTGGTCACTGTCAAATTGAAGCCTTGGTCCTCAACGAGATAATTCGATGAAATCGCATCATACAAAATAAAGTCGATTGTCCCATTTTCAATATGTTGCACACGTGTTGTCAATCCTGTTGAGCTAGAAGCGTAATTAATCTTAATCGGCTCTTTATCAGAATTTTCATCGTTCCATTTTTCTAAAACTTGAGCATAGTTAGAACCTGAAATCACTTCAGTTGATTTTCCAGATAAATCATCAAGACTATCATAACTTGTCCCTTCAGCACTTGTTATGGCATAGTTTGATTTAGAAATTGGGTCTGAGAAAAGGTACTTTTCAGCACGTTCTTCATTATAGTTAAAGTCATTTGCCGCAATTTGGTAACGGTCTGCATCTACTCCTGTTAAAATAGAATCAAACGCCGTTGTCACAAATTCAACTTTATATTTCTTGGAATCCTTAAAAATGGCTTTCACCACATCAATATCATAACCTTTAAAGGTGTCATTTTCTTTGTAAGTAAATGGTGCTGTATCTGAGTCTGTTGCCACTTTGATGACTGTTTTACCACTTGATTGTGATTGATTGGAACAAGCCGCCAGAGCTAGTGTCAGCATAACCAAGAAACCAAACGATAGTAATCTCCTCTTTTTCATTTGTCTTCCTCTTTTCTAATAATTCCTTTCCAGTCTATCAAACTTAGCCACACTTTCCCAATACATTTTTTCTATGGACTTGATAAGAAAAAACTATCAGGAAATAAATCACATTTCTTGACAAAGCTAACCAAGCGCTACTTGCTTAAAATAAAAATCCCGAAGTTATTTCGGGATTCTGTTTTCTAGAAAGTTTGTTTTCTTGCTTTACGTTCAGCACGTCCTTTGGCACGATTAGCGGCACGGCGTTCACGTTTGCGTTTTTCATCAACTTTCCATTGAATTTTTTTCTTGTAGCCTGGTTTAATTTTTTTCTTTTTCTTTTTAACCAGACCGATCATTTCAGTATCTAATTTTTGGTAAGATTTTTCGCGGTTAGCTCGACGGTCACGGTCGTAAGTATCTTGAAATTCACCGTTTTTAAGCATTTTAGGGACAAATTTAATCCCCATTTTTTCAAGTTCACGAATATCAGAATCGTCACTTGGTTTGTAAAGCGTAATCGCAATACCATTTAAATCATTACGTCCTGTACGTCCAACACGGTGCACAAAGAATGATAAATCTTGCGGAATAGCATCATTGATAACATGACTAACTCCTTCAATATCAATCCCACGCGCTGCCAAATCTGTCGCCACAATGTATTCGTATGACAGTTTTTTGATTTGGTTCATGGTGCGTTTACGTTCACGTGGAGGAATATCGCCGTGAATTTTTGCCACTTTCAATCCATTTGACACAAGATAGCTATGCAATTCATCTGCACGTTCTTTTGTGTTTACAAAAATCATGGCAAGATATGGATTTAGGGCTTTAGTGATTTCCAAGATTTGCGCATTTTTATCACGTCCCTTAGTTGAAACCAACCAATTATCGATTGTATCTGCGATAACAGTAGTTGTCTTGATTTTTTCCATGACTGGATTTGTCAAATATTTTTTCAAGAAGGGTTGCAATTTTTGTGGAATAGTCGCTGAGAAAACCAAAATTTGAACATCTTTTGGCAATGTCCCTGCAATCTTATCCACTGTATCAAGGAATCCCATATCAAGCGTCATATCAGCTTCATCAACAACAAAGGTATGAGCTTTATAAATTTCCAAATCACCTGATTTGACCAAATCATAGATACGACCAGGTGTACCAATGACGATGTGTGGCTGAGATGATTTCAATTTTTCAATTTGACGTAGTTTATCTGTACCACCAACGTAGTTTACCACACGAATTTCTGTTTCAGATTTTTCAGCAATTTGTTTGGTTGCTTGATAAATTTGCGTTGCCAACTCACGGCTTGGTGCTGTGATAACCACCTGAACATTATTACTGTTTTCATCTAATTTCTCAAAAATCGGCAACAAGAAAGTGTGTGTTTTTCCTGAACCAGTTTTAGATTCTCCAACCAAATCACGACCAGAACGCACAACAGGAATTAACTTTTGTTGTACTTCTGTCGGATTTGTGAATTTAAGCTCTGCAAGCGCCTCACGAATGTAGGGCTTAAAATTAAAATCATTAAAAGACATGCTTTACCTCAATTTCTTATCTCATCAAGTTTCACTTGAAAAGTTCTCTATATTTACTTATCGTTTAATCCCCAGCCAAAAACGACTAAGCGAATTTTTTCGTTCTCTTTTATTATATCATTAAAAGGGGGATTAAAGCAAAGTACACTGCGATTTAGAATCAAAAACGAGCTGAAAACCCAGCTCGTTCATTTATTAAAATGTGTAAAGTGCAATCAAGGTCAAAATACTTGCAATAGCCCCAACACTCCACAAAAAAGCATCAACTTTCCATTCTGACCATTTTTCTGATTTTCCTGTCAAACCACCAAGTTCCAAATGATGATGGAATGGTGTCATGCGGAAAATACGACGCCCTTCACCATATTTTTTCTTCGTGTATTTGAAATATGACACTTGAAGCATGACTGAACTTGTTTCAAAGACATAAACGATACCAATGATTAACAAAGTCCATTCTTGGCGAAGCGCAATGGAAATCGCTGCAAGCATTGCTCCTAAAGCCAAACTTCCCACATCACCCATAAAGATTTTGGCAGGTTTATGGTTAAAAACAAAGAAGCCAAACAAAGCACCAATCATTGTCACGATAATCAACAAGACATCAAATTGTCGTTGAGCAAAGGCGATGATACCATAGGCAACCAAGCTGATAGCAACTGAAATAGAAGCCAAACCGTCAATACCGTCTGTCAAATTAACGGCGTTTGAAAAACCAACAACCCAGAAAAGAACAAAGAAAACGTAAAGAATACCAAGATGAAGGTCAAAACCAAAGATATTTAAATCATCTGTTCCGCTTGGACGGACATGAACGAAGTAGAAAATCAAACCACCAATAATTTGCAAGCTCATTTTTTGCCAAGGTGTCAATCCTTCATTAATTTGTTTAAAGATCTTCAAAAAATCATCAAGAAAACCAATAATACCATAAATGAGAACCACCAAAAGAATGCCTGCCGTTGCTCCCATTGAAGCACCGTTTTGCTTTTCGATTAACAAGCTAAAAATGAGACTAACAAGGATTCCAACTGTTAGAAAAACTGTTCCTCCCATGGTTGGAGTACCAGCTTTAGCCAAATGTTGTTTGACATCCTCGTGCATTTGTTGCCCGCCGATCTTCTTGAGTTGGTAAATACGAATAAAGTGGGGCATGGCAAATACTGTCAACGCAAAAGCGACAATACCTGCGATTAAACTTAAAAACATCTTAGTTTATTCTCCTAGAGTAATTGTAATTTTTTTAACACCGTCGATATCTGTTTCGGATTCGACACTTTGTTTCGTGACTGTTCCCGAATCAGAACCTTTAAAGGTTATCTTAATTCCAGTCCATTTAGCAAATTTTTCAACATTTTCTTTCGTCCAACCATACATATCTGGTACTGTTTCAAGATTACCCGTCCAAAGTAAGATTTGCTCGTTGGCAGAAAGATTGCTACCGACTTTCTTAGACATTTTCTTAATCTTGCTACCCGAACCAACAACAACTGGTTGTACAAGGTTATCACGAAGTTCTTGGGCTGTATCCCCTGGGTTTTCACCGATATAATCTTTTAGTGTATATTCGGTTTCTTTATCAGTTCCCGTTACTGCTGTACTAGTCAAAGTATCTTTAATCATCATCGCTCTTTCAAGCACAGGATTGATAACATCTTGCCAATACATAGCTCTGAATTGTTCAGATGGTTGTTGAAGCGTTACATACATAATAAATTCTGGATCATCTGATGGCACAATCGCAACAACTGAGTAAATGTAATCATTATCTCCTGTTAAGTACCCACCACCGTCTTCAGCCGAAGCGGCAATTTGGGCAGTACCAGATTTAACGGCGACGGAATAGTCACCAACTTGGATATATGGTTGACCTGTTGTGCCGTTATACAATGTACCATATTGTGAATCAGTACCAACGGTTACCATGTAATCAAGTGTTTGGTCAGCAGCATCTTCTGAAACAGGATTACCAACAACTTCTGATGTCGCTACACGTGTCGAATTAGTATTTGAATCGTAGATCTGACTAATGAATTGCGGCTCTAGCATGACACCACCATTAGAGATAGCTGTAAAGGCACGCAACATTTGTACTTGTGTGACACCAATACCTTGACCAAATGAACTCATGGCTACCGTTACTTCATTGTCAGAAGGTAGCAAACCGCTATCTTCATTTAGCATACCAAAACGTGTTGGATAACCAAATTTAAAACGCGAAAGATAAGTAAGCCACTTGTCATTACCCATTTTTTGTTCAAGGCTAGTCATGGCAACGTTACTTGACCAAGCAAAACCTTGGGCATAAGTTAAGTACTGAACCGAAGTCATTCCTTCATTAACATTCCAGTCATTGATTGTCGTATCAGCAACTGTGATACCATTGATTGTTGAAATAACCTCATTAGGATTGAAAACACCATCATCAATCGCTGAAGCAAGGGTCATAACTTTCATGGTTGACCCTGGTTCGTAATAGTTCTGATAGAGTAGGGTGTTCCAAGTTTTTAGATTGTCCTCACTATAGCCATCCAAGGTTTGCGCATTGTAAGTTGGACGTTGTGTCGTAGCTAAAATTTCACCTGTTTTTGCATTAACAACTGTGGCACTAGCATATGTTCCTTGGGCTTCATTTTGGAAGATATCCATTTGAGATTCCAAGTAAGATTGCAATGGTTCAGAAAGTGTTGTGTAAACATCTTTCCCATCGATAGCTTGTTTAACTGTTGTTTCGGTACCAAGTAACAGATTACCATTTTTATCTTTTTGATAAATCACTTTACCGTCTGTCCCTGACAAAATATCATCTAAAGCTGCTTCAAGACCTGATGTACCTACAAGACTCGATGTACCATCTTTGTTCTCTTTTAGTTGTGTCAAACCAAGGAATTGTGAAGCAAAAACACCATTTGGATACATGCGTCCAGGTGTTGAAGTGAAACCAATTCCTTTAATGCCAGCTTCGTCCATAGCTGTTTCAATAGCTAATTTTGTACTATATGACAACCCAGAACCTGAACTTCCAAAAGAAACTTGGAAAAGCCCATCTTGTTTAAGCTGACTGAGCACTTCATTTTTGTCAATTCCAAGCTTTTCATTTAAAATCTCTGCCACTTTCTCATACTGAGATTTTTTGACATATAGTTTTTCGCCTGTTGATGAAACATAAGATGTTGAAATAATAGCATAGATACTGTAGGTTGTTGAATCCTCTGCAAGAGCAACACCATTACGGTCATAAATCGTACCACGTTTAGCCTGAACAGTCACTTCTTTCTGATAAACTTCTGACGCTTCTGTTGACAAATTGTGTCCGAACTTTGTATCTGTCCCAATAATAATAGCAAAATTGATAACAAACACAAAGAAAAGGAAGACTGCCAGAATCATCAAATTCTGACCAACACGCTCACGGTTTTTGTTGGGCGTTCGTCTATCCTTTACCACATAGTCTAAAAAACGGTTTATTAATTTCTTCATAGACTATTTTTACTCCACCTGTTTAATATTATCCTGTTGGCTGGTCAAGCCTGCATTTCCTGCTATTTGTTCAATACGGTCACGACTTGTCAATTCGTTAACCTCTTGTTTAGCATTATCATAATCTGTCTGCATATCACTTATCTGACTATTGAGATTTGTGATTTCTTGTTGCACTTGTAGATTACGACTCTGTAGGTAAATAATACTAACAGCCATAGTAATAGCCGTCAAAATAATAGCACCATAAAAAACTTTTTCAATTCTCGAAAATTTTCTAATCCGTCTTTTAAGAGCATTAGAAATAGCTTCGTTACGATGTTTATCTGTCATAATTATTTACGAACCTTTCTAGCCACACGGAGCTTGGCTGAGTGAGAACGATTATTGACTTCTAACTCTTCTTCGCTTGGTAAAATAGGTTTTCGATTAACCAAAGTAAGCTTAGGTTGCATATCCTCAGGAATAAAAGGCAACCCTTTCGGCACATCTACAGTAGAAGCCTCTTTGAATAATTGTTTTGTCAAACGGTCTTCCAAAGAATGGAAAGTAATCACTGAAATACGCCCATCAACTGCCAATAGCTCAATAGCTTGTTGAATAGACTCATCTGCCGCACCGAGTTCATCATTAACTTCAATACGAATGGCTTGGAAAATCTGCTTCGCAGGATGTCCTTTTTTCTTGAGTTCCTTAGCAGGCTTAGCAGATTTAATGATTTCTGCTAATTCTGTCGTTGTCTCAATCGGCTTAACTGTTCTCGCTTGCTCAATTTTACGTGCAATTTGTTTTGAGAATTTGTCCTCGCCATACTTGAAAAAAATACGAACCAAGTCATGATAATCATAAGTATTAACCACGTCATAAGCTGACAAGTCTTGGTCACGATTCATACGCATATCGAGCGAAGCATCTTTTTTATAAGAAAAACCACGCTCACGTTCATCTAATTGCGGACTAGATACTCCAAGGTCATATAAAATACCGTCAATCTCAGTTACTCCATGCATGGCTAAATTTGAAACAAGATTACGGAAATTGTCCTTGATAAAAGTAACTTGTCCTTTTTCAATATAGTCTTTTAAACGAATTTGTGCATTATCAATAGCCGTCTGGTCTTGGTCAAACGCGTAAAGATGACCAGTCGGTCCAAGCTTAGAAAGTAAGTACTCACTGTGCCCTGCCCCACCAAGCGTTGCATCTACATAGATGCCATCAGGCTTGATATCAAGCATATCAACGGTTTCATGTAGAAGCACTGTAATATGATGAAAATCTGTTGTCATACCTTTCATTATATCATAAATTACAAGATTCTTCCTTAAAACCTCTACAAGAAATACAAAAACCAAAAGCTGATAATATCAAGCTTTTGGTGATATTTTTTATTGTAAAGGCTGCCATCTGCATAAGGACAAGCAGTAAGCAAAAATCAATTATTCTCGAATTTGTCCTTTACCATTAATGTAAAATTTTGTACTTGTCAAAGCTTCCAAGCCCATTGGACCACGCGCATGCATTTTTTGCGTTGAAATACCAATTTCTGCACCCAATCCAAAGACAAAACCATCTGTGAAGCGTGTTGAGGCATTGACATAAACCGCAGCCGCATCCACTTCATCTTGGAAACGTTCCGCGTGTTCAAGCTCTTTGGTGATAATCGCTTCTGAATGATGAGTCGTGTAACGATTCACCCAATCAATAGCGTCATCAACAGAATCAACCACTTTGACAGACATGACATAATCTAAAAATTCTGTACCGTAATCCTCGTCTGTTGCGGCTACTGCATTTTTGAAAATAGCTAGCGCTTTATCATCTGCACGAAATTCAACAGCATGAACTTTCGCAATTGCTTCTTCTAACTGTGGTAAGAATGTTTTTGCTACCGCTTTGTGAACAAGCAAGCTTTCTGCAGCATTACAAACACTTGGACGTTGCGTTTTAGCATTAATCACAATCTTCGTTGCTATATCAAGGTCAGCCGAATCATCAACGTAAATGTGAACATTTCCGACACCTGTTTCAATAACAGGAACTTTTGATTTTTCTTTGACCGTTTGAATTAAACGAGCTCCGCCACGTGGAATAAGAACATCAACATAATCAACAGCTTGCATTAATTCTTCAGCCACGGCATGGCTAGTATCCTCAACAAGCTGAATGACGTTTTCATTTACACCTGCTTTAGCAAGAGTTTTTCGGATAACCGTCACAAGGGCTGTATTAGAATGAATGGCATCGCGACCACCACGCAAAATAATAGCATTACTTGTTTTAAAAGCAAGGCTGAAAGCATCAACAGATACATTTGGACGGCTTTCAAAAATCATGGCAATCACGCCAAGTGGTACACGTTTTTGAACGATTTTCAAGCCATCAAGATTGGTATAACCACGGACAACCTGACCAATCGGGTCTTGCAAATCCGCAACTTGACGGACGCCCTCAACAATCCCCTCAATACGCTTAGCATCTAGGCGCAAACGGTCAACCATAACAGGCGAAATACCATTTTTTTGTGCTTGGTCAACATCACGTGCATTTTCAGCCAAAATATAGTCTGTCTCTGCAAGCAAAGCATCCTCAACTTGTCCTAAAATCTGATTTTTTTCAGCAGTTCCAAGCTTTACCAGACTTCGGCTAGCTACTTTAGCATTTTTACCTAATTCATCAATATAGCCCATCTTTGGTCCTCCTTTTAGTTCACTTGTGAAAACCACGTTCCAATATTAGCACCTTCTAAAACTTTTAAAATATCACGCGGATTTGTACCGTTCATCAAAATCATCTGACTGTTATTGTCAAAAATCATTTGAGCACTCTTAATCTTGCTGAGCATGCCTCCCGTGCCAAATTTACTTCCAGCACCGCCCGCTGATTTAATGATTTCGTCCGTAATTTCAGTAACGTGTTCGCGAAGTTTGGCATCATCATAGATATTTGGATTTTTATCGTAAAGTCCGTCAATATCTGATAACATAATTAACAAATCTGCTTTGGTTACCTTGGCTACAATCGCTGAAAGTCGGTCATTATCACCAAATTTTGTCGTATGGTCCATTTCATCAACGCTAATAGCATCGTTTTCGTTAACAATTGGCACAATTCCCATTGTTAATAACATTTCAAAGGCATTAGTGAAATTTTCTAAGCTTTCAGGATATTCAATAACATCACGTGTAATCAACAGCTGACTAACTTCTGTCTGATAGTGCGAAAAGATTTGAGAATAAAGGCTCATCATAGCAACCTGCCCAACACTTGACACCGCCTGTTGACGTGCAATTTCTGTCGGACGTTTGTCCATATTTAACACATTGAGCCCAAAACCCATGGCACCAGATGACACCAAAATAACATCTTTTCCTTTATTCATCAAGCTAGAGATAACAAAAGCTAGTTGGTCAATTTTTTCAAGATTAATTTTGCCATTTGGCATGACAAGCGAGCTTGTCCCAATTTTTATAACAATTCGATTAACAGTTTCAAAATTTCGTTTCATATGCCTATTATACACTAAAAAAACAGTCCGAGGAACTGTTTTTATTAGCTTTATTACGAAATCAATGGGATTTTTAACACAATACCCTTTAGGAAATTTTTTTATAACTTTTTCCAAAATGTGTGGTAAATCACTATTTGAGAAGCGATTCCTATCAAAACAGCCAGTATTGCAAACAAAACATTCGCCAACAGAACATCTTTGAGTAGAGCTCCGAGTAAAAATGTGCTTGCCCCTAGACTTCCACCTACTACTAAAGCGATTAGGATAATAGCGAGGGTCAGCCATTGTCCTGCGTGACGGTTAAAAAGTTGGGTCACATCTTGCCATTTTAAATCAAGAAATTTAAAATCACGGCGATACATAAGTTGTCCCTGAAGCAAAATACTCGCAAGAAGTCCTAGGATAAAGAAAATGACCAAGACTAGCGATGCTTTTAAAACAAACAAGCCCACTAATAAATAAACGATAGCTGGAACAAGTGCTTGGAGTCCTACCAGCGTTAAAAATTTTTGAACAAGAAAATCCTTGAAATTGATTGGTAGAGCTTTAAAGATAGTCAGATTTTCTTTCTCCAATGAAATCCCTACCCCAACAAATGAGCTTGGCGTGCTACAAAAACTTCCCAAAACAATTCCGATAAGCATTGCCACACCAAAATAATCATTCGGTACTTCAGCCAAGCTAACTCCACTTGTCACACTCGGTGTAATAAAAATCACCACATAAATCAAAGGCAATAAATAAGTTTGTGTCAGCAAGGTCGCATTTTGTAATGTTGACACATGGTGACGAATCATCATCGTTTTCAACGATTTACCTTTCAACGCTTTTTGAGATGCTGACGATGCTTTTTGTTTCGGCTTAGATTTAGGCTTAACATAAAGAACTTCTTTGTAATACGTTGGCATCAACCATTTGACAACCCCAACTGTTAAAATCATCAACACTAACAAAGGTAGCCAAAAATTAAGAACAGTCGCTGATTGAAATGGTGCTTTTACCACGTCATAAAAACCACGAAAATATGGTAAAACAGTATGGTCTGCAAGGGCAACATTATCATCATAAGTCATGTTCTGACTGTTGATAACATTCATGTAAAGAATGGCACCAACTGCTCCAATCGTTGAAATAGACATGAGAACAGTCGAGACGATTTTTCGGTGCTGACTTCGAAGAATGATTTTTCCCACAAAACTATTAAGATAAAGTGCCAACAAAATCACAGCCGCAAACAGAACGAAAAAGAGGATAATTGTCAACGGAATCGCTAGTACAAGCCCTGCTATTTGCCAGTAAGCGATAAAAAACAAGGACAAAAGTGGCATTAAAAATGTAACGCCCATACCAAAACTGGAAATCACTTTTGCCATATAAAGTTCACTCGATTTAATCGGCAAATGTGCATAAAGCCGAACATCATCGCTCTCATAAAAAATGCTATACATGGCTGAAAAAGCATTTAGAGTTGCCATGATAAAGAAAATCGCTATGTAAAAAGAGAAATACCCTGGGAAATAACGAAAATCAATGTTAGCATACATAAAAATGTAAATAACCGCAAACAAAAGGCTGAGGAGAATTTGCTGGCGCATCACACTCTTATAAGCCGAAAAACCTTTGCTTGGTTTGCGTTCTTGTTTTCGCTTTGCCGCCGTGACAGACTGTGGGCTAGAATAGAGGATATTAATCTTGATTAACTCCCAAACTGTTGACCAATTCATACGCCTAGCCCTCCTCTTGCGCTTTACGCCCTGCTAATTCAAGATAGATTGTTTCTAAATCTTTATCAGGATGATTAGCTTTCAATTCATCTAAGGTGCCGATAAAAATCAACTTGCCATCTTTTAAAATTCCAATACGGTCACAAAGTTGCTCCGCAACAGCAAGAACATGTGTTGAGAAAAGAACCGTATTGCCACCACGCGCGTGCTCTTTCATCATTTCTTTCAAATCAAAAGATGCCTGTGGGTCAAGTCCTGTCAAAGGTTCATCTAAAATCCAAATATCTGGATTTGATATCAGAGCACCAATAAGAATCACTTTTTGACGCATACCGTGTGAAAAACTATCAATCAAATCATTGATATTCTCCGCAATATCAAACAAATGTGACAATCGTTCAATCCGTTCATCAGTGAGCTTATCATCAACGTCATAAATTTTAGCTAAAAAATGCCAGTATTCTATCGCCGTCAAATTCAGGAAAATATCAGGTGAATCAGGCACATAACCAATGCGTTTTTTGATATCATCACGGTGCTCAGAAAGAGGTAACTCATCAACATATACCTCACCATAGCTCGCTTCAATGATTGACGTTAAAATGCTAATCGTCGTTGTTTTTCCTGCACCATTATGCCCAATCAAGCCAAAAATTTCGCCATTAGCAATGGTCATATTGACATCACTTAGCGCTTCCTTATCACCATACAACTTTGAAACATGATCAAATCGAATCATACCTAGCTCCTTCTCTACTCTCCTAATAATGGTTTTATCCATTGTGAAACTTCTTTGCTCTTTCGGTAATCCGCAGCAAATTCCTGTGTCAACTGTTTCAATAATTTTGCCCCTTTTGGTAGCGAAAAATCATGCCTTGTACTATACAGACTTAACTGACGGTCAAGATGAAGAGCACTCAACCCAGCATCTCCAGACCTAATCACCTCATTTGACGCAGAAAGTAAGATTTTTGACAAATCGTTATCTTGACGAATAGTCATATCTTCATAAGCATTCCTAATTGCCTTATATAATTCACTGCACTTCTCTTCCATAAAATCCCCCTAACATTTTCATTTGTACTATTAAAGTGATACAAAAAATATTTTTACTCTATCTTACCTTTTCAGCTATCATTTGTCAAATAATTATAAAAACCCTCCTTAAAAACAAGGCGGGTTCAGTCAGTTATTAATTACAATGATTCATAAAGATTTACAGCGTTATCAACTGTGAAGCCGTATTCTTCAAAGATTTTGGCGCCTGGTGCAGATGCGCCCCAAGTATCGATTGTAAGAGTTTTACCTTGGAGACCAACGTATTTGCCCCAACCAAAGCTCGAACCAGCTTCGATAGCCAAACGTTTCGTGACGTTAGCTGGAAGAATGCTTTCTTTATAAGCAGCGTCTTGTTCGTCAAAGATGTTTTGTGCTGGCATTGAAACCACACGAACATGAACACCTTTTGCTTCCAAAGTAGCTTGCGTATCAAGCGCCAATTTCACTTCAGAACCTGTTGCAATAAGGATACCGTCAAGGTCACCTTTTGCTTCTGAAAGGATATAAGCACCTTTATTAACACCTTCTGCTGCCAATTCTTTTGTCCCTTCAAGGACAGGAAGATTTTGACGTGTCAAGATGAGCATTGTTGGACGATCAGTTTCAGCAAGAGCACGTTTCCATGCAGCATTTGTTTCGTTACCGTCAGCAGGGCGGATAACGTTAAGGTTAGGCATAGAACGAACGCTAGCCAATTGTTCAACTGGTTCGTGAGTTGGTCCGTCTTCACCGACAGCGATTGAATCATGCGTCATGACATAAACCGTTGGTAATTGTTGAAGAGCAGCCATACGAACAGCTGGAAGAAGGTAGTTTGAGAATACGAAGAATGTACCACCGTAAACACGAGTACCACCATGAAGGGCAATACCGTTCATGGCAGCTGCCATGGCAAATTCACGCACACCAAACCAAATATTACGACCAAGGTAGTTGTCTGGTTGGAAATCAGATTCTACTTTGACCATTGTATTGTTTGATGCAGAAAGGTCAGCTGAACCACCCCAGAATGATGGCACTTGTGCTGAGATTTGTTGGATAGCTTGTTGACTTGATGAACGGCTAGCAAGGCTTGTACCGATTTCGAAATCTTCAAGTGTCACGTCAACTGGTTTGTTAGCGAATGCTGCTTTGTATTCAGCGGCTAATTCTGGATAAGCAGCTTCGTATTCACGGAATTTAGTATCCCATGCATTTTCAGCAGCTTCACCACGGAATTTGATACCAACTTCAAAGCGTTTAGCCACCTCTTCTGGTACTGTGAATTCTGGATATTCCCAACCGTAAGATTTTTTAGCGTAAGCAATGCCATCAACGCCAAGAGGGGCACCGTGAACAGCTGATGTTCCTTGTTTTTCAGCACCGAAACCAATGATTGTTTTCACTTCGATAATAGATGGTTTTTCAGTTTCAGCTTTTGCTTCTTCGATAGCTTTAGCAATCGCTTCGAGGTCATTACCATCTTCAACCAGAATGTGTTGCCAACCGTAAGCTTCAAATTTACCTTTGATATCTTCTGTGAAAGCTTTTGATGTTGGACCGTCAAGTGAAATGTCGTTTGAATCGTAAAGAAGGACTAATTTGCCAAGTTTAAGATGTCCAGCAAGGCTGGCAGCTTCTTGACTGACACCTTCCATCAAGCAACCGTCACCATGCAAAGCATAAGTGTAGTGGTCAACGATATTAAATCCTGGTTTGTTAAATTTAGCTGCTAAGTGAGCTTCTGCCATTGCCATACCAACAGCATTGGCAATCCCTTGCCCAAGAGGTCCAGTTGTAGCTTCAACACCGTCTGTATGATTGACTTCTGGGTGACCTGGTGTTTTTGAACCCCATTGACGGAAATTCTTCAAATCATCAATGCTAACATTGTAACCTGATAGATGAAGAAGGCTGTATAAAAGGGCAGAACCATGTCCTGCAGATAGTACAAAACGATCTCGGTTAGACCAAGAACGGCTTGTCTTCGGATTAACATTCATTACATGATTCCAAAGAACATAAGCCATAGGTGCAGCTCCCATTGGAAGACCAGGGTGACCTGAATTAGCTGCCTGAATGGCATCAATTGAGAGCGTACGGACAGTATTGACTGCCAACTGATCAATAGCATCAAATGTCATGAGTGAAACCTTTCTGTTTTTAAGGACTTATAGTATTATTGTTCGGATTCTATTATATCATAAATAATTAGAGTTTTTAAAACAAATTATTATTCGACTTTATTTTTAAACGTTTCCCAGTCTTTAGTAAAGTTTTTTATACCGCTTGTCGTCAAAGGGTGTTTGGTCATTTTATCAAAAACAGTATCTGGAATGGTAGCAATATGAGCACCTCGTTTCGCAACGTTCTCAACATGAACTGTATTACGAATACTTGCTGCAATAATTTCCGTATCAAAGCCATAAAAATCAATGATTTCTCGCAAATCTGAAATCAATTGGTAAGCATCTGTGCCGATGTCTTCCAGACGTCCAACAAATGGACTGATAAAGGTTGCACCAGCTTTGATAGCCATAAGCCCTTGAGATACCGTAAAAATAAGAGTGACGTTGGTTTTAATGTTTTCTTTTGAAAGCACATTGACTGCTTTCAACCCTTCCATTGTCATCGGAATTTTGACCACAATATTATCTGCCCATTTAGCAATATCACGCGCTTCAGTAATCATTTCTTCAGCTGTTACGCCTGTGACTTCTGCCGATACGGGACCGTCAACAATCTGGCAAATTTCCTTGATAACCGTCTCAAAATCACGCCCTTCACGGGAAATAATCGTTGGATTAGTCGTGACACCGTCCACGACACCTAGTTCATTAATCGTTTTAATCGCCGAAACATCAGCTGTATCTAAGAAAAATTTCATTGTATTCCCCCTCTTACAATTCAGAATCTGTTCGTTTATCAAGAATAATACTTGTTACAATTACAATAAATACAAAAGCGAGGATTGCTGTAATAAGTGCACCTGATCCCAATTGTCCAATTTTTCCTAAGATATCGCCTGGAATTAGATAATCTGTATCAGCAAATGTTGAAGCTGCCATTTTAAGGGAACCAAGTAATGGTAAAATAGCCAATGGTAACCAACTTATAAGTAAACTATTAACAGCAGAGCCAAGAACAGCTCCTCTTCTACCACCAGTAGAATTTCCGTAAATACCTGCTGCAGCTCCACAGAAGAAGTGTCCAACTACACCTGGAATAATAACCGTAGTATGAAGAGCAATCATTATAAACATTGAAATTGTGCCAACAATAAAACTAGTAAAAAAGCCAATCAATACTGCATTTGGTGCATAAGAAAAGATAATTGGCACATCCAATGCTGGTTTAGAATTTGGTACCCATTTTTTAGCAATACCTTGAAATGCTGGAACGATTTCTGCTAGTACCATACGAACACCTTGTAGAACAACTACAAATCCTGCCGTAAATGTTCCTGCTTGAATAATTGCATAAACAATCGCACTTGTTCCATCACTCAATTCTTTTTCTACATAACCTGTGCCAGCTGCCAGTGCCAAGATGACATAAACTACACTCATTAATAACATAATAGATACTGTTGAATCACGTAGAAAACTAAATGATTGTGGAACATCCATATCCTCTGTAGATTTTGATTTATCA
Organism: Streptococcus sp. LMAG:39; assembly: GCF_008680485.1. Lineage (NCBI taxonomy): Bacteria > Bacillati > Bacillota > Bacilli > Lactobacillales > Streptococcaceae > Streptococcus > Streptococcus sp. LMAG:39. The sequence continues at coordinate 1,547,065 of NZ_NALE01000001.1, read as the reverse complement.
CCAAACCATTTTCCAATCCAACCAGCTATAGCATAACCAATATTTCCTGTATGTCCCATGGCAACATTATCATTACCAGTAATTTTTTTCATAAAAGGTTGACAAAGAGCAGGAGTGATTGTCAGTAACGTTCCTTCAAATAACCCTCCAAGTATGATAACTATAGGATTCGCTTTGATACCAGCACTTATCAAAATAACAGCTGTAATACAAGAAACATACATCATAGCTTGACCTGTTAAAAATAAATATTTAAAACGTGTAAAGCGTGCCAATAGAATATTAACAATCATTCCAACCAACATAATTAAAGCTGTTTGACTTCCATAATCTTGTAAAGCAATCGCAACAACAGCTTCATTACTAGGAACAACACCTTGAGTATTTAGAGCTACTTGAAACATTTTTGCAAAAGGAGCCAAGGCATTCTGTAAAATCCCTGAACCACCTGTTAAAACAAGAAATCCAACTATTGTTTTAATTGTCCCTGACATTACATCAGAGAATTTTTTCTTTTGTAAAAGTAAACCAATTAAAGCAATGATAGCTACTAAAATGGCAGGTTGAGTAACTATAGAAACAAATATATTTAAAACACTTTTCATAATAGAATCCTCTTCTCTACTTTTTGATTACCGATGTGTAATAGCATTTTTATCTAGTATATTAATTACTTGTTGTTTTATTTCATCAGCATCAATGATAGAATTTAACGAAATAATCTTTTCCTCTGGTAGGTTAGATAAAGCAGGAACCAAAGTCTTTTCAGCAAAGAAGTAATCAGCCATGTCTCCACTAACACTTCCTGAATCTGTATGCTCAACTGTAAAATCTTCTACATCAACTCCTAATTCTTGTAGGGCTGACTCAATATTCATTTGAACCATAAAACTTGTTCCTAAACCACTTTGGCATACTGCAAAAATTTTCATAATTATTACACTCCTTCTAGCAATGAGCTAATTTCTTCAATATTTGATGATTGAAGCAATACTTGTAAATTTTCCTTCTTAGATAGAATTTTTGTTAATTTCATCAATGCTTCTAGATGTTGACTACTATCACTAGCAGCCAAACAAATAAAAATAGATACTGGATGGTTAGGGTCATCTAAAAGATTTACTGGATATTTTAACTTCAGAAAAGATATACCAGTTTCAATAACTCCCTCCTCCGGTCGGGCATGTGGTAAAGCCAAATATTCTCCAATGTTAATAAATGGTCCATATTCTTTTACCTTATCTATCATCGCCTGAATATAGCTCTCTTTAATTTTTCCTTTTGTTAGTAAAGGTTGAGCCGTTAATCTTATTGCCTCTTCCCAACTCATTTTTTGAGAACTTAACTGGATATTTTCTTTATCTAATAACTCCATAATTTCTCCTCGTACTATTGTTTTAAATAATTCTTAATTTCCAATTGACTGCCTGTCATTAATAATTCAATAAACTGCTCATCAATTAGATGCTGAATGAGATTTTGAATTTGTGGACGTATTTTAAATGCTGTTTGAGAATTAATCACAAGAGCAATTACAATATTTACCTTTGCAATACCTTTAGACCAATTCAAAATAGGTTCCGAAAGACGTACAATGAAGATTTTATCTTGAACATTCTCATTGGTGAAGTGCGGTAAAACAACACCTTGTGCGATTTCAATATTTCCCATCGCTTCACGTTCTAGGAATTTACTTTCTATCTCTTGCTGACTTAGGGTTTGACTGTCAATTTGAGATGCTAAATATCCATAAACTTCTTGCCGATTATTGAAATTTTGGTTAGAAACGTATTGATATAAATCAGTTACCATAATTAATCTCCCTTATTGCATTTTGGATATTCTTTTTATCTTCATCTGTTAATAAGGCACTTACAAGGATTGTCTTTACGTTTAACATTTCTTGCAAACTAACACTCGTGATAACTAATTGAATATCTGGATAATTTTGTAACATTTCTTTGATATTTTGAGAAGATACTACTTTAACAATATCAAGATTTTGAAAAGCCGTTTCAATTTTCACTTTAAGCAGTTCTGAAATGCCAATTCCAGATGAACACATCACAACCGCTTTTATGGGAGTTGGGTTTAATTCTTTGAAACGAACAAAATATAACGTCAAAAAGCCAATTTCATCAGCACTTAACATTGAAAAACCAAATTGTTCTGTCATCTCCAGAGAAACTTTCTCTGTCTGATTAAAAATATCAGTATAACGGTCTTTAATATCATGCAACATATTATTTTTGATATAAATTTTATTATCTAATCTTCTTAACAATGGACTGATATGGTTTGCCAAATCAATAAACATAGGAGATTGTTCATTTATTGATTCTGACTTTGTCATTTCCATCTTTTTAAAATAAAATTTTGTTACAGAAACAACACGCGTTGAAAATTCAATTTTTTGCTGATGTGTACTAAGTTGAAATCTTGACGAATACAAGTATTGATAGAGATAATTAATTTCTAAATCATCAATCCTCCTCCCTAAACGATTCCCAATATCATTTATAATCTTTTTACTTTCTTTGAGAATTGAGTCATCGTAATCTGTCATCTTGATATCCACTACTTCTGCATTAGCGATTTTACGACTAGAAATTTTTAACCGTTCAAGCATAATGTAAAGATGAGAAAAAATATTAACATTGTATGGGTATGGTAACCTTGCCTGTAAATCCGTCTCAATTTGGTCAATTTCTTCCAAAATAATTTTGGCAAGCTCTAAATCAAAATGACTTTGGTTAGTAGTATTAGACAAATTGTCAATATCAATCATGCTAAACGTCGGTACCAAATCCGCTAATGCTCTACGAATATCCAATTCTGAACCTGTTATAAAAATATAGCCTGTCCGAGTTGAGATTTTTAAATGAAAGGGATTGAGTCGCTTTTGAATCTCGATTTTATCTTTCATAATAACGGAATCACTGACATAATACTCTTGTGCTACGTCATATATAAGTAATTTTTTAGGTGATATCGTTAACAATCTCTCCAAAATTTGAATTTGCCTACTAGCTGGTGTAAAATCATTTTGCTTAGAATTTATTAAAGTATCATAATTTTTAAGTCTATTAAGTTTAAAACCACGTCCTCTCTTTTTTATGATAAGTTCATCAGGAAAATAGTTTTGATTTATTTCCTTTACAAGACGATAAACCGTTTTTTCAGATAAATTCAATTGTTCGGATAAAGATTTTGCCGTGATATAATCTGAATTCTGATGCAATACTGCTAGCAATCCATCAAATTGTAATTGTTTTTTATTCATCTTCATTTTCCTTTCACACTTATTATTGTATGCGTTTTCTAATTATCACAAACTCCTTTTAGTGTCCACTTTAAAATGGACATTTTTCCTTCTCATTGTACACAAAAATCCCAGTCATTACTGACTGGGATTCCTATCTTACGAATTTGGGTCGTCAAGGCTTCTGCCATGCAAACCACGTTCGCGTTGGAGTTGTTTTAGTTTTTCTGGTGTCACATCATTTCCTTCTTCATCAACAAGTTTAATCCCTGCGATATGGTGAAGAAGTGAGCGACGATACCCTTCAATGTACTCTTTGCGAAGCTCAGCTTGTTCAACTTTTTCAGCACCTGTCAAACCAACTGTTTTTTTCTTACGCGCAAGTTCATTAATGCGTTGAATCTTTTTTTCATTCATGAGTAAGACTCACCAAACGTATAAAATCCATAAATTCTACACGCTTTTTCCTTTCTTATAATTTACCAAATCAGAAAATCAATTAGCTACTACGCCTCTAAAATGACAATGCTAACTTAGCAGTCATTAGCAAAATTTTAACCAACTGTGTCAGGAGTGGCAAGCGAAATGCCACTTCTTATTTGGTATTCAATTTGTTAAATGCTGCTACGCTGCTAGCTTTTGCAGTCAATTCAGCAAGGATAGCCAAGCGATTATTTTTAACAGCTTCATTATCCACCATTACCATTGTATTGTCAAAGAATTTGTCGATAACTGGGCTTAAAGCAAATAATTGTGCCAATTTATCATTAGCGCTACCTGACAAGTTCAATTCTGCTGCAGCTTGTGCCAAAGCTTTTTCTTCATCATTTTCAAACAAGCTTGCATCCACAGTCACGTCAGCTGGTGTTTTTTCAGCAAGGTTGAATACACGTGAAAGACTTTCAACGGCGGCTTTATAATCAGCAGCTTTGCTTGCTTCAACAAGAGCATCAGCAGCTTCAATCATTTCAGCCACAACAAAGTTTGAACCAGCAAGAACAGCTTCTTTAATATCTTTAGAAACTGATTTGCTCATCATTTTTTCAACACGCGCACGGATGAAATCCATAACTTCTGCTTTGTGTTCATAAGTCAAGCTATCAAATGACAAGGCGTAAAGGTTGTCAATCAATTCATCCATTGGAATTTTCAAACCAAAGGCATCCATGATACGAACAACACCAGCTGTTGCACGACGAAGAGCATATGGGTCATTTGAACCTGATGGAATCAAGCCAACTGAGAAGAATGACAAGATAGTATCCAATTTATCAGCAAGTGCCAAAAGAGCACCAACTTTAGTTTCTGGAAGGTCACCGTCAGCTGAATTTGGAAGGTAGTGTTCACGAATAGCTGTTGCTACTGCGGCATCTTCGCCTGCAAGAAGGGCATATTTTTCACCCATGATACCTTGCAATTCATCAAATTCACCAACCATACCAGTCAATAAGTCGAATTTATAAATTTCAGCAGCACGAGCAAGAGCTTTGCTTTCTTCGGCAGAAGCCCCAGCTTTTTCGGCAAGGTAAGCTGCAATTACTTTGCTGCGTTTCATGTGTTCAGAAAGTGAACCGATTTTTTCGTGGAATGTAACGTTGTCAAGTTTTGCCACAAGGTCAGCAATTTTAAGTTTTTGGTCTTCACGCCAGAAGAATTCACCGTCTTCCAAACGAGCCACGAGCACTTTTTCATTACCTTTAATGACATTTTCAAGGTACTCAGCATTACCGTTACGAACTGAGATGAAGTTTGGCATTAATTTACCAGCTTGGTCACGGACAACAAAGTAACGTTGATGGTTTTTCATTGATGTGACAAGCACTTCTTCTGGTACTTCAAGATATTTCGTATCAAAGCTTCCCATAAAAGCAGTTGGGTATTCAACCAAGTTAAGGACTTCGTTAAGCAATTCGTCATCGATTTCAACTTGGACGTTTTGTACTTTTTCAATGTCTTTGATTTGGTTAACAATCATGTCTTGACGTTCTTTAGCGTCGGCGATAACAAAGACTCTACGCAAATCTTCTTCGTATGAATCAGCGCTAGCAATTTCTGTTTCATGACCAAGGAAACGGTGTCCACGGCTAACACGACCTGAATGAATATCCAAGAAATCAAGATCAAGAGCTTCATCATCAAGAAGAACAGTCAATGTGTGAACAGGACGAATGTATTCAAATGTATTATTTGCCCAGTGCATGTTTACTGGGAAAGTCATTGCTGACAAGATTTCTGGAATGTCAATAAGCACTTCTTTGGCAGCTTTTCCTGCTTCGTGTTTTGTAACGTAAACATACTCTTCGCCTTTAACTTCGCGGAATTCAATATCGTCAGTTGTCAACCCTTTACCACGGACAAATCCTTGAGCCGCTTTTGTGAAGTTACCGTCAGTGTCCAATGCGATTTTCTTAGAAGGACCTTTAAAATCTTCTGTTAAATCAGTTTGCGCATCAGCAAGACCACTCACACGAACAGCCAAACGACGTGGTGTAGAGAAAGTTTGAATGCCTTCAAATGCCAAACGTTTTTCGTTCAAAAATGCTGCCATACGATCGCCAAGTTGTTTTTCACTTGGAGTAACCACGTAAGCTGGTAATTCTTCTAAACCAAGTTCTACAAGTAAATTTTTAGCCATTATTCAACATCCTCCTTCAATAATTTTTTACGTGTTGCTTCATCAAGCAATGGGTAACCAAGGCGTTTACGTTCTGCCACAAATGTTTTGGCAACGACACGAGCCAAGTTACGAATACGAGCGATGTAACCAGCACGTTCTGTTACAGAAACCGCACCACGCGCATCAAGCAAGTTGAAAGTGTGTGAACATTTCAAAACGTAGTCATAAGCTGGGTGTACGAGGTGTTCATCCAAGCAACGTTTTGCTTCTGCTTCAAATTTTTCAAAGTTTTCAAGAAGCATATCTTGATTAGAAATTTCAAATGAATATTTTGAGTGTTCAAATTCTGGTTGAAGGAAGATTTCACCATATTTAACACCTGGTGCCCATTCAATATCATAGACAGAATCCACTTCTTGAATGTAAGATGCCAAACGTTCAAGACCGTAAGTAACTTCTGATGTTACAGGACCTGTTTGCAAACCACCAACTTGTTGGAAGTAAGTAAATTGAGTGATTTCCATACCGTCAAGCCAAACTTCCCAACCAAGGCCAGCTGAACCAGTTGATGGGTTCTCCCAGTTATCTTCAACGAAACGAATGTCGTGTTCTAGGGGATTAATTCCTAATCTTTCCAATGATTCAAGGTAAAGTTCTTGAATGTTTGATGGTGATGGCTTCATAACCACTTGGAATTGGTGGTGTTGGTAAAGACGGTTAGGATTTTCACCGTAACGACCGTCAGCTGGACGACGTGATGGTTCCACATAAGCCGCATTCCATGGTTCTGGACCAATGGCACGAAGGAAAGTGTAGGGACTCATTGTACCAGCACCTTTTTCATTGTCATAAGCTTGCATCAACATACAACCTTGGTCATTCCAAAATTGTTGCAAAGTCAAAATAATTTCTTGAAACGTCAATTTTTTAGACATGTATCTACTCCTTATTTTAGTAACTAATTTTGCGACGTATCTTGGAGGCTAACGTTTTTCCATAATAAAAAACCGCCAACACACCCATATGATACCTCATAAGGGGCGTTAAAACGCGGTTCCACCCTATCTTATTACTTCATTTATCTGATTTTAACTTAGACTTGCTAAGCGAAAGCGCCAGCGACCCACTTCAGTTTCATCCGACTTCCACCACCTCGGACTCGCTAAGAAACACCATGAGACTTTCTCTCTTTAAAGAGTATTTTAGCACAAATGACTTTTAGTGTCTAGGTTCAAACAAAAAACTAATAGCTGAAATCTCGTTTTCACTCATTTCATCATTCAAAATTCAAAGACGAGATAAAAAACAGTTTTCATCTAGCAAAAACTAAAAGCCCAAGATTCCTCATCTCAGGCTCGCATGTTTAGGCATTCCAGACTTTTTCGCCACCTAAATAAGTTGCTCGCAAATCAAAGTCCTTATCAAGAACAATAAAATCAGCTTTATGTCCTTCTTTAATTTTTCCGCACTTATCATCAATACCAACAGAAATAGCTGGTATCAAACTAGCCATGCTAATTGCTTGTGCTTTTGAAGCTACACCCCAATTAACAACATTTTTGACAGCATCTTTCAATTGGAGAATTGATCCTGCCAGACTACCGCTAGATTTCAAACGAGCTGTCCCTTTTTCAACAATAACAGGATATTCACCCAGCATATAATCACCATCTTCAAGACCACCTGCACTCATACAATCAGTGATCAAAACAACATGATCATATTGTTTTTGATTCATCAAAATTTCACAAGCTGATGGATGAACATGATGACCATCACAGATTAACTCTGCATAAGTATTTGGAAGTTCATAAACTGCACCAACCATACCAGGTTCACGATGATTAAGTCCACGCATACCATTATAAGCATGAACCCAAATTGAAGCTCCAGCTTCTACGGCATTTGCAGCCTGATCATAAGTAGCGTCAGAATGTCCTAACGCAACAAAAACATTTTTTTTATGTGCGTAATTAATAAATTCAGTCACTTCATCACGTTCAGGTGCTAAAGCAACTTTTTTTAGCAATCCTTTTGAACTTTCTAACCACTGATCTAACTCAGCGATTGATGGGTTACGCATGTAAGAAGGGTTTTGCGCACCTTTATATTTTTCAGTAAAATATGGACCTTCAAAGAAAAGTCCTTGGATACGTGCTCCACTTTCTTGACCTACAAAACTAGCTGCAGTACGACAAATATTATCTAAAGTTTCAAATGATGCTGTCAATCCAGTTGGTAAAAAACTAGTAACCCCAGCTCCCAAAAGTGCCTGACTCATTGTTTCCAAAGACTCTTGACTATTATCCATAACATCTGCACCAGCAAAACCATGAATATGAGTATCAACTAAACCAGGAGCAATACTGTAACCAGTATAATCAATGATTTCAGCATCACTTGGTACTTCAGTCTGCCAGCTCCCAAAAGTATCTCCTTCGATAGCTAGGTAACCAGCTTTTTTCACTTGATATGGATAATAAAATTCATCTGCTTTAATATACTTTGTCATTTAAAAACGCCTCCATTCATTTATATTATATGCTAAATGTTCATTTTTGTAAATGGTATATACCGTTTTAATTCTTATCTAAAATTTCTAATTACTTTAGCAGTAGAGCCTATTCTCATTTCAAACAATCATTCTATTATTTGAACAATTAGTTGCTAACACATACATTTAATAAACCGATAAAATCATCCAACATCTAATTATAGTTGACCTCTTAAGCTTAAAAGTCCCCCAAACTTTTTTTGCATAAGATTGGGGAACTTTATAATCATGTAACAAATTCTGCTTTAGTTAGCTGTTTAATTAAGCTAGGAAACTAATTAGATATTAGCGACCGGAAATCATGTTTCCCCTAGTCTTAGAACTAGGATAGAAACTAACAAATGACTACTCATCATCCTCGCTATCGTCAGATAATAAATCATTCACACGATGAATATTTTCCTTACCATAATGGATGATATCAACTTCAGAACCTAACAAAACACCGTTTAGAAAACCAATAACCATCGGCATATTCATACCTGCATAAAGTTCGAAATGGTATCCCTCCATCAATAAACGTGACACCACGTTACAAGGTGTACCTCCTAATAAATCTGCGAAAACAATGTAATCATCTAAGTTCTCAACAACTGAAAGAAATTTTTCTTTGAAGTCTTCCGCACCTTCTGAAGGTAGTAAAGGTACAGGATAGATATTTGTTTGGGGTCCCATAATCATCTCAGTACTATTTTTCAATTCTTCACAAAAAGTACCATGACTTACTAAAATTAAATTTTTTGCCATATTTTGCCTACTAAACTCCTAGAATTCCAAAGAAAGCCATAGCAAGTGCGAAAACAACAATAACTAAAATAGCTTTCGTAGAAGTCATTCCTTTACGTCCTAATAACCAGAAGATACCTGCTGTGAACAATGCTGGTACTAAACGTGGGAAAATTTGATTAAACAAATCTTGAATGTCAATTACTTTATCACCAATTTTTGGTGCTGCAGTAAATTGGAAGTTAATCATTGTTGCAATAAGAGCACCTACCATGAATACCCCCATAACAGAGGCAGCTTCAACAAGAGAAGAAAGTTTATCTCGCATTGTTGTTACAAGTTTTGTTCCTTCTTTGTAAGCAATCTCTAACTGTTTCCAACGAAAAACATTAATCAAGGTAGTAACACCAATCCATAGGAAAACTCCTAACGGGTTACCATTCATCGCCAGAGATGCTGCAATCGATCCCATAATAGCTGGAACTAAAGAACCAAATACTGAATCTCCAATTGGTGCAAATGGTCCCATAAGACCAGTTTTTACACCATTAACCGCATCCTTAGCTTCTATGCCTTCATTCTCTTCTAAAGCAAGATCAATACCTGTAATAATAGTGTGGAAGAAGTTGGAAGTATTGAAAAACTGAGCATGAGTTTTCATCATTTCTTTCAATTCAGGGGTACCGTCGCCATACATTTTACGTAATTGAGGTAGGATGATGAAAAGGTAGCTTGAACCTTGCATACGTTCATAGTTCCAACCTAACTGAAACGTAAACAAACTACGTTTATTAATTTGTTTAAAGTCTTCTTTGGTTAATTTATAATTAGATTTCGTCATCTTCTATTTCCCCACTTTCTGAAACCTCTGTGTGCTGTGACTTCTCTGCTGATGAACCAGCATTTTGACCATTCTTATAGTGAATTGTCGCAAGAGCTGCCCCGATAATCGCAATACCAATCATAGGGAGACCTTTAAAAGGCGCAGCATCAAAGTCTTTGACAACAGTTGCAATAGCTGTCCCTGCACTAGTTAAATTAGTGTAAATAGTTGTCAACATAGCTGTAACGGCAAATCCAAGAGCAAGGTAATGAAGATTTCTTTTGACTGGTAAATAACGAAGTAAGATAGCAAACCCAAGAGCCGGAAGCATCTTACCAGCAAGAGTCAAACCATCAGCTAACCATTGTACTTCACCAATTCCTTTTACAATAGCATCAACTGCTCCACCACCTAATGTCAAAGCAAGAAGTACTGGTAAAGCACGTGATAGCCCCCAAGGAATTGCCCCCAAAAGGTAATTACGTTCAATTCCTGCGTAGTCAAATTTTTCAATATTTTTATCAATACAGTGTGCAAAGTAAGTTGTTGAGAAACGACCAAGGACGTCCGTGTAAACCATTAAAGCTGCCACCGGAACTGCAATAGTTGAAATAGCTAACTCAGGTTTTATTCCTTGGGCTACCGAAAAGGCTGTTGCAAGAACCGCTCCTGATGTAGCATCAATACGTGAAGCCCCACCAAAAGTACCAACTCCAAGTACCATTAATTGCAAGCTACCACCTATCCACAGTCCCGTCGTCATATCACCCATAATTAATCCGGAGATAAAACCTGCAAAGACAGGTGACCCTGCAGAAGAATTAATTGTCAGCTCATCACAAATTTGATATGCCGAATACAAAGTCAATAATAAAATTTGCCACCATTCAATCATGATGTTGTCCTCCTAAAATTTTAGCTATATAGCTGATAACTTATCTCACTTTTTCCAGCAAAGATAAGAAGTCTACTGGTGTATCACCTGGTACCATTTGCGCAATTAGTTTTGTCCCTTTCGCATTGATAGCATCAAAATCTTTTATATCATCACTAACAACATTAATTGATCGTGTTACAGAACGCGTTTCAGAACTCTGTGACATATTTCCCACATTAAGTTCAGGAATAACAACCCCCCGCTCAATTAATCCCAAAAAACGATCTGGTTTACGAGCAACAATCATCAAACGTTGTGAATCATATTTTCCTGCTAAAATATTATTCGCCGCTTTCTCTACTGTTAAAATGGATAATTTGACTCCTGCAGGTGTAGCTAACTTAAGTGCCGTTTTTTCAAGGCTACTATCTACAATTTCATCATCCACTACCATAATTCGACTAATATTCAATTTGGTAGTCCACAAATTTGCAACTTGACCATGAATAAGTCTTCCATCAATACGTGCTGCAATAATTGTCATAAATTTTCTCCTTCTATTTTTTTGAAATTAGGCTCCATGCAAAGATTTAGAGTTTCTTGGTAATATCCCTCTGTTTCAAAAATAGTAATCGTATTTTCGCCACAAACCATCATTCCCCTAGGAATATAAAGTGACAATGTTGGTCCAATATTCCAAAATCTACCAAGATTATAGCCGTTAATGAAGGCAACTCCTTTTCCGAATCCAGACATATCCATATAAGTATCTTCTGGATTTAAACAATGAAATTTAAATTCATAAAAACTTGGTACTCCTTCTCGCCAAGGGCTAGAATACTTAAGGTTCTTAATAGAATTCATAGATAAAGGATAAGTTTCCCATTGATTAACAAAATGTAAATCAAGCATCACACCACGACCGATTCCTTTATGTTGACTTGGTGCTGTTAATTTGTGTCCATAATTTACCCGCCCCATATTTTCAACTAAAATATCAAGTTGACTCTCTTCTGAAGTGAAGTTAACTTGAATATCATCTCCGATTTCTTCCTGGTACTGGGTAACAATATGGTTGCCATTTAAGAAAACTTGTGCTCTATCTCTTGTATCAATAAGTCTCACTTTTTCAGTGTTTCCCTGATAACCATTTAACTTAGTTCGATAAAAAATATAACCAGTTGACTGATTTAAAGCTTCCATATTCTGAGGATAAAAACTCGTATGACACTCACCGATATCTTCAAGAACTGAAACTAAATTCGTTTTAGCTGAAAGAGCAATATCCTTTATAGCCATAGTTGGCTTTACTAAAGGTGTAGCATAATGCAACTCTGGGTATTTATTTTTTAAACGATGTTGCAATATGTAGAATTTTTTCGTTGGATTACCTGCTTCATCTAATATAGCATCGTAATCATATGAAGTAACCTGTGGTAAATCTGTCTGTTTCCGAGCGGAACAGCCATTCATAAAACCAAAATTGGTACCACCGTGAAACATGTAAAGATTGATGCTTCCTATTTCAATAGCTTCCATGACAGCATCAGCTAGCTCCTCAGGGTCACGTTTAATCACGGGTTCCCCCCAACGATTAAACCAGCCATCCCAAAACTCCATACACATCAGAGGCCACTTTTTACCATATTGCTGGAAAAACATTTCCATAGAAGCAAAATTCTCTTTTGCTTTAGAACCAAAATTTCCTGTTACTAAAACATCATCTTCAATAAGGCTTCCTGCACGTAGAGCCGTATGCCAAGGGCCATCTGAGGTAAAGAAGGGTTCTTCCAAGCCTAGTTCAAGCATCATCTGCTTAAGTTCTCTTAAATAAACCTTATCTTCACCATAAGAACCATATTCATTTTCAACTTGAAACATCAGAATATTTCCTCCTTGATCAAGTTGATGCTTAATCAATCTAGGAATTAATGCTTCATAATAACGTTTCACTACCTGTAAAAAGCCTTTATCTTGTGAACGAACTCTAACTCCTTTCTCCAGTAGCCATGCCGGTAAACCACCAAATTCCCATTCAGCACAAATGTATGGTGAAGGTCTAACAATAGCATATAGTCCTAACTCCTGTGCAATCGTTAAAAATCTTTCTAGGTCTAAAATACCAGTAAAATCAAATTCTCCCTCACGTGGTTCGTGTAAATTCCAAGGTACATATGTTTCAACTGTATTGAATCCCAAAGCCTTTAAATTATAAAGTGACTGATACCAGTCATCTGGATGAATTCGAAAATAGTGAATAGAACCAGATAAGATCTTAAATGGCTTACCGTCAAGAAAGAACGATTCTTTAATTTGAAAACGCTTCATTTTTTCTCCCTTTATAACCGCCTTCTATCTATATAAATAATAACATTATTAAGTGGTTATATCAAGTGTTTTTTATTATTTTTTATAAATTATATATGTCTTTTTGACTATCTTTTTATATCTTCTTAAATGTCCGCAAAGCCTTATTTTATAGGCTCTACGGGCATTTTGCTTTTGTGGTAAACCTCACATATCTAGGTCTATCTTCTTATATTTTCGCTATCAAGCATGGTTAAAATCGTGGTAAATACTTCTTATGCGATTAGACGCTGAACCTCTGATTTTGCGGTATCTATGGACGCATGAGCATACCAGTTCATTGTGATACTGATATTTGAATGTCCCATGATATACTGTAAATCTTTTGGGTTCATGTTCTTACTTGCCAATCTTGTGCAGAATGTATGGCGTAGCGTATGCGGTGTGATATGTGGCAAGGGATTGTCCTTGTGTTGCTTGTTGTATTTCTTTACCATACGGACAAAAAGCATATTGTAATCAATCGCAACTTTTGGCTTGCCTTTCTGATTGACAAATAGAAAGTTGCCCCGTCCGTCTATCATAAACGGTTCTGCCTTTGGGCGTTTCTTCATAACCCGTTGAAATGCTTGTATCGTTTCTCTGCTTAATGGCACTTGCCTTGTTCCGCTTTTTGTCTTAGGCGTTTCAATGTAATAGCCCTGTTCCTTGCTCTTTAGTAACTGGTGGTCGATAACTACAACCTCATGGATAAAATCAACGTCCATAATTGTCAGTCCGCACAGTTCCGAGATACGAAGTCCTGTCTTTAACAGTATCAGCACATCATCATAATACTTGTGATACACATTGTCCGTCTTGATAAATGAGAGTAAGGCTTGTTCCTGTTCCTCTGTCAATGCGACTTTCTCTTTGGTATCATTTTCTAGGACTTCACTTAACTTGAAATCAAAAGGGTTTTTCCTTACACAATCGTCTTGTATGGCGATATAGAATGACGCTTTTAACGAGCGTTTATAGTTGTTAATGGTGTTATAGGAAAAGCCTTTGTCTTTCATGCGTAATGCCCATTCTTTAGCGTCAGAGGGTTTTATCGTATCAATGCTCCTAGCACCTAACTTGTCCTCTTTCAATAACCGCATGAGTTGTTCCCGTTGTTTCTGTGTGCTTTTCTTCACATTTGCCCTCTGTGCGTTCTGTTTGGCATAAAGTTGGCAAAGCGTCATTTTCTTGCCTGTGCTGTCGATACCGTCCTCAATATCCCGTCTTATCTGCTGTTCCAGTTCTCGAAGTGAGGGTTTTTCCCGCTTTCCCTTTGGTGTCGGGTCTGTTGGTGTCAATCTCCAAGCATACACATATTTTGTGTTTCCAAATGCGTCTACATATTTATATAAGTATTTTCCGTCTGTTCGTTGGCTCTCTCCAGTATGCAGGATACGACCTTTGTTATCCCGTCTTTTTTCTTTCATGGTGTCTGCTCCTTTCCTTGTTGGAAAGAGCCTTGATATGACTTGTTTTCATCATAACACATACAAGGCTCATTTGCACTAGATAGCGTCCAATTTATCAATGACCTGTTCAAACTGTCGGCGTTTAATCTGTATGCGGTTGCCATTCATAATGAGCCAGCCAGCGTCCTTGTTTTCCTCTGCCAAGCGTCTTAACTTGTTTTCTCCGATACGGAAATACTTTGACGCTTCTTCAATGGTAAGGGTGTATTTTTCCCATACGGGAATATCGTTGCTGTTCATCAGATACCCCCTTTCCCATGTTTCGTGTCATACTGGATATAGGGGATAAGGTCGGTGCGGTCAATCCTCTGTAAATGAGCAGTTAGTTTACTGGAAAGGGAGTTGCTGTATCTTGCCTTATCCAGCATAGTTCCCACTTTTTCCAGTCCACCTAATGCGTCATGTTCTTCCAAGAAGTAAAAACTTTTGACCGCTGAAATCACGCCACCCTCTGTGAGCCATTGCTGTGTTTCTTCAAGGGAATTATGCTGTTTTGGTACTTGCAGTTTCAAGACTTCCACAGCCCCTAAAAAGCGTTCCCAAAACCGACACGTTTTCCATCTGCTCTTATTGCTTTCATTTCTGTTTGGTACGACAAAGCGTAGGTTGTTTGCCAATAGACCGAAAGCCAGTTCTCCAAGTTCCAGCGGTCTGTCCTTGAATGTCATGGCAAAGGCATGAGCCTTTTCGTCACGCAGTTGCATTTCTGTCCGTTTCCAGCTCCCCACTTCATCAAGCGACTTATTATACTTGGAACAGACTTCCTTATCCTTGTCATAAAAGCGGTAGGACAATCCCGATTTTCCAGCTCCGATATAGACAGTCTTTGCGGTGTCGAAATCATCAAACTTGCTTTCGTCAAACTTATAACCCTCACTGTTTGAGATAAATTCCTCTTTTTCGCATTTCTTCTTTATCTGCTCAATGGTAAAGAATGGCTTTTCGTTCTTATCGTCAATGGCAATATCAAGTCTTGTGAAATGGAAATTATCCAGTCCGTATCTTCGCTCGCAACGTCGGAACATATCCCCAAAGGTATAATTCCTACTGTCGAGAATACGGAAAATATCATCACAACCTCTGCCAGTCATAACAAGATAACAGCCTAGCCCCTGTGGGTTGTCCTCTGTCTTTCTTGCGTCCCCCGATACATAAATATCTCCAATCTGCCAGCGTGCTTGATAAGTCTTGAATTTTATCGTTGCTGGATAAACATTGAAAATGTCAGTCGGTAAACCTAAAATGTGCATGATGATATCTTCTGCGGTTGTAGTATCAAATACAATGCTGATGTAATCAATCTTAACGGATAAATTTTTGTGTGTAGTTATAGTGCATTTCTCCTTTCGTATGCCCCGTTTTTTTGCGGGGTAAAAATCGTGTTTTTTCCTTTATTTATCACAGTTTCTAGGTACTATGACATGTATACGCAGGGCGGTGTTACATATACGCCCTTTATAAACGCCTAAAGGCGTTCCCTTTCTTCCTGTGTCTGATCCGTTCTTGACGCTCACGAGCCTTGTAAGGCTCGTGGCTAAACGGAACAGCCCCAGTCAGAAACCTTATTTTCGGTCTGATAGTCCATGCTTATTCATGCTATCAAAATGAAAATACATCTTTCCTATGCTTACTCAAGCGTGTGATTGACCCTAGCGTGCTTAATCACTCAATCTACCACGATAATAACTCCATTAGAATTACTTGTCAAGATATTTTTCTTGACTTTTTACAACAAAATAAGTATGATAGGCTTATAAAGGAACGTAAAAGACGGGAAAGGAGAAGCTATACTAAGTTATGGAACGTTATATAAAGAAAATGAGTTTTTTGGGAGAGAACATACAGACCATAAGAAAACACAGAGGAATGAAACAACAGGAACTGGCAGACAAAATCGGTATCAATATGCAGAGCCTTTCCAAGATTGAACGTGGCGTGAATTATCCTACCTTTGATACGTTAGAGAAGATAATGGACGTGTTGGGAGTAACACCCAATGAATTATTGTCGGGAGAATGGAAGTATATCGACCACACCGAGCCCTATATCATGGATATTATCAAACGGGAACAAGACTTTAATGTTTCCTTAGATTATCTGTCTGAAAATGAGTTTTTCAATGATGAAAAAGAATGCAGATTTTACAAGGCATATAAACTCATACAGTATATCCATAACTACATTACCAATGAGGTTACGGAGTTGGAAGAACTTATGGAAATCAAGCAGTTGATACAACGTCAAAAACTGGAACGAATGATAAAAGTACATAAGGAAATGCGAGGGTTAGACCGATACAGAGAACAGCCCAAAGAGTATAAATACCATGACCCTTATGATGATTGGATATTCCGTCAGCTTGCAGATATAGACAACAGAAACAACATTCCCGACACTTCGCCACAATTAGATTTTAATGAGGGAGATTATGAAGATTATCTAAAGGCGAAATGGAACAGAGGTCTTTAATTTCCTCTTGCATGGAAGATACAGCAAAGAAAAAGCTTTTTCTTTTCTGTTGTGGGGTAATCAAGAGGAAGAAAGAAAAAGTGTGCATTTTTGTTCCATAGAAAAATGCTAAGGGTATGCTGATTTTTATTGTGGCGGATATATGGAACTGTTATAATGTGGATATGAAGAAAGCGACAAATTTGAATTTTCTTAATTGAAATAAACTAGACATATATGTCTAATCCTTATAAATACGGCATTTCTCACTTTATGTCGTGTTGTTTACAGATGAAATGAGCTAATCTATCGATGAAAGGAGGAAGCGAATAGAACAGCAAAAAGTTGGGAGTTTTCTAAAAGAGCTTCGTAAAGAACAAAATCTTACCCAAGAACAATTAGGCGTGTCTGGAAGAAGCGTATCTCGATGGGAAACAGGTATAAATATGCCAGATATTAGCCTTTTAGTAGAAATTGCAGAGTTTTATGATGTAAGTATTTCTGAAATTATCGATGGAGAAAGGAAAAGTGAGAAAATGAATGAAGAAGTGAAAAAAACAGCATTAAAGTTATCAGATTACACAGAAACTATAAACAAGACTATAAGAAAAAGACTATTTTTCTTAACAATTATTGCATTTATAGGAATGTTAGCATTTGTAACGATTGAGGCATTGGGATTAGATACACCTAACAGCATATACGAAAATATTGCGGGTTGCGGATTAGGGTTAAACTTTGGGATTCTGATTGTTATTGCTATGTATTTATCTGGTATTCTTACAAAGATAAAAGAAAGACGGATGACGAGAAAAAATGCACGAAATATGTAGTGAGTAATCATAAAGTCGTTACTTGAAAGAATGCGAAACTTCCAGTTTATAGGGAAGAAAAAATAAATCATCACAGAGCCGGACGCACAAGACGCAGAGCCGATGAACAAGTACAGTATCATGGGAAAAAAGAAACAATGTAGGGAAAAGCAGTCTGGGCAGTATAAATGGATAAGAAATTCTCGATTGGGAAATTTACATTTTGCTTTCGATGACCAGAATGAAAATCGTTACCGTTGCGCCTGTTTTCACAAGCGTTGCGTGACATAAAAAGAATTCTATTTTAATATCAAAGTATCAAAAACAAAGGAGGTTCTTTTTATGTTGAAGGAATTAAAGAAAAACAAAATGAGTGTTGTTGCAACTGGGATTTTATTTGGTGTTATGGGGGTATTAATTATTCCTATGATAGCGGTAATTGTAAAAATATCGAATGCATTATCCCAAAAACATCCTAGGATATACAAGTATAGTATGATTGCTTTTATCGGTATGCTATTGGCAATTAGCCTATTTTTCGTTGTTATTAAACATCAGATGAGTTTTCTTGTAATAGTTGCTTGTTTAGCAATAACATTATGCGACACTATTAAAAACAGATAATAAATGGAGTACAACTATGGAAATATCAGATTTGATTAAATTAGCCAGAATTGAAAAGGGCTTAACCCAACAACAACTGGCTGATGTTGTCTTTGTTACGCGACAGACAATTTCGAAATGGGAATTGGGAAAAAGTGTTCCTGACCAAGCCTCTCTTATATTGCTATACCAGTATTTGGACATCAAGGATAATGAGAAAAAACAGTTATCAAAGCTTATTTTTAATAAGCAAAATATTATATTAATTTTGATTGCAATCTTATTTTCTCCTATGGTTATTGGAGTACGTTTTATCTGTTGTAAAATTGATAAGATTGAAAATCGCAAAATTAAAGCGGTAATCAAGGTTATTGGCTTTGTTGTATTCTCATCTTATCTAGTATCTTTAAAAGAAAATGTGGCGTATTTGTTAATTGGTATATTTTCTCTGGTGTATTTGTTATATCAATTCTATTTGAGTGGATTGGAAACTAAATGATTTGTGTCAGCAAGTTTAAGGCAAGCGATAATTCATGAAATTCCAGTTTGACAACTTCATATCCATACACACAAAGCAGTTAGTCTTAGGATTGACTGCTTTTTAACAAAAGACACCGCTTAGGTGTTAAGGGTGTCTTTTTAGTGCTATTTTATTGTCATATCAAGGCTCATTCAATCGTGGTAAATTCGTGGTAAATTGAATAATTTTCTATACTTCAAATTGCTTGAAAGTATAGTGTTTATGCGGACAATCGAAAATTATATATAAAATTTAAAATTAAATATTTAAATAAATCAGTTATTTTCCATCACTTAGCCTATAATCAAGTTAATTTTACAAATTAGTTATTATCTAGTAAAATGGTTGGTATTAATATTGTGAGGATTTGAATAGAATGGTTAAAAAAGAACCAAAATATAGAATGATTCAAAAAGAATTACAAGAAGAAATTATTTCAGATAACTATATATGTGGTGATAGATTTTATAGTGAAGCAGAGCTTTGTACTCGTTATCAAGTGAGCTCCATCACCGTTATTAGAGCTCTTAAAGAGCTAGAAAAAGCTGGGTATATTACTAGAAAGCAAGGTGTTGGTACTTTTGTATCCCAACCTCGTAAAGAAAAGATCGTTAAATTTTCAAATATTGAAGATTCCTCAACAAAGCAAGATGTTATAAATGTGCTTTCTATCGAAAAAGGAAACGACCCTTATTATCTTAATAAATTGAATCTCCATAAAAGTGAATATTATTATAAGATTACCCGTATTAAATACAACGACAGCACCCCTTATATATATCATCAAGCCTATATTCCACATGATTATATTTTAGATTCACATGTGCCCTTAGAAAAATTCAATTCTATTTATAGACGCTTCCGACATGATTTCAATATCTATCTATCTGAGGCCTTATTCAGAGAAACTACTGAAGTAATCTTCCCTGCACCAGAAACTATTGCTTCACAGTTAGAATTACCAGATAAAGAACCTGTAATTTACCAATTGAAAACGATGAAACATCCTAAAAATGGCCGTATCTTAGAATACTCTGAAACATACAAGCATTGGCACTTCTTTAAAACTGAAATCACTCATCAAAATTTTTAGATGAACAAAAAATTTTTCCTATCCTGATACCTTATTTTATTCTAAAACCTTAGGATCAATTCCCCTAGTTGTTTAGACATCATATCAACTCTAAATAACGATATAACCTCTTATCATCCTACTAACTTTAAACTGCATGATGCATAAATAGTATAGAAGCGATAATTTTTCACTAATAAGACCGAATACACAAAAATGGGAAATCACTATATTGTAATTTCCCACTTGTATAATATATTTAGTTCATATGCAAGATATCACTAATACTCTAACAAAGTAACTATTATCTTACACTTTCTCAGTCCAAGAGCTAGCTGTTTTGGCAAGGACTTCATTAAGTTCTTCAATGTTTTTACGTCCTTGTGTTCTTAACCAATCACGGGCTGCTGCTTCGCCTTCTTCGATATACACTTGTACAGAGCCAGCCCAAGTAGCACGTCCACAAAGGACACCGTTGAATTTTGCACCTGACTCAGCCGCAAATACCAACGTTTCTTGGAAAAGTTTTGCTGAAACACCCGCGCTAAGATAGATATATGGCAAATGACTTGCTGCTTCTTGATCTTTGAAAGCTTTAGCGGCTTCTTCTTTAGTGTAAACCACTTCACCTTCCGCAAAACCTTCAACATATGTCATGTTGACAGGGACTTCAACCTTGAGCACATCAATACCAAAGCGGGCATCAGAGAAAACTTTCATGGCTTCGTTAACTTTGTGAGGTTTTACTTTGGCAAAGGCTGCGCTTGTATTGTCAGAGATACTTTCATCATAAGTTAAGATTTCAAGGAAGAATGGCACATCTTCAGCTTTACACTCTGCACCAATGCGTTCGATATAAGCTTGTTTTTGAAGATTAACGTATTCGTCACCATCAACGTCATAATAAAGCAAGAATTTCACTGCATCAGCTCCCGCTTCTTTAAGACGTTTAGCTGACCATTCTACCAAACAATCTGGTAAACGACTTGTTGTTGTCGCATCGTAACCTGTTTTTTCATAAGCTAACAAGAGACCTGAATCCGCATCACGAACCTTACTTGCTGGCAAACCATACTCAGGGTCAAGAAGAATAGATGACGCATACGGTGTCAATTCTTCTGAAACCAGGGCTTTCAATTGTTCGATTTGTTCAACACTTGGTTCTTCTGTTTGATAGTTTGCCATCATGCGTTTAAGTGCTCCTCGTTGGTCAAATGCCAAAGCAGAAATCACGCCATCACGACTAAGCTTTTCAAGCAAGTTACGTTTTTCTTGTGTTAATACTACCATATCGCTTCTCCTATTTTTCAAAAGGATGTATTGTAACACCCTTAACTACTCGATTAACTGTTCCAGTAGCTGACGGCGTATCTGGTAAATTTTTTACCTTAACAGATGACAATAAAGCTATTATTTGAGCTACAAAAATCATTGGAAATGCAAGGTAAGCATCTGGCAAAAGCTCTGCTTCTACAAAATCAAATTTATCTCCAGAAAAATTTGATTTTCCTTTTTGAGCAATTGCAAGAGTCTCCACTGCCACTTGATCTGTGTAAACTTCCTCTAAAATATCTAAGTCATACTGACGAACATAAGGATCATTATTAACAAACGTAATAACAATAGTCTGCTCATCAACAAACGATTTTGGACCATGTCTAAATCCCATTGATGAATCATAAAGAGTTGCAATTTGTCCAGCAGTTAACTCTAAAATTTTTAATTGTGCTTCGTGTGTTAACCCTTTTAAACAACCTGAGCCTAAATAAACAATTCTATTAAAATCTTTTGAAACAATATGTTGGAGTTCTTCTTCCCTCGTAATAACGTCGTTGGCAAGTTCTCTTATTACCTTGATATAACGTTCTTTATCAGATAATGATGCTTTTAAATCAAAAACTAACAAAGATGTCAACATCATACAAGAGAAGCTACCTGTCATAGCAAACCCAGCATCATTTGACCGCTCAGGCATTAAGAGTAGAAGGTTATTTTGTTGTTCCTTAGCTCTTTTAGCGAGAGCACCGTCAGCAGCACAAGTTATTGTTAAATGGTAAACATTATTAATTAATTGTTCTGCTAAATTAACAGTTGCCACACTCTCTGGGCTATTTCCACTTCTTGCAAACGATACTAGTAATACTGTATCATTTTCGTAAAAATAATACTCTGGACATGACACAATATCTGTTGTTCCAATACTTAAAAAGTCAAAATGTTCTGTGTCACCGTGTTTTTGAAGATAGGCATAGATAGTTTCTCCGATATACTCTGAAGTCCCTGCTCCCGTAAAAATTACTTTTACTTTTTTTCCACCAGAAGAAACAACTACTTTTTTTAGAAACTCTTCAATTTCTGACTTTTTACTGATGAAATAATCAAATACTTCTTGCCAGAGTTCTGGTTGTTGTTTTATCTCGCGTGTCGTTATCTCGGCACCCATAGTTTTTAGTTCTTCAAAAGATAAATTAAACATTTACTAATCCTCCATGATTAAAATTAGATAGAAGACGGTTTTAATCAATTAGATGGATAATGTATAACTCGGTAGCGAAACTGATCAGCACGCGCAATACTGAAAGTAAATTCAATAATCATATTTTTATCATTGAATGTCTTACGTACCATATGTAAAACAGGATCACCCTTTTTGATTCCTAATAATTTTGCTTCGTAATCAAGGGCTATACTAGCATAGAACTCTTCATCCGCCTGACGTATAATTTGCTTATAATCCTCTGAAAAAATTTCATAAAGTGGCTTATCTTGCAGTCTTTCTTTTTTCAAATCTGAAAATAAGCTAGCAGGTACATAAGTCCTTTCAAACATCATAGGCTTGCCGTCTGCCTTTCGTAGACGCTCAAATTCTAGCATATCTGTTCCCACTTCCAAATTCAAATGCTTTGAAAGATAAGGAGTTACCTGCATCTTTTCAAACGATAATAAATCGGTTTGCGGCTTTTTGCCTAATTCTTTCATATGTTCAGTGAAACTATAGGCAGACGCTAAATCTGTAGTAGGTCCTTTTATTTCAGAAACGTAAGTTCCCTTACCTTGCTTTTTGTAAATCAGTCCTCTACTCTCCAATTCTTTTAAAGCTTGTCTTACTGTAATACGACTAACATCATAAGTCGTACTCAACTCACGTTCAGATAACAACTTATCATTTGGAGACATCGAATTTCTTATTTCCAATTCCAACATATCTACTAATTGTAGATAAAGAGGTTGATTTTTTTTAGTGCGCACGTTCTCCTCCTTTCTGGCTATAACCACTTATAGTTTATTATATTATTTGTTTTTTGTCAACACATTATGTATAGTTAATAATTACAATTTATATTACCAGATCAAAATTCATTCAATTTATAATAAATTTACAGAGACGAGCCCTTTTTCGATCGTTCAAAATACTTTAAAGGACAGTATTTATGTTAATCATATATAAAATTTTTGAGAGAATTTCAAAAAAAATTAATGCGCTGTCATTTCTATGTTATAATATACGAAGATGCTTTGTTACTCGCAGAAGTTTAACATCATTGAACTTATCTAATAACACTATGTTATTGAAGGAATCTTTAAATTTATAAAAAGGAAAAGGAGCTTTCATGAAAAACTCAAGAAGTGAAGTTACTTATCTCATTCTTAGTATTATTTTAATTGCCTTTGGAGCTGGTATCTACCTAATCTTTGGTAACAGCTATGCCAGCAACTCAACTTCACAAGCAACTACTGCTACCTCATCTTCTTCGTCTACTACTAGTGAAGAAGATTTAGAAGCTAAAGCGGCATCCTTACTCGCAGAAGCACAAGCTAATCCGACATCAGAAGCTGTTACTAATGCACAAGCAGCGATTAATAAACTTTCTGATGAAAGTAAAAAAACAGATTTACAATCACAATTGGATGCTGTCTCTGCTGAAGTAACCAATGAAAGCAATGCGGAAACAGCTGTTGCAACGGCAGAATCTGAACAAACAAGCGCAAATGTCACTGCGGCACAAGCAGCAATTGATGTTCTAACAAATGAAACCGTCAAAGACCAACTTCAAGCTCGTTTGGATGCTGTTTCTAACGCTATCGCAGCAGCAACTACACAAAACAATACTACTTCAGGTAATTCAACATACAGCACTTACGGTAATACTTATTCTGATTCGACTATCACTAATAGCGATTCTTACGGATACTAATTATTATGTCAATCGGGCTTATCTTTTCAGCCATTGGCGCAACTTGTTTAGCAATCTCATCTTTTGCCAAAACTAAGAAAAGCATGTTGAGTTGGCAACTATCTGATTATTTCTTTACCATGGTTGCCAATTTTTTGTTGGGTGGCTATACGGGAGCTATTTCTATCAGTGTTTCTATTATTCGAAATACGCTCATGATTAAGAAATGGGATTCAATTTATACAACTGTTCTCCTCGTTATCATTCAAGTAACATTAGGCATGCATGTCAATAATTTAGGATTAATCGGCTGTTTACCTTTGATTTCATCAGTATCTTATACTATCGTTTCTTTTTTGACTGATAAGGTACAATGGCTTCGCTGGGTAACGGTTGAGAATATGCTACTTTGGTCTTTATACGACTTCACCATTAAAGCCTATCCTGCTTTAGTTATGGACGTGGTCATCACAATTACAACACTTATTGCTATTAAAAAATACAGTGGCTTAAATCGTCATACACAAAACCCCCAAGACTGATATTCATCTTGGGGGTTTTAACGTTTATTTTGTTTCGTATCCTAATAAGATACCACCATCTTCACCATAGAAGCTACAAAGTCCTGAAGCTTTGATAAATGTGATATCGGCTTGAGGGTATTTCTCTTTGATTTTATCACTTAGCTGTTGGCAAGCTTTTTCATTGTTGGCGTGAGTAATCATGACTTTACCACCTTGATAACCTTCTTTGAACATTTCATCGATTGTTGCTTGAACAGCTTTTTTCTGACCTCTTGCCTTGTGAAGAAGCTCTAAAGTCCCTTCGTCACTAGCTTTTCCGACCATACGAATGTTAAGAAGTCCGATAACTTTACCAATCAATTTGCTCAAGCGACCATTTTTCACCAAGTTATCCACACGAGCAAGAATAAAGAGTAATTTGGTCTTAGCTTGGTAAGCAGTAATCGCTTCGACCACCTCATCAAAGCTGAGACCTTTAGCAATTAGACGGTTTAACTCTAAAACAATCAAGTCAATTTCACCGCCTGCAGATAGTGAGTCAATCACATGAATATTAACATTTGGGTGTTCTTCAAGAAGCATATTTTTAGCCACTTGAGCGCTGTTTTGACTTCCTGATAAATTTCCTGTAATCGTAATAGCAATGACATTTTCAGCGCCTTGGTAGGCTTGTAAGAAGGCATCTGGGCTTGGGCAACTTGATTTTGATGATGTAGGACTTGCATACACACTTGCCATCATATTATCGACATCTAACCCTTCATCATCCACAAAAATTTCTGAGCCAATCTGTATTGTTAGAGGGACATTTTGAAATTCTGTGTGGTCTGCGATAGCTTCGATATGTTTAATATCACAGCCAGAATCTGTCACAATTTTCCAAGTCAAATCTCTTTTCCTCCATTTCTTTTGATTTTGATATTATTTGACAAACAAAGTATTTTCTCCTAAAATTATATCATTAGAGCCTTTATCTTAGCTATCAAAAACAATCAGACGTCACAAGTGAGAGGATTTTGTCATGACGGAAAAAACAATTTCACAAAAATCCTTGCAAAATTTGCAGGTGTCCAACAAGGAGTCACGAAAATTAACGCGTGAATCACTTGAAACTGCGCTTTTACTTCTTCTTGAAAAGAAACCACTAAATCAAATTACGATTTCTGAACTCGTCGCTAAAGCTGGCGTTTCACGTAATGCTTTCTATCGAAATTACAAATCTAAGGAAGCCATTCTTGAATCTATTTTAACGCAAATTGTTCGCCGTATTTTTCGAGGCATCAAAAATTTCGATTTAAAGACACAGCTCTCCCAAGCGTGGCTTTTCATATTGACGGAGGCGAAAAAGGAAGCCAACGTTTTACGAATGATTTTTGAACAACACCTTGAAAAGCTATTGACAAGTATCGTTTCTAAACGCTTAAAAGCTTATCAACGTTTCAAGAAAAAGCATGATTCTCGCTACACTAATTCTTTCTGGAGTAATGCCATTATCTCAGTACTCTCAAACTGGGTAGCCGACGATATGCGAATTCCTGCCGAAGAAGTAGCCGCTATTGGTTTACCCCTTTTCTTATGAAAAGAACCCCTCTAACCACGATTTGGTTGGAGGGATTTTATTTTGGGTGAATTACCTAATCTTGATTACATTTTTTCTTTGGCAAAAGTAAACATTTGTTCTAAAATCAAATCACAAACTATACATTTGTTGATTTTAAAGGGGTAGATTATGGCAATAGAAGAAAAATTAAATTGTAGAACCTTAAAAACTCGATTAACAATCAGAGAAGCCTTGTTGGCACTATTAAAGCATAAGGAATTAAGAGAGATTACCATAAAAGAATGTCTTGACTCCCTTTACACGATTACGCAAACTCTGGACGGCGTTTACATGGCAGATACAGGTAGCCAATGGAAAAAGAACATTAAATTATTGGTTAAAGATTTGAAAGAAGCCACACCGAGTAGTAAAGAAAGCTGGAAACAGGTAGCCAAAACATTTGGTCAGGCAGGACTTAGCCACCACAGAACCATTTTTATCAAATAAAAACCTGATTGAGTCATATCAATCAGGTTCACTTGTTATTTCAACACATAATCGTAAATGGCTTGGGCTACGCCTGCTTGGTCGTTGGTTGTTGTTTCGTAGCGGCAAAGCGCTTTGACTTCGTCAGTCGCATTTCCCATGGCAACACTGTTATCAGCAAATTCTAGCATTTCAATGTCGTTAGCAGCATCACCGATTGCCATTACTTCTGCTGGAGTAAAGCCAAGTTTTTCTGACAAAGCTTTAAGAGCAGTGGCTTTTGTATAACCTTTCGGCATAATTTCAAAGATGTATTCTTGACTGCGCACCACGCTAAATTCAGGTTCCAAGGCACTTTCTTTAGCTTCTTGGAATAGGTCTAAATAAGGCGCTCTTGCCATATACATGGCTTGGAAGATAATTTCTGAACTAGCTTTCAATTCATCAATGCTAACAGCTTTAGCTGTATCGAAAACAAGCCCTGCATCATATTGAACCAATTCTGGCACTTCGCTTCCAACGGCATAATAATGTTTTTCGCCTGTCAATGTCAAGCAAACCTCTGGATAGCCCTCAACCGCTTGGTCTAGTTTGTCCAATTCGTCATTATTCACTTGGGCATAACTGACAAGCTCCCAATTCTTAGTATTGTAAATACTGCAGCCATTATTCATAATAATATATTCTTCATCAGTCAAGCCAAGTCGTTCAAAATAAGGCAGAATCCCTGATTTTGGTCGTCCTGTACAAAGAACAATTTTCACACCTGCTTTAGCAGCTTTTTGGATAGCTTTGACATTTTCATCAGGAATTTTTTTATCTGAATTGAGTAAAGTTCCGTCTAAATCAATTGCAATTAATTTAATCATTTCTAAGTGACCTTCCGTTTAATTTTTGGCAAATGCCATTGACGCCAGTAACCTATCATACGTAAGATGGTCAGAATCAAAACAAGCAAATAATAACCCGAATCGTTATGGACGATTTTAAAGTAAATCGCTAGCGCTGCTAAAATTGACCAACCTGCATAAACTTCGCTTCGTAACACCCCAGGTTTTCTCCCGGCTAAAACATCACGAACAATACCACCACCTGCACCGGTCAAAACTGCCGCAACAATGACTGCACTCAAGGGTTGATGCAATTTCACCGCATACATAGCCCCTTGCACGCTAAACGCCGCTAACCCGATAGCATCCGTCAATACTTCTGCCTTTCTCCAACCTTTATGAGTAATGATGTTTGGAAATACCATGATAAATAGCATAGCAACCAAGGCAAAATAAAATGCTTGACCTTGCGACCAAAGCGCACTAATGGGTAATCCTATTAAAAGATTACGAATGGCACCACCACCAAAAGCTGTTACAAATCCTAAGATAAATAATCCTAGAATGTCAAAATCTTCTTCCATGGCAACAATAGCTCCTGAAAGTGCAAAAGCAATCGTTCCGATAATACTTAAAATATCCCAAACATCTATTGTCATTTTCGTTCCAAATTCATTTTTTTCTTACTAGACTAGTTTATCATTTTTAACGCAAAAAAAAACAGCACTGAGTCTGTTTTTTTATGATTTTTGAAATTCTTTTAAATTTCTTTTCCAAGGGTGAATTTTGTTCCCTTGAGTGCTCGTTTTAGGGAGAGCTTGAAAGGATTTCCTGTGACGGTTGCTTGTTTTTTATCCAAATCAACAACCACTTTTTCAACGCCACGAACAGCTGACAATTTTTCTGTCACTGTTTTGACACAACCTTGGCATTTCATGCCAGTAACTTCATACGTTTTTTCCATGTGAAACTCCTTTGTTTATCATTAATTCAGTTTAATATATTTTAGGCGAAGGGCATTGAGGACGACTGAAACTGAACTAAATCCCATGGCAAGTCCTGCAATCATTGGATTTAACAGAGGTCCACCAAATAGATATAATACACCCATAGCGACAGGAATCGCTAAGATATTGTAGATAAATGCCCAGAAAAGATTTTCCTTGATAATTTTAATCGTTAAACGACTAATGCTCAAGGCTTTCAGAACATCTGAGATTTCTGGTTTCATGAGAATAATATCTGCTGATTCAATAGCAATGTCTGTCCCAGAACCGACAGCGATACCAATATCTGCTACCGCTAAGGCAGGTGCGTCATTTATCCCATCACCAACCATGGCAACCATTTTTCCTTGACTTTGCAAATCCTGAATGGCTTGCGATTTCTGGTCTGGTAGAACTTCGCTAATAACTTTTTTGATACCAGCTTGTTTGGCAATAGCTTGCGCTGTCTTGCTATTGTCACCTGTCAGCATGACAACATCAATGCCTTTTTCTTGCAATTTAGCGACGGTTTCTTTACTGTCTACTTTTAGCAAATCAGCTACGGTGATAAGTCCTAGTAGTTGTTCATTTGCCGAGATGTAAATCGGTGTTTGTCCTTTTTGAGTCGCAGCCAGCACCGCTTCTTGACTAGCGGTCAAGTCAACCTGATATTTTTCCATTAACTTGCGGTTTCCGACGTAAACTGTTTGTCCGTCAATATCGGCCTGCAAGCCAAATCCTGTTAAGGACTTAAATTGTGTGACCTCTGTCAAAGCTAACTTATCTGCGGATGCTTTTTCCACAATGGCTTGACTAAGAGGGTGTTCTGACAATTTCTCGATTGAGGCAACTTGTGCAAGAAGCTTATCTTTATCGCCTTGGTAAGCAAAAATATCAACAACTTGTGGTTTGCCTTGGGTGATAGTTCCTGTTTTATCAAAGACAATGGTATCGAGGTGGTGAGCATTTTCAAGGGTATCACCGCGTTTATAGAGGATACCATTTTCAGCACCGCGACCAGTTCCGACCATAATCGCTGTCGGTGTTGCAAGACCAAGCGCACAAGGACAAGCAATGACAAGAACCGCAATGGCAACTTGGAGAGCAAAGACAAAAGTTTGTCCCATAATCAAGTACCAGAAAATGAAGGTGACAAGCGCAATCACGATAACAGTTGGAACAAAAACACCTGCTACCTTATCCGCAATTTTCGCAATCGGTGCTTTGGTCTGCTGCGCATCCTCAACCAATTTAATAATTTGGGCGAGCAAGGTTTCATCACCAACTTTTTCAGCACGAATGGTTAGCGCCCCTTGTCCATTGATTGAAGCACCATAAACCTTATCCTCTGTGACTTTCTTAACTGGGATACTTTCCCCTGTCAACATTGACTCATCAACCGCTGAGTGCCCTGAAACCACACTACCGTCAACAGGGATTTTTTCCCCAGGTTTTACTAAAATGAGGTCCCCAACGCGCACGTCCTCAATCGCAACAGCTTGTTCCACACCGTCACGGATAACCGTTGCTTCTTTAGCTGATAATTTCACCAATTTTTGAATGGCATCTGACGTGCGACCTTTTGACAGCGTTTCAAAGTATTTCCCGAGAGTGATTAAGGTCAAAATCACCGCAACTGATTCAAAATACAGCATATGCGCGTGGTGGCTATGCCCCAGTATAATATGATAAACACCGTAAAGGCTGTAAACGAAGGCAGCCGTTGTTGCCAAGGCAACCAACGAGTCCATATTAGGATACCCTTTAAACAATGAGCGGAAGCCATTGACATAAAAACGACGTCCAAAATACATGACAGGAAACGTCAAAATCAGCTGAATCAAAGCAAAGTTCAATGGGTGAGCTGACATGCTAATGATTTCTGGTACCCAAAGCCCCACCATACTTCCCATAGAAATATAGAGGAGCGGTATCGCAAATAAAGCTGATAAAAGAAACTTATGCCACATATTCTGTGTGGCTTCACTTTGGCGCTCTGATTGACTCTTTGCCGTTGTCGGATCAAAAACGCTGGCGCTATAACCTGCATCTGCTACCGCTTTTTCAATTTCTTTTTCACTGACTAAGTCAGGATTATAATCCACCGTCATTTTTTCTGTTGTTAGATTGACAACAGCGGAGTCAACATGGTCTAGCTTTTTAACAGCATTTTCAACCGTTAAGGCACAAGCTGCACAGGTCATGCCGTCAATGACGAAAACTTCTTCTTTTGCCATTTATTTTCCTTTCCAATCTAACCCTAAGCACTCAAATGCTCTTTACAGCGAC
The DNA here is from genome assembly GCF_008680485.1 of Streptococcus sp. LMAG:39. Lineage (NCBI taxonomy): Bacteria > Bacillati > Bacillota > Bacilli > Lactobacillales > Streptococcaceae > Streptococcus > Streptococcus sp. LMAG:39. The sequence goes on along the minus strand of NZ_NALE01000001.1, from coordinate 1,516,103 downwards.
ATTGCCCAGGGATGCAATTGCACGGCACTTCTTCAAGTGCCTCTTCTTTTTTGGACAATAGCAGAGCTTGCAAGTCGTTAATGTCTGCCATTGTCATCGGCGTTGTTTCCAAGAGATGTTTGATAATTACGGTATGCTTGCGCTGACAAAATTTATCAAAAAGCTCATCGGCTTGTCGATTAATAGCTTCTTCTTCAGAAACAAGTGTTGAATAAAGAAATGATTTACCCGATTTCTGTGTTGCTAAATAGCCTTTATCCACTAATCGTTTCAACAATGTCTTAACAGTAGAGGCTGTCCAGTCTGTCTTTTGCTCGAGAATTTCCAAAATCTGGCTGCTAGTTGTTTCCTCTTTCGTCCAAACAACACGCATGATTTCCCATTCTGCATTTGAAATTGACATTGTTACCTCCTTTAAAATAGTTTTGGTTTACTTTTGTAGATTCATTATACGATTATAGTTTACATTTGTCAACGATAAAAGATTAAAAAATAAAACACATTGCAAAAATTAAAGCAATCTGTTTCACCTAGCGTATTATTCTTATTTATCAAGCAGTTGTAAGTTTGGCCATTTTTCCTGCCAATCTTTCTTAGCAAGGCGTTCACGATAGACCTGCATCCGTTTCTTATCTGCTAAAAAATGCGGTGTCGGTTGCACGACAAAATTAACAATATCGTCATCACCATAAGGCAAAAACAGTTCCAACTCATCATTGTTCAATCTTGCTGCAATGGCTGTGCAACGCTCTGGATATTTGCTAACAGCATCTCTCGCATTTTGGTAAGGGAGCGTATTTGGACTATGGCTGTGCATATAAACCTGGTTCTTGATTTCCCATTGATAGGCTGGATAGCGCTGTTGAAGGTCTTGCTGAAGCACCAGCGTTTCAGCATAAGACACATTGACATCATAAAAAACGACATCTAAATCACTTGCTTGTATCAAGCCAGCTTTTCCTGACAAGACATTCCAAACATAATTGCGTAATGTCCCAGCTGCTAGCCAAGAATCCTGCAAACCCAGCTCTGCTATTATCCTAAGAATCATCATTAACTCTTCATCTTGCACAAATAACGCTTGTAAATCCATAAATCCCATCCTTCATTTCTGATAACTACTGATAACCTCTTCTAACGCTTGCAGACTATCGACAAAGATAACCTTTTTGCGGTCAAATGTCGTTAAAAATCCTGCACACACCATCTGATTAAATTGTTCTTTGAGGCTATCATAGTAACCGTTCATGTTAAAAAGCAAGCAGGGTTTGTCGAGTTGCCCAACACGCGCCCATGAAATAGCCTGAATAATTTCTTCAAGTGTCCCTGGACCGCCTGGAAATGCAACTAAAATGTCGCCCTCTTCCATTAAGAGACGCTTACGCTCATCCATGTTATCAACAATTTGCAAGTGTGTTAAGCCTTGGTGTGCCTTTTCACGTTTTTGCATAAAATCAGGCATGATACCATAGACTTTAGCCCCCTGTGCCAATGCCGTGTCCGCCAAAACTCCCATAAGCCCAGTTTTGCTTCCACCATAAACCAAACAATGGTCATGTTGAGCTAACCAATTCGCAAATGCGACAACTTGTTCATGATAATCTGGTGTATTTCCCATACTTGAAGCCAAATAAACTGTAATATTCATCTTTTTTATTTCCCCATTTCAAAAAAACACTTTTATTATAACACAAAAGAACCCGCCAATTAGCGAGTTCTTAATTGTTTTTCTATTTTTAACTGAAATGGAAAGCTATGTTATTTTTTAGTTTCCAAATCACGAAGCATTTGGTCAATTTTATTGCCGTATTCGATTGATTCATCTTTGATGAATGTCAAATCTGGAATTTTGTACATAGTTAAGTTGCGACCAAGTTCACGTTTGATAGTTCCTTTTGCTTTTTCAAGACCAGTTTGGGCTTTTTGATTATCTGACGCAAGTTCAGAGTGAATAGTGTAATACACTTTAGCCATTGAAAGATCTCCAAGCATTTGGACATCAGTAATTGTCACATCTTGAACACGTGGGTCACGAACTTTTTTCTGCAAAATTTCGTTTACTTCACGTTTAATTTCCATACCAACACGGTCAACACGATGATTAGCCATAAAATATCCTTTCTAGTTATTTTGATATTTCTTATTTTTCTAAAGAAGTCTTTTTAATACTTTCCTTAAGTGGTGCGGACGGCAGGTTCAATAGTCCAGTGGACTATTGAAGGAATCCAAGGAATTCCATGCCTAAGTTTTGAGCCTAAAGTCTCAAAACTTCCGAGTGGCTGAATAGTAGTAAATTCAGCCACTTTCACCACAGCGGTAAGTAGCGTCTTGTTGCTCGCTTCGCTCGCAAATAATCAATCAATAGACAAGACTTACAAATTTTAGAAATTATTTCATAAAAACTAAATTTGTTGATACTCTAAAGATAGCTACCACCGTGGTAAAACAAGACTGCAGTATGTAGCTCTGTTTTTACTAGAGAATTCTTGAAAGCTAGCCATCAACTGAAAGTCTGCTAGAGCTTATCATACGCCATTAGAAACTTTAGTCTCAATGGGAATTAACGTTTAATTTCTTCCATGATGTAGCCTTCGATGATGTCATCAACTTTAATGTCGTTGTAGTTTTCAATCATCAAACCACCTTCTTGGGCGTTTCCGATTTCTTTAACGTCATCTTTGAAGTGTTTAAGGCTAGCAAGTTTTCCGTCGAAGATAACGACACCATCACGGATGACACGGGCGTTAGCATCACGAGTGATTTTACCACTTGTAACCATGAATCCACCGATTGTACCAACTTTAGAAACTTTGAAAGTTTCGCGGATGATAGCTTCACCGATAATTTTTTCTTTGTATTCAGGGTCAAGCATACCTTTCATGGCATCTTCAACTTCTTCGATAACTTTGTAGATAATTGAATGAAGACGAATTTCTACTTCATCAGTTTCTGCTTGTTGACGTGCTTGTGGTGTAGGACGTACGTTAAATCCAATGATGAAGGCATTTGAGGCTTCAGCAAGGGTAACGTCTGATTCGTTAATAGCACCAACAGCTGAATGGACAACTGAGACTTTAACGCCTTCAACATCAATTTTAAGAAGTGAGGCAGCAAGAGCTTCAACTGAACCTTGTACATCGGCTTTGATGATAACATTAACAGTCTTAACTTCACCTGCTTTAAGCGTATCAAATAGGTTTTCAAGGCTAACACGTTGTGTTACTTGACGTTGTTTCATCAATGCACGTTTAGCACGTTCTTCACCAGCGGCACGCGCAGCTTTTTCATCTTCATAGACGGCGAAGTGGTCACCTGCCATAGGTACTTCATTCAAACCAGTGATTGATACTGGTGTTGATGGTTCAGCTACTTTTACACGACGTCCAAGGTCATTAACCATAGCACGAACACGGCCAAACGTGTTACCAACAACGATTGGGTCTTGAACGTGAAGAGTACCTTGTTGAACAAGAAGTGTTGCGATAGCACCTTTACCTTTATCAAGACGAGCTTCAATAACTGTACCAATAGCACGAACTGTAGGGTCAGCTTTCAATTCTTCCATTTCAGCAACAAGGAGAACTGTTTCTAGCAATTCATCAATGTTTTGACCAAATTTGGCTGAAATTTCAACAAATTCACAGTCTCCACCCCAAGCAGTTGAAATAATACCGTGTTCTGCCAGTTCACCAATAACACGTTCTGGGTTGGCTCCTGGTCTATCAATCTTGTTAATTGCAACGATGATTGGGACACCAGCAGCTTTAGAGTGGTTAATGGCTTCGACTGTTTGGGGCATAACACCGTCATCAGCAGCAACAATCAAGATTGTAATATCTGTAATTGATGCACCACGCGCACGCATTGATGTAAATGCCGCATGTCCTGGCGTATCAAGAAAAGTAATTTTCTTACCATTTTCAATAATCTGATAAGCACCAATATGTTGCGTGATACCACCAGCTTCGCCTGTAGCGACACGTGAATTACGAAGGGTATCAAGAAGGGTTGTTTTACCGTGGTCAACGTGGCCCATGATTGTAACAACAGGCGCACGTTCAACCATGTTTTCAAGGTTGAGGTAATCTTCATCTACGAAGAAGCGTTCGATATCAGCTTCGTCAACCTCAACTTTTTTATGAGCTTCAATACCATAATCAACCATCAGCAGTTCGATTGTATCGCTGTCGAGGGATTGGTTTTGTGTTGCCATAACACCCATCATGAACAATTTTTTAACAATTTCAGCTGGTTCGCGTTTAATACGTTTTGCGATTTCAGCGACTGTCATACCTTCAGTATATTCAAATTCTTTAGGCAATTCATGGAACTTACGCTCTGTTACAGGTTTTGGAGCATTATTACGATTATTTTTACCTTTTTTGTTTTTCTTATTATTATTCCAGTTACTATTTCTTTGATTTCTCACTTGGTTTTGATTATTCCAGTTTTTTCTATTTTTATTCTTGCGCGATTCGTCTTCATGACTGTAATCATGTGATTTTTCAGGACGAACTTGTTTCTTACGACGTTTATCAGCAGTTGGGGTAGGATGTTCTGCCACCACAGTTTGTGGAGCAGGCGCAACCTTTTTAACTACCGCTTTCTTCTCTTCACTCTTAGCTTTTGCCTCAACACGAGCTTTTTGTTCTTGCTCTTTTGCAGCAGTTGCTTTACGTTTGGCCTTTTCCTGCTCATAAATTCGTTTTTCGCTTTGACGTGAATACTCAGCATTTTGTTCAGCTTTTATAGCAGTGGCACGTGCTTTAAAGTCAACACGTGGTTTTGCTGCTTGCTGACGGTTATCACGTTGATCTCTTCGACTATGATTTTGAGGATTGTGATCGCGTTTATTCTGTTTGCGATTATTTTGAGTATTCCCTTGTCGGTCATTAGGATTTGAACGATCATCGCGACGCTGGTCGTTACGACGTTTTTTATCGCCACCATTAGCACGTCTTTCAGCTTCGGCTTTGGCACGTGCTTCACGCTCAGCCTTAAAATTACGGCTTTGTGGTTTTGATGGTGTTGCAGGAGTAGCTTTTGGAGCTCGTGCAACTGTTTTTTCAGATGCTTTTTCTACTTTAGGTTTAGCTGGAGTAGATTGAGGCTTATCTGAAAATTTTGCCACAATACGTTTGACATCAGATTCTTCCACGCTAGAAGAATGGCTCTTAACAGCAAGTCCTAATTCTTGAGCATATTCAACAATTTCTTTGCTTGATTTACCTAATTCTTTAGCGATTTCATATAATCTTTTCTTTGACAATTGATGTCCTCCTATTCTTTTAGTTCATAAGAGTCCTCATTTTCTTTGAAAATCCAGCATCTGCTATGGCTACCACTTTACGTGGTTTTCCAAGAGCAGCACTTAATTCCAGTGTGTTAAACACTGTAGAGACTTCTATTTTGTAATATTGACATTTATCAGCTGTTTTCTTTGTCAAATTAGCGCCAGCATCATTAGCAAGAAAAATAAGCTGTGCTTTTCCAGATTGAATCGCTTTGATAACTAACTCTTCACCAGAGATAACTTTTCCTGCTCGCTGTGCTAGACCAATTAAATTTGACAATTTTTCACGGTTATTCAAGACCCAACTCTCTTCTTTTTACTTTGTGATCAACGTAAGCAATTAATTCATCGTAAAATTCGTCAGGAACTTCCATTGAAAAACTACGATTAAACACTTTTTTGTTTTTAGCTTGGATTGCCTCTTCATTGTCAAGTTTGATGTAGGCACCGCGACCGTTTTTCTTACCAGTCGGGTCGATAAAAATCTCGCCTTCTTTATTCTTAACAATGCGAAGCAAATCGCGCTTATCAATTACTTCGCCTGAAACAACTGATTTTCTTAAAGGTATTTTACGTGTTTTAGCCATCAAACACCTCTATCTTTCTTTACTCTGCGTCGTTTGCTACAACTTCAGTTTCAACAGATTCAGCTGCTTCTTCAACAGGTGCAACTTCTTCTTGTGCTACAGCTGCGTTTGCTTCATGTTCAGCTTCAAGTGCTTCGTATTCTGATGCAGATTTGATGTCGATACGGTAGCCAGTTAAATGAGCTGCCAAACGAACGTTTTGTCCACGACGACCAATAGCAAGTGACAATTTATTGTCAGGAACGACAACAGTCGCACGTTTACTGTCCTCTTCGTCAAAAAGAACCATATCAACTTCTGCTGGCGCAATGGCATTGTAGATGAATTCCGCTGGATCTTCAACCCATTGGATAACATCAATATTTTCTTCGATTGGCACTTCAATACCAGCCTTAGCATCATAACGTTTTGGATGGAATTTGCTAATCACTTTCTTAATGTTGCTTCCACCACGACCGACAATAGTACCGATAGCATCAACGTTTGGATTGTGGCTACGAACAGCAACTTTTGTACGGTCGCCTGCCTCACGTGAAACGCTCATGATTTCAACTGTTCCGTCAAATACTTCAGGAATTTCTTGTTCCATAATGCGTTTGATGAATTGTGGGTGGCTACGGCTTACAAAAACGTTGACACCTTTTGGATTGTTTTCAACTTTGTAAACATAAACTTCAATACGGTCATGTGATTTGAAGGTTTCACCAGGAATTTGATCTTGGTGTGATAATTGCGCTTCAAGCGAACCAAGGTTAACATAGATGAAACGTTGGTCAAAACGTTCAACAGTACCAGTCATGATTTCGCCTTCGTGTTGTTTGTACTCATTGTAAGTTACTTCACGAATTTGACGGCGCATTTTTTCCATGATTGTTTGTTTAGCTGATTGAGCAGCAACTCGACCAAATTCAGCAACAGATTCTTCAAAACGAATTTTATCACCGAGTTCATAAGCTGAACTGATTTTCAACGCATCTGACAAACTGATTTCTAAACGGCTATCAAAAACTTCTTCAACAACTTCACGAACAGTGTAAACTTTAAAATCACCTTTTTTGTCATCGAATTCAATAACACATGATTCAGATTGACCATAACGACGTTTGTAAGCTGATTTCAAAGACTCTTTCACAGCATCAATGATGTCTTCTTTGTTAATGTGTTTTTCTTCTTCCAAAATACGGAAGGCTTCTAGCATTTCTTTGCTCATTGTTTTCATTGCTCTACATGGTCAGTAGAGCGTATCCTTTCGTCTATATCTAAATAAAATCAGATTGTAGTTTGTAAAACTTGACTACAATTTCACTGCCAAACGCGCTTTTGCAACTGTCGAATACGGAATTTCAACTGTTTTTTTCCGCGTTTTATCCAAATAATCAATGGTCAATGTGTCACCGTCAAAAGCAACAAGGTCCCCTTGGAATACCTTAACTTTATCAATCGCTTTGTAGAGACTAACATTGACATAAGAACCTACAGCTTTTTCAAGAGCTTCTTTCGTTTTTAACGGACGCTCTAAACCAGGGCTAGACACTTCCAACATATACTGCTCTGGAAATGGGTCTGGTTTAATGGCATCAAGCAAAGGGCTGATAATTTCAGTCAACTCTGCTGTATCATCTACCGTAATGCCTTCTGGCTTGTCAATTAAGATGCTAAGCACATAATCGCTCCCCATCTTCTCATACTCGACATCAACTAATTCAAACGGCTCTTTAATAGCTGGTGCAACCACTTCTGTAACGACATCAATGATTGTATTTGCGTTTGCGATAAGAATCCCCTCCTTTATCTTTTAAAATCAAAAATAGAAAGTTCACTACGATCACTTACTTCTACGAAGTGGACTTGTAGCGTCTCATCGTAGAACTTCGCTCTTAATCTCTTGTAATCACTAGCCTTTTTAGCTAAAATGAGATTTAAGCACCACAAGAGGCGAAGTCACAAACTTCGCCTCCTTCCTCTTATTTTCTATTATAATAGCACATTTTATCTGAAATATCAAGACTTATGCTTGATGAAGCTAGAAAACTTACCCTTTCCCAGCAAGAATGTCTGATACTTTATACAATCCTGGGGAATATGTCCGACCAAATAATTTTTTCGTCAAGGCATTAAACGTATAATGGTCATCTAAAATCAAGACTTCGTCATATGTTTTTAGAGTGCAATAAAGTCATCGTCTGTTAAATCGAAATTATCCCTAGTATCAATATTTTCATTCCAGAGGTAATACCTTGTTGCGCTGTCGCTGTACAATGCCATTAAATCTAAAAATTCTTGGTCAGCCGACACAAAATTATCTCTGGTATATCAACATTGGCATCCCACGGATAATAACAACTAGCATATTGGATAAAATAACTATCTACATGTTCTTTATCCGCCGTTACAACCAAAATTCTATCCGTTGACGAATCGCTCTGATTTCCAGTAAGCTGATGAATTTCTTTTGCGACCTCATTTGTTTCCTGATTGTTATTGTAAACAATGCTATTATTTTCTGCCAAGACCTAGATTATGTTTACTGATAATTTTTCATAAGGACTAGTATTCCTACCAAGATTGCTAAAACGATGAGATTGTCATGGCCAATCAAAACACCGTTATACACTGAGCGTATCAATAACATTAACACAGCAAAATACTTAATGATGCTTGATTAAAAAAATCCCTTACTTTTCCTAATACCATTACAGCCTCACCATTCTAAGTAGTTTTACTACCAGCAGCTTGCTCCCAAATATTCAAACTATAGTTATTATTTTTTAAATATTTATTAACATCGGTGAGAGTCTTTCCCATTCATAAATCTCAATAACATTACGATAATTGAGTACAAAAAATGCCCTGATTTTTTACATCATTATCTATAAAATAAAGGGCATCTTTTACTATTCAATTTTGTAAGGAGAGGAGGGGATTCGAACCCCCGAGCCCAATTGGACTACACGCTTTCCAAGCGTGCGCACTCGACCACTATGCGACCTCTCCGAAAGAAGCTTAGATAACCACTTCTTTAACCAGTCCACTAATTACTGAAATTGTGCTTCAACACGGTAAATGACTTGTCCTTTTTGAGAAAATTTTTCCTCATATTCAGTCATGACATTTCCCTCAAAATCACTAGCATGCAGATCTAACCAAACTTGTTTTAAAATCATGCCATATTGTGAGAAACTTGCCAAACTGTATTCAAACAAACCACGGTTATCCGTTTTGAAATGAATTTCACCTTGTTCTGGTAAAATTTGACGGTAAGTATCCAAGAATGTCTTATAAGTTAAACGGCGTTTTTCATGACGTTTTTTCGGCCATGGATCTGAAAAATTCAAATACATTAAATCAATCTCACCATCTGCAAAATAATTTGTCAAATCAGAGCCATCAACTAACAACAAACGAACATTCGGTGCTTGACTATCTAACACTTTATCTAAAGCATAGCTAAGCACAGATACTTGAATGTCAATTCCGATATAGTTAATATCTGGATTTTGCAAAGCCATTCCAGTAATGAAGGCTCCTTTTCCTGAACCTACTTCAATGTGGATTGGATTATCATTACCAAATACTTCGCGCCAACGTCCTTTGGCTTCTTCTGGATTTAAAATAACATAGTGTGGGTTATTTTCTAAGTGCTCCTCAGCACCCTTACGTTTTCTAACTCGCATTATTTCTTTTTACTAACTAACTCCCTAAATTTTCGTAAACCATAAATTTCTTGATTCACGTGCTCCATGTCACGCTTATCAAAACAGTTTAAAATTTGTGAAAGATATGAGAATTGTCCGTACCAAACAATTTTTTGGCGTACTTTCTCATTATCCTTGTAACCATAATAATTTAACCACTCATGCCAACGTGAATATGGAATGTAATGACTCAAAAGAAAGGCTACATCATACATTCTATCTGTCAATCGTACAGAATCCCAATCAACAAGGTAAATCATACCACTAGTCGTAATGACCCAGTTGCTATGCTTAATATCACCATGCACAATCGTTGCAACTTCTGAACGAAACTCTGGTAAACTGCGTTTTAATTCTTTGACGATACTTTGCAGATAAGTATTCTCTTGGATTTGAAGTGGGGCATTTTTTTCCCAATCCACCAACAAATCATAAGGATTTTCAATCTTATAGTTCAACTGTAACAGCTGATTAACTAGAGGGCGTGATTTGTGCAAACGCAAAAGAATATGGACAATTTGTTTACTCCCCATATCCTCTTTTGTCAAAATTCTACCATCAAGCCACTCTTGAGCACTCATTGTATCACCATTGCCAGTTCGACGTACCCACAATAATTGTGGTGCAATCTGTTCTTTAGCAAGTGCAGGCAAAATCGGTGTCGTATTCAATTTAATAAAGATTTTTTCACCGTTTGGATATTGACCAATAAAGGCTTTACCACTCTTACCTTGCAAGGGAGTCATTGTCAATTCTTGATCCGATACTGTCACCTGTCCGCCCTCCTTTTCTTTCGTGAATCGTTTGTTTACTCCTATTTTACTTGTTTTACAGCGCCTAGTCAATCATCTTATTGATTTTGTAAGGAAGATACCATTCTGTAATAATAACCGTTACCAAAATCAATAAGCCTGCTGCTTGCCAAGAAAACGTTAATAACAACTCCAAAAAGCCCAATAAATACGATAATTTTTTCAAAAATGTCTTTAAATTAGCCGCCTTTTGCTTTTCAGAAATTGGATAAAGATTGGTCAAATATTGATAATCAAAATGTTGGGATAGGGTTAATAATTGAAAAAGTAATAAATAATTAAAGACCAAAGCCAAGCCAACTGCTACCAAGCGATTGGAAATAAAGATAAGCGCAAGCAAGCTCAATGCGAGTAATCGCAAGGTTAAAGCAAAATAATCTGAACTCCGTAAAAACGCACGTAGGTATAAATTTGACCATGTTTTGGCATGTGTTTTTTTGACCAAACCAAGCAAACTATCCAAGTACGAACGACGTTTCACACTAGCTGAAATTCCCTTAACCGTTGTGAAAAGTGAAAAGAATTTAAGCACTCCTTGACGACGTTTTGCTTCATAAGAAATGGCAGCATCCCATGAAAATTTTCCTTGAGAAAAGAATACCTTGCTTTTTTCTTTCATTACAAGCCATTTCACAACCGCTAAAGCAAGCAATAAAATGCCAAAGGTAACCGTTGAAAAACCTAGTTTAAAGAAGATGGGAGCTAATAAAACAAGAATTGCCGTTTGCACGATTGTCCAAATCACAAAAGCACGACGTCTTGCCTGTGATAGCCATTGCAAAATCTCAATTTCTTTTGGCAAATAGAACAATTTATCAGGTGCTTCCAAATAAGTCGCAATCTTCCCAAGGCTAAGCAAAACAAGGATAACCAAGACCAAAATCACGTCAATAACGACTGTCTGACTTGGAAACTGACGTAACAGCTGGCTGTATTGAACCATCAGAAAGCCTGTTAAGAAAACCAAGACTAGCACAAAATGGTCATTAAAGACATAACGAAGATACTTTAAGCATTGCCCTAAAAAAGCACTACGGCGCTTTTGAAAAACTTCTTTCATATCACACCTCTTTAGTCAATGACATATAAATATCATTAAGCGTTGCTGTCTCATCACCAAATGCTTCACGTAGCTCTGCTAATGTACCAGTTGCACGAATTTTCCCTTGATGCAAAATCACAAAACGGTCACACATCTTTTCAGCAGCATCCAAAACGTGTGTTGACATCAAAATCGCTTTTCCTTTTGCCTTTTCTTGCGCCAATAATTCTGTCAAATCAGAAATTGCTAATGGGTCCAAGCCCAAAAAGGGCTCATCAACGATAAACAAACTTGGATTAACCATAAAGGCACAAATAATCATGACCTTCTGCTTCATCCCTTTAGAGAAATTAATCGGAAACCACTCTAATTTATCAGATAAACGGAAAAGTTCCAACAATTCTGTCGCACGCGCCATCGCCTCATCATAATTAAGGTCATAAGCCATTGCAACTGTTTCTAAATGTTCACGTAAAGTCAATTCTTCATATAAACTTGGCGTTTCTGGGATAAATCCAATTTTCTTACGATATTCTGCCTGATTCTGCGCCAAAGTCAAACCATCAATCGAAATTTGCCCTTGATATGGCGTTAAGAGCCCAATAATTTCATTGATTGTCGTTGACTTACCAGCCCCATTCAAACCAATTAAGCCAATAAGCTCACCATCACCAACTTCAAAAGAAATATTTTTTAAGACAGGGATGTTAATATATCCCCCTGTTATATTTTCAATTTTTAACATAAGATACCCACAAATTTTTGATATAATAATTATAACAAAATCAAAGGATTATAGGTGATTCAAATGGAAAATTGTATCTTTTGTAACATTATCGCTGGTGACATTCCGTCATCAAAAGTCTATGAAGATGACCAAGTACTTGCTTTTTTAGACATTTCACAAACAACTAAAGGACATACTCTATTAATTCCAAAAGAGCACGTCCGTAATGTTCTTGCCATGTCTCAAGAAACATCAGAAACACTCTTTTCTCGTTTACCGAAAGTCGCACGTGCCGTCCAAAAAGCTACTGGTGCTGTCGGAATGAACATTCTTAATAACAACGAAGAAGTCGCTGGACAAACTGTTTTCCATGCACACGTCCACCTCATCCCACGTTATGATGCTAACGATGAAGTCACATTTGCTTTCACAGAACATGAACCTAACTTTGAAGCTCTTGGCAAATTAGCAGAGCAAATCTCTCAAGAGGTAAAAGCATGAAATTAAGACATCTTATCGCACTCGGCGTGGCTGGCTGCGCAGGATATGCAGCCTATCATGTCTATAAAAACCGCGACCAATTTAAAGCAGAAATCGCAGAAGCTGATGACATTAGCGAAAGAATTTCAACTGACATCGTAAAAATTCGTCGCAGTATTGACGACATTAACAACCAGCTTCCAACACTTCAAACAATCAGCCAAGATTTGGATTACAAACGTCGCCTTTTTGAACAAGAAACCAATAGCCGCTTAGAGCAAATCAAAGCAACGCTAGCAAAATATCAAGAAGAAAACTAAGCAACAACCACCAAGCTAAAAGGCTTGGTGGTTTTATAATAGCCACTGATAAGGGAACTAATCAGACCAAATTTTTTCAAATTAAAGAAGCTGAGATAAAATCTCAGCCTCTATTATTTTAATATGAATAAGCACTGTAATCAGAATAAGTATCTGTGCTATAGTCGCTATAACCACCACTATTGTAATCACTATAACCACTGTCATAGCCGCTAAAACTACTATAATCACCATAGCCACTATCATAAGAGCTTGATATTCCACTACCATAAAGATTTTCATAGAGAACAGCTGTCGTTTGCAAGGTTGTACTTTCATCTAAGCCAAGTTGTTTCTTGATATTATTTTGAATTTCAAGCAGATGGTCTGATGTGACAATCTGATATGATGTACCATTAATCGTCGCATCCTCACCTTGTAGTTGGTAGGTTTTAATATCACCCAAAGCATCTGTATAGCCAAGTAAGCTTGGAATCGTGCTAGATGAAATTTCAATATTTGTTTGCATATTGCTACTTACAGCAGAAAGGATTTTTTTATATGAACTTACACTATCAAGTGCTAAAATTTTCTGCAAAACTTTTTGAATGACTTCACGTTGGCGTTTTTGACGTCCATAGTCACCTTCAGGGTCATCATAACGCATACGTGCGTAAACCAAAGCTTGTTCACCATTTATCTTGTGAGTACCAGGTTCAACGGTTGCTGTATATTCAGGTTCATTTTCTGCAATCGAAATGGCAAAATCGAAATTATTGGTTACGGTAATACCACCAACAGCATCAACCAAATCTACCAAACCTTGCATGTTGATTTGGACATAGTAATCAATAGTAATGTCCAACAAACTTTGTACCGTCATGATAGCCATTTGCGCACCACCAGAAGCATATGCAGCATTCAATTTAGCTTCAACGCCATTCATATCATTATCTTCTGGTCCAGTAAGTGTCACCAAAACGTCACGCTCCAAACTAGTCATCGTTGTTTTTTTCGTTTCAGGATTAACAGTCACTAGAATCATAGAATCGCTGTTACCTTCCCACGTTGATGTACGTTCTGAATCGCCTGTGTCAACCCCCATCAAAAGAATTGAGATAGGTTTTGTTTGCTCAATAGCATTACTACTAGAATCAGACGTCTTGTAGTCTTTAAACGTTTTTGAAAGCTCACTTGTTGAGAAATTGTAAGCTGTTGTAATATAAACACCTAAGGCAACAATTGTTGTTACAAAGATTGCTGCTATCATTAGCAGAATTTTTTTTCCGAGTTTCATTTGTTTACTTTTAGTCTATCAACCTACTCATCAAGTAGACGTCAAGAAATTCTCCATCTTTAGTTTTTGCGCCACGTTCTTTCGCAGCTTCAATCTTAAAACCGAACTTTTCATAAAGGTGAACAGCTCTGCTATTTCTAGCTTGAACTGTTAACTCCAAACGGCGAATCATTGGCGTTTGCTCTGCCCAATCAAGAGCAACTTCCATTAACAGTGAACCAAGCCCGTATCCCCAATATTTTTCTTGCAATGCAATGAAAACATCTCCGATATGATTAGTTTGTGGTGAGTTCGTGCTAACAATATTAAGCACTCCCGCAAGCTCAGAACCAACTCTAACAACCAAACAAATTTCATTTAAGACTTCTGCACGTATTTGCAAAAAAGTCTGCATATCATCAATAGATAAATTTTTCTCTAAAATGATAAAATCTGTTTCTGCATTGACTTGATCGAGTAAATCAATCAAAGCTTTGGCATCTGAAGGCTGCGCTTCCTCAATGATAACTTCCTGCTCAGCCACGTTCAATCGCCTCCAAAAGCGCTTGACTACGTGAACCATTAGCATGTAGTGTTATTTCACGCCCATCTCCTGACGGCGTAATAACAACTTCTAGATAATCACCAAGCAAGTCAGTCTCAAGAAGCTCTCCCCATTCAATCACAGTTACGCCATCACCATACAAAAAATCATCTAAATCGATAGAATCAGGATCATTTCCGATACGATAAACATCTAAATGATAAAGTGGTAAACTTCCTTCGTATTCTCGAACAATCGTGTATGTTGGACTCTTAATCATCTGGTGAATATCAAGTCCTTTAGCGATTCCCTTGGTTAAGGTTGTCTTACCAGCACCAAGATTTCCTGTTAAAACAAGAACATCTCCTGCCTGTAATTCTTGACCAAGCCGATTTCCATAAGCAATCAACTCATCTTCATTGTGACTATAAAACATGGAACTATTATATCAAAAAACTGGAGCTCTTCCAAGTCTCGTCCGATTTTTATCCTATTTTTAAGGATAAACAAAGTATAAATTTCTAATTATCTTTTTATATTTTCTTAAATGCTCGTAAAGCCTTATTCTATGTGCTTTCGAGTATTTTTACTGTAGGAAGATACTTCACGTTTCTTTGCATATTTCCTCATGTCTTAGCTGTCAGAAGTGGTAAATAAGTAGTAAATTCATTTGTACTACTAAGCAACAAGACGCTCCTGTTGCTTCTCTTTATTCAAGCGTTTCATTTCTGCCATTGCAGAATCGAATGTTGCATGTGCGTAATAGTTCAGCGTCATGGCTATATTAGCATGTCCCATAATGTACTGTAATGCCTTTGGATTCATTCCTGCATTTGCATAGTTGGTACAGAATGTATGTCGCAAACTATGTGGAGTGATGTGTGGCAATTTATCCTCGTTATACTTATTGGGTTCTGTTGCAAAGTTTTAAATCTACTATCAAATAAGGTAGAATAATAGAAAAAGATAGCAGGAGGAATGACGATGAATCATTTTAAAGGAAAGCAATTTCAGCAGGATGTGATTATTGTAGCCGTGGGCTACTATCTTCGTTATAACCTTAGCTATCGTGAAGTTCAAGAAATCTTATATGATCGTGGCATTAACGTTTCTCATACGACGATTTATCGTTGGGTGCAAGAATATGGCAAACTACTCTATCAAATTTGGAAAAAGAAAAATAAAAAATCCTTTTATTCATGGAAAATGGATGAAACGTACATCAAAATTAAAGGAAAATGGCATTATTTGTATCGAGCCATCGATGCAGATGGTTTAACCTTGGATATTTGGTTACGTAAAAAACGGGACACACAAGCAGCCTATGCTTTTCTTAAGCGGTTAGTGAAGCAGTTTGATGAACCGAAGGTTGTAGTCACAGATAAAGCCCCCTCTATTACAAGTGCCTTTAAGAAACTAAAAGAATACGGCTTTTATCAAGGGACAGAACATCGTACCATTAAATACCTGAATAATTTGATTGAACAAGACCATCGTCCAGTAAAGAGACGCAATAAATTCTATCGAAGTTTACGCACTGCCTCTACCACGATTAAAGGCATGGAAGCCATTCGAGGATTATATAAGAAAACCCGAAAAGAAGGCACTCTCTTCGGGTTTTCGGTCTGTACTGAAATCAAGGTATTATTGGGAATCCCAGCTTAAATCATAGATACCGTAAGGGATTTTATTCTTTATTTAAAACTTTGCAACAGAACCCTCCTCTCTATATTCAATGAATTTGTATTTGAGTTATTTTTTTGTTGTTATCACGTCCTGTTCTTTTACTGACTGTTGCTTCAAAATCTGCTTGTGTCGGTCTGTCAGTTTCGCATGGTCGAGAATGTCTTTTACAACCTGCGTCTGGTTGATTTCATCAAGTTTAATCGCAACCTTTAAGGTCGGGGCAACTTGATGAGATAGCCAGTTCAGCGTCCTTTGGAAGGAGTAAGGCTCTGGTTTTGTGGTTAGTTTTAATCGTTCACGATTGTTCCCAATAAACCAAGCCCATTCTTCATTCAGTTTCCAATCAGAACGAGGTTTGGAATCGTCTTTATCTACAAAACGGATATACCGATTGATAATTTTAAAGGCGGTATGCTCTGGATTGTCATAGACGAGTAAATCACGGACTGCATAATAGGCACGCTCATTTTTCAATCGAATCTCAAAACGGTTTTTTACTTCTGCGTCTTCAATGGGAATATCATTTTTCTTGTACTGCTCGTAGTCCTTTTCATAGATACAGAAATAAACTTCACTTTGTAATGAACCGATATAGAGGGTGTTTCCCATACATTCCTTTTCCTCTTTGCGTACCAGTTCGCCACTGCGATAGCTTTTAAAACTGCGGAAGACGGAGATACATTCTTCCTGTTGGCACTTTTCAGTGAGTACAGGGATATTTAAAATCCCTGTCTTATCGTTAATGGCAAGGTCAAGGCGTTTCATCACACCGCCAGCCACCAAAACGTCCATAAAGAACTCATACCAGCTTCTTTGTTGTGCCAGAAGATAGCTTTCAAATTGTCTGCACCCACGACCTTTCAATTCCACCAGAACTCCTTTGTCCAGTTCATGGGAGCAAAGGACGAATATGTCGCCTAAAGCATAATGCTCTGAATAAGAATAGAAACCATAGTCCTCATGAAGAAAATAGGACAGTTTCAGTTGTAAGATGTTTTCGACCACCTGCTGTACGTCTGTTGTCGGAAAGCGAATTCTTACATAATCAAACAGCATTTCAAGGGGAGCGTCGGGATTGAAGCGTTCCAGAGCTTCCCAAAGGGACTGCTGTAAATCCTCTGATGGCTTGACTTTTCCTGTTTCAATATCGCTTAGATACTGCCTTGTAATACCAGTCGCAACAGCTAAACGGTTTTGAGATAGTCCATAAGCCAAGCGTTTTTCTTTTAAATGCTGTAACCAAGTTTGTTCATTCAGTAAAAATCCCTCCAATCAAAAAGGCGTATGTCAACTTTTAAAGCCCATTTGACATACGCTGAAATTTTGTAAATCCCTTGTAACCAAAGGATTTTCTAATGTTTTTTTGACTGTTTCCTGTCGATTTGTACCCCCCTGTTAGATACGGGGGGTTAAGTGCTGGCGTGGCTATTGCCACACCAGCCAGCAAGATCAGTCCACACCTGCGACTTCCGCTTCGCACGTCGCCTGCGTGGACTGTCTGCTGTTGGATAACTTTTTAATTTCCTCCAAGAAATCATATCCTTTTGGTACAAGGGGAGTATAAAACTCTGATATGACACTTGTTCCTACATCAACATAGCCACGACCTTTGATTCGCTTTAAGAAGAAATCCTTTTGTACGTCACTGCCAAACATCATGCCATAGCCCATTTCAGACATACGACCTAAAGCCACTCTGAAATTAAACTGATCACGGATTCCGTCGCCTAAATATTTTGCGTCTGGACGTTGACAAGCCAGTATTAGAAAGAAGCCAGCTTGACGACCTAACATGACAATCTGTTTCAGCTTATTCATAACTGCGGTGTTTTCTTTTGTTCCCAGCATTTCCATGAAAGCGACGTATTCATCAAAGATTAAGAAGTGTGCCGGGAGACCTAAGTAAGCATAATTTTTGCCAGTCTTATAGTTCTTCATCTGCTTCATTTCCTCACTACGTTTCATCATTTCTTCATAGAATGTTTCAATGCAAGAAAGCAAGTCTTCTTTTCTATAGTAGACATTTGCCATCACAGAACCTAAGTCCGCAAGATCAGCATTTTTCGGGTCAAGAATATACAGTTTTGAATCTGTATGAAGCAAGGCTTCAATCAGTGTCAGTATAAAGTAAGTTTTACCGCCACCTGTACCACCAGCAATCAACATATGAGGGAGCTTATCATATTCCCACCATACGTTTTTCATTAAGCGAAGTTTACCATCTTTAGCTTCTACTTCATCAATAGAAATACGACTGGCTATGGTGTCATAGAGCAAAGTATATTCCACATAGGAATCCTTTAACTCTTTATCCGTCAGCTCACAGTACAAGCCACTCTCTAATTTCTTTTCCAAGTGTAAGAGTTGGTCTTGATATTTTCCCAGCGTGATTTCCACCCGTATCTGTATCAAGCCATTTTTAAGTCGATAATACATTTTAGGGAAGTAGGTTATCTTTTCCTTTGTACGACCAGCACTATCTTTAAAGAAACCCTCTGTTTTGACCTGTTCAGATTCATACCACTTGTTTTCAAGTATCATCTTTGCCAGTTTTTGACGGTGGTAAAGTTGTTTAACCGTATCATAGCGAACCCGTTTGAATACAAACGCTACCAGCAAGCAGATAAGAATTGCGACACTGAAACTGATAATTAAATAGGGAATGTCAATCTTATCTGCTTGTGATAGGTTAAAATCCTGCCAGTTGATCTGCTGGATTGTCTTCACATGAAACAGTCCGACAACCAGCAGGAAAACAGGCAGGAGTGACGCTATCGTAAAATGAAAGACTAAATCTTTACCAGATGGGCGAATCCTTTTACCACGCTGTTTCATGCGAAAAAGTCTCCTTTCTACCTAGCGACTATTTGTCTTGTGTCGGTTCTTTCTTTGCTTGTGGTTGAGCTTTGAATGAACTAGAATCCTTTGTCAGCACAATATCGTCTGCCTTGATATACCAGTCAACATCTGCTCCTTGATAGGTGGCAGTAGCAACGGTGTCCGCAATGGGATTGATAAGTTCCACCCGTGCGTTATAATCAAACTCTTTCAAAGGCACGCTGGCAGGAATACTTACTTGAATCATGCGTCCTTGTCCTTTGGATTTTAAGTCATAGGTACGTTCCTTGATTTCATCTGAAACCGACCCGTCTTCATTTTGGATTCTCACTTCACGACGTAGAGCAGAGAATTTCAATTCTCCAAAAGTCGTGTCTTTATCTAATACAATGCCATTTGCTAATCTCATCATTTTTCCTCTCTTTCTTTATTCTTTTATCATGTCGTCAGCATGTAAAAGGTAATTTGTAAAACCACGAGTGCCGATTTTGTAGCCCTCTGCGGTAATACGTGGATTGACTAACTTCACACGTTCCTCAAAGCCGAAATGTTTTTCGCCAGCTTCAGCAGGAAGCACCACCACAATATCATCTGCTCTTTGAACATCAGAATAGAGATTATAGCTTCTTGATAAGACAGTTAGCCGTCCGTTGATTCTTCGCTGAACGACTTTATCCTCGCCAGCAAATTCTAAATTGCCGAATGTTTTTTCCATGTTGGGAATCACAAATTTAAGTTCCATATTTTTACCTATCCTTTCTTTTTTATTGGCTGAATGAATGTTTGATGGTCTTAAAGAGTGGGGAACGACCTTTTGATTCTTGATTTTTTGTTTTCATAAGTTCACTTCCTTTCAAAATCGGGTAAAAAAATAGACACCTCATTTTTTGAAGTGTCTACCTATTAAATATTCAAATTTTATTGGAAGTATCTTTATATCTTCACTTTTCAAGGATAAATCGTCGTATCAAAGCTCATTCATAAGTAGTAAATTAGTAGTAAATTGAGTGGTTTTGACCTTGATAAAGTGTGATAAGTCCAGTTTTTATGCGGATAACTAGATTTTTATGCTATTTTTATTATAAAAATTCAAAATTCTAATTTTGCAAGCACCTTAAAACAGCTACTCAATACCGCCTAAAAAGATTGAAAAAAGCTGGAGGAATTTCTCCTCCAGCTTTCATCTAAAACTATATCTTTTACAAAATTGCCAAGCAAACAAAGTTAAGAATGAACAAGAAGTCCAAAATCCACATAACAAAGTGAACATCTTTAGCTTGACCTTTCACAATTTTAACTAATGTGTAAGTGATAAATCCAGCTGCGATACCGTAAGTAATGCTATAGCTGAATCCCATAAAAATTGATGTGAAGAAAGCTGGAATAGCTTCACTCAAATCATCCCATTTAACATTTTTAAGATTTGAAAGCATCATCACACCAACGATGATAAGGATAGGTGCGGTTGCTTGTGTAGGAACGATTGAAACAAGTGGACTAAAGAAGCTTGAAATAGCAAAGAGAACAGCTACAACAAGGGCAGTCAAACCAGTACGACCACCAGCACCGATACCTGCTGCTGATTCAACGTAAGTTGTTACATTTGAAGTACCTGCAATCGCACCCAATGTTGTACCAACTAGATCAGAATAAAGGGCACGATCAAGCGCTTGAGACTCTTTATTTTCACCAGTTGTAGCAACAATACCAACCTTCTCACCAGTACCAACAAGTGTCCCAATTGTATCAAAGATATCTGTTAAAGCAAAAGCAAGGATTGCCATTAAAACGCCTGGAATACGTGAGGCATCTGAGAACAACGACCCCAAACCTTGACTTCCAAGAGCAACACCAAACACTTCTTTCAAATCATTGATAGAAGCAGATAAGTTTGTCGCTGACCAGTTGATTGAACCAAGATCAACCACGCCCATAAAAATACCAAGAATAGTTGTTACAGCAATTGAAAGAATAACGCCACCACGAATACCTTTAACAATAAAGAAAATAGTAATAGCAAGACCAATCAATGCAAGGATAACAGCAGGTGTGTTAAAAGCAACCAAACCTGGAGTGGCTGAAGCATTAGCTGTAATTGAAGCAAGACCTTTGTCAGCACCTGTTCCAGATACTGTGTATGTTCCTGCATCAACAGAGAATTTCAAGAAACCAGCATTTTTGATACCAACGTAAGCAAGGAAAATACCAATACCTGCTGAAATCGCTGATTTTAAAGTTGCAGGAATTGACTCAATAATCAATTTACGAACTTTAGTAAGAGTAATCACAAGTGAAATAATTCCACAAATGAAAACCATCGCTAGCGCTTCTTGCCAAGTATATCCTAATGCAAAGACAACTGTATAAGTAAAAAAAGCATTAAGTCCCATACCAGGTGCCTGGGCATACGGAAGGTTTGCATAAAAAGCCATCATCAATGTACCAACAACAGCTCCTATAATAGTAGCAAGGAATACACCTTGCGTAGGCATACCAGTTTGTGAAAGAATTGAAGGGTTGACAAATAAAACATAAGACATTGCAAAGAAAGTTGTCAAACCAGCAGTTACTTCTGTACGAACATCTGTACCATGTTCCTTAAGTTTAAAAAACTTTTCCATTTTAAAATGGTTTCTCCTTTGATAGGGTTAATAATAATCGTTTTTCGTACAATTTCCGAACAACTCATATAGTCTATCAAAAAAACGTTCATTTTTCAATAACTTTATTTGAAATTTTCTCGGTCAAGAAATACCAGACATAAAATCTGAATAAATGTAAACCCTAACACAAAATGAACAGCATCCCAGCTAACAACGTCTAGAATTTCACTAATAACGGTTTTTGGACGTGTGAAAATATCCCAAGAATTCAAGCGGGCGTAACGCCCGATATGGATAGCAAAACTTGAAATAAATGACAAAACACCAATAAAAAGCAACCGTAAATAATAATTTTTTAGTTTAAAAGTAAGAACAATATTTTTAACACTTTCAATCCCACAAAGAACACCAAACAAAATACTAGACACATATAACATATACAAAATCAAACTCGTTTTGTTCCACAATACTGTGCTTGTAAATTGCATATGAACAATATCCGTTAACATATAGAAAGTATTAGGATAAAAGAATAGCCACAGAATAGCTCCTAATCCCCTTACAACTTTTTTACTTATATAATAGGAAACAAGTGAAAAATCAAGAGCCACCAAAGCTAAAAACATATTCCAAACAAGGTCTGGTCCTTCAAGATGATAATGATAAATGCCAAAAGCAATACCTCCGAAAAATAGATGAACAAAAACAATTTTTTTAGCCATGTTTTTCTCCTTTCCTTAAACAGACATTATAACAAAAAAGATTTTAAAAAGCCCTTTAAAACTAACAAATAAAGTGAGCATAACCACCAGACATGGTGGTAAAATACTAAAAAATAAAAGCCAAGGGCAACTCCTTAGCTTAATTAATCATTATCCAACAAAATAAACATCATCACCTGTACAACCATTAATCCTAGAATAAATGGCATATTAATTGTTGTCAGAGCTTTTGAGACCTGCTCAAAAATATTGAGGTGTTGTGATAAAATCACTTTCCAAGTAATCCCCAATGTTCGTAAAATCTGAAACATTAGACTAGCAAAAAATGCAATTCCCATTACAAAGAATACTTGAATATAATGATTTAATTTAAATGCATTTAAGATCAACCGTATACTCAATGTTCCAGCAATCAAGGCAAATACAAGAACTGCCAAATAAAGCATGAAAGATTTCATCCCATTTGATGTCCATAAAGCAGCAGTATCCCAAGATGTGTTAGCCACACTAAACAAGACATTCAAATTATAAGGATAGAAAAAGCACCAAAATATTAAAACCAAGCCACGTAACAAAACGTGTTTGAAATAATAGAATAAAAATCCCATTTCCAAAGTCAACAAAGCAAACAGGACGTCATTCATCAAACCATCAACGTTAGACTGATAATAAACAACTCCCAGAATAATGCCCAAGGCAAATAAGTGACTCCAAACAATTTTATACATGAATCGAAAACCTCATTTTTTATTACTACTATTATAGCATAGAAATCTTTTCTTTTAATTTTATAGTCTTTTTTGTTATAATAACAGCTATGATAAAGAAAATGATTGCACTTGATTTAGACGGCACATTGTTGCGCAGCGACAATACCATTTCAGATTATACCGTTGAAACGATTAAAAAGGTTCAAAATAAAGGGCATAAGGTCGTTATTGCAACTGGGCGTCCTTATCGTATGGCACTTGAACACTATCGCCGCCTTGAATTATCGACTCCGATGATTTCTTTCAATGGCTCGCTCACGCATTTACCCGAGAAAAAATGGGAATGGGAACATAGCGTTACGATTGACAAGCAATACCTGCTTGATATTCTTGATATGCAACAAAGCATTGAAGCAGATTTTATTGCCAGCGAGTACCGAAAAAAATTCTATATTAGCGCCCAAGACCATAATCGCGTAAACCCTCAGCTTTTCGGTGTCCCAGAAATTACTAAAAAAATGTCAATGGACATCAAAAAAATCACTAAAAATCCGAACGGCATTCTCATGCAAACACGCCATCAAGATAAATACGCTCTTGCAGAAGAGATGCGTAAACACTTCAATTACGCAATCGAAGTTGATTCTTGGGGCGGTCCGCTGAACATTCTCGAATTTTCACCAAAAGGTATCAACAAAGCCTATGCTTTAAAATATCTCCTAAAAATACTCAATATCTCTCAAGATAACTTGATTGCTTTTGGTGACGAACATAATGACACCGAGATGCTATCATTTGCTGGAACAGGCTACGCTATGAAAAATGCAAGTGACACTCTTCTGCCATTTGCCGATAAACAAAGTGAATTTTCTAATGAAGAAGATGGTGTTGCCAAAGAACTTGAAAAAATTTTTCTATAAATTTATGAAAAACTCTCTTTTTTGAGTTTTTTCTTTTTTCATTCTTTTTAAAACGTTTTCATAACATTTTCATTTTTTTGATAGGCAGTATCCGAACAAATGCTATTTTTTCTGTCAAATTCAGTCGTTTTAACCTGAGCGTTTCTGAAAATTTTTCATGATTTATGCTACTTTTTCAATAAAAAAGCTATTGCTTTTTTATTGAAAACGTTTTACAATAATATTGTTCTTAAATTTCCTTGAAACGGAAAAGAATTGCCAAGTTCGCTTGGAAGGAGATTATTCTTTTTTGTTTCAACGAAAAATATTTAAAAGGAGGAAGAACAAGAATGGGTATCGGTATTATTATTGCCAGCCATGGTAAATTTGCTGAAGGTATTCATCAATCAGGTTCTATGATTTTTGGCGAACAAGAGAAAGTTCAAGTCGTAACTTTCATGCCAAGCGAAGGACCAGATGATTTGTATGCACACTTCAACGATGCTATCGCACAATTTGATGCTGATGATGAAATCCTCGTACTAGCTGACCTTTGGAGTGGTTCTCCATTTAACCAAGCTAGTCGCGTGATGGGTGAAAATCCAGACCGCAAGATGGCTATCATTACAGGTCTCAATTTGCCAATGCTTATCCAAGCCTATACAGAGCGTATGATGGACGCTAATGCAGGTGTTGAACAAGTTGTTGCAAATATCATTAAAGAGTCTAAAGACGGTGTTAAAGCACTTCCTGAAGAACTCAATCCAGCTGAAAAAGCTGCTGCTGCGCCTGTTGCACAAGCTGCACCTCAAGGTGCTATCCCAGAAGGAACTGTCATTGGTGATGGTAAACTTAAAATTAACCTCGCTCGTATTGACACACGTCTTCTTCACGGCCAAGTTGCAACAAACTGGACACCAGCATCTAAAGCAGATCGTATTATCGTTGCTTCTGATACTGTCTCTAAAGACGAATTACGTAAAGGTTTGATTAAACAAGCTGCGCCAAATGGTGTTAAAGCAAACGTTGTTCCAATCAAGAAATTGATTGAAGCCGCTAAAGACCCTCGTTTTGGTAACACACATGCACTTATCTTGTTTGAAACACCTCAAGAAGCTCTTGAAGCTATCGAAGGTGGTGTGCCAATTAAAGAACTTAACGTTGGTTCAATGGCTCACTCAACAGGTAAAACAATGGTTAACAACGTTTTATCTATGGATAAAGATGATGTTGCCACATTTGAAAAATTACGTGATCTTGGCGTAACATTTGATGTACGTAAAGTTCCTAATGATTCTAAGAAAGACTTGTTTGATCTTATCAAAAAAGCAAACGTTCAATAATATGAGCTGTGTTTAACATAAAAAGTGAGCGTTTCTATACATTACCGATTATTATAAACACAAATTCAACATCCTGTTTTTATCCAAATTAAGTAAGCCGTGGTTTCTGGCTTACCTATTGCACATTGAAAACTTTTATAAACGAAAGGAACTAGAATAATGTCAGTTATTTCTATGATTTTAGTCGTTGTAGTTGCCTTCTTCGCTGGTCTTGAAGGTATCCTTGACGAATTCCAATTCCACCAACCACTAGTTGCCTGCACGCTTATCGGTCTTGTTACTGGTAACCTTGAAGCAGGTATCATCCTTGGTGGTTCACTTCAAATGATCGCTCTTGGTTGGGCTAACATTGGTGCTGCTGTTGCGCCTGATGCTGCCCTTGCCTCAGTAGCTGCTGCCATTATCATGGTCAAAGGTGGAGATTTCACAACTAAAGGTATCGCTGTTGCAACTGCGACTGCTATCCCTCTTGCTGTTGCTGGTCTTTTCCTTACAATGCTTGTTCGTACAGCTTCTGTTGCCCTTGTTCACGGTGCTGACGCTGCCGCTAAAGAAGGAAACATCGCTGCTGTTGAACGCACTCACTTAGTTGCCCTATTCCTTCAAGGACTTCGTATTGCTGTTCCTGCTGCACTTCTTCTTGCAGTACCAACTTCAGCAGTACAATCTATCCTTAACGCTATGCCGGACTGGTTGTCAGGTGGTATGGCCGTCGGTGGTGGTATGGTTGTTGCCGTAGGTTACGCTATGGTTATCAACATGATGGCTACGAGTGAAGTGTGGCCATTCTTCGCTATCGGTTTTGCTGTAGCAGCTGTCTCTGATCTTACTCTTATCGCACTTGGTACAATCGGTGTTGCTCTTGCCTTTATCTACCTTAACCTTTCAGAAAAAGGTGGAAATGGAGGCGGAACTGCTTCAGGTTCTGGTGACCCAATTGGCGATATCCTAGAAGACTACTAGAAAGGGGCACAAACATGACTGAAAAACTTCAATTATCAAAATCTGATCGTCAAAAAGTTTGGTGGCGTTCAACTTTCCTTCAAGGTTCTTGGAACTACGAACGTATGCAAAACTTAGGTTGGGCATATGCTTTAATCCCTGCCATCAAAAAACTTTATACATCGAAAGAAGACCGAGCCGCTGCTCTTGAACGTCACTTGGAATTCTTCAATACTCACCCATACGTTGCTGCTCCAATCATCGGTGTAACTCTTGCCCTTGAAGAAGAACGCGCAAATGGTGCTGAAATTGATGACACAGCTATCCAAGGGGTTAAAATCGGTATGATGGGACCTCTTGCTGGTGTCGGTGACCCAGTCTTCTGGTTTACTGTTCGTCCTATCCTTGGTGCCCTTGGTGCTTCACTTGCTATGGCAGGTAACATTGTTGGTCCACTCCTATTCTTCTTTGGATGGAACATCATTCGTATGGCATTCTTGTGGTACACTCAAGAGCTTGGTTACAAAGCTGGTTCTGAAATCACTAAAGACCTTTCAGGTGGTATTATCCAAAAAATTACTAAAGGTGCTTCAATCCTTGGTATGTTCATCCTTGCTGTCTTGGTTGAACGTTGGGTATCAATTACATTTACTGTAAATCTTCCTGCAACTCAATTGTCAGAAGGTGCTTACATTGAATTCCCTAAAGGAAACGTAACAGGTACTGAACTTCAAGGTATTCTTGGCGATGTCGCTAGCGGACTTAGCTTGACTTCTACACAAACTAATACACTTCAAGGTCAATTAGACTCATTGATTCCTGGTTTGATGGGGCTTCTTCTCACATTCTTCTGTATGTGGTTGCTTAAGAAAAAAGTTTCACCAATCACAATCATCATTGGATTGTTCATCGTTGGTATCATCGCTCGCTTCTTCGGAATCATGTAATAAAAGAAAGGAAGGATTTCGGTCCTTCTTTTTTTATTATGTTATAATAGACTAAAAGCTTATCAGAGGAGATGACATGGCACAATCAATTAATTCTACGGTAGAATTAACGACTACTGGTGTTTCTTACCTCGGTATGGGGGGAAAAGTAGGCAAATTTCTTTTAGGCAATAAAGGCTTAGAATTTTACAGCGATGCTAATGTTGAAGATTACATTCAAATTCCTTGGGAAAATATTGAAAAAATCGGAGCAAATGTTTCTCGCAATAAAGTCAGCCGTCACTTTGAAGTCTTTACTGACAAAGGTAAATTTCTTTTTGCCTCAAAAGATTCAGGAAAGATTCTAAAAGTAGCTCGCCAACATATCGGAAACGACAAAGTTATCCGTATGCTAACCTTGGTTCAAATCATTATTAAAAGACTATCAAGATTTGTCAAAAGGAAATAAATCTAGTATAATAAAGAGTACGGATAAGTAAGAGTGGATCTCTTTCAGAAAGTCTGCGGTTGCTGTGAGCAGATAGAGTGATAATTCCGAAATTCTACCGTTATATCATTTAAAAATAGAAAATTAAGTGCACAGGATGTGAAGCTGGATGGAACCGCGCGATTGCGCTCCAGCAAGTTTACATGCTGTGCTTTTTGTTCATCTGAGCTTTATTTAGCCATATGAACGCTGAAGATCACTGGAGGAAAACTATGTTAGACATCAAACGTATTCGTAACGATTTTGACGAAGTCGCTAAAAAATTAGCAACACGTGGCGTTGCTGCTGAAAAATTAGTTGAATTAAAAGAACTTGACGACAAACGCCGTGAATTGCTTGTCAAATCTGAATCAGCTAAGGCTGAACGCAACACAGCATCTGCCGCTATCGCTCAAGCAAAACGCAACAAAGAAGACGCTTCTGAACAAATTGCAGCAATGCAAAAATTATCAGCAGATATCAAAGCTAATGATGCCGAATTAGCTGAAATCGATGACAAATTAGCCGAATTCACAACTACACTTCCAAATATCCCAGCCGCTGATGTTCCTGTCGGTGCTGACGAAGATGAAAACGTAGAAGTTCGCCGTTGGGGAACACCTCGTGACTTTGACTTTGACATCAAAGCTCACTGGGATCTTGGTGAAGACCTTGGCATTCTTGACTGGGAACGTGGTGCCAAAGTTACTGGCTCTCGCTTCCTTTTCTACAAAGGACTTGGTGCTCGCCTAGAACGTGCTATCTACAACTTTATGTTGGATGAACACGCTAAAGAGGGTTACACAGAAGTTATCCCACCTTACATGGTCAACCATGACTCAATGTTTGGTACTGGTCAATATCCAAAATTCAAAGAGGACACATTTGAATTAGCTGACTCTGACTATGTTCTTATCCCAACTGCGGAAGTGCCACTTACAAACTACTACCGTGGTGAAATCCTTGACGGTAAAGAACTTCCAGTTTACTTCACAGCAATGAGCCCATCGTTCCGTTCAGAAGCTGGTTCAGCTGGTCGTGACACACGTGGTTTGATTCGTCTTCACCAATTCCACAAAGTTGAAATGGTGAAATTCTCTAAACCAGAAACATCATACGACGAATTGGAAAAAATGGTGGCTAACGCTGAAAACATTCTTCAAAAACTTGGTTTGCCATACCGTGTTATCACACTTTGTACTGGCGATATGGGATTCTCAGCTGCTAAAACTTATGATTTAGAAGTTTGGATTCCAGCACAAAATACTTACCGTGAAATCTCAAGTTGTTCAAACACAGAAGATTTCCAAGCACGTCGTGCTCAAATCCGTTACCGTGACGAAGCAGATGGCAAAGTTAAACTTCTTCACACACTTAACGGTTCAGGTCTTGCCGTTGGACGTACAGTCGCTGCAATCCTTGAAAACTACCAAAACGAAGATGGTTCTGTAACAATTCCAGAAGTTCTTCGTCCATACATGGGTGGAGCTGAAGTTATCTCACCTAAATAAAAAAATTTCCTGCTAGCCAATTGACTAGCAGGTGTTTTTTTACTAAAGAAACCAGAATACAATAAAAATCCCCTTGAACCATCCTCAAACCAAGAAATTTTTCAGGATTTGAGGCTAGCACAAGTGGGATTTTTTAATATTTTCTAAAACGTTGATAACGACTTTCAAGGAGTTTTTCCAATGGTAGTTGACTAAGCTCATCTAATTCAGTGATTAGGTTTGTTTTAATCATTTCAACAATTTCACTTGAAAAATAGCCATGTTCGGGAATAACTCTATCAACTACTCCCATATTATAAAGCTCACCAGCTGTGATTTTCATCAATTCAGCGGCTTCTGTCGCACGAGAGCCATCTTTCCAAAGAATAGAGGCAAAGCCTTCTGGACTCAAAATCGCATACATGCTGTGTTCGAGCATCCAAACCTTATCAGCCACAGCGAGTGCAAGAGCACCACCAGAGCCCCCCTCACCAATGATAATAGCGATAATTGGCACTTTAAGGTCGCTCATTTCAAGTAGATTGCGTGCAATGGCTTCCCCTTGTCCACGTTCTTCAGCACCAACACCAGGATAGGCTCCCGCTGTATTGATAAACGTAACGACAGGACGACCGAATTTTTCAGCTTGTTTCATCAAACGTAATGCTTTACGGTAACCTTCTGGATTTGGTTGACCAAAATTGCGTTTGAGATTCTCTTGTAAATTTTTTCCTTTTTGAATACCAATAACTGTCACAGGACGACCATCTAGGCGTGCGATACCGCCAACAACAGCACCGTCATCAGCAAAATGACGATCGCCATGAAGTTCCATGAAATCATCAAAAATGAGTTCAGCGTATTCCAAGGTTGTCAAACGTCCTTGATCACGCGCTTCTTTCAATATTCTTGATACATCACTACTCATTTAGCACCTCCATGAAACGCAACTAATTTGGCAATAGCATCTGGCATTTCCGTGCGTTTAACAATCGCATCAACAAAACCATGTTCCAAAAGGAATTCTGCCTTTTGAAAATCCTCAGGCAAATTTTCTCGAACAGTCGTTTCAATAACACGTCGTCCAGCAAAGCCGACTAAAGCTTGTGGTTCAGCAATAATAATATCACCTTCCATAGCAAAACTTGCTGTCACACCACCCGTTGTAGGGTCGGTCAAAATCGTTAAATAAAACAGACCAGCTTCAGAATGACGCTTAACAGCAGCTGAAATTTTTGCCATTTGCATCAAGCTCATAATACCTTCTTGCATACGAGCACCACCTGATGCTGTGAAAATGACAACAGGTAGTTTTTCTCCAATTGCTAATTCGAATAAGCGTGTTATTTTCTCACCAACAACTGTTCCCATTGATGCCATGATAAAGTTTGAATCCATAATGGCAAGCGCCACTTTTTGCCCCTTTATCAAAGCCTTACCAGTCAAAACAGCTTCATCAAGTCCAGTTTTTTCACGTATTTTTGCTAATTTGTCTTGGTAACCTGGGAATTTAAGAGGGTCTTGCGTTTGTAGCCCAGTAAAGAGTTCCTCAAAACTTCCTTCATCTACGGTAATAGCTAAGCGCTCTTTGGCAGAAATTCGAAAATTATAAGAACAAGCTGGACAAATTTTTGCCACTCCTAAATCCTTTTGATAAATCATATGCTTACAAGCTGGGCACTTTGCAAACAATTCATCAGGTACCTCTGGTACTTCACGAGGCGCTGATTGGCTTAGGGAATTATTGGGAGTAATTCGAATGTATTTATCTTTTTTACTAAATAAAGCCATGAAATCTCCTAATCATTTTCTTTATTATAATTTGGCAAGAAAGTCTCCATCAAGAATGACGTATCGTAGTCTCCAGCGATGACATGCCCATCTGAAATTAAATCCATTTGGAATTCTGCATTTGTGGTAATACCTTCAATTTCTAACTCATAAAGGGCACGCTGCATTTTCATCAGAGCATCAAATCGATTTTCACCATGAACAATAATTTTAGCAATCATACTGTCATAATAAGGTGGAATACTATAACCATTGTAAACAGCTGAATCGACACGCAATCCAACACCACCACTTGGCAAATACAAATCTGTAATTTTACCAGGACTTGGTGCAAAATTGAATTTCGGATTTTCAGCGTTAATACGACATTCAATTGCATGACCTGTGATTGTAATATCATCTTGTGTCACAGATAATGGTTGACCTGCTGCAATACGAATTTGTTCCTTAACAATATCAACACCAGTAACAAACTCAGTGACAGGGTGTTCTACCTGAACACGTGTGTTCATTTCCATAAAGTAAAATTCTGATGTTTTCTCGTCAAGCAAGAATTCAATCGTACCTGCATTTTCATAGCGAACTGCTTTTGCGGCACGAATAGCGGCATCGCCAATTTGAGCACGCAAGGTTTTACCAATAGCAACTGATGGACTTTCTTCTAAAACTTTTTGGTTATTACGCTGAAGAGAGCAGTCACGTTCACCAAGATGAACGACATTGTCATGAGAATCACCTAAAATTTGAACTTCAATATGTCGAGCTGGATAGATGACTTTTTCGATGTACATAGCACCGTTACCGAAAGCCGCCAAAGCTTCTTGTGAAGCTGATTCAAAGGCAGGTACAAGTTCTTCTGCAGATTCGACTTTCCGAATTCCTTTACCACCGCCACCAGCAGAAGCTTTTAGCATAACAGGATAACCAAGCCTATCAGCCACTTCAAGTGCTTCCTCTGCAGTAAATACCTCACCGTCAGAACCAGGAATAACAGGTACGTTTGCAGCAATCATTTCAGCACGAGCATTGATTTTATCACCCATTTTATCCATGATTTCAGCACTAGGACCGATAAATTTGATGTGCATTTCTTCACACATGGTAGCAAATTTTGAATTTTCACTTAAGAAACCAAAACCTGGATGAATGGCTTGCGCTCCTGTCACAATAGCAGCTGACAAGACAGCATTCATATTAAGATAAGAATCCGTTGAACGAGCTGGACCGATACAGATTGCTTCATCAGCCAAAATTGTATGCAAAGAATTTTTATCCGCTTCAGAATAGACAGCTACCGTATTGATTCCCAATTCACGCGCTGCACGAATAATACGCACCGCAATCTCACCACGATTGGCAATTAATAATTTTTTAAACATACGTCTGCTTTTATCCTCCTATCAGGAATTGCATCTTTGCAACCCTTGTCAAAATTCTTTATGTTGTCACAGTTTACGTTAAACTACTATTCTTCTTAACTGCCAATAGCAAATGTCAATGTGCCAGAAGCTGCTAATTTCCCGTCAACTTCTGCTTTTGCTTCAACTACAGCAATTGTACCACGACGTTTGACAAATTTTGCTGTCATCACCAATTGGTCACCTGGAACAACTTGTTTCTTGAAGCGAACTTTATCCATTCCAGCGTAGAAAACTAGTTTCCCTTTATTTTCTTCTTTTGAAAGTTCCAAAACACCAGCAGTTTGCGCAAGAGCCTCCATAATAAGAACGCCTGGCATTACTGGATATTCTGGAAAATGACCATTGAAAAACGGCTCATTGATTGTCACATTTTTAATTGCAACAATTTCATCGTCACTCACTTCAAGCACACGGTCAACCAAAAGCATTGGGTAACGGTGTGGCAAAGCTTCACGAATTTGTTTAATATCAATCATTTAATACGTACCAATCCTTGTCCAAATTCAACAACATCTTCGTTATTTACCATAATTTCTGTGACAATACCATCGTTTGGAGCTGGAATTTCATTCATCACTTTCATTGCCTCAATAATCAACAATGTTTGACCTTTTTTAACAGAATCTCCAACTGAAACAAAGGCTGGTTTATCAGGAGCTGGAGCAAGATAAGCCACACCAACAAGCGGACTTGTTACTTCATCACCTTCAGCAAAAATATCAGTATCAACAACTGTTTCTTCAGAATCGCTTGCTGCTTGCGCAGGGGCTACGGGAGCAGTTGCTGCTACTTCAACTGGTGCCGCAGCAGGAGCTTGACTAGCTTGTTGTGGTACTACTGGTGAAGTGTATTCATTTTTGCTAAATGTCAATTCAGCTTCACCTGTTTTAAATGAAAATTCACGTAAACTTGATTGGTCAAATTGTGCCATCAAATCTTTTACTTCTGAAATATTCACCATTACGCCTCCCAACGTTTAAATGCTAAAACAGCATTGTGTCCACCAAAGCCAAATGTATTTGAAATAGCATATTCTAGCTCTGCTTCTTGACCTTGTCCATAAACGACATTGGCTTCAATATCTTCTGACAACTCACATGTACCAGCTGTCATTGGAATGTAGTTATGACGAAGTGCTTCGATAGTAGCAACAGCTTCAACAGCACCAGCAGCACCAAGAAGGTGACCAGTAAATGATTTTGTTGAAGAAACTGGAACATCTTTACCAAGAACTGTTACGATAGCTTTGCTTTCGCCTTTTTCATTGGCTTGTGTAGAAGTACCGTGTGCATTGACATAGTCCACATCTTCTGGAGAAATACCTGCTTCTTTAATAGCCAATTTAATCGCTTTAGCCGCACCAGAACCGTCTGGTGTTGGTGTTGTTTGGTGATAAGCATCACAGTTGCTACCATAACCAACAACTTCAGCAAGGATTGTTGCACCACGTTTTTGAGCGTGTTCAAGGCTTTCAAGAACAAGGACACCTGCACCTTCACCCATCACAAAACCGTTACGGTCTTTATCAAATGGAATAGCAGAGCGAGCTGGGTCTTCTGTTGTTGAGAGGGCAGTCAGAGCATTGAAACCACCAATACCGATTTCATTGATTGCTGATTCAGCACCACCAGCTAAGATAACATCGTGATAACCAAATTTAATTTCGCGGAAAGCTTCACCGATTGCATCATTAGATGAGGCACAAGCTGTTGTGATTGATTTACATACACCACGAGCACCAATACGCAAAGCAATGTTTCCTGCAGCCATATTTGACAAAGCTTTTGGAATGAACATTGGTTGAATACGTTTGATTCCCTTTTCGTGCATACGAATAATTTGCTCCTGCATTTCTTGCAAACCACCGATACCAGATGACACGATAACACCTGTACGGTCACGATCAACAGTGTCCATATCAAGTTTTGCATTTTCAAGAGCCTCTAAAGTCGCATAAATCGCATAAAGTGAATATTGGTCCATACGATTTTTATCTTTGCGAACAAAATATTTATCAAATGGAAAATCGTGAATTTCACCAGCATTGTGAACAGGAATTTCAGAATTATCAAATTTAGTGATTGGTCCAATACCAATTTTACCGTCGTGAAGATTATTCCAAAATTCTTCGGGTGTATTGCCAATAGGGGATGTTAAACCGTAACCTGTAACTACAACTCTATTTAATGTCATTTTTATCTCCTTTGAAGAGAAATTTTCAATTCTAATTAAAATCATTAAGACAAAGCAACCGATTATTGCATTGTCATACCACCGTCAATAGCTATCACTTGACCTGTCAAGTAATCTTGCTGTGCTAAGAAACTAGCAATAGAAGCCACCTCTTCAGCTTTACCAATGCGTTTCATTGGAATTCCCGCTAAAATTGCTTCTTGCATTTTTTCAGGAATCGCATCAGTCATATCTGATTCAATAAAACCAGGGGCAATAGCATTGACACGAACACCGCGTGCAGCTACTTCACGAGCAACTGATTTCGTAAAACCAATCAAACCAGCTTTTGAAGCAGCGTAGTTAGCTTGTCCAACGTTACCAGTCAAACCAACAACACTTGATAGGTTAATGATAGCACCTTGACGAGCACGTGTCATCGGTTTTAAGACTGATTGTGTCATGTTAAACGCACCAGTCAAATTAACTTTAAGCACAGACTCAAAATCAGCTTCTGACATTTTTAGCATTAATTTATCATTGGTAATACCCGCGTTATTAACTAAAACATCAACAGAACCAAGCTCATTGATAGCTTCATCAACCATACGCTTAGCATCATCAAAATTTGACACATCACCTGAAATAGCAATTACTTTAACGTGATAGTCTTTAAAGCTATCAATCAAATCTTGCGAAATTTCAGAACGCCCATTAAGGACAATATTAGCACCAAGACTAGCAAATTGGCGTGCGATAGCTAAACCAATTCCACGAGTTGAACCCGTTACGAAAACATTTTTATCTTTGATTTCCATGATTTTCTCCTATTTTTCTAGAAAAGCTTCTAAACTAACTTCATCTTCAACCGTTGAGACTGGAATAGCCTTATCGATTTTACGAAGAAATCCGCTCAAAACTTTACCAGGACCAATTTCGATAACTTCTGTCATTCCAAGCTCACGCATTGTTTCGATAGAATCATAAAAACGAACAGACTCTTTAACTTGTCTAGCAAGTAAAGATTTAATATCAGCACGGTCCATAACTTTTGCTTCTGTATTGCCAATTAAAGGAACTTGAAATTCAGAAAACGTCACTTTATCAAGAACATCTACCAAACGTTCACTAGCAGATTGTAGTAAAGCAGTATGGAAAGGCCCTGAAACTTTCAAAGGAATCAAGCGTTTTACACCTGCTTCTTTTAGCAACTCAACGGCATAGTTAACGGCTTCTATTTCTCCACCGATAACGATTTGTGCAGGTGTATTGTAGTTAGCAGGTGTTACAATTCCCTTGCTAGAAGCCTTTTGACAAATTTCTTCAATCAATGAAGCCTCTGTATTCATGACAGCAACCATTTTTCCAGTACCAGCTGGCGCTGCTGTTTCCATAAATTCACCGCGCTTCGCAACAAGCGCAACGGCATCTTCAAAACTTAAAGCACCTGAAGCCACCAAAGCAGAATATTCACCAAGAGAAAGACCAGCCACCATATCAGGACGATATCCCTTTTCTTGTAACAAGCGGAAAATAGCAACCGAAGTTGTCAAAATCGCTGGTTGAGTATAGCGAGTTTGGTTGAGTTTATCTTCTTCATTGTTAATTAATTCATGAATATCATATCCGAGAATACTACTAGCTTGTTCAAAAGTTTCTCTAACAATAGGATATTTTCCATATAAATCATTTGCCATTCCAAGCTTTTGAGCCCCTTGACCGGCAAATAAAAAGGCTATTTTTGTCATTAAATCCTCCTAAGCGGGAAAATTGATTTATCTTATATTAATTTTTTTAGTCTTTATTACTAATCAGACCAACGTTCAGCTTCTTCTAAGATGATTTTTTGAGCACCATAGTAAAGGTCTTTTAAAATTTCTTCACAAGTTTCTTCTTTACGAATAAGCCCTGCAATCTGACCGGCCATAACTGAACCAGTAACAACATCACCGTCAACAACCGCATTACGTAAAGCACCGGCACCAAGCACTTCAATATCTTCTGCCGTCTTACGTCCAGCTAGAAAATCTTTTTCAGCATGGGCATATGATGTTGTTAATTTATTTTTGATAGCACGAACTGGGTGTCCAACAACTGACGCTGAAATAACTGTATCAATATCTTTTGCTTTTAAGATTTTATCTTTAAAATTTTGATGTGCATTAGATTCTTTAGAAACTGCAAAGCGTGTTCCAACTTGAATAGCTTCCGCACCAAGCATAAAGATTGCTGCAGCACCACGTCCGTCGCCAACACCACCAGCACCGATAACAGGAATATTTACCGCATCCACAACTTGACGAACAAGTGTCATTGTTGTCAATTTACCAATGTGCCCACCAGCTTCCATACCTTCTGCGATAACCGCATCAGCACCTAATTTTTCCATACGTTTTGCAAGAGCAACACTTGGAACAACCGGAATAACTGTAATACCTGCTTCATGGAAACGTTCCATGTATTTACCAGGGTTACCAGCACCTGTTGTGACAACTTTTACACCTTCTTCAATGACTAAATCTACAATATCATCAACAAATGGTGATAAAAGCATAATATTGACACCAAAAGGTTTGTCTGTAATTTTTTTAACTTTATCGATATTAGCTTTAACAACTTCCTTTGGGGCATTGCCACCACCGATAATACCTAAGCCACCAGCATTAGAAACAGCACCAGCTAAGTCGCCGTCAGCAACCCATGCCATTCCTCCTTGAAAAATTGGATATTTTATATTTAATAATTCTGTTATACGTGTTTTCATATTAAACCTTCTTAGTCTTTATAAAACAATAATTTGATAGTCAAACTATCATAATAAGAAGAGAGGGAGTAAGATAAGCACTAATGTCTTAGTTACATATCCCACAACCCTTCCTACTAAATATAGTGGAGTTAGTTTTTAGCACCAACTCCAGCCATGCTATTATTTTGTTTTTTCTTCAACGTAAGCAACCAAGTCACCTACAGTATTAAGACCTTCTTCAGTTTCAATTTGGATGTCGAATTCATCTTCGATTTCTGAAATAACTTGGAAAACATCAAGTGAATCAGCATCAAGTTCATCGAAAGTAGTTTCCAATTTTACTTCATCTGTCTCTTTACCAAGTTCTTCAACGATAATTTCTTGTACTTTTTCAAATACTGCCATGATTATTTCTCCTTATAAATATAAATAAAAATTTTATCTTGTGCTTATACACAAGTTTGTAACTAGATTTTAACAATTAGACTGCCCCATGTCAAACCTCCACCAAAAGCAGAGAAAAGAACTGTTTGTGAACCGTCTAATTTAATGTATCCTTTATCAACATACTCAGATAAAAGAATCGGAACACTTGCTGCACTGGTATTTCCATATTCCATCATGTTAGCTGGAAGTTTATCTACATCAACACCAATTTTTTTAGCAATTTTATCTAAAATACGGATATTAGCTTGGTGTAAAAACAAATAATCCAAATCTTCAGCTGCCACATCAGAAGCTTCAATTAAAGCCTTGATACTCTTAGAAACGTCACGGATTGCAAAATCAAAAATTGCTCTACCATCCATTTTTAAGAATTTATCATCAGTTTCTTCTTCTGAAAATGGCGAAGACAAGCCAACCTTCCCTGAAGTTAAACTAAACCCACGACTGCCGTCTGTGTGTAGTGATTCTGCTAAGAAATGTTTTGTTTCGGAAGCCTCAATCAAGACACCACCAGCACCATCTCCAAATAAAACTGAACTGCTACGTTCAGACCAGTCTAACGTTTTTGACAAAGTCTCAGCACCAATCACAATTCCTCTTTTGTACATACCTGACTGGATGAATTTATCCGCAGTTGCCAAAGCAAATACAAAACCACTACATGCTGCTGTCAAATCCATTGCAAAGGCATTAACCGCACCAACATTCGCTTGAATACGTGCCGCAGTAGAAGGCATTAAACTATCAGGGGTTATCGTTGCAACAATGATGAAGTCAATATCTTCAGCCGATAAACCAGCTTTAGAAATCAGTTGCTTGGCAACTTGTGTCCCCAAATCGCTAGTTGTTTCATTTCGGGTGATGTGCCGTCTTCTGATACCAGTACGTGATGAAATCCACTCATCACTAGTATCCATAATTGCCGACAAATCATCGTTTGTAATCACTTGTCCAGGGGCATAAGCTGCTGCCTGAGCAATTCTTGCAAATACCATTATTACATTAACTCCTCAAGAAACTTATGAAGATTCTTCAACCCTTGAGCCAAGGCTTCAAATTCCTCTTCATTCATATCTTCCGCAATATGGATAACCATATTTTTGTGGAATTTATGATGAAGTCTGTCTAGTAATCTTCCTTTTTTTGTCAAAGTTAAGTGAACAACACGGCGATCCAATTTTGAACGTCGTCTTTCAATATAACCTTTTGCCTCAAGTTTATTCAGGCTAGTGGTTATTGTTCCGAGCGTTAACATCAACTCACGAGCAATATCACTTGGAGTAACATTAGAATTTTTACCAATAATCTCAATGGTATGCATTTCTTTTAATGAAACATCATTGAACTGACTTGTTCTTAGACTTGTCTCTTCAATGACTTGAACACGATTAAAAATATCAACAAGGTATTCATTGATTCGATTATAATCCAAGACCTCACCTCCTAAATAAACTTTGACAGTCAAAGTATATCAAACATCAAAACATTTTGCAAGATATTTAAGAATCTTTCATTCAATAATTTTAAAATCAAATCATTCTCTTACATTATTTTCCTGAAAATTTTGGACGACGTTTTTCAGTAAAAGCACGGACGCCCTCTTTAAAGTCTTCTTTAAATGCTAGTTCTTCTTGAAGTTGCAATTCAAGTGATGTATAATCTTCCCAGCCTTCAAAAGATGCCTTCCATGACATTTCTTTAATCGCTCGGTAAGAATTTGCTGCGCCTCGTAACAAACGTTTTGTAAGTTGATTTGTTGTTCTTTCAAGCTTTTCAGATTCACATAGTCGGTAAACAATGCCATATTCAAGCGCTTTTTGGGCATTTAAACCTTCCCCAGTCATTGCCAATTGAATGGCACGAGTTGTACCAATTGCACGACTCATTAAGAAAAGCCCTCCAGCATCTGGCGCAAGACCTATACCAACAAAAGCTTGAATAAATTTAGCTTTTTCACTAGCAACAACAAAATCTGCAGCGACAGCCATATTTGCAGCTGCTCCCGCAACCGCACCATCTACACTCATAATAATTGGTTTTGGTAATTTTTTCATTACAAATGAAATTTTATTAACCAAACTAGCAATTTCAACCAATGATTCAACATTGTCAGATTCTACAGCACGTTGCATTTCTGCCAAATCACCGCCAATTGAAAAAACTTTTCCAACTGCCTTAATAACCAAAATCTTGACAGAATCCTCTGATTTAACGTTACCTAAAACCTCAAGAATCTCTTGACATGTCGGGATATTAAAACCGTTTGAAATATCAGGACGATTCAAGGTTAAAGTTGCCACTTCGCCCTTTTCATAAATAACATTATTAAAAGACATCTATTTACCTCCAATAAATAGGACAAAAATAGTTTGATGATTTAACTATTTAGCAAATGCTATTTTAGCATATTATTTCTTTTTTTATCAAGTAAAAACTGCTTATTTCACAAAATAATTTGATATATAAATAATTCAATAATCAAATAATTGTATTAAAAAAGTGGAAAACTAGCGATAATTGCTAACTTTCCACTACTTTTCAACAAGTGCTTCAAAAATCTGTGTCAAATTGTCAACCAATCGATTTGCCTTGCTTTGGTTCATTCCAAATAACTTATCCTCAATTGCCCAGACATGTAAGTCAGCAGAAATACCTGCTTGAATGCCTTTTTCACTATCCTCAATAACCAAAATATTATCCTGATTCGTTCTTAATTGCCGAGCAGCTTCCTGATAAATAGCTGGATGAGGTTTTCCTTTTGGAAACTCTTCCCCCGATAAAATAACTGAGAAGTACTCTCTCATCTTTGTATCGTCTAAAGCCTTTAAAATATCATGTTTTGTTGAACTTGATGCTAAGCCCAAACGATAACCATTATCATAAAGCTTCTTAATCACTTCAAAAGTATCTGCAAAAATTAAGTCCTTATAAGGAAGTGGGTGATTATGCTTATAAGTTGTATATTCTTCTTGCAATTGGTGAATATCCCAATTTTCATAATCATCACGTAAAATATCTCGCCAAATTTGTTTCATGTTTCCACCGATAAAAAAACTAAGTGGTAAATGCTTTATACTAATTCCTCTTTCAGCTAAAAATTTTTCACGTCTATGATAATAAAAAGTCTCTGTATCAAATAATACACCGTCCATATCAAAAATAATAGCATTAAAATTTTCCATTCTTTCATTATACTATCTTTTTCTTTTAAAAACTACTGACAAATTTTCAGAATTTTGCTATAATTGTTTACAAATTTATATTTTGGAGAAGTTCATGAAAGTAATCAAATTTGGTGGTAGCTCGCTCGCTTCTGCTGAGCAACTCAAAAAAGTATTGAACATTGTTAAATCAGACTCAGAACGACGCTTTGTCGTTGTATCTGCCCCAGGTAAGCGTAACGCTGAAGATACCAAGGTAACAGACGCCCTTATTAAATACTATAAAACATATACAGCTGGCGATGACGTTACTGCTGCGCAAGAATGGATTA
The DNA here is from genome assembly GCF_008680485.1 of Streptococcus sp. LMAG:39. Classification (NCBI taxonomy): domain Bacteria; kingdom Bacillati; phylum Bacillota; class Bacilli; order Lactobacillales; family Streptococcaceae; genus Streptococcus; species Streptococcus sp. LMAG:39. Next base: position 1,474,632 of record NZ_NALE01000001.1, on the reverse strand, counting down.
TCAATCGTTATCAAGCTATGGCAGACGAACTCGGTTTAAACTCTTCTATCGTGAGCAAAATTGCTGGTGCCATTACAAATCTTGCAACTCTTCCTATCGACGGAAATGATTTTCTTTATGATACTTTCCTAGCAGCTGGTGAGGACAATAACGCAAAACTCGTTGCGGAATACTTCCGTAAAAACGGTATTGCTGCTCGTTATGTTCACCCTAGAGAGGCTGGAATCATCGTATCTAGTGAACCAGGAAACGCTCGTATTCTTCCGTCAAGTTATGACAAACTTGAAGAATTACGTGATTCTGAAGAGGTCCTTGTTATCCCTGGCTTCTTTGGTGTAACAACTGATGGGCAAATTTGTACCTTCTCACGTGGTGGGTCAGATATTTCAGGTTCTATCGTTGCCGCTGGTGTTAAAGCTGATTTATATGAAAACTTTACTGATGTTAATGGTATTTTTGCAGCCCACCCAGGCGTTGTCCATAAACCTCACACTATTAAAGAGTTGACATATAGAGAAATGCGTGAGCTTGCCTATGCAGGGTTCTCTGTCCTACATGACGAAGCGTTGATTCCTGCTTACCGTGGTAAAATTCCACTTGTCATCAAAAATACTAATAATCCTGACCATCCAGGGACACGTATTACTTTAAAACACAGCGGACCTACAATTCCTGTCATCGGTATCGCTGCAGATGATAACTTCGCAAGTATCAACATGTCTAAATACCTCATGAACCGCGAAGTCGGATTTGGTCGAAAAGTCCTCCAAATTTTAGAAGACCTCAATATCCGTTGGGAACACATGCCTACAGGTATCGATGATATGTCAGTTATCGTCCGTGAACGCGAATTAACACCAATCAAAGAACAAGAAATTATCTCTTACCTCACACGAGAGTTAGGTGTTGATGAAGTTGATATCGAGCACAATCTTTCAATCATCATGATTGTTGGTGAAGACATGAAAAACCATATCGGGGTAACTGCTACAGCAACCAAGGCTCTTTCAGATAAACACATCAACCTTGAAATGATTTCTCAAGGTTCAAGTGAAGTTTCTGTCATGTTTGTAACCCAAACAGAACAAGAAAAACAAGCCGTCCGCTCTTTATATAATGCTTTCTTCATAGGAGACCAAGACTAATTCTACACACGAAACTCTGAGACAATAAAATCTCAGAGTTTTATTTTTTATGATAAACCTATTCCGTAGCAATGATATGACGGTCCAGGTTCTTGGCAATATCAGAAACAGAGTTGCCATTTTTTACATAAGCCTCTATTATAACAAGCTTATTTGTGATAAGATAACTTTTTATGTCTAACTTAATTTTACAAATTAGGGATTCAAACCTTGTTACCACAAAAACAAAACTCAAAAACTTTTGGAAACAGCTTTCAGTTACCTTTGATAATTAATTTTTGAAAGAATGAACGTTCCAAAACAAACTTACAACTCCTCTGTAAAAGGGGGAAATGAAGATTGATATTCATTTGATTATATTAACCAACTTAACAACACGTTCATTTAATTACGAAGCGCTAAATCATCTTGACATTCCTAACAACAATGGAAATATCGCCATTTCTGTCCATACCTATGAATTATATTCATGAACAATAGATAGCAGCGAAAGCCACAAAGACCACGGTAATAACAAATACAGTAGCTGTAATCTAGATACTCTAAACATCATCATGAATGACTTTACAAAGATTCAAAGCGAAAAAATGCTCCAATTACTATCAGTAAATTGGGGGCCTCAGATTTCAACAATACAGACGAATGCGTTGGGCAAAAGAGTACATGGCTCAGCTACTAGCATTGACTTTTTGTGTGTCCTTTGGGATAATAATGCTGATAATGACTACTCATCAAGCGAGAGTTTCGGATTTATTAGCCGTTCAACAAACAAACTTTATGACAGTTTCAACACTCATTAACTATGCCAAAAAGAATAGCTCAACTGATGCTAGCAGTACTGGTGATAATTCTGGTTCAGAAAAAGACTATCCTTTGAACAATTTGTTTGCTGCCAATGGAGCAAGCTACCAATCACAAGAAATTCCTAATGCTCTAAACTACATTAACATTGAAGCTAACACTAATAAATATGGCTTTGTTTAGAAGAAATCTATTGCTAACTTCTCTCTTAAACTTCAAGAAACGATACGAAACACTTTGCAAAAGGGAAAGACAGCCATAAAGTGAAACATCGAAAACTGACGAATGATTTTTTAAAATATGAACAGCATCAAGAAACGTTTGTAGAACACAGTAGTTTTTCGAAGACCGATACAAACTCTACCTTTATGCAGATAAAAGAAAACAATATGGGGTTGGGACTTTTTTACTAAATGATTAACTCAAAGCAAGCGACAATCTTCAAATTAACACAGAAAATCAATTTGTTCTCCATTATAGTATTTTTAAAATCCAACTGATACCAAAACCCCATTTTCATTTTTAGAAACCTATCCGCATGTTTTAAAAGGATTATCGCTGAGGCAGGTGAATTTACAAATCTCCTGATGGCTAGGAGCATCCATTTTCACACACCTAGATTAGGAAAACAGCAACAGGTTTTGAACAAGAAATCAATATCGTAGTTTACAACCAAATGTTTCCCTCAAAAAGCTATTTATGTCAATGGCAGCTATCAAGAGTTGAAATACCAAGAAAGTCAAGCATTTCTATCTGAAGAAAGCAGTCAGATTTTCGCACAACACAAAGGTAATGTGAAACTGGTCTTCAGCCAGATAAAGGCTCTCAGGTTACAATGTTTGTAACCTGAGAGCAAAAAAACAAATAACCATTAATATAGGATTGGGGCTTACGCCCAATAACCACCTTAAATACAACAGAAACACGAAGAGAACTAAAAAATAGAGACTCATACAAAAGGTGACTCTCTATTTTTTAGTTCTCAATCCTTTTTATCTCAGGCTCTTTTTGCATCTATATTATTCTATAGCCTTGTACTCTCCAAATAATGTTTTCAATATTTAGAAATTATTTTTAAACTCGTTAAAGAAGGGCTCAATCTGGGCTAGAAAAGCCTTTTTTCCCTCAAAGCGTTCCCCACGCATCACCTTCGCCAATTTCTCTCGTGCCTCTATTCCCAGTCGCTGCTCAACCGCTTGCAGCCGCTCCTGATAAGCCACATAATCCGCCAGATCCAGAAAACTTGTTTGTGCTAAACAATGCCCCACATCACTAATTTCCTCATATGGTAGCTGATTAAACTTGCGTTTCAGGCTTTCCTGATGACGAATCACATCCTTGAGATAGTTGGAAAACTTTGTTTTAAAATAAGAATAAAGGGACAACTCATCCTGCAACACGTCTGGCTTTTCTTGTAAAAGGCGGAAAAGAACCACCCGTCCCTCTTGTAACCAATCATCGTAGTCCCACAATTTAACAAAATAGTGACGACGCAATTTAAGTACAATCGGTTTAACTTTTTCAAAATAGGCTTCAAATGCTTCCATCATTTTCAAATCTCCTTAGAACTTAATTTCCCTACTTAAAAGGTATCACCATTATAAAAAGAAAAGTACAAAAAGACCATGACATTTTTGTCATGGTCAAAAAACTATGAAGTAACATAAAAAAGCAACAGCCTAGAACTGTCACTACCGTTTTTCTTACTCCGCCAGTAGGACTCGAACCTACGACATCATGATTAACAGTCATGCGCTACTACCAACTGAGCTATGGCGGATAAAAGCTAAGCGACTACCATATCTAACAGGGGGCAACCCCCAACTACTTCAGGCGTTCTAGGGCTTAACTGCTGTGTTCGGCATGGGAACAGGTGTATCTCCTAGGCTATCATCACTTAACTCTGATTGATTATCCAATCAAAATTGAATACCTATATATTCTAACAAGTTTCCGACACGCTGTCAATTCTTCTCAGTTACTTTGGATAAGTCCTCGAGCTATTAGTATTAGTCCGCTACATGTGTCACCACACTTCCACTCCTAACCTATCTACCTGATCATCTCTCAGGGCTCTTACTGATATTAAATCATGGGAAATCTCATCTTGAGGTGGGCTTCACACTTAGATGCTTTCAGCGTTTATCCCTTCCCTACATAGCTACCCAGCGATGCCTTTGGCAAGACAACTGGTACACCAGCGGTAAGTCCACTCTGGTCCTCTCGTACTAGGAGCAGATCCTCTCAAATTTCCTACGCCCGCGACGGATAGGGACCGAACTGTCTCACGACGTTCTGAACCCAGCTCGCGTGCCGCTTTAATGGGCGAACAGCCCAACCCTTGGGACCGACTACAGCCCCAGGATGCGACGAGCCGACATCGAGGTGCCAAACCTCCCCGTCGATGTGAACTCTTGGGGGAGATAAGCCTGTTATCCCCAGGGTAGCTTTTATCCGTTGAGCGATGGCCCTTCCATGCGGAACCACCGGATCACTAAGCCCGACTTTCGTCCCTGCTCGAGTTGTAGCTCTCGCAGTCAAGCTCCCTTATACCTTTACACTCTGCGAATGATTTCCAACCATTCTGAGGGAACCTTTGGGCGCCTCCGTTACCTTTTAGGAGGCGACCGCCCCAGTCAAACTGCCCGTCAGACACTGTCTCCGATAGGGATCACCTATCTAGGTTAGAGTAGCCATAACACAAGGGTAGTATCCCAACAACGCCTCCACCGAAACTAGCGTCCCGATTTCATAGGCTCCTACCTATCCTGTACATGTGGTACAGATACTCAATATCAAACTGCAGTAAAGCTCCATGGGGTCTTTCCGTCCTGTCGCGGGTAACCTGCATCTTCACAGGTACTAAAATTTCACCGAGTCTCTCGTTGAGACAGTGCCCAAATCATTACGCCTTTCGTGCGGGTCGGAACTTACCCGACAAGGAATTTCGCTACCTTAGGACCGTTATAGTTACGGCCGCCGTTTACTGGGGCTTCAATTCACACCTTCGCTTACGCTAAGCGCTCCTCTTAACCTTCCAGCACCGGGCAGGCGTCACCCCCTATACATCATCTTACGATTTAGCAGAGAGCTGTGTTTTTGATAAACAGTTGCTTGGGCCTATTCACTGCGGCTGACTTAAAGCCAGCGCCCCTTCTCCCGAAGTTACGGGGCCATTTTGCCGAGTTCCTTAACGAGAGTTCTCTCGCTCACCTGAGGCTACTCGCCTCGACTACCTGTGTCGGTTTGCGGTACGGGTAGAGTATAATTAACGCTAGAAGCTTTTCTTGGCAGTGTGACATCACTAACTTCGCTACTTAACTTCGCTCCCCATCACAGCTCAATGTTAGAGATACAAGCATTTGACTCATATCACACCTCACTGCTTAGACGTGCTCTTCCAATCGCACGCTTTAGTTAGCCTACTGCGTCCCTCCTTCACTATATACTCTAGTACAGGAATATCAACCTGTTGGCCATCGGATACACCTTTCGGTCTCTCCTTAGGTCCCGACTAACCCAGGGCGGACGAGCCTTCCCCTGGAAACCTTAGTCTTACGGTGGACAGGATTCTCACCTGTCTTTCGCTACTCATACCGGCATTCTCACTTCTATGCGTTCCAGCGCTCCTCACGGTACACCTTCTTCACACATAGAACGCTCTCCTACCATACCTATAATAGGTATCCACAGCTTCGGTAATATGTTTTAGCCCCGGTACATTTTCGGCGCAGGGTCACTCGACTAGTGAGCTATTACGCACTCTTTGAATGAATAGCTGCTTCTAAGCTAACATCCTAGTTGTCTGTGCAACCCCACATCCTTTTCCACTTAACATATATTTTGGGACCTTAGCTGGTGGTCTGGGCTGTTTCCCTTTCGACTACGGATCTTAGCACTCGCAGTCTGACTGCCGATTATATCTCATTGGCATTCGGAGTTTATCTGATATTGGTAATCCGGGATGGACCCCTCAATCAAACAGTGCTCTACCTCCAAGAGACTTAACATCGACGCTAGCCCTAAAGCTATTTCGGAGAGAACCAGCTATCTCCAAGTTCGTTTGGAATTTCTCCGCTACCCACAAGTCATCCAAGCACTTTTCAACGTGCCCTGGTTCGGGCCTCCAGTGAGTTTTACCTCACCTTCACCCTGCTCATGGGTAGGTCACATGGTTTCGGGTCTACGACATGATACTAAAGCGCCCTATTAAGACTCGGTTTCCCTACGGCTCCGTCTCTTCAACTTAACCTCGCATCATATCGTAACTCGCCGGTTCATTCTACAAAAGGCACGCTCTCACCCATTAACGGGCTCGAACTTGTTGTAGGCACACGGTTTCAGGTTCTATTTCACTCCCCTCCCGGGGTGCTTTTCACCTTTCCCTCACGGTACTGGTTCACTATCGGTCACTAGAGAGTATTTAGGGTTGGGAGATGGTCCTCCCGGATTCCGACGAGATTTCTCGTGTCTCGCCGTACTCAGGATACTGCTAGGGTTTAAGATTATTTCGATTACGAGGCTATTACTCTCTTTGGCTTACCTTCCCAGGTAATTCTTCTATAATCTTGCGTCCCACAACGCAGTCCTACAACCCCGATGTGTAAACACATCGGTTTGCCCTCTTGCCGTTTCGCTCGCCGCTACTAAGGCAATCGCGTTTGCTTTCTCTTCCTGCAGCTACTTAGATGTTTCAGTTCACTGCGTCTTCCTCTTCATTACCTTAACAGTAATGAGTGACATGCTTCACATGCCGGGTTCCCCCATTCGGACATCTCTGGATCAATGTTTACTTACAACTCCCCAAAGCATTTCGTCGTTAGTCACGTCCTTCATCGGCTTCTAGTGCCAAGGCATCCACCGTGCACCCTTATTAACTTAACCTTATTTTGGTCTATTGACCTTAAACTCATTAAATCACAGCGTTTCGGTTTATTTCTTGTTACTTTCTACAATTATTTCTAATTGTGGAATTTGATATAGATATTCAATTTTCAATGGACAATCACTTTGAATCTTTCGATTCAATGGAGCCTAGCGGGATCGAACCGCTGACCTCCTGCGTGCAAAGCAGGCGCTCTCCCAGCTGAGCTAAGGCCCCACAAGACCTCTCAAAACTAAACAAGACTACCAAACGTGCTTCCGTTTTTCCTTAGAAAGGAGGTGATCCAGCCGCACCTTCCGATACGGCTACCTTGTTACGACTTCACCCCAATCATCTATCCCACCTTAGGCGGCTGGCTCCTAAATGGTTACCTCACCGACTTCGGGTGTTACAAACTCTCGTGGTGTGACGGGCGGTGTGTACAAGGCCCGGGAACGTATTCACCGCGGCGTGCTGATCCGCGATTACTAGCGATTCCGACTTCATGTAGGCGAGTTGCAGCCTACAATCCGAACTGAGATTGGCTTTAAGAGATTTGCTTGCCGTCACCGACTTGCGACTCGTTGTACCAACCATTGTAGCACGTGTGTAGCCCAGGTCATAAGGGGCATGATGATTTGACGTCATCCCCACCTTCCTCCGGTTTATTACCGGCAGTCTCGCTAGAGTGCCCAACTAAATGATGGCAACTAACAATAGGGGTTGCGCTCGTTGCGGGACTTAACCCAACATCTCACGACACGAGCTGACGACAACCATGCACCACCTGTCACCGATGTTCCGAAGAAACTTTCTATCTCTAGAAATAGCATCGGGATGTCAAGACCTGGTAAGGTTCTTCGCGTTGCTTCGAATTAAACCACATGCTCCACCGCTTGTGCGGGCCCCCGTCAATTCCTTTGAGTTTCAACCTTGCGGTCGTACTCCCCAGGCGGAGTGCTTAATGCGTTAGCTGCGGCACTAAGCCCCGGAAAGGGCCTAACACCTAGCACTCATCGTTTACGGCGTGGACTACCAGGGTATCTAATCCTGTTTGCTCCCCACGCTTTCGAGCCTCAGCGTCAGTTACAGACCAGAGAGCCGCTTTCGCCACCGGTGTTCCTCCATATATCTACGCATTTCACCGCTACACATGGAATTCCACTCTCCCCTTCTGCACTCAAGTTTAACAGTTTCCAAAGCGAACAATGGTTAAGCCACTGCCTTTAACTTCAGACTTATTAAACCGCCTGCGCTCGCTTTACGCCCAATAAATCCGGACAACGCTCGGGACCTACGTATTACCGCGGCTGCTGGCACGTAGTTAGCCGTCCCTTTCTGGTAAGTTACCGTCACTGTGTGAACTTTCCACTCTCACACACGTTCTTCTCTTACAACAGAGCTTTACGATCCGAAAACCTTCTTCACTCACGCGGCGTTGCTCGGTCAGGGTTGCCCCCATTGCCGAAGATTCCCTACTGCTGCCTCCCGTAGGAGTCTGGGCCGTGTCTCAGTCCCAGTGTGGCCGATCACCCTCTCAGGTCGGCTATGTATCGTCGCCTTGGTGGGCCGTTACCCCACCAACTAGCTAATACAACGCAGGTCCATCTACTAGTGATGCAATTGCATCTTTCAAGCATCTAACATGTGTTAAACACTGTTATGCGGTATTAGCTATCGTTTCCAATAGTTATCCCCCGCTAGTAGGCAGGTTACCTACGCGTTACTCACCCGTTCGCAACTCCTTCTACTCTAGCAAGCTAAAGTAGTCAGCGTTCTACTTGCATGTATTAGGCACGCCGCCAGCGTTCGTCCTGAGCCAGGATCAAACTCTCATTTAATCTTGTTCTCATTCTGTCACTGACAGATTTATTTCTTAACAGGTCGATTTCTCAACCCGCACGTTTGGTTCGTCTTGTTCAGTTTTCAAAGGTCTTTGTCTCTCGTGAGACAACTTCTATATTCTATCAAATCTAAAACAGCTTGTCAACTACTTTTTTAAAGTTTTTTTCAAATCTGTTTCAATCTGATTACTGCTGAACATCTCGGACAACAGCTATATTAGTGTATCATCTCAAACTTACTTTGTCAACTTCTTTTTTAGATTTTCTGTAAGCCTGACTCCTGCTCTCTTACGACAGCTCAACTAGTATACTAAACTTAAGATAAACTGTCAACTACTTCTATCAACTTTTTTAAGTGTGGCTTGTCCCCCTCACGGGATGTAGTAGAGAATATGACTAAGGAGATTGTGGAAAAGGTGTAGGGGAGGCGTAAAAAGGGCGATTGGAGGCTGAAATTTAGATATGCAAAAAAGAGAAGGAAAACCTTCTCTTTGTCTTATAATTCTTTTTTATAAGCTTCTGCTTCTGCTTCTGTACAAAGAACAAAGTGTCCAGGTGTAATTTCACGCATTTCACGTGGTTGGCCATCTAGTTCTACACTTGGATCGTACTCTTCATGGATACGATTTCTTTCAGACTCTGGGTCTGGTTCTGGAATTGCAGTCAACAAGCTCTTAGTATATGGGTGAATTGGATGATTATAAACATCATCAGATGTTCCAATTTCAAGCATTTTACCCCAGTGCATAACCCCAATACGATCTGAGATGTATTTAACCATTGACAAATCGTGAGCGATAAAGAGATATGTTAAACCCTGTTCTCTTTGAAGTTTTTGCATAAGGTTAACAACTTGAGCTTGGATTGACACGTCAAGGGCTGAAATTGGTTCATCGGCAATGATGAACTTTGGTTCAACGGCAAGAGCACGAGCGATACCAATACGTTGACGTTGTCCACCTGAAAATTCATGTGGATAGCGTGTTGAATGGTCTTTGTTAAGTCCAACTAAAGCAAGTAAATCTTGAACTTTTTGGTCACGCTCTTCTTTACTGCTAACTAATTTATGGATGTCAAGTCCTTCCGCAACAATGTCACGAATTTTCATACGACCATTAAGACTAGCTTGTGGGTCTTGGAAAATCATTTGAGCATTTTTACGGAATTCGTGCAATTCTTTCCCTTTAAGGTGAGAGATAGTTTCACCATCAAAATCAATTTCACCTTTATTAATGTCATACAATTTCAAAATAGCACGACCAACGGTTGTCTTACCAGAACCTGATTCTCCAACAAGACCGAAAACTTCACCTTCGTAAATATCAAAACTGATATTATCAATAGCTTTTACTTCGTTCTTTTTACCTTCGTTAAAAGTCAATGATACATTTTTAAGTTCAACAAGCTTTTTTCTATTTTCAGTCATCAAGCTTTTCTCCCTTCAAGTTCTTTCCATTTTGCCCAACGTTTTTGAATTGGTAATGGTGGTGTTACTTTAGGTGCACGTTCATCTAACAACCATGTAGCTGCAAAATGCGTATCACTAACTTTAAACATTGGTGGTTCTTCCTCGTAGTCAATATCTAAAGCAAACTCATTACGTGGTGCAAAAGCATCACCTTTTGGTGGATTGAGGAGATCTGGCGGTGTACCTGGGATAGATTGAAGACTTCCTGCTTCAGTATCTGTTGTTGGCATTGAATTCAAAAGCCCCCAAGTATATGGATGTTGTGGGTTATAGAATACTTCATCTACTGTTCCATATTCAATAATCTTACCAGCATACATAACGGCAACACGATCAGCCATGCCCGCAACAACACCAAGGTCATGTGTGATAAAGACGATTGACGAACCACGTTCTTTTTGAATTTGTTTCATCAAATTCAAAATTTGTGCTTGAATGGTTACGTCCAAGGCTGTTGTAGGTTCATCAGCAATCAAAATATCTGGGTTTGCTGCCAAGGCAATCGCAATAACAGCACGTTGACGCATACCACCTGACCATTGGTGCGGATAATCATTAATATGTTCTTCTGCGTTTGGAATACCAACATTTTTCATGAGTTCCAAAGCACGTTTTAAAGCTTCTTGTTTAGAAACTTTTTCATGAATCATAATTGGTTCAGCTATTTGTTGACCAATTTTCATTGTTGGGTCAAGACTTGTCATAGGGTCTTGGAAAATCATTGCAATTTCATTTCCACGAACCTTAATCCATTCATCTTCTTTTAATTCTATTAATTTTTTACCTTTAAAATCGATGTCTCCTGTAACTTCTGCATTTGAAGCTGACAAGCCCATCAACGTTTTTGTTGTTACAGATTTACCTGAACCTGACTCACCAACAATGGCAAGCGTTTCGCCTTCTTTTAAGTCAAAGCTGACATCACGAATAGCTTTAATTTCCCCAGCATAGGTATGGAAATCTACACGGAGGTTTTTAACTTGTAAAATTGTTTCTTCAGTCATAGTTTTTCCTCCTAACGATCACCAGATTTTGGATCGAATGCATCACGAAGTCCATCACCTAATAAGATGAAGGCAAGTGAGATCAATACCAAAGCAAGGGCTGGTAAAATAACTTGATAAGGGTAATATTGTAAATATTCTTGGGCATCAGTAATCAATGAACCAAGTGATGCTGTAGGTGGTTTCACCCCAAGGTTGATAGCTGAAAGAACAGCTTCGTACATGATGGCACTCGGAACTGTCATCATGATTTGAACAATAATAATCCCTGAAATATTTGGAAGAATATGTTTAAAAGCAATTTTTGGCGCACTTTCACCCAATGAACGAGCTGCAAGAACAAACTCTTGTTCACGATAAGAAAGTGTTAAGTTACGCACTTGACGAGCCATTGAAGTCCAACCGACAATAGCAATTGAAATGATGATTGATGTGACACCATTACCAAGCAAAAGCCCTAGCATTGTTACAATAACCAAGTTAGGAATTGATGAAATAACTTCAATGATACGTTGCATAATCATATCGACTTTACCGCCGACATAACCTGAAATTAAACCGTATGTTACACCAATCAAGAGGTCAATCAAAGTAGCTACGATTGCGATAAGAAGGGAAATACGAACACCGACAATAATACGTTTGGCGATACTACGTCCCAAATTATCAGTACCTAAAATGAATTTTGTTCCTTCTGGTACACCTTGGTCAGCATAAACATCTGTTGCTTCTGTACTCCCAGAATAAGTAATTGTCCCATTCCAGAATGGAAGATTATCGCTAATTTTGGGTGGAAGGTTACGATATGTTGTAACTTCTTTTGTGTTAAATGCATTAGCATCATCACGCGGAACTAACACGACTGAAATCATTGAAAAGACAATCAAGATAGCCAAGAACCACATTGAAACGACAGCTAATTTATTTTTTTTCAAACGACGCCAAGCATCTTGCATGAAAGAAAGAGCAGGCTTTTCGATTTTTTCTTGTGAGCTGGCTGAACCAACACCAACAAGTTTAAATTCTCTATTTTTTTCTGCCATATTATTCTCCTTACTGCAAGCGTACACGAGGGTCAACAATACTTGTTGCAATATCTGTTACCAAAATGGCAACCATCAACATCATTGCATATACAATAGTTGTCCCCATGATTACTGGGTAGTCTTTAGCTGGAATAGATGTGACAAATTGTTGACCAATTCCTGGAATTGAGAAAATTTGTTCAATCAATGCTGAACCTGTCAAAAGGTTTGCTGCCATAGGTCCAACCAAAGTTAAGACTGGAATCATTGAGTTACGGTAAGCGTGCTTACGAGTTACTTGACGTTTAGTCAACCCTTTAGCAGTTGCTAATTGGATATAATCTGAACTCAATGTTTCAATCATTTGTCCCCTGAAGAAACGTGTTACTTGAGCAAATACTGGAATTGCCAAGGCAAGTGATGGCATGACAGTCTGTGCAAATGTTCCCCAACCAGCAAGTGGGAATAGGCTCCATTTGAAACCAAGAAGTACCAAAAGGAAAAGACCGATAATGAATGAAGGCACAGAAATACCTAATGTTGAGATAACACTAAGGACGCCGTCAATCCAGTTATTTTTGTTACGTGCTGAAGCAGCACCAACCAAAATACCAGCAATAAACCCAATAACAAGCGCTTGAACACCAAGTTGGATAGAAACGCCCAAACGTTGTGAAATCAAACGTGATACCGGTTGGTTAATTGATTGGTAACTTGTACCAAAGTCACCGTGAAGAACATTCCAAAGATAAGTAAGGTATTGTTGCCATACTGGCTTATCCAAACCATATTGTTTGTTCATTAGAGCAATCATCTCATCAGTCAGTTTGGGATTATTGTAAGGTGTCCCAGGCATAACTTGCATGAGGAAAAACGATAGGGTGACCACGACCCAGAGTGTTATAAGCAGAATCGCAACACGTTTAAGAATGTATTTTACCATAATATTTCCTTCTCTTTATTGCTTTTGTTGGCAGGAGAAAAAATTTCCTGTCAACAAAAGCAAGAATTGGTCGCAACCAATTCTTGCCCAATATAGTCACTATTAAAGATTAATCCTCTTTATAAGCGTATGTAAAGTCAACTTGTAATCCAGTAGAATTACGAACAAGTCCCTTGATTGATGGGTTTTGAAGTGATTTTGTACTGCGGAAGTAAAGTGGGTTATAGTGAGCATTGTTATAAAGCTCTGCTTCCGCTGTCTTATAATCTTCAGCTGCTGCTGCTGGATCTAAAGCATCTGTTGTAAGAGCTTTTTGATAGGCAGCGTCATAAGTAGCATCAGAAATTTTACCATAGTTATATGAAGAAGTTGAAGTAAATAATCCGTAGAAAGTAGATCCTTCTGGGTAATCACCAGTCCAAAGTGTCATTACAATATCAAAGTTTTGATTTTTTGAATCTTGTAGACGTTGTTTGAAAGTCACAAGTTTTTCTTCAACTGTTAAACCAGGTAGAGCATCTTCCCAAGTTTGCTTGATATAGTCTACTGTCGCTTTAGCAACTGGCGAATCAGAATCTGCTGTAATCGTTAAAGTAACTGAGTCAGTTCCAAGTTCAGCTAAACCTTCTTTAAAAAGCTTATCAGCTTCTTTTTCATCATAACTATAATCAGCGGCCACATATTTAGACAAATCAGTTCCATCTGGTAACGTTTCTAACCCCGTAGGAGCTAGTGCATTAGCCACTGTAGAACCTGTATCAATAGCTGCTTTGACAATACCTTCACGGTCAGTTGCTAAATTAAGCGCTTGACGAATTTTTGTATTTGTCAAGGCTTCTGTTGAACCTGATTCATTGTAAACCATGTAAGCTGTTGTTGCTTCAGGAACATCTACAACATCATCACGGTTTTTATTAGCGTTGTAGATTGCATCTGTTCCTGAAATGCTAGCTGTATCAAGCTCACCGTCTTTATACATTTGTACGGCTGTGTCAGCTTTCTTAACAGTTTGAACGTTTACTTTCTTCGTTTTAACATTATCAGCATCCCAATAATATTTGTTTTTCACAAGTGTAAATGTCCCACTTGTTCCATTCCAATCTTCAACTGTATATGGACCAGAATACAACGCTTTTTCAGAAGTTGTTGCGTAATCATCTCCAGTTTTTTCAACAAATTCTTTGCTTTGTGGCATAAAGTTAGCGAACGAAAGTAGGCTCATAAACTGTGGCGATGGGCTAGATAGTGTAAAGATGACTTTATTCCCATCAGCTTTGACTCCTAGCTCGTCAACACCTTTTGTTCCAGCAATAACCTCATCAGCATTTAAGACATGTGCATCTGATACAAGATAAGCATACTCTGAAGCTGTTGATGGATCAACAATACGTTGCCATGTATAAACGAAATCTTCGGCTGTTAAGTCACTACCATCAGACCATTTTAAATTATCACGCAATGTTGCTGTATAAGTCAAACCATCATCAGATACCTCTACTTTTTCAGCCAAATCCGGCTGTAAGTCTCCGTCCTCATCACGACGAAGAAGGTTACTTCCTGAATTTCCGATAGCAATTGATGAATAAGCATCCGTAACTTTCGAAATATCCAAAGTGCTAATTTCTGTTGGTGTATACCAATTAATTTCATCACTACTTGATGATGACGATGAACTACTACCTCCACAGGCTGCTAAAGATGCTGCTGAAAATAGGGTAATCGCCCCCAATCCAATGCGCTTCCATGCTTTACGTTTTAATGACATGTGACGCTCCTCCTGATATTCTCTCTAAAATTATATTATTTGACAAATAGAATTATATCATAAACTTTTCTTAAAGAAAATACTTTTGTCAGAATTTTTTGTCAGATTATCTAACACGATAATTATATGGTATAATCATAATGATTAATTTTTTTACAAAGGATGGAACTTCTAATGAAGAAGATTTTTGCGTTTTTTGCAATTTTTCTGACTTTTCTTGCAGTAGGAAGCAAAGTTAGCGCAGATGATGATTTTGATGTATCTGCCGAACACGCTATTGCTGTTGAAGCTACCACAGGAAAAGTATTGTATGAAAAAGATGCAACCACACCTGACGGAATTGCATCTATGACCAAGATTTTAACTGTTTACTTAGTTTATAAGGCTATTGATGAAGGAAAAATTTCTTGGGATACCAAAGTTTCTATTTCAGATTATGCTTATAATTTGACAGCGAATTCTGATGCTAGTAATGTTCCTATGGAAGCACGCGAATATACGGTTGAACAACTTGTAAATGCAGCAATGGTCGCTAGTGCAAACAGCGCAGCTATTGCCCTTGCAGAACAAATCGGCGGTACTGAAAGTAAATTTGTCGATATGATGAAAGCACAATTGGAAGCATGGGGCATCACAGATGCCACAATTGTCAATGCCTCTGGTCTTAATAATAGTTATCTTGGTGATAATATCTACCCAGGTTCAAGTTCAACTGATGAAAATATGATGAGCGCTCGAGATGTTGCTATTATTGCTCAGCACTTAATCACTGAGTATCCCGATATTTTAAAAATCACAAGTCAAACAACTGCTGACTTTGATGGCACTACGATGAATACCTACAACTATATGTTAGAAGGTATGCCATATGAACGCTCAGGGGTTGACGGTCTTAAAACAGGTACGACAGAATTAGCTGGCGCTTCTTTTGTGGCTACTTCAACTGAAAATGGTATGCGTATTATTTCTGTTGTTATGAATGCAGATGGTTGGGAAGATGATGAATACGCTCGTTTTGAAGCAACAAATGACTTGCTAGATTATGTCAAATCAAACTATGAAATGGTGACACTTGTTAAAGCAGGGAAATCTTACCAAAGTAGTAAAGCTACGGTTAATGACGGTAAAGCAAAATCAGTTGCTGCTGTCGCTTCTGAAGATTTAAAAGTTGTCCGTCGTATTAATACTGATGTTTCTGCTGATTTTTCAACTAATGCAGACGGCTATGATGCTCCTATTACTAAAGGGCAAAAAGTTGGAACCATTACTTATAATGACACCCAAATTGTAGGAACTGGTTATCTTGATTCTGAACCAAGTGTAACTGCAGTTGCTAAGACAGATGTTGATAGAAGTATTTTCTTCAAGGTATGGTGGAATCACTTCGTCACTTTTGTTAATGAAAAACTTTAATTTTCATATATAAAAGAGGCAAGCCTTTGGCTTGTCTCTTTTAGTCTATTACCCAACAGAACCTTCCATTTCATAACTAATCAATCGATTAAGTTCAACGGCGTATTCCATTGGTAATTCTTTTGTGAATGGTTCAACAAATCCCATAACAATCATCTCTGTTGCTTCTTGTTCTGAAAGACCTCGGCTCATAAGATAATAAAGTTGTTCTTCTGAGATTTTTGAAACTTTAGCTTCATGCTCAAGTGCAACTTGTGAATTATGAATTTCGTTGAAAGGGATGGTATCTGAACGCGAAATATCATCCATGATAATGGTATCACATTCAATATGACTAACTGATTTTTTAGATTCCTTATTGAAAGTCACTTGACCACGATAGTCAACTTTTCCACCACCTTTGGCAATGGACTTTGAAACAATCGAAGATGAGGTGTGTGGTGCATTGTGAATCATTTTTGCACCTGTGTCTTGGTGTTGCCCTTTATTAGCAAAAGCAATTGACAACATTGTGCCACGCGCACCTTCGCCGTCAAGGTAAACAGATGGGTATTTCATGGTTGTTTTCGCACCAAGGTTACCGTCAATCCATTCAACAGTTGCATTTTTCTTGGCTGTGGCACGTTTTGTTACCAAGTTATACACGTTGTCCGACCAGTTTTGAATCGTTGAATAACGCATATAACTGCCTTCAAGTGCAAAAATTTCAACGATAGCGGCATGCAAACTTGCTGATGAATAATTTGGCGCGGTACATCCTTCGACATAATGAACACTTGCCCCCTCATCAACGATAATCAATGTTCGTTCGAATTGCCCTGTTGCTTCATTGTTAATACGGAAATAAGTTTGCAAAGGGATATCGACCTTAACCCCTTTTGGCACGTAGATGAATGTTCCACCTGACCAAAACGCTGAATTCAAAGCTGCTAATTTGTTATCCGTTGGCGGAACTAGCTTAGCAAAATATTTTTTAAAGAGGTCAGGATACTCTTTCAAAGCAGAATCCGTATCTGTGAAAATGATCCCTAACTTATCGTACTCATCTTTCATGTTATGATAAACGACTTCTGATTCGTACTGAGCTGACGCTCCTGCGAGGTAGGCACGTTCAGCTTCAGGAATTCCGATACGTTCAAACGTTTCTTTAATTTTATCTGGAACATCATCCCATGAACGCGCTGGTCTGTCAGAAGCTTTTTGATAATAATTAATCTCATCAAAATTAATATCTGACAAATCAGGTCCCCAATCTTGCATTGGCATTTTATTAAAAATTTCCAATGATTTCAAGCGGAACTCAAGCATCCATTCTGGTTCGCCTTTTTCTGCTGACATTTCACGAACAACAGCTTCGCTGATTCCTTTTCCTGTGGAAAAAATAGGTGTTACATCGTCATGAAAGCCAAATTGATAATCACCGATATCAATTGGCTTTGGAGTTATTTTTTCATTTTTTTCAGGCATCTAGTTACCTTTCTAATCCTTACTATCGTTTTCAATAGCTTTTTTCAGAGCATTCCAAGCAAGTGTTGAACACTTGATTCGCTGCGGAAATTTTGAAACCCCTGCCAAAAAACTAGCTTCGCCTAGTCTTTTTTGAGCATCATCTTTTTCACCTTGAACCATTTTTGAAAAAATCTCAGCCAGTTCAAGCGCTTCTTCTTTTGTTTTACCGATAACGGCATCTGTCATCATGCTTGATGAAGCTGTCGAAATGGTACAACCATCACCTGCAAAGGCGATATCCGAAATACGATCACCGTCAAACTTCACTGATAAAGAAATCACATCGCCACAAGTTGGATTGTTAAGATTGACTTGGTCAACATCTTCTAATTTTCCATGGTGATGTGGACTTTTGGAGTGGTCAGAAACTACCGCCATATAAAGACTATCTAATCTAGAAAGTGCCATTGAAAAACTCCTTTGTTTTAAGAATTGCTTCTACCAGTTTATCACAATCTTCTTTCGTATTATAGATATAAAAACTTGCACGCACAGCTGAATGAATACCAAGATAAGTAATCAATGGTTGTGCACAATGGTGTCCTGCACGCACAGCGACACCTTCATAATCTAATGCCGTTGCCACATCGTGTGGGTGTAAGCCATCTAAGTTAAAGGCAATTACTCCCATGTGTTGACTTGGGTCTTGTGGTCCGTAAACCGTCAAACCATCAATAGCTTGCAATTTCGGAAGGACGTAATTTACTAATTCTTGTTCGTGAGCATGTACGGCGTCCATACCAATATTGGTTAAGTAATCAATAGCTGCTCCCAAAGTAATAGCTCCCGCAATATTGGGTGTTCCTGCTTCAAACTTCCATGGTAATTCTTTCCATGTTGCCTCTTGTTCATAGACAAAATCAATCATTTCGCCACCAAATTCAACTGGTGACATTTGATTAAGCAATTCTTCTTTACCATAAAGGACACCAATACCCGTTGGTCCTAGCATTTTATGTCCCGAAAAAGCAAAGAAATCGCAGTCCAAATCTTGAATATCAATGCTCATGTGAGGTGCTGATTGCGCACCGTCAACAACCATATATGCCCCAACTTGGTGAGCTAGCTCTGCTATTTTTTTGACAGGTTGAATTGAACCAAGGACATTTGAAACGTGGGCAACACTAACAAATTTTGTTTTGGGTGACAATTTACTTTGCAAGTCTGCCATGTCAAGTTGTCCGTCTTTGAGGTAAGCGTAGACTAATTTTGCTCCCGTTTTACGGCAAGCTTCTTGCCATGGAATGACATTTGAATGGTGTTCCATGATTGAAATGAGAACTTCATCGTCTTTTTGGAGCACTTCTTCTGCAAAACCTGCTACCCAGTTTAGTCCAGTTGTAGTGCCTCGTGTGAAAAGAATTTCTTTTGTTGACTTGGCATTAATAAATTGGCGTGCCTTTTCACGACTAGCTTCGTAAGCAGCCGTTGCACGTTCAGCCAAAGTATGAACACCACGGTGAACATTGGCATTTGTCTTATGGTAATAGTCGTTAAGTGTATCAAGAACTTGTTGTGGTTTCTGTGTTGTTGCCGCATTGTCAAGGTAAACTAATGGTTCATCATTGACAATTTGGTCAAGAATAGGAAAGTCTTGATAAATGTTATGCGCATCTAATGCTGACATTCTAACGATTCTCCAATTTACGGTCTAATACCGCAATCATTTCATCACGGACTTCTTTTACAGGAATTTCCGTAATAACAGCGCCCAAGAAACCACGAATAACCAAGCGCTCTGCTGTATCCTTATCAAGTCCACGACTCATCAAATAATACATATCTTCGGGGTCAACTTGTCCAATTGAAGCCGCATGACCTGCCGTTACATCATTTTCATCAATTAACAAAATTGGATTGGCGTCAGAACGTGCTTTATCAGAAAGCATTAAAACATGGCTTTCTTGTTGTGCATCTGCTCCTTTTGCTCCCTTGATAATATGTCCAATACCGTTAAATGTCAGTGTTCCACGTTCTAAAATAACACCATGTTGTAAAATATGACCAATTGAATTGCAGCCGTAGTTTGTCACACGTGTATCCACACCTTGGACTTGACGTCCTGATGATGCTGCAACAACTTTAAGATTGGCATGGCTACCATTTCCATACAAATCTGAATCGAAATCAGCGATAACATTGCCTTCATTCATGATACCGAGTGCCCAATCGACACTAGCATCTTTACCGTGGCGAGCACGACGACTAATGTATGTTGTGACATTCTCACCCAGACGGTCAATAGCTGAAAATTTTATTTGGCTATCATCAAGTGCAATAACCTCGACGCTGATATTCGCTGTTGCTTGAGCATCACCCTCGCCAATTGTTTCAAAGCGTTCCAAATAATTAATGCGACTATTGCGCCCTGCAATGATTAAAATATGCTTGTTAAACGGCACATCACTAGCTTTATCTTGATAAAATAAGCCTTCGATTGGCTCTTCAATCTCAATATTATCAGGAACGTAAAGAACAGCTGCGCTATTAAAATAAGCGGTGTGATAAGCAGCTAACTTATCTTCTTTAAAATCACGCGCTGCTCCAAAATACTTTTCAATAATATCAGGAATTTCTTCCAAAGCTGTATAGAAATCGGTGAAAATAACACCTTTATTAATCAAATCAGTTGGTAATTGTTCTAAAACGGTTTGTGTACCGACTTGAACAAGTTTTGGATTGTCTCCAAGTGCTGTGAAATCAGGGACATTAGCAAGTGCTTGGTCCTCTGAAATCGTCCCATCACCTAAGTTCCAGCGGTGAAATTTAACACGGTTGATTTCAGGTAATGTCAATTTATCTATATTATCAAAGGCAGTCAAACGACGTTCTTGTAGCCATAAAGGTTCTGCCTTTGTTTGTGAAAAATTTAGGATAGATTCTTTCGTCATAATTTGATGTTTACTCCTTTTCATAGTCATCATACGAGTATCGTCTGCCAAAAGCAGACTTTGACATCATCAATTACACTTCTTCTTCGTATTTTAGTCCAAGTTCTTCTGCAATTTTTGCATAGCCTTCTTTTTCAAGACGGGCAGCAAGTTCAGCATCACCTGAAAGAACAACACGTCCATCCATCATAATATGCACCACATCTGGTGTAATATAGTTGAGAAGTCGTTGATAGTGAGTGATAATCATAGCTCCAAAATTATCGCCACGCATAGCGTTAACACCTTTTGAAACAATTTTAAGAGCATCGATATCAAGTCCTGAATCAATTTCGTCAAGAAGTGCAAATTTAGGTTCGAGCATTAGCAATTGAAGAATTTCATTACGTTTTTTCTCACCACCTGAGAAACCTTCGTTAAGGTAACGTTCTGCCATTTCTTCTTTCATGCCAAGAAATTCCATTTTTTCATCAAGCTTTGTGATGAAATCCATAACTGAAATTTTATCGTCATCTTCTTTTCCAGCATTCATAGCTGCACGGATAAATTCAGCATTGGTAATTCCTGGAATTTCAGATGGGTATTGCATAGCAAGAAAAAGCCCAAGACGTGCACGTTCGTCAACTTCGAGTTCAAGGATATTTTCACCGTCAAGCAAAATTTCGCCTTGAGTAACCTCATAATTTGGATTTCCCATAATAGCTGCTGATAAAGTTGATTTACCAGTACCATTAGGTCCCATAATCGCAGCAATCTCTCCAGTCTTAAGGGTTAGATTGACACCTTTTAAAATTTCTTTATCTTCAATAGAAACATGAAGATCTTTTATTTCAAGTACAGACATGTGTACATTCCTCCAATTAATCAAATACGACAGTAACTTTTTTCTGAAAATTACCGCAGTTCTATAGGGTTACTAGTCATTATATCAAAAAAAAGCCATAATAGGCTTTTCAATCACTTATTATTTTTGCGATTTTTCCATTTTAGCATGGTTGCTTGGCGATAATCGCTATTTCCGATAAATTTAAGCGTATCAAAGAGTGGTGTACGCCCTACTCCCCAAATTTCTAGCCCTTCAATAAAGACTTCTAAAGCAAAGGCAACACCAACCATTAAAAGCACACCGCCAAGACGGCTAGAGACATTTAGCAACAAGGCGATAAGTGAAAAGAGAATGGCAATACCATAAACCACTAAAACTGCTCCACGATGCGTGAATCCCATTGCCAAAAGGCGGTGATGCAAGTGCATCTTGTCTGCTTCCGTCGCTGGACGCCCTGACAATTTACGACGAATAATCGCCACAGTAGTATCTAGTATTGGTACACCAAGAATGATAACTGGCGTTACCACGGCAACAGCTGTTGAATTTTTCAACCCTTGTAATGATAAAACACCAATCATAAAACCTATAAACAGAGCACCCGTGTCTCCCAGATAAATAATCGCAGGGTTGTAGTTATAAGGGAAGAAACCTGCAATACAAGCAATCAAAAGTAAGATTGTCAACGTTAGGTAAAAATCAGTTTGCGGTAAAAAGAAATACGAAACCAAAGCCATTGTAACAAGGCTAATGATTGATACACCACTAACCAAACCATCTAAACCGTCAATCAAATTCATTGCATTGGTAATCGAAATAATCCAAAAGACGGTTAAAAAGAAAGTAATTACTGAATTAAACTCGAGCAAAGGACCGCCAAACGGTATTTTAAAACTATCAAATCGGAAATCTGTAAATGCCCAGACAACAACAGCTCCAAGAATAATGCCTGCCATTTTTGTCTTAGGTTTCAATTCGTAAATATCATCGATAAAACCAATCGTTGTGATAATCAATCCACCAATAACGACTGGCAAAATATAATCAAAATAAGATGTTGTCCATATCGGCTCTTTCAAAACCCTTGGCATTAGAATTAAGGCTGAAATCAAGAAAGAGATAAAAATTGCTAATCCACCGCTGCTTGGCATAGGTACTTCGTTGACACGTCTAGCATTTGGATTATCAACAGCTCCAACACGAAATGCAATAAAACGAACAATCGGTGTCAAAAATAATGATAGTAAGAAAGCGCCGATTAAAACAAGAACATATTCAATTGTAAAGGGTGCCATATTATACCAACTCAATCATTTTTAATTTTACAACAGCGTCATCTGCTAACATTTCAAGACCGTGCTCTTGCAAATAAGCACGCGTTTTTGTACCTGTGCTAGCATATTCCAACAAACGAGCATACATCAAATTCGCATAGTATGACGGATGATTTTGTAAATCAAGTAAAATGGTCATGTGGTAAAGACCACCATCTTTGTAGAGTTCTGATGCTTCAACCGGAAAATCAATTGCTTTAGCAAAGGCTACTACAGCTTCAAGCGTTTGAAAATCAAAGACATAATGAACATAGTCAGATGGATTAATGTCATCTTCTGATGGTTCTGTTTGAGCTTGTTCTGTGAGAACCTCCTCAACAGCACTTTCCATCATTTCTTCAATTTTTCCTAATTTTTCATGCGCTTCAGTATCACCTTTAGAAAGCATTGTTTGTTCCAATGTTTTGAAAAATTCCTCAGGTGACATGTTTGACACGTCGTCAAATGCAGCTAAATCTTCAAAATTAATTTCTTTATTAATTTCAGATTTTGTAACAAAGACATCAATACGGTCTTTTCTTGGTGTCACACGGAAACTAAGCATTCCGCTATCTTTGAAATTATCTGGTAAATCTAATTCGTCCATTACTGAGTAGAAGAACTCCTCTGTCTTTTCTTGTGGAATCAAAAAATCTTTCAACTCCATGCCACGTTCTTCCAAATCTTCCATACTAATCGTTATTTTTAGCGTTGTCTCGCTAATCTGTTTCATTTCCATACTAATTACCTCGCACGAGTAGTCATTTTATTATACAAGAAAAGTCGGACTTTTTCAATTTTTACGCTATAAAAGCAGCCCTTGAGAGGCTGCTTAGTTATTAAAAGATAGCTTTCAAGATACTATAAACAATAAGAATCGAACCTAAAACGATACGATATTTACCGAAAATAGTGAAATCATGTTTTTTAACATAATCAGTCAAGAAGCGGATAACGTAAAGGCTGACAAGGAATGCTGTTACACTAGCAACCATTAAAATTAAAAATTGACTGAAACTAAGAACATTTCCATCTAGGAAGAACTTAACTGCCTTCAAGCCACTATAACCAAACATTGTTGGGATAGCAAGGAAGAAAGTAAAGTCAGCAGCAACTGAACGACTTGTTCCCACAATAATTGCCCCTAGAATTGTAGCACCTGAGCGACTTGTCCCTGGAATAATACTAAGAACTTGGAAGCAACCAATCCAAAAAGCGGTTAAATAAGGCATACGAGCAAGTTCAGTAACCTGCGGTTCAACATTAGCATTGCGTTTTTCAATCCAGATAAAAGCAATCCCATAAACAATCAAAGCAATGGCGATTGGAACCATGTGATTAAAATGTGCTTCAAACCAATCATCAAGCGGCAACGCAATCAAAATTGATGGAATACAAGCAATAACAACTTTTAACCATAATTGCCATGTTAATTGGACTTCACGCGCTGTTTTACCAGGTTGAAATGGGTTCAAACGTTTAAAGTAAATTACGATAACAGCCAATATTGCTCCCAATTGGATAACAATATTGAACATATCCAAAAACGCTTTGCTTTGGTTCAAACTGATAAATTCTTGAACCAAAATCAAGTGTCCTGTACTTGAAACAGGTAACCACTCTGTAATTCCCTCAACTATCCCTAAAAAGATAGCCTTTAGTAGTTCGAAAAATAACATAAGTTCTCCTTAAATTTATATCTCTTCAATTATAGCAGATTTGAAGCGTTTTTAAAACGCTCCGCCTCCACCGCCGCCTCCGCCGCCAGAAAATCCTCCACCGCCACCTGAGCCGGAGCTACCAGAGGAAACGGAAAAATGAGCAGCCATGTTCGCATTGTGACTAGCTAGACCTAGCTGATGAGTATGCATACCAATCATATAACCTAGTTCTTGATTGGTTAAAATAACTGATTCATTTGCAAGCTTGATAGCATTAAAATCAAGGTATTTTTGCACCCGTTTAGCATAACCAAATAAAGTAGCATAAACCAAGATACGATTCCAAACAACGACACCTTGAATATCAACTTTATCAAATTTATCAATGTCACGCATCATATTGGTAAAGCTAACCCATGCTTGCACACGTTGTTGACCCTCAGCTGTTATCGTTCCATGTTCGGTAGAATAATGCGTTTTTCGGTTAATGTAAAACAGCATGAAAATCACAATTGCTAGTAAAGTACCGTATATGAGAAAAATCCAATGCTCCTGCATAAATGAGTAGACACCGCTTAAAGTTACTACGAGCATTGCTACCAGTAGGAAGCGACGTGCCAACGAAATGGTACTCTTAGTTCCTTCAGATAATTCTTGACGAATAGCTGGTAAGTTTTGACTCGTCACCTCTTTTTCCACTAACTTATTAATGCTATTCAATTTAGCATTGTATCGGCGATTAAAATCATTTCCTATCTTATTAAGCTTGCTTTCTAGTGTTTTACCTTTATATTGTTTTTTATACTTATTCAGCAAAGTATCATCAAAATGGTAATCAGCAAAAAGATCATCAATAATTATTTTCTCTTTTCCACCAAATGCCATATCAATCACTTCGGCTTCATAATCCATCATCGGCATATCAAGATGACAGAACAACTCCTTATTATCAACGCTAATAACCTTACGGTCAATCAAATCAAGCAAGGTTGCTTGCATAGCTGTCTCAAAATTAAACTTTTGTGGAATTGAACTGCCTTTAGTATCCAAATGTTGCAGATCCACATCATAAATGTATTTCAATACTAAAAGTGGCGACCAGTCCTCTGGCGCTTCGTAAGAACGTATTTTTCTATCAAAATGTTCATATTGTCCAGCAAGTCTGAATGCTCTGAAAAATACCACTAAAGCACCCACTATCAATATAATAACAATTGCTGGCAAGATATAAAATAACAACATCTGTAAAACTTGACTTCTATGAACAATTTTAGCCTCTTGTTTGATAATAGCTGACTTTCGATTCTTAGATGATAAGCTAACATTTTCAAAAATTGAATGGTCCCAATAAGCGTGTAGCTCCAATTTACCACTAACATTTTTAGCTGAAATTTGATAACCATTCGACATTTTGGTAACTGTTGTTGAATTCAGATAACCTGTATGTGCCCACAATTGGCGATTGGAAGTGGACTTATCCGTGGTTACCGTAAAATTCACATTATGCAAGGTTTCATCCCAATCACTGATTGGTACCCAGTTTAATTCGACAACATCTGAATACGGAAACAACAATTGCGATAATTGCCAGTGCACAGTAACCACAACAGTATCACCACTCGAACCAGCATTATAAACTTTCACTTCATAACCATCACCAAGATTAGAAATTCTAGTGTCAACTTCTCTGCTAGTTCCATTAACTTCTGCCGAAATTTCAGGTTGACTATTTACCGAAAAACCAGCTGGCATATTACCAGCTTCTCCCAATGTTACAATTTGCCCATTATAAGACGAATCAAACTGATACGTAATCTTCTGAATAAAATCAGCTGAATTATCGTTATGTATTTCTAAGACACCGTCATAATGGCTAATACTGTAGTCAACTTCAGCATTAACCTGAACGGACAATCCCAAAAATGTAATAATAGCAAGCAAAAATAATGTTAATTTTTTCATCATCTCCTACTCCTTTCCTCTCCCTTATTTTACCATATTTCATTGTATAAATATTCTATTTTTAGGATGATTATATTGAAATCAAAATCTATTTCTTGTAAAATGGTAGGGTATAAGAATAGACAGGAGTCTTAAATGAAAAAGTTACTTTTAAGTTGTTTTGCAGCTGTTCTTCTTCTCTTTGGAGGAATGACTAGCATACACGCTGACGAATACCTTCGTATCGGTATGGAGGCTGCCTACGCTCCCTTCAACTGGACACAAGATGATGATTCTAACGGAGCTGTTCCTATCGAAGGAACAAACCAATATGCTAACGGATATGATGTCCAAATTGCTAAGAAAATTGCAGACAGTTTAGGCAAGGAACTTCTCGTTGTCAAAACAACTTGGACAGGGTTAATTCCTGCACTTACTTCTGGGAAAATCGATATGATTGCTGCCGGAATGAGCCCAACTGATGAACGCAAAAAAGAAATTGCCTTTTCAGATAGTTACTACACAAGTTATCCCGTAATCGTTGTTTCTAAAAAAGGCGATTATGCCAATGCAACATCTCTAGCTGACTTTTCAGGTGCAAAATTAACATCTCAACAAGGTGTTTACCTTTATAACCTCATTGACCAAATTAGCGGTGCAACTAAAGAAACTGCCATGGGTGACTTCAACCAAATGCGTCAAGCTCTTGAATCTGGTATCATTGACGGTTATGTTTCTGAACGTCCAGATGCCATCTCAGCCGAAAACGCTAATAGCGACTTCAAGATGATTTCATTTGAAGAAGGTCAAGGTTTTTCAACATCAGAATCTGATACAGCTATTGCCGTTGGGCTTCGCAAAGACGACACAGAAATGCTCGCTAAAGTCAACGCTGTTTTAGCTGGTATTTCAGAAGATGAACGTTTGGAACTCATGGATAAAATGATTGAAGAACAACCATCTGATAATTCTGAAGAAGATAAAAACAGCAGCTTCTTCACTGACATGTGGACAATTTTCAAAAATAACTGGAATCAATTCTTACGTGGTGCTGGAGTGACACTCTTCATCTCAATTATTGGTACAGTTGTCGGTCTCTTTATCGGACTTCTCATCGGTGTTTACCGTACCGCTCCAAAAGCTGCCAATAAATTATTAGCTGGACTTCAAAAAGCTTTCGGTTGGGTACTCAATGTCTATATTGAAGTCTTTCGTGGTACGCCAATGATTGTACAAGCGATGGTTATTTACTATGGTACTGCTCAAGCTTTTGGAATCTCAATTGACCGTACCTTAGCCGCTGTCCTTATCGTTTCAATCAATACTGGTGCTTACATGAGCGAAATCGTCCGCGGTGGTATCTTCGCCGTTGATAAAGGTCAATTCGAAGCCGCAACAGCACTCGGATTTACCCACGGACAAACCATGCGCAAAATCGTTCTTCCACAAGTTGTCCGCAATATTTTGCCAGCAACAGGTAACGAATTTGTCATCAATATCAAAGATACTTCTGTATTGAACGTTATTTCCGTTGTCGAACTTTACTTCTCAGGTAACACCGTTGCGACACAAACTTATCAATATTTCCAAACATTTACTATTATCGCGATTATTTACTTTATCCTCACCTTTACTGTGACACGTATCCTACGATTTATTGAACGTCGTTTCGATGCGGACACCTACACAACTGGTGCTAACCAAAACCAAACGAAAGAGGTGAAATAATGACACAAGCTATCATTGATATTAAACATTTAAAAAAATCTTACGGACAAAATGAAGTCCTCAAAGATATTTCACTTTCAGTAACTAAAGGTGAAGTTATTTCGATTATCGGTTCATCAGGTTCAGGAAAATCGACATTTCTTCGTTCTATCAACCTTTTAGAAGAACCAACAGCTGGTGAAATCCTCTTTCACGGGCAAAATGTTCTTAAAAAAGATTATAATTTGACAGAATATCGTGAAAAATTGGGCATGGTTTTCCAATCATTTAACCTTTTTGAAAATCTTAACGTTTTAGAAAATGCCATCGTTGCCCAAACAACTGTTCTCAAACGTTCACGTGACGAAGCTGAAAAAATCGCCAAAGAAAATCTTACAAAAGTCGGTATGACAGAGCAATACTGGAAAGCAAAACCAAAACAACTCTCTGGCGGTCAAAAACAACGTGTGGCTATCGCACGCGCCCTCTCTGTCAATCCTGAAGCAATGCTCTTTGACGAACCAACTTCAGCCCTTGACCCAGAAATGGTCGGAGAAGTTTTAAAAACAATGCAAGACCTTGCCAAATCTGGTTTAACAATGATTATCGTTACTCACGAAATGGAATTCGCCAAAGAAGTTTCTGACCGTGTGATTTTCATGGATAAAGGCGTTATCGCCGAAGAGGGAACACCTGAACAAATCTTTGAACATCCACAACAAGAACGTACAAAAGTTTTCTTACAACGTTTCTTAAAATAAAGTTTAAATACAAAGCTGGAGACAACAACATCCCAGCTTTTTTTAGTTTCTAAATAGCATAAAATTGCTAACATTTTTCAAAAAATCTTTTTAATATAATTATAAGTTTCCTAGCTTATACTAACGATAATAAAAATTAACCCGACTATTAATCACTAGAAGGAGGAAATCAAAATGGCAACTTTAAAAAGAAGTATCATCAATATCGCATTAACTCTTGTATCTTTTGCTTTTTCAAGTTGGTTTTATGAACACTATCTGATGACTTATACCCATTACATTTCCTCTTATGGTGTCTCATTTACCCTTGCCTTAAATACTATTATTACACTGATTTTAACTTATTTCACGTTCATTCTAATACACTTAGTTTATACTAAGAAGATTACAAGTTTGACAGTCGCTGTCTCTTACTTCATTTATTTTATGATTTTGATTTACGTGATTTTGCTGAAAAATATCGGTATCCAAGGCTATTCTTTTAATCCATTATCGTTTATTTCTGACTTTACAAGTGGTAGCCGCTTTGTTCCTATTATGAACCTTGTTATGTTTATACCTTTGGGCTTTCTTTTCCGACCTTCCAAAGAAAATTTTATCCTAGCTTTCTTTGGTTTACTGACGATTGAAACAGCCCAATACGTTTTCCACCTTGGTATTTTTGATTTAGGAGATGTCACCCTTAACCTCTTGAGCATTAGTATTGGCACTCTGCTACATCAAACTGCTTTAAGAAAATGGTTAAGTCAACATATCACACAAAAAATAATCAAATTCTCTTAAAAAATTTAGTATAACACAAAATGCTTTACTGGTTAAGTAATTTGTGTTATACTATTTTTTGTTAACGTTAATAAATCTATCACAAGGAGGTTGATATGGCTGAAAAAGTCGATTTAGCATCTGCTTATCGTAGATTAAAAAGTCCCAATATAAAAACACGGAAACGTGCGTTGAAAATCATTCATGATTATAAACGCTTCAAAAAAGCAAATTAATTCCTTACATTATTAATCCCTAATATTGCCAGATTAAAAGACCTATTGCAAGGCTTCCTTCCGCCTGCAATAGGTCTTTTTTTTGGTTATTATTTTGCCTTTAAGGATGACAAAATTTGGGTACGAATGTCTTCGATTCCCTCTGGGTGATTTGGCAAGAAAAGTGTTTGATTCCCCTTAGCTGCAAAGGTATTTAGCGTATCAAGGTATTGGTTAGTCAAAAGGATAGACATGATTTGTTCTTCTGTCATTCCAACATTAGCATTTTTCAATTCTTGGATTGATTCAGCAAGACCATCCACGATAGCTTTACGTTGTTGCGCAATACCAACACCATGCAAACGATCTTTTTCTGCTTCAGCTTCGGCAGCTGTGACGATTTTAATCTTATCAGCATTAGCCAATTCTTGAGCTGCCACACGTTTACGCTGTGCCGCATTGATTTCATTCATTGATTGTTTAACTTCAGCATCTGGTTCAACTTTAGTAATTAATGTTTTAACAATAACGTAACCATAAGTTGACATTTCTTCAGCCACTTGATGTTGCACTTCAAGTGCAATTTCATCTTTTTTCTCAAATAATTCATCCAAAGTCAATTTTGGTACTGATGAACGTAGAGCATCCTCAATGTATGACTTAATTTGAGCTTCTGGGCGCATGAGTTTGTAATAAGCGTCGGTAACATTCTGTTCATTAACACGGTACTGCGTAGCAACATTCAAAGTCACAAAAACATTATCCTTAGTTTTCGTTTCCACAACGATTTCAGATTGCAAAAGGCGCAACTGAATACGCGCAGCAATTTTATCAATCCCAAACGGCAGACGCACATGTATACCACTACCAGATGTCGTTTGGTATTTCCCAAAACGTTCGATAATAACAACGGTTTGTTGACGTACCACATAAAGTGTGCTAGCAACAACACTCAAAAGAACCATAAGAAAAATAACTAAAACAATTAAAATCATGATAAATCTCCTTTAAAACTATTTCTTTTTACTACTAGAAATCGCACATCCGATAGTAATAAGAGAACAAAAAATAATAAACCACACAGTATTCATAAAATCCCCTCTTGTACCCATCAATTAATACAATTATATTGTATTTCTCTAAAAAGTCAAGCAAAAAGACATAAAAAAACCTAGTCAGGATATAAACCACAACTAGGTTTCATTGTTATCAAACAAGTAAATTATAGAGACTTTCATTCCCATGTAAATTGATGTAGGATGAGTCAAATGCTGACAAACGATTAATTAAATCATTGTAATCATTTTTATCACCTAAAGTAATACCAATCAGAACTGGTCCTCTTCCTTTATTGGCGCGTTTAATGTACTCAAAACGCGTAATATCATCATTTGGTCCAAGAATATTATTTACAAATTCACGTAACGCACCTGGACGTTGTGGGAAATTGACTACAAAGTAGTGTTTGACACCGTCATAAATAAGTGCACGTTCTTCCATTTCTTGCATACGATTAATGTCATTGTTCCCTCCAGAAATGATGCAAACAATTGTTTTTCCTTTGATGTCATCTTTCATCACTTCAAGTGCTGCAATTGACGCTGCTCCAGCAGGTTCTGCGATAATCCCTTGTTTAGAGTACATATCAATCAATGTTTCAGAAATCAAACCTTCGTCCACACCGACCAATTTATCAACATACTTGCGAGCTGTTTCAAATGTTTTATCTCCGACTTTTTGCACGGCAATACCGTCTGCAAATTTATCGATTTCTTCTAATTTGACAGGATGCCCTTTATCAAAGGCAGCACGCATACTACGAGCACCTGAAGCTTCCACACCAACGACCTCAATTTCAGGTGCCACATCTTTAATGTAAGTGGCTACTCCTGAAATCAAACCTCCTCCACCAACTGGAACATAAATTTGATCAAAGACAACACCCTCTTCTTGGGCTTGCTCATAGATTTCATAAGCGACCGTTCCTTGACCAGCTTGAACAGCTTCGTCATCAAACGGATCAATAAAGGTCATCCCTTCCGACTTAGTGAATTCTTGTGCAGCTTGTGCGGAAGCATCAAAAGTATCACCAACAAGCTTAATAGTGACGTAAGGTCCACCAAAAAATTTAACTTGTCCAATTTTCTGTTGCGGCGTCGTAACAGGCATAAAAATTGTTGCAGGAATTTTCATTTCGTGACAAGTAAAAGCAACACCTTGTGCATGGTTTCCAGCAGAAGCACAAACCACACCACGTTTTTTCTCCTCATCAGACAACTCATGGATAGCATAATATGCCCCACGAATTTTAAACGAACGCACTTTTTGCATATTTTCACGTTTTAAATAAACTGTTGCACCATATTTTTCTGACAAATAGCGGTCAAAATCAAGCGGTGTACGCTCAACAACACCCTTTAAAACGTCATAGGCATTGACAACATCCTTAGCTAAAATCATAAACCAACCTTCTTATATTCAAAAATTTCGATTTTTCTATGCACACATAGAAAACTTAAAACCATTTAGTCAACTAATAGATAAAAAACCGATGACAAACATCGGTATTTTATCAGTAAGTCTCTTCAAAAATTAATTATAAATTTTGAATGCATCGTCATCATTTTGTCCAACAAATGGCATTGCCTTACGAAGTTCACTACCTACTTTTTCGATTTCAAGGTCTGCAGCTTCTTTACGGTAAGCTTCAAGTTTTGGACGACCTGATTTATAGTCATTAACAAAGTCTTCTGCAAATTGACCAGATTGGATATCTGCAAGAACAGCTTTCATGTTTTCTTTAACGTCTTTAGTGATAACACGTGGTCCTGATACATAGTCACCAAATTCAGCTGTATTCGAAATTGATTGACGCATTTTCTTAAAGCCACCTTCATAAATAAGGTCAACGATAAGTTTCATTTCATGAAGAACTTCAAAGTATGCCAATTCAGGAGCATAACCAGCTTCTGTAAGAACTTCAAAACCAGCTTCGATAAGGGCAGTTAAACCACCACAGAGAACTGCTTGTTCACCGAAAAGATCTTCTTCAGTTTCTTCTTTAAATGTTGTTTCAAGAAGTCCAACACGCGCAGCACCAACACCTTTAGCCCAGTCCATAGCAATATCTTTAGCATTACCAGTAGCATCTTGGTAAACAGCGTAAAGTGCTGGTACACCAAATCCTTCAGTGTAAGTACGGCGTACAAGGTGACCAGGTCCTTTAGGAGCACACATAAAGACATCTACAGTTTCTGGAGCTTTAATGTATTCAAAGCGGATATTGAAACCATGGGCAAATCCAAGAGCATTACCAGCTTCAAGGTTAGGAGCAATTTCTTTGGCATAAAGGTCCGCTTGAATTTCATCTGGTGCCAAAATCATGATAACATCTGCAAGTTTAGTTGCTTCTGCTACTTCATAAGTATCAAAACCATCTTCTTTTGCTTTATCAAATGATTTACCATGGCGAACACCAATGATAACATCATGACCTGAATCACGCAAGTTTTGTGCATGGGCATGACCTTGTGAGCCATAACCAATAATAGCAATTTTTTTACCATCAAGAGCTGCTACTTTTACATCTTTTTCGTATTCCATTGTTACTGCCATAATAAATATCTCTTTTCTATTTTTTATTTTAAATGCCCAAGGCATCAGAGTTAACTAGATTAATGTTTATCAAGAAAAATCTCTTGAAAATCCTGTCGCACCTGTACGAGCAAGATTTTGAATACCATACGGTTTTACTACACGAAGAAGCGCTTCAATTTTATCTGCATCACCTGTCACCTGAATCGTAATAGATTTTGGAGCAACATCAACAACACTAGCACGAAATGGCTGAACAACAGCCAGAATTTCAGCACGTTTGCTTGTTGGTGCCGTTAACTTAACCAAAATGACTTCACGCTCTAAGTGAGGAATATCCGTAATATCACGGACACGTAAAACATCAATCAAACGATTTAACTGTTTAATAATCTGTTCAACTTCTTCCAAATTCTCAACATCAATGATAATTGTAATTCGGGAAATATTTGGTTCCATAGTATGCCCGACTGAAATAGACTCAATATTAACCTGACGTCGCGAAAGAACACCTGTAAAACGGTTAAGAACACCTGTTGAATTTTGAAGCTTAGCTGTCAACATTCTACGCATTAAACTTCACCCCCAACATCTCACTATTTGATTTACCAGTTGGAACCATCGGATAAACGTGTTCACGATTAGAAATCGCAACCTCAACTAACATTGGCTTATTCTCAGTAATAACTTTCAAATCTTCTTCCAAAGTGTTAGGATTTGTAAACTTATAATGAGCAATGCCGTAAGCTTCTGCCATTAATTGGAAATTTGGTTCATCATCAAATGTTGATTCGCTACGGTGTTCATCATAGAATGATTCTTGCCACTGACGAACCATACCAAGTGAATGATTGTTAATCAAGACTACCTTAATTGGAACACCATAACCATTTAGCAATGCCAACTCTTGGTTAGTCATTTGGAAACCACCATCACCAACAAAGACGATAACTTCTTTATCAGGATTAGCTAGTTTAGCACCAATAGCAGCAGGAATTCCAAATCCCATTGTTCCTAGTCCACCAGATGTAATGAGTTGACGTGCATTTTTATATGGGTAGAATTGTGCTGCCCACATTTGATGTTGACCAACGTCGGTAACAACGATAGCATCCCCATTTGTTATCTTACCAATTGCTGCAATAGCATGCTGTGGTTTGATAATCGTTTCATCGAAATCATAGCTAAATGGTGCTTTTGCTTTATTAGCAAGAACTGATTCTGTCCAATCATCGTGACGTGTCTTAACTCCATCTGCTTCAAGGAGAATTTCCAAAGCACGTTTGGCATCACCTACGATAGGAATCTGTGTTTTTACAACTTTCCCAATTTCTGCAGGGTCAATATCAACGTGAGCTACAACTGCTTTTTTCGCAAATGTCTTTGGATTTCCTGTTAAGCGGTCCGCAAAACGGCAACCAAAGTTAATCATAAAATCACACTGCGTTAACGCCATATTAGACGCGTATGAACCATGCATTCCTCCCATACCCAAAGATAAGGGATGATCAATTGGTATAGCTCCCAAACTTAATAACGTAGAGACAACTGGAATATTGTAACGTTCGGCAAAGGCAATTAATTCTTGCGAAGCCCCTGCATAGTTAACGCCGCCACCAGCAATAATCAATGGTCTTTTAGCCTTTTTCAATTGAGTTAAAATTTTCTTCACTTGAAGTGCATTGGGTTCAACCGTCGGCTGATAGCTAGGAAGATTAACTGTTGGGTCATGATAAAAGCTTGTTTTCGTCTCTGAAACATCTTTTGGCAAATCAATAACAACTGGACCTGTACGCCCTGTTGTTGCGATATGAACGGCTTCTGTTATAATACGAGGCACATCAGCAACATCACGAATTTGATAGTTGTATTTTGTAATTGGCATTGTGATACCGATAATATCAGCTTCCTGAAAAGCATCTTTCCCAATACCTGACATTCCAACTTGTCCAGTAAAGACAAGCATTGGAACACTGTCACTCATCCCGTCAGCAATACCAGTAATGGCGTTAGTTGCACCTGGACCACTGGTCACAATGGCAACCCCAAGTTTTCCTGTTGATTTAGCATATCCTTCTGCTTCGTGGAGGGCTCCTTGCTCATGACGTGCCAAAATATGGCGAATACCATCAAAATTATATATAGCGTCATAAAGCGGTAAAACAGCTCCACCAGGATAGCCAAAAATTGTATCTATTCCCAGACTAGCTAAGGTTTCCAATAGCAATTCTGATCCGTTTTTGGATTCTTTTAATCTAATCTGTTTCACAAAGTCCTCCTTTGCATGTAAATTCCGAATTATCTAAAAATTCCAACATCTTGTTACTATAATAACATTTAAAAAAAATAAAGCAAGTGAAAGTTAAAAATAATTTGTCCACTTTCACAAATTATTTTTAACTTTATTCTTTATCCTGACTTTCACGTTCAGCTTTACGTTCTTCAAATTCTTCTTGGGTCATCATTGAACCGCCAAAATTCGCAGATGAGGCGAAAGCCGTGTAACGACGTAACCAACCGCTTGAAATTTTTGATTTGAATGGTTTTAAGTGTTTACGACGTTCTGCTAGTGTTGCATCATCAACAATCAAGTCAATTGTACGATTAGTCAAATCAATATAGATTTCATCACCGTCTTCGATAAGGGCGATATTACCACCTTCTGCCGCTTCTGGTGAAACGTGACCAATCGCAATACCACGTGTTGCCCCAGAGAAACGACCGTCTGTAATCAATGCTACATCTTTACCAAGTCCACGTCCGACGATTTTAGAGGTTGGCGCGAGCATTTCTGGCATACCTGGACCACCTTGAGGTCCTTCGTAACGAATAACGACAACGTGACCCTTTTTAACCGTTCCATTATCAATTAATTCAAGGGCTTCATCCTGTGAATCACAACAGATAGCCTTACCACGGAAGGTTTTAACAGATGAATCAACCCCACCGACCTTGATAACAGCGCCATCTTGGGCAATGTTTCCATAAAGAATTGACAAACCACCTACTGGTGAAATTGGACTTTCAAGTGGGTGAATGATTTCCTCATTTTTGATTTCTGCGCCAGCTACATTTTCCTTCAATGTTTTACCTGTAACTGTAATGCGATCACCCTTAATCGTTCCTTTTTTAATCAATTGATTGATAATCGCTGAAATACCGCCAGCTTCTTGAACATCATGCATGGTATAAACGCTTGATGGTGCAATTTTAGACAGGTATGGCGTTTTCTTAGCAATTTCATTAATATCTTTTAGATTGTACTCAATACCTGCTTCACGCGCAATCGCAAGGGTATGAAGAACCGTATTGGTTGAACCACCCATAGCCATATCAAGGGCAAAAGCATCATCAATAGCTTCTTTTGTGATAATATCACGTGGACGCAAATTATTTTTGACATTGTCCATCAAATATTTTGCTGCTTGGCGTACCAATTCACGACGTTTGTCAGAAACAGCAAGAACCGTACCGTTTCCAGGAAGAGCAAGACCAAGCACTTCCATAAGAGAGTTCATCGAATTAGCTGTGAACATTCCCGCACAAGAACCACAAGTTGGGCAAGCATTTTGTTCTAGATAATCTAATTCTGTTTTTGACATATCGCCAGCTTGATATGTTCCGACCGCTTCAAAAAGGCTTGATAAAGTCGCTTGATGTCCAGTCATATCAACGCCACCTTTCATTGGTCCACCTGAACAGAAAACTGCAGGAACATTTGTACGAAGGGCAGCTAGAATCATCCCTGGCGTAATTTTATCACAGTTTGGAATGTAGAAAACACCGTCAAACCAATGCGCATTAATAACTGTCTCAGCAGCATCCGCAATAATTTCACGTGATGGAAGGCTATAACGCATCCCAATATGCCCCATAGCAATCCCGTCGTCAACACCAATTGTATTAAATTCAAAAGGAATACCACCCATTTCACGAATAGCTTCCTTGGCGACATCTGCCAACTCACGCAAATGAACATGTCCAGGAACAATATCAATGTAAGAATTACAAATTGCGATAAATGGTTTTTGCATGTCTTTAGCAGATTTTACTTGCCCGGTTGCATAAAGAAGACCACGGGCTGGTGCTTTATCCACACCTACCTTAATCATGTCACTTCTCATCTGTTTTCTCCTATCAATTAAATCTTACACTCCATGTTAACACTTTATAAAATAAAGTCAAGATAATTTTCAGAAAATTTTGTTAGTTTAAAATTTTTTCTCTTTTCAAAATATAAGCACCGTTTTCTATTATATA
Organism: Streptococcus sp. LMAG:39; assembly: GCF_008680485.1. Taxonomy (NCBI): domain Bacteria; kingdom Bacillati; phylum Bacillota; class Bacilli; order Lactobacillales; family Streptococcaceae; genus Streptococcus; species Streptococcus sp. LMAG:39. Next base: position 1,436,920 of record NZ_NALE01000001.1, on the reverse strand, counting down.
ATAGGATAAATTGATTCTATTATATATAAAACCATTTTCCTATAAAAACAACACATTTCTTACATAGGTATTGCTCTTTGAGGGCAGAAAAAAAGAGCCTGAATTGTTCAGACTCTCTTTATTATGTTTTTATTCAACACTCATCAAGTATGGATAAACTGGTTGTTTACCATCATGAATTTCAACTTCAACATCTTCGTAAGTTGATTCAAGATATTCAGAAATTTCTTCTGCTAATTCTTTATTTCCTTCTTCACCAACATAGATAGTGATGATTTCACTATCTTCGTCAATCATTTTAGCAAATATTTCTTTCAATGTAGTTGTCATATCTGGATTTGAAACCACGATTTTACCATCAACCATACCAAGGTTGTCATCTTTGTGGATTTCAAGACCATCTATAGAAGTATCGCGAACAGCAAGTGTCACACTACCGCTAACAACATCAGAAAGGCTGGCTGTCATTGCTTCAACGTTCTCTTCCAATGATTGTGCTGGGTTAAAAGCTAACAAGCTTGCAAACCCTTGAGGTACAGTGCGTGTTTCAACAACTGCCGCTGGCACTTCAGATACTTCTGCTGCTGATTGTGCAGCCATGAAAATATTTTTATTATTTGGCAAGATAATAACATTTTTAGCATTAACAGCATCAATCGCTTTAACAATATCTTCTGTAGACGGGTTCATTGTTTGACCGCCAGAAATAACGTAGTCAACGCCTTGTGATTTGAAGATATCAGCTAAACCGTCACCAGCACATACTGCAACAATAGCAAAGTCTTTTTCTTCTTGGCTAATAGCTACTGCTTGGTCTTTTTCAAGAACAGCGTCGTGTTGGTTACGCATGTTATCAACTTTAACTTTTTTAAGCGCACCATATTTAAGCCCTTCTTGAAGAACAAGACCTGGATCTTCAGTATGGACGTGAACTTTAGCAATTTCATCGTCGTTAACAAGGATAAGTGAGTCACCTAAACCACTCAAATAACCTTGGAACTCTTCATAGTTAAATTCTTTAACATAAGTAGGACCTTGTTTAAGTGCAACCATGATTTCAGTACAATAACCGTATTTAATGTCTTCAGTTGCAACGTGTTCAGCTACTGATTTGTGGTGTTCAGCGTTAATCATTTCAGTCATTACCGCTGGAGTTGCTTTGAAATCTTCAGAAGCGATGTACTCACCAGTCAAAGCAGCTAAAAATCCTTCATAAATAAAGACTAAACCTTGGCCACCTGAGTCGACAACACCAACTTCTTTCAAAACAGGAAGCATTTCTGGTGTTTTAGCCAAAGCACGTTTAGCACCATCAAGTGCAGCACGCATTACTTCAACAGCATCGTCAGTTTCTTCTGCTTTCTTAAGAGCGGCAGTTGCTGCTCCACGAGAAACAGTTAAAATAGTACCTTCAACAGGTTTCATAACAGCTTTATAAGCTACCTCTACACCTGATTGGAAAGCATGAGCTAAATCTTGACCAGTTAACTCTTCTTTATCTTTGATTGCTTGACCGAAACCACGGAATAATTGAGATGTGATAACACCTGAATTACCACGTGCTCCCATCAAAAGACCTTTTGATAGAATTTGTCCAACTTCTCCAACAGTACTTGCAGGCTTATCTGCAACTTCTTTGGCACCATTTTCAATTGTCATTCCCATATTTGTTCCTGTATCACCGTCTGGGACAGGGAAAACATTAAGGGAGTTTACATATTCTGCTTGATTTCCAAGACGTGTGCTAGCAGCTTGAACCATTTCTTGGAATAAACTGGTTGTAATATTTGACACTAATCTTCTCCTACAACTTTAATATTTTGTACGTAAACATTCACCATATCTGCTGAAAGGCCAAGTTGGTTTTCAAGGTTGAACTTGACACGTTCCTGAATGTTTTTTGACACCTCAGAAATCTTTACACCATACGACATTACAGTGTAAACATCGACTGAAATACCACTTTCTGTTGATTTGACAACAACACCTTTTGCGTAGTTTTCTTTACGCAGAAGCGCTTGAAAATTATCCTTAAGAGCACTTTTACTTGCCATACCAACAACACCAAAAATTTCTGTTGCGGAACCTCCAACAACAGTTGCAATAACGTCGTCAGATAACTCAATTTGGCCATCTTTTGTATTAATTTTCACAGTCATATTTACTACCTCAAAAGTTTTTATCAGTTTATTTTACCATATATTAGCCGTCTTGTAAAAAATAATAAAAGATTACCGGCTACAAAACAAAGAAAAAAGCCTTTCGGCTTTTCATTTTATACGCGTTCTACTTTACCAGATTTAAGCGCACGAGCTGATGCCCAAACTTTTTTAGGTTTTCCATTAACAAGAATAGTAACTTTTTGAAGATTTGGTTTAACTGCACGTTTTGTTTTGTTCATTGCGTGTGAACGGTTGTTTCCTGATACAGTCTTACGACCTGTGAAATAACAAACCTTAGCCATATTTATCTGCGTCCTCCTACTTAGATTCTAGGTGCTTTACACCACATACCATAAAATAATATCATATTCAGCATGTTTTCGCAAGCTTTTTAGCAAATAATCAGCAAAAAATAATTATGAAAGCACGTATGATTTTCTAACCTCAAACTGATTTCTACTAAAAACTCTAAAAGATTTTGCAAACAAAAATCCTGATAACTATCAGGATTTAAAACTATTTGCCGATTGCAGGAATCGAACCTACGACCTACGCGTTACGAGTGCGTTGCTCTACCGACTGAGCTAAATCGGCTAACAAAGACATTATATCACTCAACTAAAATTTGTCAATTAAATAGTAACGATTAACACAAAAAAACTCCCCAAATGGGAAGTTTTTTCTAAACGAAGTTTGATTAAGCTTTGTTAGCTGAACCAAATACGTCGATACGTTCTTCAACAGCTTCTGTAATAGCTTCGAAACCTGGTTTCAAGAATTTACGTGGGTCGAAGAGTTTTTTCTTATCGTATTCTTCTTCGTTTGCTTCGTATTCAGCAACAAATTCACGAGTAGCTTTAGCGAATGCAAGTTGACATTCAGTGTTAACGTTAACTTTAGCTACACCAAGCTTGATAGCTTCTTGAATTTGCTCATCAGGAATACCTGAACCACCGTGCAATACGATTGGGAATCCAGGAACAGCAGCAGTTAATTTTTCAAGGTGATCAAGGTGAAGACCTTTCCAATCTGCTGGGTATGGACCGTGGATGTTACCGATACCTGCTGCAAGGAAGTCAATTCCTGTAGCAACCATAGCTTTAGCATCTTCGATTGGAGCAAGTTCACCATCACCGATGATACCGTCTTCTTCACCACCGATAGTACCAACTTCAGCTTCAACTGAGATACCTTTAGCATGTGCTTTAGCAACAACTTCTTTAGCTTTTTCAAGGTTTTCTTCAAGTGGAAGGTGTGAACCGTCAAACATAACTGAAGTGTATCCAGCTTCGATACATTCTAATGCATCTTCAAAATGACCATGGTCAAGGTGAATAGCAACTGGTACAGTGATACCCATTGATTCTACAAGGTTTTCAATGAGTGCTTTACAAAGTTTGTAACCACCCATGTATTTTGCAGCACCCATTGAAGTTTGGATAAGAATTGGAGCTTTTTTAGCTTCTGCCGCACGTAAAATTGCTTGAGTCCATTCAAGGTTGTTTGTGTTAAATCCACCAACTGCATATCCGTTATCACGGGCTGCTTTGACAAATTTTTCCGCTGAAACGATTGCCATTATATAGGCCTCCTATTTATTTTTTGGGATAAACCCTTTTACACGTACATTTTATCACAAATCTTATCAGATTGCTAGCGTTACTTGAAATTTGACTGATTTTCTATGAAAAAACACTCACAAATAACAAAATTTACTGAAAATAAAAGTCTTATTTCATACTATTATTTTCTATTAAATAATAAAAAAAGACAAGCTCTAGCTCGTCTACTCTGCGGAAAGAGGGACTTGAACCCTCACGATCTAAAGCGATCACAGGATCCTTAGTCCTGCGCGTCTGCCAATTCCGCCATTTCCGCTGTTCCTTAACAACATATAAAATTATATCAACTTATCTTTTTGCTGTCAATACTATTTTTCATATTTTTTCAAGAAAGTTGAAATTTTTTCAATGTATGCTTGAGGATCAGTTTCAAAGGATTTGGCATGTCCCGCACCTTTAACGATATACAATTCTTTCTCGCCTTGTGTGGCTTGATAATTCTTGTAAACCATACTTGTTGGCACAAAAGTATCATCACTGCCATGGATAAAAAGAACTGGACGTGTGTTATTTTTTAACTGATTCACACTACTTGCTTGACCGTAAGAAAAGCCTGCACGAATTTTTGAAATGGCAGATACTTCATAAAGAATTGGGAAAGCTGGGAGATTATACATTTCTTTAGCTTGATATTTCAACTCATCCCAGACACTACTATAACCACAATCTTCAATAATATTAACAACTTGGTCAGGCAAACTTTCCTCACCAGAAGCCATCATAACCGTTGCTGCTCCCATAGAAACACCAAACAAGGTAATTTCGCTGTCTGAATTTTGTTCAACTAGCATCTCCGCCCATTTTATGACGTTTAAGCGGTCGTTCCAGCCATATCCAATGATTTGCCCTTCACTGTCACCATGCGACATATTATCGGGCATAAGGACATTGTAGCCTAGCTCATGAAACATCCATGCATAAGGCTTCATATCTTCCTTATCGTTTGTAAATCCATGAACAACAATAACCGTTTTATTTGTTGCTGTTTCTGCAGGAACATACCAAGCATCTTGTTTTAAACCTTGGTTGGTCATCCAAAGCGTTTCTTTTGTCAGTTGGTCAAAACTCTGCTCATAGGCGTAGATAGGGGTGCCTTTTGAACGACCATTATTATTAATGAATGATTTTTCTTCACGAATTTGTGCTACATGGAAAAAATAAAAACTTGCTCCGACACTTACTACAAAAAGTAGAGCAATAATTCCTAATAAAACACGATGTTTTCTAATTCTTATTTTTCTCATGCTCACTATTATACTATTTTTTCCTAAAAATAAAAGGGGTACAGATTCATTAGAATTGTATTATCAAAAAAACACTCCCAAGCTTTTAGCTTGAAGAGTGTTAATCTGTTTTAATGATTATTTGCTATTTTCAATCGCTGCTGTCACAAAGGCTGTGTAAAGCTCTTCTGGACGGTTTGGACGACTTTGAAGTTCTGGGTGATATTGAGCAGCCACGAAGAATTTTTTCTCTGGCAATTCAACAACTTCCATCAAGCGGTTATCTGGCGATACACCTGAGAAAACAAAACCTGCTTCTTCAAATTGGTCACGGAATTTAGTATTGAATTCGTAACGGTGACGGTGACGACGTTGAACAACTTCTTGATTGTTATAAGCTTGTGCTGCACGTGAACCTGGTTTTAATTTACATGGGTAAAGCCCAAGGCGAAGTGTTCCACCCATATCTTCGATATCAATTTGGTCACGCATAATATCAATAATTGGGTATTTAGTATCCGGAGCAAGCTCAGCTGAATTTGCACCTTCCAAGTTCAATACGTTACGAGCGAATTCCACACAAGTCAATTGCATACCAAGACAGATACCAAGCATTGGCACGTCTTTTTCACGCGCATAGCGGATTGCTTCAATTTTACCTTCTGTCCCACGTTGACCAAATCCACCTGGGACAATGATACCATCAGCATCACCAAGCATTTCTTCAACATTGTCAGCCGTAAGATCATTGGCATTAACCCATTTAAGATCAACAGCCACATCATTAACATAACCTGAATGTTTAAGAGCTTCGACAACTGAAAGGTAAGCGTCTGGCAATTCAACATATTTACCAACAAGAGCAATCTTAGTTGATTTTTTAAGATTCATAATCTTATCAACCATTGTAGACCATTCTGACATATCCGCTTTTGGCACATCCAATTTCAAGTGGTCACAAACGATTTGATCCATGTTTTGAGCTTGCATGTTAAGTGGAATTTGATAAATATGATCCACGTCAAGTGACTCAATAACAGCTTCTGGAGCAACATCACAGAATTGTGCCAACTTATTTTTAATGTTTTGACCAGCTGGTTTTTCTGTACGGATAACCAACATATTAGGTTGAATACCAAGACCACGCAATTCTTTAACAGAATGTTGTGTGGGTTTAGTTTTCATTTCACCAGCAGCTTTAAGGTATGGAAGAAGCGTTGTGTGGATGTACATAACATTATCAGCACCAACATCTGCTTTCATTTGACGAAGGGCTTCAAGGAATGGAAGACTTTCAATATCACCAACTGTACCACCAACTTCTGTGATGATAACGTCAGAATCAGTTGTTGTCGCGGCACGTTTGATTTTTTCTTTCAAAGCGTCTGTGATGTGTGGAATAACTTGGACAGTTGCACCAAGATATTCACCTTTACGTTCTTTACGAAGAACTTCGCTATAAATTTTACCAGTTGTTACGTTAGAATATTTGTTAAGGTTGATGTCAATAAAACGTTCATAGTGACCAAGGTCAAGGTCAGTTTCAGCACCATCGTCTGTCACGTAAACTTCACCGTGTTGATAGGGGCTCATTGTACCTGGGTCAATGTTAATATAAGGGTCAAATTTTTGGATAGTTACTTTAAGACCGCGATTTTTCAAAAGACGACCAAGACTTGCAGCCACGATTCCCTTACCGATAGAAGAAACAACACCACCAGTAACAAAAATATACTTAGTCATTAAATAAAACTCCTTTTAAATAAAATGATAGCAAACGATAAGTGCTTGAAGATTAAGAATAACAACAAATCAAAACATCCGTAAGATATTTGATAAAAAAGTAAATAAACATTTACTTTTAGGAAAACAAAAATAGCTCCCTAAAAAGTTAGGGAGCTTTCATACGACCTCTAAAAAAGAGGTGCCCGAATAATAATATAAACTATCCTGTGGCGTTTGTCAAATGATAATTGACAACTTTTTTTAATTTAGTAAAAAACTAATGCTGGTGACTACTCTTCGTCTAAATCATCGTCTTCGTCGTCTTCTTCGTTGATGTCAACTTCTTCATCCAAATCTTCATCTGGAATAATTTCGTTGATTTCTGAATCGTATGACTCAACTTCTGATTTTTCGTCATCTGGATTTTCTTCATCGTATTCTAAATCAGATGATTCAGGTGTGAAATCTTCATCTTCTGGATCATCATCTGAATAATCAATGGCATCTTCATCACCATCCATGAAGGCATTAACACGTTTTGGTTTGCGTTTTGGTGCTCCATTTTCATCTTCTTCAAGAGTGATGATTTCTTCGTCAATTTCATCAATAGCATACCATGAACGGAGCCCCCATTTGTTATCCCCAAGTGGAATAAAACTTCCGTCAACGTTCAATGCAGAATAAAAATATGGCAATGCTTCACGAATTTCTGCATCTGATTTTTCAAGGTAGTTTTGGATCTCATTCACAAGATCGCTGAAATACATTTCATGATCACGTCCACGTTCTTCTAAAATCGCACGGGCAACTTCAATCATTGAAAGTTCGCTTTTTTCTTGTCCAGCAAATACTTCTAATTCCAAGGTAGTTCTCCTTATTATTTAGGATATGAGCAAATAGCCACAAAAACCCTATTGTCTTAATTTTCGTCATTCTCTATTTTACGCTAATTTTATCAATTCGTCAAAAGATTTATAAGAATTTCTGATAAAGGGCATAAAAAGCCAAGTAATCTATTGATTACCTGACTTTATAACTATTTATCTAAGATAAATTATTTTACTTTAGCAGTGCTTGTGACAACGTCAACAGCTTTCTTCATAGCGATGTCGTGTTTAAGCATGTCAGCTGAAAGAAGATTACGAACTTGTTCAACTTCCATGTTGTATTCTGAAGCAAGGTCGTTGATTTCTTTTTCGATTTCTTCGTCAGAAGCTTCAAATCCTTCAGCTTTAGCGATAGCTTCGATAACAAGGTTAGTTTTAACACGTTTGTCAGCGTCAGCTTCGTATTGTTTGTGAAGGTCTTCTTCAGTTGTACCAGTCAATTGGAAGTACATTTCTGGAGAGATACCTTGACGTTGCATGTTGCCCATGAATTCGTTCATAGCACGGTGCACTTCGTCATGTACCATTTCTTCTGGCAATTCAACGATTTCAGCGTTAGCAACTGCTAATTCAAGCGCAGCACCTTCAACAGCATCATCATATGCAATTTCTTTAGCTGCTTCAAGCTCTTTACGGTATTTAGCTTTCAATTCGTCAAGAGTTTCAACTTCTTCGTCGATGTCTTTAGCTAATTCGTCGTCAAGAGCTGGAACTTCTTTAGCTTTAACTTCATGAACAGTTGTTACAAATTTAGCGTCTTTACCAGCGAGATCTTCTGCTTGGTAGTCTTCTGGGAATGTTACGTTAACATCAACAGTTTCACCAGCTTTAGCACCTACTAATTGGTCTTCGAAACCAGGGATGAATTGACCTGAACCAAGTTCAAGCGAGAAGTTATCACCTTTACCACCATCAAATTCAACACCGTCAACTGAACCTACGAAGTCAATAACAACTGTATCGCCAAGTTCTGCAGCATCTTCTTTGATGATAAGTTCAGCAAGGTTGTTGCGTTCGCGTTCAACTTTTTCGTCAACTTCAGCATCAGTTACTTCTTTTGTAGCTTCAACTGAAACTTCAAGGTCTTTATAGACACCAAGTTTTACTTCTGGTTTTGTAACAACTTCTGCAGTCAATGTCCATTCTTGACCTTTTTCCATTGATTGGATGTCAATTTTTGGTTGAGCAACAACATCAAGGCTAAGTTCAGCAACTGCTGCTTCGTATGCTGCTGGAAGAATAGCGTTCAAAGCATCTTCGTAAAGTGCTTCTTCACCAAATTTTTGGTTAAATACGGCACGTGGCATGTGTCCTTTACGGAATCCAGGTGCGTTTAAATTTTTCTTAACTTTGTTGAAAGCTTGATCAAGAGCTGGTTGGATTTTATCTTGATCAATTGTGAATGTAATCACGCCACGGTTAGTAGCTTTGTTTTCAAATGATACCGACATGAAGTCATTTCTCCTTAAAATTTTATATACAGTTTAGTTTACCATATTTTACAGGCTTTTAAAAGTTTTTTGTGTAAAAATCCTAGGTCAATCGCCACTCTATTTGCGAAATGGCTACGTATTAAACCGGATCTTAATGACACTGCGGTCAACTTTTCTCATTTTACTGTCCTACATAAAAATTTTGGAAATTCTTAATTTAGATTAAACACTTGCTTGCTATTCGTTTTTTTAATAAACTAAGGGTATGAATATTATCTCTAAATATCTCGAACAATTACAAATCGAACAAATCGCTGTGGATCTTATTTCTAAGGCGGTTTCATTGATACTTCTTTTTCTATTTTTCTTAATTATAAAGCGTGTTGCTGATTTTATTTTTAAACATGCGGTAGAAAAATCAATTACGCTTTCGCGCCAAACGGAAGCTCGCCAAAAGACAATCAGCAAACTTTTGCACAACATCATGAGCTACACCATCTACTTTTTCCTACTTTATTGGGTGTTGAGTATTCTTGGTGTTCCAGTTTCTAGTTTATTGGCTGGTGCTGGTCTTGCTGGGGTCGCTATTGGGCTTGGTGCACAAGGCTTTTTAACTGACGTGGTTAACGGATTCTTTATTCTTCTTGAAAATCAATTTGAAGTCGGTGATTCTGTCGTTATTGGAACAGTTGAAGGAAATATTTCAAGCGTCGGTATTCGTACCACACAAATTCGCGGTTTCGACGGAACACTTCATTTCATTCCTAATCGTAATATTACTGTTGTTTCTAACAAATCACGTGGTGATATGCGTGTTCAGATTGATATTCCAATCTACGCTCACACAGACTTAGAAAAAATCTCAAATATCATTAAGACGATCAACAAAGAACAGCTACCATCTTATCCTGAAATCGTTGGTAGTCCAACCATTTTAGGACCATGTACAAATAGCACTGCACAACTTGTTTTCCGTGTTGATATTTTCGTGCAAAACGGCAAACAAAGTTACATTTATTCTAACTTTTACCGTCTTTACCAAGAAGCGCTTTTGGAAAATGACATTGCATTGCCAACGATGTATGCCAACCCGACACTTACAAAATAGACTATTATATCATAAAAGAGGACGCCAACCGTCCTCTTTATTTATTTTTAAAATTTTCGAATTGGGTCTGATGTATAAGTTGCACGCACGCCACCAATTAATTTTGGTCGGCTCGCTAAAGCAGTCACATGAGCGCCGCCCAATTCTCGTTGGACTGGGATTAACGGTACTTGTACGCGCTTGACATGCATACCAATAAAGGTATCTCCAATGTCTAGCCCAGCATGTGCCACGATTTCTTCAACCTCGACAGGATCTTGCATGAACTTGAAAGCAGCAACTTGTCCACTTCCGCCCGCATGCAGATTTGGAATGACATTAACGATTTCTAATTCTTTTTTCTCAGCTAATTCGCGTTCGACCGTCAAAGCACGATTTAAATGTTCACAACCTTGTACAGCTAGATAAATCCCACGCTCCTTCAACACCTCTAAAATCATCTTAACAATCACTTCACCGATTTCAGCACTGCTATTTTTCCCAATCAAACCACCTGCAACCTCGCTTGAGGACAAGCCAAGAACAAAAATTTGACCTTTTTTAATAGCAGAGCGTTCAACAATATCAATCACAATAGCACGTGTTTGCTTTTCTAATTCTTGTAGGTTCATGTCAATCCTCCTTTTACTTCATTATACACTAATGTTTTTCAAAACGCAGATAAGCAAGATAGACAAGGTAACCAACAAACATTCCAAAGAAATTTTGTAAAACATTTCCTAAAATACCTGCCCAAGCAGCACCCAAGCCATACCCCAACAGCAAGGCGGCTACAAAATACCAGCCAATCATTGAAACACTAGCTAGTACAAGACCGAGAATACGTTTTTTCCCATTCCAACCTGCAAAAAATCCTTGTGCCCCATGTGCAATCAGACTATGAAACATATATTGTGGATAGCCCAGCAAAAGGTCAATAAGAAAGCCAGATAAGCCACCGACAATTGCTCCAGATTTTGAACCTAAATAATAAGCAGTAAAATAAATTCCAACATCTAACAAGGTCAAATAACCTGTTGAGGTTGGAACATGAATGTAAGCCAAAACAACACTCAAAGCTGTCAAAACAGCCATTAAGGTTAAGTCACGCGTATTAGTTTTCTTCATAATTTTGTTTCACTCCATATTGGTCTGAATGACGAATCGCTTGATAAACGAACTCTTTAGATTGTTCAACAGCAGCTTTGGCAGACTTTCCAAGTACTAATTGGCTTGCAATGCTTGAAGCAAATGTACAACCAGCACCGATATTATTATTTTCAAGGACAGGCGTCTCAAAAACAGTCACGTTTTCACCGTCGTAAAAAACGTCAATCGCTTTTTCCTTACTTAATCGGTTACCACCTTTAACAACCACGTTTTTCGCTCCTAACTGGTGCAATTTTTTCGCCGCAGCTTTCATATCATCCAAAGTTTTGATTGAGGTTTGGGTCAACAGCTCAGCTTCTACCAAATTCGGCGTGATAATGGTCACATATGGAAAAAATTTCAAGAGTTCATCACGAAGCGCTGAAACTTCAACATCATGTTTTTCTTTACAAACCAAAACTGGGTCAAGAACAATTGGAATTCCAACGTGCGATTCAACGAATTCAAGTGCTAAATCAGCAACTTTCACGTTTGGCAACAAACCAAGTTTTATCCCTGAAAAAGGAACATCTTTGAGACTATTTAATTGGTGAGAAAAAACTGTTTCATCTGTCGCAAAAACATCAAATCCATTTTCTGTCAATGCCGTTAAGCAAGTTACCGCTAGAAAACCATGCAAGTGATTGGTTGTATAGGTCGCCAAATCAGCATAAAGACCACCGCCACTAAAAATATCATTTCCTGAAATGGCTAAAATGTACTTATTCGTCATAATTAATCTCCTTTAAATAAAGACCATTCCCCGCTGCCGTAGGGCCTGCTAAATCACGATTTTTCGACTCTAAAACCGTCTTAATCTGACTAACTGGCATACGACCATTACCGATTTTCAACAAGGTTCCAACCATATTGCGTACTTGCTTGTAAAGAAAGCCATTGCCACTGAATGTAAACACAAAGAAACCTGTTTTGTCATCAATAGCAACTGTTGCTCGCGTAATCGTGCGAACTTTATTTTCAACAGAAGTCCCAGAAGCCGTGAAACCTGTAAAATCATGCGTCCCTACCAAATCATTAATGGCTTCTTGCATACTTGTCAAATCTAGGGGATAAGGATAATGCGTCGCATAATGTCGCATCATTGGATTTTTTGGTCGCCCAGCATCTACTAAAAACTCATAAGTCTTACTGTGCTTATTGTAACGGGCATGAAACTCATCACTGACTTGCTCGACTTTCACCACATCTATATCTTCTGGAGACTGCGTATCCAAACCAAATCGTAATTTTTCCACATCACGCGCCTGTGGCAAATCAAAATGTACGACCTGTCCATAAGCATGCACCCCTGAATCTGTACGACCAGCACCATGCACTTTAACTGGATTACCACTATTTAATTTCTGTAATGTTTTTTCTAATTCTTCCTGAACAGAACGCTCACTCGGCTGTCGTTGAAAGCCAGCAAAAAGCCTACCGTCATAGGAAATCGTTGCTTTATATCTTACCATGAGTGTATTTTATCATCTTAACAAAAGACTTTCCAGAAAATTTAGAACAAACTGTCCCCATACAGAATTTTACATAAAAAAGAGATTGGAAATGTTAGTTTCCAATCTCTTTGAGAGTTTATTCACCGTCAAAGGCGTCTTTCATTTTGTTAAAGAATCCTTTTTTCTTAGGATTAACAACTTTATCACCACCTGCTGCTGCGAAGTTTTTAAGCGCTTCGACTTGAGCATCATTAAGTTTGGTTGGTGTTACGATATTGACGGTTACATGTTGGTCTCCTTGACCTCCACCACGCAATTTCGGAGCACCTTTACCTTTAAGGCGGAATGTCTTACCAGTTTGTGTTCCAGCTGGGATTGTCATTTCAACATCACCATGCACCGTTGGCACTTCAACAGTATCACCAAGAGCTGCTTGAACAAAGCTAATATTCATGTTGTAGTAAATGGTTGAGCCATTACGTTCAAATTGCTTACTTGGTAAAACATTGATAATAACGAAGAGGTCACCATAAGGCCCGCCGTTAAAGCCTGCTTCACCTTGACCTTGCAAGCGAATTTGTTGACCAGTTTCAACACCTGCTGGAATCTTAACAGATACTTTATGAGTTTTCCTTTCATGACCAGTACCATGACAAGTGTGACAAGGTTCTTTAATTTCTTTACCTGTACCATGGCAGACATCACAAGTTACTTGACGACGCATCATACCAAGAGGTGTCTGTGTATCAACATTAATAACTCCTGAACCATGACAACGACTACATGTTACGGGACTAGTTCCAGATTTAGCGCCTGTACCAGAACATGTTGAACAAGTTGATTCACGGTTATAAGCCACTTCTTTTTTAACACCAAAAACAGCCTCTTCAAAACTCAAATTCACACGATATTGAAGGTCATCACCTTGACGTGGTGCATTGGGATTGCGCATACCCCCGCCACCACCGAAAAAGCTTGAGAAGATATCTTCAAAACCACCAAAGCCAGCACCGTCGAAACCGCCAAATCCACCAGCTCCGCCACCGAATCCGCCATTAGCTCCCGCAGCACCATATTGGTCATAAGCGGCACGTTTTTGCTCATCACCTAGCGTTTCATAAGCCTCTTGAACTTCTTTGTACTTTTCTTCAGCACCAGGTTCTTTGTTAATATCTGGGTGGTACTTCTTCGACATTTTTCGATAAGCTTTTTTAATCTCATCTTGCGAAGCGTCTTTAGAAACACCCAAACGATCGTAAAATTCTGTATTGTTCATAATTATGATATTAAGCCGTTAAGCGACTCAAAGAAAAATAGGAAACTTTCCCGACGATGCTTGCATCTAGGTAAAGTTTATCTTTTTTCATAGAGTCGTAGGCGTATTCAAATATATAAAATAACTTTTACGCCTTTTCAGCCCGTGTTCATTTCTGAACACTTTCCTTTCTTTATCATTAAAAAGGTTATTCAAAATAATTCTATGGTTTCTCTATTTATCCAAAAACAGAGGTTGATATTTTCGCAACCTCTGAATTTTATAATTTACCAAGAAAAAATCACACTAAACTTACCAAAATAAGTAAATAGTCAAATCTATTCTTGATAATCATGATGAATTATTTTTCAGTAAACTCGCCGTCAACAACGTCATCACCATTGTTTGATGAATCAGTTGATTGTGTACCTTCAGCACCTGCTTGGGCTTGTTGTGCAGCTGCAGCTTGTTCGTACAATTTCACAGCAAGAGCTTGAGCTTTTTCGTTAAGAGCTTCAAGTTTAGATTTCATATCTTCAAGATTGTTAGCTTCTTGAGCAGCTTTCAATTCATCAAGAGCAGATTGAGCAGCATCACGTTCTGTATCAAAGCCTTTGCCTTCTGTTTCTTTGAGTGTCTTTTCTGTTGCAAAGATAGCTTGATCAACTTCGTTACGAAGGTCAACTTCTTCTTTACGTTTAGCATCAGCTTCTGCGTTAGCTTCTGCATCTTTCATCATTTTTTCAATTTCTTCATCAGTCAAACCAGAGTTAGATTGAATAACGATGTGTTGTTCTTTTTGAGTACCAAGGTCTTTAGCTTTAACAGACACGATACCGTTTTTGTCAATATCAAATGTTACTTCGATTTGAGGGATACCACGAGGTGCAGCTGGAATATCAGTCAATTGGAAACGACCAAGAGTTTTGTTATCAGCAGCCATTGGACGTTCACCTTGAAGAACGTGGATATCTACGGCTGGTTGGTTATCAGCAGCCGTTGAGAACACTTGTGATTTAGATGTCGGGATAGTTGTGTTACGGTCAATAAGTTTTGTAAATACACCACCCATAGTTTCAATACCAAGTGACAATGGAGTAACGTCAAGAAGAACGACATCTTTAACATCACCAGTGATAACACCACCTTGGATAGCAGCACCCATAGCAACTACTTCGTCAGGGTTAACAGATTTGTTTGGTTCTTTACCAGTTTCAGCTTTAACAGCTTCGACAACGGCAGGAATACGTGTTGAACCACCAACAAGGATAACTTCATCGATTTCAGAGATTGAAAGACCAGCATCTGACAAAGCTTGACGAACTGGAGTTTTAGTACGTTCAACAAGGTCACGAGTCAAATCATCAAATTTAGCACGAGTAAGGCTTGTTTCCAAGTGAAGGGGTCCAGCAGATCCAGCAGTGATGAATGGAAGTGAAATTTGTGTTTGAGTCACACCTGAAAGGTCTTTTTTAGCTTTTTCAGCAGCATCTTTCAAACGTTGAAGAGCCATTTTATCTTGGCTAAGGTCTACGCCATTTTCGTTCTTGAAGTCAGCAACTAACCAATCAATAATTTTTTGGTCGAAGTCGTCACCACCAAGTTTGTTATCACCTGCCGTTGCAAGTACGTCAAAGACACCATCACCAAGTTCAAGAATAGAAACGTCAAATGTACCACCACCAAGGTCAAATACTAAGATTTTTTCATCTTTATCAGTTTTATCAAGACCGTATGCAAGAGCGGCTGCAGTTGGTTCGTTAACAATACGTTCTACTTCAAGACCAGCGATTTTACCAGCATCTTTTGTTGCTTGACGTTGAGCATCGTTGAAGTATGCAGGAACTGTGATAACAGCTTTTGTTACTTTTTCACCAAGGTAATCTTCAGCATAACCTTTAAGGTATTGAAGAATCATTGCTGAGATTTCTTGTGGAGTGTATTCTTTACCATTTGCAGATACTTTTTCAGAAGTACCCATTTTAGATTTGATAGAAATAACTGTATCTGGGTTGGTTACTGCTTGACGTTTAGCAGCGTCACCAACGATGATTTCACCGTTTTTGAATGAAACAACTGAAGGAGTTGTACGGTTACCTTCTGGATTTGCAATAATTTTTGATTCAGTTCCTTCAAGAACTGCAACGGCTGAGTTTGTTGTACCTAAGTCAATACCAATAATTTTAGACATATTTTATCCCTCTTTTTATGATTTATCTTTTTTACTTTCAGTTATAGTTTTACGACATTGCGGTCAAGTCTTTGCTAACGATTAGCTGTAAACAACAACCATAGCTGGACGCAATAGACGTTCATGAAGTTTGTAACCCTTTTGAAGCACTTGAGCAATGCTATCTGCAGGATGTTCTTCATCAGCTGGAAGAGTTTGAACTGCCATATGTAAGTTGTGGTCAAAATTTTCAACAACCACTTCTTCAACACCTTCTTCGTTAAGCGCACGAATCAAGCTGTCACGTGTCATTTCAAGACCTTTTTTCACATCATCTGTCAATCCTTCAACAGCAAGTGCTCTTTCCAAATTATCCAAACTTGGTAAGATTGCTTTGGCTAAATCTTGTGAACGATATTTTTGCAATTGCTGACGTTCTTCATTAGCGCGACGTTGAATGTTTTGCATTTCAGCATGAGCACGAAGGTATTTATTTTCAAAATCTTCCGCACGCTCAAGTGCTTTTTGCAATTCTTCATTTTGAGCATCTTCTTGAGGCTGCTCTTCTACTTTTTCTTCAGTCACAACATCAGTGGCTTCAACTTCTTCTTGAAGTTCTTCGTTTTTAGTTTCTTCTGACACTGTGTCCCTCCCCTATCTTTTTTATCAATTTAATTACTAAACTTAGTTGACCTCGTAATGATTACTATTGAGGTAACGATAATAATCACCAAGTTTCATCGCCAAAACACGCCCGATAACATTTACCAAGCTAACGCTTCTGCGATAATCCATATCAATCGGACCAATCAAGCTAAGAAGCCCAAATCCACGATAAGGAATCAGAAACTTATGTGTCAAAACAGTCACATTAGCTAGTGCTACTTCTTGACTATCTGCAACCTGAACAGTCGCAATCTCATCTTCTTTCATTGAGGAACGAAGAGCAAATGCGACCCTTTGGTCATTATCTAAGAAACGATATGTTTCCAGATTAGCATAATCAAGTGAATTAACCTTACCAGCCACAAAAACCAAGTCTTTAAACAATTCTGCGAAAATATAGTCGAACAAACCTAATACATTGTCTGTCACCGTAAAATATTTTTGTAAAATCTGCGGAATCTCTGTTCGTAACTTATAATGAATATCCAGCACCGTTCGTCCAAGCAAACGTTCATCGACGATTTCTTTCAAAGTTACCAAGTCTTTCAACATGAAATTTTTAGGAATGGCAAATTGAATTGTCGCAGGTTTGGATTCATCCAAGGTTAAAACAGCTAGAGCATCATGACTCGATAATTGAACAATATCGAAAGCTGTAAGTTTTTGACACGCTGGTTCGACATCCAAAATCACTGACGTGTAAGCAGTCATATCAGCCAAAACCTGACTTGCTTTTTGTAGAATATCATCAAGCTTAAAAGCTTCAAAATCAAAAGCTTTGACGACCTGATAAATATCACGTTCATTGATACTATCAAGACTCAATGAATGCTCAACAAAATATTTGAAACCAGCAGTACTTGGCATTCGTCCACTTGACGTATGAGCCTTTTCAAGTAATCCCAACTTTTCTAGCTTCGCCATATCGTTACGAATCGTTGCACTACTCGAGTCAATGCTTTCCTGTAAAGTCCTAGAGCCGACAGGTTCATGCGTCTGCGTAAATAATTCGATAATCAAATTCAAAATATCACTTTGACGTTGAGTAATCATAACCTCGCTCCTTTCTACATTTAGCACTCATATACTTCGACTGCTAATTTATGATTTTATTATACTCCTTTAAAAACGAGTGTCAAGAGAAAAGCTCAAAAAATTAGCACTCTTTTTATAAGAGTGCTAATTTTTTATTTATCATACGATGTTAAGTTGTTTTTTTCAATAATAGCAATCAATTTCGTAGCATAGTCAGGGTCTGTGCTAAATCCTATATCTTGCAACGATTGTGCTGGTTTTTTATAGCCCGTATTAGATACTAAAATATCATACGCTCCATCGCTTAATGTGCCAGATTGTAATAAATCAAAATAGTCATAAATAGCAGCTGTCCAAGATTTATAAACCGCAAAGCAACCTGTCTCAGTCTGCCACTCATTGACAAAATAACTCTTATAAGTTAATTCTATCGACATTTGACCATCCTGTGCCTGCACCGCAAATAAATTATGATATTTTACTGCCAGTAAATTCGTTCCATAATTTGATTCCAAAACAGCTTGAGCAATGATAATCGAAGGACGTACGCCATATGACGCTGCTACTTTTTGAATCGTCGGAGCAATTTCTTCAATAAACTCTGTTTGCGTATAAGAAACACTCTGCTTCTTCGTAGCATTTGGCGTTGCATGATGCAAGCAAAGCAAAAGAATTCCAACAAAAAAAATAAAAACAAAAGTCAAAAATTGTTTCAGAGAAAAGCGAGATTTCATCGATTATTCTCCTTCAACAAAGACACATATTCTTCTAAGGTTAAGTTGTTTTCTGTCATGTATTTAGCAGATTCAACGCCAACATAGCGGAAATGCCAATCTTCGTAATCGACTCCCGTTGAATCACTCTTTCCTTCAGGAAAACGTAGAACAAAACCATATTCAGGAGCAATAGCTACGACTTGCGCAACAACATCTGCATCACTCTCATTCAAAGAATTTACCGTACTCATATCAATAGCAAGTCCAGTCTGATGTTCACTAGCGCCAGCAGGCTGTGAATACGTCTTAACCAAATCCTCCGCCGCTTCTTGCGTTAAACTTGGATTAGTTGCCATTTCTTGTGACACATAGGAATTAAACAATTCTTCTTGATAAGCCACACTTCGGTAGCCAGAAATCAAATGTTCACTGCTATCAATAGCTTGCGCTGCTGCCAAAAAATTTCGAACATTATCAGTAATACGTGAATCCACATAGATATTATCAATTTGCGTTAAATCAGGATTCATCTCAGCTGTAATATTATCACGATTAACTAAAACAAGCTCCCAATCACTCGATGAAACATCTGGCAAATCCGTCGCTGATGCTGTTGAACTCGTTGAAGACTCAGAGCTCACCAAGCTTGAACTATCCGTTGATGACTTTTGAGCATTTCCACTCAATGACAATTTGTCACCTTGGACAAAAACAAAAATACCGACTATAAAAATTACAATAACTAACAACCCTAAGATAAGAGTTGGTAAACTACGCTTTTTTCTCATTTTTTCTTTCTTCTAATATTTGCCTACCACGCAAACGATAACTAACATCGCCGATAGACTCTATTGTAAATTTTCCATTTTCAAAACTAACAACGGAAATACTACCGTTGTCCAATCCCAAACTTCTCGGTGTTGCACGATCAACTAGCCACAAAAACGTTCCAATAGTCATTCCATGGCTAACAACAATAGCATTTCCACCACCCAAAGCCTCGATTTTTTCAGCAATAGCAGTAAACCCCTCTAAAATACGGCCACTCAAAACTTCCCAAGTCTCAGCCCAACCAGCTGTATCGACTTGATAAATACCTGCCGCCATTTCTTGATAAGTCAACTTAGTCATATCCTTATCAAATACACGTGGCAACACACCATTAAAGAGCTCACCATCGTATCCGCCATCTAGGCTACCAAAACACCATTCACGAATACGTTTGTCACGAGTATATGGGATATTTTCCTGTTGACATTCACGTAAAATAATCTCCATTGTCTGTAAAGTACGTCCACTATCACTCGAAAATGCCTCTTTAAAAACAATTCCTGCATCTTTCAAACCTAGACCAAGCTCTTGAATTCCACGCTCACCATCAACAGTTAAAGGGCTATCACTCCAGCCTTGAGCACGACCAATCGTATTGAACATCGTTTTTCCATGACGAGCAATATACAATTTTGTTTTAACCATAACAGTTCCTCCCATACTTGATTCCTATAAAAAATAGAGGTGTACGACAATAAAAATAATGAATTTTACTTTTTCAGCTCTTTTATTATATCATATTTTTCAAAAGCTTCGTCAGTTAACACATAGCTTTGATAACCTGAAATCTTTTTTTAATTTAGACAAAAAATACCTAGGATAGCAATCTTTGCTTATTCTAGGTAAATATCGAACAAAATAATTAGTTTTTAAAGCTATGAACGGGAGCAGGAATTTGACCACCACGTTTGATAAAATCAGCAGATGAATTATGATTAACACTCATTACAGGCGCTGTACCAAGAAGACCACCAAATTCAATCATATCGCCTTCTTTACCTTTTGGAATAATACGAACAGCTGTTGTTTTTTGATTAATCACACCAATAGCTGCTTCATCAGCAATCATAGCAGCGATTGTTTCGTAAGGAGTATCTTCAGGAATAGCAATCATATCCAAACCAACAGAACAAATAGCTGTCATTGCTTCAAGTTTTTCCAAGTTAAGTGAACCATTTTGAACAGCAGCAATCATACCTTCATCTTCAGATACAGGAATAAAAGCACCAGACAGACCCCCAACTTGGTTACAAGCCATGATACCACCTTTTTTAACTTGGTCATTTAAAAGAGCAAGCGCTGCAGTTGTTCCATGAGTTCCAACTGTTTCAAGTCCCATTTCTTCAAGGACACGAGCTACAGAATCCCCAACCGCTGGTGTAGGCGCAAGAGAAAGGTCAACAATACCAAATTTAACACCTAAACGTTCACTCGCCATTTGACCAACCAATTGACCAATACGTGTAATCTTAAAGGCTGTTTTCTTAACCGTTTCAGCAACAACGTCAAAACTCTCACCGCGAACTTTTTCAAGAGCGCGTTTTACAACACCAGGACCAGAAACCCCGACATTGATGACAACATCAGCTTCACCAACACCATGGAAAGCACCCGCCATAAATGGATTATCTTCAACCGCATTTGCAAACACGACTAATTTTGCTGCACCCAAATCAGACAATTCAGCCGTTTCCTTAATAATGCGCCCCATATCAGCAACTGCTGTCATATTAATCCCTGATTTTGTCGAACCAATATTAACAGATGAACAAACTTTTGAAGTTTCTGCAAGCGCACGAGGAATAGAGTTGATAAGGACTTTATCTCCTTTTTGGTAACCCTTTTGAACCAAAGCAGAAAAACCACCAATAAAGTCAATTCCAATGTCATTCGCAGCCTTATCCAAGGCATGAGCCAAAGGAAGGTAGTCGGTCGCATCAGTCGCTGCTCCAATAATAGAAATTGGTGTTACAGAAACACGTTTATTAACAATTGGAATACCCAATTCGGCCGCAATCTCATCGCCAACAGCTACCAAAGAACCAGCTTTTTCGACAACTTTCTTATAAATCTTATCTGCAGCCTTATTAATATCTGGATCAATACAATCAAGAAGAGAAATTCCCATTGTAATGGTACGAACATCAAAATTTTGTTCCTCAATCATCGCAATGGTTTCAGTAACTTGTTTAATATCCACGTCTTTCCTCCTTAAATATTGTACATAGCATCAAAAATAGCTTCACTTTGAATATTAATTTTAACATTCAACGTTTCACCATAAGCTTCAAATTCTGAACGTAAATAAGTAAAATCTTGCGTTTCATCAGATGAAACAACAGCCATCATTGTAAAGAAATCATCCAAAACTGTTTGAGAAATATCATCAATATTTAAACCTAATTCAGCAATTTTTGCTGAAACCCCAGCTACAATACCTGTTTTATCCTTGCCAACAACAGTAATAATTGCTTTCATGAGAAGCCTCCAAAATAGTATTTTTTC
>NZ_NALE01000001.1:1220000-1412500 GCF_008680485.1 Streptococcus sp. LMAG:39 | reverse complement strand
GTACAGGAATATCAACCTGTTGGCCATCGGATACACCTTTCGGTCTCTCCTTAGGTCCCGACTAACCCAGGGCGGACGAGCCTTCCCCTGGAAACCTTAGTCTTACGGTGGACAGGATTCTCACCTGTCTTTCGCTACTCATACCGGCATTCTCACTTCTATGCGTTCCAGCGCTCCTCACGGTACACCTTCTTCACACATAGAACGCTCTCCTACCATACCTATAATAGGTATCCACAGCTTCGGTAATATGTTTTAGCCCCGGTACATTTTCGGCGCAGGGTCACTCGACTAGTGAGCTATTACGCACTCTTTGAATGAATAGCTGCTTCTAAGCTAACATCCTAGTTGTCTGTGCAACCCCACATCCTTTTCCACTTAACATATATTTTGGGACCTTAGCTGGTGGTCTGGGCTGTTTCCCTTTCGACTACGGATCTTAGCACTCGCAGTCTGACTGCCGATTATATCTCATTGGCATTCGGAGTTTATCTGATATTGGTAATCCGGGATGGACCCCTCAATCAAACAGTGCTCTACCTCCAAGAGACTTAACATCGACGCTAGCCCTAAAGCTATTTCGGAGAGAACCAGCTATCTCCAAGTTCGTTTGGAATTTCTCCGCTACCCACAAGTCATCCAAGCACTTTTCAACGTGCCCTGGTTCGGGCCTCCAGTGAGTTTTACCTCACCTTCACCCTGCTCATGGGTAGGTCACATGGTTTCGGGTCTACGACATGATACTAAAGCGCCCTATTAAGACTCGGTTTCCCTACGGCTCCGTCTCTTCAACTTAACCTCGCATCATATCGTAACTCGCCGGTTCATTCTACAAAAGGCACGCTCTCACCCATTAACGGGCTCGAACTTGTTGTAGGCACACGGTTTCAGGTTCTATTTCACTCCCCTCCCGGGGTGCTTTTCACCTTTCCCTCACGGTACTGGTTCACTATCGGTCACTAGAGAGTATTTAGGGTTGGGAGATGGTCCTCCCGGATTCCGACGAGATTTCTCGTGTCTCGCCGTACTCAGGATACTGCTAGGGTTTAAGATTATTTCGATTACGAGGCTATTACTCTCTTTGGCTTACCTTCCCAGGTAATTCTTCTATAATCTTGCGTCCCACAACGCAGTCCTACAACCCCGATGTGTAAACACATCGGTTTGCCCTCTTGCCGTTTCGCTCGCCGCTACTAAGGCAATCGCGTTTGCTTTCTCTTCCTGCAGCTACTTAGATGTTTCAGTTCACTGCGTCTTCCTCTTCATTACCTTAACAGTAATGAGTGACATGCTTCACATGCCGGGTTCCCCCATTCGGACATCTCTGGATCAATGTTTACTTACAACTCCCCAAAGCATTTCGTCGTTAGTCACGTCCTTCATCGGCTTCTAGTGCCAAGGCATCCACCGTGCGCCCTTATTAACTTAACCTTATTTTGGTCTATTGACCTTAAACTCATTAAATCACAG
Source organism: Streptococcus sp. LMAG:39 (assembly GCF_008680485.1). NCBI lineage: Bacteria > Bacillati > Bacillota > Bacilli > Lactobacillales > Streptococcaceae > Streptococcus > Streptococcus sp. LMAG:39. Next base: position 1,411,030 of record NZ_NALE01000001.1, on the reverse strand, counting down.
CGTTTCGGTTTATTTCTTGTTACTTTCTACAATTATTTCTAATTGTGGAATTTGATATAGATATTCAATTTTCAATGGACAATCACTTTGAATCTTTCGATTCAATGGAGCCTAGCGGGATCGAACCGCTGACCTCCTGCGTGCAAAGCAGGCGCTCTCCCAGCTGAGCTAAGGCCCCACAAGACCTCTCAAAACTAAACAAGACTACCAAACGTGCTTCCGTTTTTCCTTAGAAAGGAGGTGATCCAGCCGCACCTTCCGATACGGCTACCTTGTTACGACTTCACCCCAATCATCTATCCCACCTTAGGCGGCTGGCTCCTAAATGGTTACCTCACCGACTTCGGGTGTTACAAACTCTCGTGGTGTGACGGGCGGTGTGTACAAGGCCCGGGAACGTATTCACCGCGGCGTGCTGATCCGCGATTACTAGCGATTCCGACTTCATGTAGGCGAGTTGCAGCCTACAATCCGAACTGAGATTGGCTTTAAGAGATTTGCTTGCCGTCACCGACTTGCGACTCGTTGTACCAACCATTGTAGCACGTGTGTAGCCCAGGTCATAAGGGGCATGATGATTTGACGTCATCCCCACCTTCCTCCGGTTTATTACCGGCAGTCTCGCTAGAGTGCCCAACTAAATGATGGCAACTAACAATAGGGGTTGCGCTCGTTGCGGGACTTAACCCAACATCTCACGACACGAGCTGACGACAACCATGCACCACCTGTCACCGATGTTCCGAAGAAACTTTCTATCTCTAGAAATAGCATCGGGATGTCAAGACCTGGTAAGGTTCTTCGCGTTGCTTCGAATTAAACCACATGCTCCACCGCTTGTGCGGGCCCCCGTCAATTCCTTTGAGTTTCAACCTTGCGGTCGTACTCCCCAGGCGGAGTGCTTAATGCGTTAGCTGCGGCACTAAGCCCCGGAAAGGGCCTAACACCTAGCACTCATCGTTTACGGCGTGGACTACCAGGGTATCTAATCCTGTTTGCTCCCCACGCTTTCGAGCCTCAGCGTCAGTTACAGACCAGAGAGCCGCTTTCGCCACCGGTGTTCCTCCATATATCTACGCATTTCACCGCTACACATGGAATTCCACTCTCCCCTTCTGCACTCAAGTTTAACAGTTTCCAAAGCGAACAATGGTTAAGCCACTGCCTTTAACTTCAGACTTATTAAACCGCCTGCGCTCGCTTTACGCCCAATAAATCCGGACAACGCTCGGGACCTACGTATTACCGCGGCTGCTGGCACGTAGTTAGCCGTCCCTTTCTGGTAAGTTACCGTCACTGTGTGAACTTTCCACTCTCACACACGTTCTTCTCTTACAACAGAGCTTTACGATCCGAAAACCTTCTTCACTCACGCGGCGTTGCTCGGTCAGGGTTGCCCCCATTGCCGAAGATTCCCTACTGCTGCCTCCCGTAGGAGTCTGGGCCGTGTCTCAGTCCCAGTGTGGCCGATCACCCTCTCAGGTCGGCTATGTATCGTCGCCTTGGTGGGCCGTTACCCCACCAACTAGCTAATACAACGCAGGTCCATCTACTAGTGATGCAATTGCATCTTTCAAGCATCTAACATGTGTTAAACACTGTTATGCGGTATTAGCTATCGTTTCCAATAGTTATCCCCCGCTAGTAGGCAGGTTACCTACGCGTTACTCACCCGTTCGCAACTCCTTCTACTCTAGCAAGCTAAAGTAGTCAGCGTTCTACTTGCATGTATTAGGCACGCCGCCAGCGTTCGTCCTGAGCCAGGATCAAACTCTCATTTAATCTTGTTCTCATTCTGTCACTGACAGATTTATTTCTTTACAGGTCGATTTCTCAACCCGCACGTTTGGTTCGTCTTGTTCAGTTTTCAAAGGTCTTTGTCTCTCGTGAGACAACTTCTATATTCTATCAAATCTAAAACAGATTGTCAACTATTTTTTAAGTTTTTTCAAATCTGTTTCATTCTGATTACTGCCGACCATCTCGGACAACAGCTATATTAGTGTATCATCTCAAACTTACTTTGTCAACATCTTTTTTAGATTTTCTGTAAGCCTGACTCCTGCTCTCTTACGACAGCTCAATTAGTATACTAAACTTAAGATAAACTGTCAACTACTTTTTGCATTTTTTACTGTAGCGATATTAACTCCTAGTGGTATGCTCAACCCTTAACGGCAGTTATATCTTCCTATATTTGATTTTTTCCTATCATAAAATATTATGCACCACAGAGGACTTATATTGTGAACTGCACCCCAAAAGTTGGACAGAAAAAAAATCTAACTTTTGGGGTGTTATTTTTATGAAATTAAGTTATGAAGATAAAATCAAGATTTATGAACTACGGCAAAGTGGTCAGTCTATCAAGTCCTTGTCAAAGCAGTTTGCTATCGCAGAATCCAGCGTAAAATATATGATTCGATTGATTGACCGATACGGAATAAACATTATCCAGAAAGGGAAGAACACCTATTATCCTCCAGAACTCAAGCAGGAAATGATTGATAAAGTTCTGATTGATGGTCACTCTCTCAATCAAGTAGCTCTTGAGTACCTATTTGTTTATCATCCTTTAGTTTTAGATAAACATTTAAAAGTAAGTATTCTCTATTAAATGGAGGAATACATATCTTAGCTAGTTTAGTTGCTATTAAGTCTTCTATTGCCTTAATATCATTGTTTTGAAGTAATGCAAGACAGATTTTTAGGAGTTTCTTTCTGATGATCACTGGAATAATTCCAATAACAGCAATCACTATAACAGCAACTAACATAGCATTCATACTTTTATGCCCCTTTCTCAATCAACTTTATAATATCATTTAATTCATCAATAATTATATCTGCTTGGCTTTGATCCAAGCCAAACTTATCATCTTTTAAAGCCAATACCTTAATACCAGCTCTATTGGCAGCTAATATTCCTTTAGGTGAATCCTCAATAATAATACCTTCATCTTTATTCACATTCAATTCTTTGATTGTATGTAAATATATTTCTGGATTGGGTTTACTTTCTTTGAATTGTTCACCACTTACTATAAGTGTGAAATACTTTCTTAAATCAGCTTGATCTAATGCAGTATTAATAGTATTTAAACTTGAAGAGGACGCTAACGCAATTTTATAATGTTCACTTAAGCTTTCTAAAACAGAATAGATCTGTGGTCTAACGACTGCTTTATAATCACAATCAAATGAACGAAAATATTCTTGAAGCATATTTTTAAATGTAATGAAATCTGTTTTGTTGTTCCACATTGTGTATGCTTGTTCATAATATAATTTACTATCAATACCAATAAGAGGAATACAATCACTTACTTGTATTTCTATATCATGTTGTTTAAAAAATCTTATCAAATCATTTATATACATGGTTTCACTATCAAAGATGACACCATCCATATCAAAAATTATCGTTTTAATCGTCTCCATCATAATTCACAAAATTCTCCGTTTTTGCAGCTGCGATAGCCTTAAATTCTTTTAATAATGGATGTTGATAAATAGAGTGTAAGTCATTTGAAACAATATAACTTAATAATTGTACAAATGGTAGATACACAAGTGGACTTAATTCACTTGATACCGTATCACTCAAACTTAAAACATGCTCATCACTCGATAATTGAGGGTTGTTTGAAATCAAATAAACTCGATTTGTGACTTTTCGTGTAGCCTTATATACTTGTTCTACACGTCGACTTGCACCATCGTTTCCATCAAAGAAAATCACATTGTATTGTGGCGTTAATTGAAGGTTTGGTCCATGGATATACTCTTCAATTTCATAACAGCAACTTGGAATATGAATGGTTTCACCCATTTTTAATGCACTTTCAAGTGCTGTTCCATAATTAGCACCCGCTCCACAACTGTAAACCCAGGACATAGATGAGAAATTCTTATAATGTTGCTGAATAAAGTTTGTAGCCTGATCAATCATTTCTTCATTTAAATCAGCTGCTTTCTTTAATTCATCCAAATACTCCGTCTTTCCAGAATACGCAATTGCGAATAAATCTAAGAATAACGCAAGTGAAGAAACACCCTTTGTAACATAGCCAACTAATTCTTCACCAACGCCATATTCAATCACAATATCCGCAACATCTTTTACATCGCTGTTTTTATTTCCTGTTAAACAAATAGCTCTACATTCTTTTTTCTTTATGATTTTTAATGCTTCTATTGCATTTGTACTTAACCCACTCTGTGTAAGCACTAAAACTAAGTCGTTCTCCTTAATGTTATTTTCATAATACGTAAACGTGTATGGCGTAATGATTCTTACTTCTAAACCACTTACTTTTTCCACAAAGCTTCTTGCACAATAACAAGCATTATGACTTGATCCGGAAGCTACAAGTAAAATACGTTTGATTTCCTTTTGTTGCACTTCCTTCATCAATGGTTCAACCAATGTAGTATATTGTTCAATATTCGTTCGTAATACGCCTGGTGTTTCTTTTACATAGTCAAGCATTGTTAATTTTTCCATAATGTACCCCTCTAATCATTAATACATAAAAGGTGGAATAAATCCACCTTTGTATTTTAGTATTCTAATCTTCTGTAGTAACGACGGATTTCCATTGGGTGACGAGTTTCGATTTCCATGTGAACATCAATTCTGTTGTTTACAGCATGCATTACGTGGTGAGATAAATGTTTACGATATTTTTCACTGATTCCCTTTAATTCGTAATCTTTAGAGTCAATAATTGTGTAGTTTTCACAAATTCTTGGAATAAAGTTGGCTACACGTTCAGATAATGGACGTTGAGCATCTTCACCGATATAAATTGTAACTGGTGTTTCTTTCGTTACGATTTCAAACATACCGTGGAAGAATTCATTAGATGTGATTGATTTAGTTTTTAACCATAATTGTTCTTCCCAATAGCACATTGCGTATGAATAAGTAGCTCCCCATTGATTTCCAGCACCTACAAAGTAGTGCATTTCATCATTCCAGTGTTTTTTAGCAAATTCAACAGCAAATGGTTCAGCTTTCTTCTCTACTTCTACTAATGCTTGTGCCAAGTGTTCTTCGAATTCTTTATACATATCTTCGTAGTCAGCAAATTCGCCATTATTGAACATGAAGCGGTCAGCAACCATGAAGAACTTTAATTGCTCGTTAACTGGGTAAGAGATCTTGTAGTCTCCTAGGTCTAATAAGATTGCTTCTTTAGCATCAACAAATGAGATAACTGTAGCGCCAACTTCTGCTTTGATCTTTTTAATAGCATCAACTACTTCTTTAGTGTTTCCAGTTACTGAAGAGATAATAACAACTGTATCTTTAGTAATACGTTTGTTTCCTGTAGTTAAGTATTCAGCAGCATTTTCTGCCCAAGTTTCAATAGCACTCATTTCTTTCATGTGTACTGTAGCCTGCATAGCACTTGCCCAAGTACCACCAACACCTAACCAGCAGATGTTTGAATATCCACGTTCGCAGATTTCATCAACGATTTCGTTGATTTGAGGGCGTAGAGCCAATGCTCCATTTACGCTATCGATTTTTTCTTGTTCATTAAATTTAATCATTTTATTGTCCTCCATATATTTAAATTTATTAACAACCTAAGATACCAAAGAATGATCCGACCAATCCGATCACAACACAAATTAACAACAATGTAGTTGTCTTAATATTTTTCTTCTTCAACAAATAGTAAACCAATAATGTGAATAATAATGGCATCAAACCAGGCATGATATTGTTGAATACATCATTTAATGTAGTGGCTTCATCACCAGAACCAAATGCCAATGGGAATTTGATTGAAACGTTTTCAGCTGTCATACCACCAACAACCATCAATCCTAAAACGCTTGCTGCATAAGTAAGTTTTGACATCAATCCATTTTCCTGGATCTTAGCCAAGAATCCACTACCTAATTTATAACCAGCGTTCATTAAGTAATAACGTAATCCTTGAGCAGGAATATTGAAAATCAATAAGAATAAGATAGGTCCTAAGATATTTCCTTGATTCGCTAATGATAGACCCACACCCGTAGCGATAATACGTAATGTTCCCCAAATGAATGAGTCACCAATACCAGCTAAAGGTCCCATCAATGAAACTTTTACACTGTTGATACTTTCTGTATCAAATTCAGGATCATTTGCATTACTTTCTTCCATAGCAGCACTAATACCTAAAATTAATGTTGCCAATTGTGGAGTTGTATTGAAGAATTCCAAGTGACGCTTCATAGCTACAGCCTGGTCTTCTTTATTTGAATATAATTTTTTAATTACTGGCAACATACTGTAGCAGTATGACATATTCATCTGTCTTTCATAGTTCCAAGACCATTCCAATCCAAATGAACGCCAGAATACTTGATTTAATTCCTTTTTAGTTAATTTATTAGAAGTCGTCATCTTCGTCTAATCCTCCTTCTGTAGCTGTTTGAGCTGAATTGCTACGTAATTGAGTTAATACGATGGCAATAATAGCTCCAAAAATTGCGATTGCAGTTACTGGAATTCCTAAGTATACGCTTAATGCGAATCCTAAGAAGAAGAAACATGCAACTTCTTTGTCCATAATCATCATCAACAATAAACCGAATCCAATTGCAGGTAATAAGCCCATTGTGATTTGTAAACCATTTGAAATCCATTCAGGAATTACATTTAATAAAGCCTGTACAGCAGGTCCACCAGCATAGTAACCACATGCTACGATAACACCGATAATTAAGTTAACACCGAAGAATCCACCTAATAAGTGCATTCTCGCAACTCCAACCATATTTCCTTCAGCTGCATATTTATCTGCTTTGTGAACAAATGGAGGTAAAATGAATACCATTCCAACGTTTTTTGCGATCAACACTAATGAAGCAACTGGTAAACCTACAGTTAATGCAGTTTCTGGTCCCGCTCCTGTTGTAATTGTGAAAGCTGTTCCTAATACAGTTCCTGAAATCATTTCAGGTGGAATACTAGCACCGATTGAGAAAGCTCCCATAAACGCTAATTCTAATGTTGCACCTAAAGTAACACCTGTTTGAACATCACCAAGTACAATACCTGTTAAAGTACCCATAACCAATGGTCTTGACAGCAAACTTGTACCGAACAAATACTCAGCATTTCCAAGCATTGCTACCAAGCCAAGTAAAATCGCTTGTAGTAACATATTTCTCCTCTTATAATACTTTTTCTACATTTACTGGACTATCTTCTGGAACCATCTGAATTGTTACATCCACACCTGATTCACATAATCCTTTTAAAATTGTTTCTTCTGCTGGAGTAATATTCATTGCCTTTGAAATATTACGAGTTTCCGCAGTAGCCTTAGTACCACCAAGATTTAATTTGTTGATGTTGCACTCTTTACACAATCTTTCAGCGTCCTTAATAGATTCAACGACAGCCAATAATTTGTATTTGTCTGTAACACCACTGTTGATCGCATTCACTGCATCATCCATACTTTTAATAACTAATTTCACACCACTTGGCTTTGCCATCTTGATTGATGTTTTTCTTAAATCATCTTTCATAACTGCATCACACGCAATTAAGATACAATCTGCTTCAACTGCATTTTTCCAAGAAAAAGCAACTTGACCATGTAACAATCTGTGATCCACTCTTAATAATTTAATCATTTTCTTCTCCTCCTATTAGAAATCTTCATCATCTTCATCTTCGCTTGTCATTCCATTCATAACAGTCATTCCATCTTTAGCTGCTTCGATCAAATCGTTCGCTTCTGCTAGTTCAAGTTTTCCGTTCAAGCCTTTCATTACTGCATCTAATACTAGTCCCATGTTCATTCCTGAAAAGACCAGTACATTATCTAATATTGCAAGTTTAGATAATGCTGTGTGAACACTTCCACCTTTAATATCACACAAGATTAAGATTTGTTCTTCACACTTTTTTGCTTCTTTCAAAACTTCTTGATAAAAATCTTCAGGATTTTGTCCAGGAAGCAAGCTATATGTTTCTATATCCCTAGCTAAATCTCCAACAATCATAGAAACTGAATCTTTCATCCCTTTAGATAATCCTCCATGCGATGCAAGTATGATTTTTGCCATATTCTCTACACTCCTTTCTTTTTCATTGAATAGTGTCAATGATTTTTTCACCAAATTGGACATCTTTATTTTAATACTATTATCCGTGAATTGCAAGCGATTTCGAAAAAACTTTCTAATGAGTACATGTTTACCTACTTGACAAACTCGGACCAGATTGAACCTTTACATGCGGACTATCTCAATAATACCCTCAAACGGATTATCAGAAAATACAAGTTAAAATCTATCAGTCCACACGGATTTCGATATACTCATGCTACCCTTATGACAGAAATCGGAATTGACCCAACTAATACCTCTAAACGTTTAGGGCATGCAAGTAATCAAATGACACTTGATATTTATACCCATACAACAAAAACTGGAGAGCAAAACTCCATCAAAAAATTTGCGGAGTATCTCAATCAAGCAAAATAATATCTCTTGATTGAGATTTTTTCTAGAATAAAGTTTCTAAAGGGTTATCAAAAAGGTTATCACAAGTTCAAAAACATCAAAAAAAGCACCCTGCGAAATCTTCGCAAAGTGCTCTGAAACGTTGATATAGAGCGATTTTGATTAACGTTTTGAGAATTGACTAGCTTTACGTGCTTTCTTAAGACCTGGTTTTTTACGTTCAACCATACGAGCGTCACGTGTAAGAAGACCAGCGCGTTTCAATGAATCACGGAAATCTGGATCTACTTGAAGCAATGCGCGAGCGATACCGTGACGGATAGCTCCTGATTGACCTGCGTAACCACCACCTACAACGTTAACGAAAACGTCGTATGAACCTTCAGTTGATGTAACTGCAAATGGTTGGTTAATAACAAGACGAAGGTCAGCATGTGGGATGTATTCTTCTACATCTTTTTTGTTAACTGTAATTTTACCAGTACCTGGAACTAAACGTACGCGTGCAACAGCATTTTTACGACGACCAGTACCTGTGTATTGTGCTTGTGCCATTTAATAGATGCTCCTTTCTCTCTTAGATAAGTCCTTTGATATCAAGTACTTCTGGTTGTTGTGCAGCATGTGTATGCTCGCTACCTACGAAGACTTTCAATTTCATGCCTTGTGCACGTCCAAGAGTGTTGTGTGGAAGCATGCCTTTAACTGATTTTTCAATCAAGCGAACAGCATTTTTAGAACGAAGTTCACCAGCTGAAATTTGTTTCAAACCACCTGGATACATTGAGTGAGTGTAGTAGATTTTATCAGTTGCTTTTTTACCAGTTAATTTAACTTTTTCAGCATTGATAACGATAACGAAATCACCTGTATCAGTGTGTGGTGTAAATGTTGGTTTGTTTTTTCCGCGAAGTACGCTAGCAACTACTGCAGAAAGACGTCCAAGAGGTACATCTGTTGCGTCAACAACGTACCATTTACGTTCAACTTGGCCTGGTTTAGCCATGAATGTTGTTTTGTTCATGAGTTCTCCTATACGAATTCGTTTTTGTTTACAAAGTGTGGATGTTCCGGTCCACGAGTTATTTGAAAGGTTCCGGGGCCTTACAAATGGGGTAAACAATACCGTTTATTATAATACCAAAAAAAGTGGTACCAAGTCAACACTTACCTACCATCTTTTCTAAGTTTTTTGCGATTTTTTCTTCTTTTTCATAGAAAACGCTTAGCGGAATTTACGGGTATTTTCTGCTAAGTGAACTAAGTGGCGTAAAAAGTCATGCGTTTTTGCTTGGTAATCATAAGTCCTGCCTAAATCATAGATATAACCATTGATATAATCAACTTCTGTCTGACGTCCTTTGTTCATATCTTGGTACATTGACGGATAATGCAGAGGACTTGTTTCCGTGCTAACATACCGAATGATCTCCCATTCTTCATCACGACTATTCAGAGGAGTAATGCCAGCTAATTCGGCAACGTTATAAGCTTCATCAATTAATTGACGTCCTAGTTTTTCGGCACCTTCGTAATCAATGAATTGTCCCATACGAATTTCAAAAAGGGTGCAAATGGTATTGATGACAGAATTGAACACTACTTTTGTGTAAAGTGTTCCTAAAAAATTATCAGTCAGATTTGGATTGAGGTTTGAGGATTCAAATTCAGTTATTATCTGCTTTTGAATATCATCGACCGTTCCTGATTGAGCGGCAATATTAATAGAACCAGCACCTGCTTTTCCAATAAAATCAACATTTCCTGCGTCTTTCAAGACCGTTCCAATCAGACAAGTTCCTGCTAAAACTTTTTCAGGCGCAAAATAGCGATTGATTTTCTCGATATGTCCCATGCCGTTCATTCCTGTGAAAACATATTGATTTTTGTGGAAGAAATGCTTACTTCGTTCGAGTAATTGCGACAAATTCATTTGTTTATCAAAAATGATAAAAACATCTGGTTTTCCTTGGTATTCTTCTGGTGTCTTAATGCTAATCGGAATCAGATGACAATTTTTACCATCACGTGATTGATAAACACCACCTTGTTTTCTAACCGTGTCGATTTGCTCTTCCCACGTATCAATAAAATCTACTTGAGCACCGAGGTGTTCTTTTAATAGCAGCCCAAAACGTAGTCCCATTGCACCACTTCCAAGTACAGCATAAGTCAAAGCCATGTCTTTTCCTCCTTTGATTTTAAAAATTATATCACTTCATCAGTCGAATATCGAGGAAATCAGGTATAGAATTTTCTTATGGCTAGCTATAAATAAAAAGGCTAGAACTTACGATTCTAGCCTTTCTCTATTATCTTGCTTCTTTTCCGACTGAAAAGACGGCTAATGTTCCTGGTCCTACGTGGGCAGAAATGACTGGTCCTAGTGGCATGATGAGGACATGGTCAACATCTTCATGTTCTAGTAATGATTTTTTGAGTGTTTCAGCACCTTCGATGTCATTAGCATAGGCAACAACGGCTGTGTCATGTGCTAATGATTGTGTTGCTTGGAAAACGACTTCTTTCAAGGCTTTTTTGCGGCCACGAACTTTGGTTAATGGAACTAACTTTCCAGATGGATCAATCCACAAAAGTGGCTTGATATTTGCTAAACTTCCCATAATAGCTGACGTTTTTGATAAACGTCCTCCACGCATAAGATGATAAAGGTCATCAACCAAGAAATAGGTTCTTAAACGTGGCAAAATATCAATAATCATTGCTTTGGTTTCTTCAAGAGATTTTCCTTCATCACGCGCTTGCGCTGCTAAAATAGACAAGTAACCTTCACCACCAGCAGCAGCCAAAGTATCAACAATTTCAATAGTAGCTTGCGGGAATTCTTCCAAAACGATATCACGCGCAATCATAGAGCTTTGATACGTTCCTGAAAGAACAGATGAAAATGCCAAATAAAGCACTTTGTCCCCATTTTGAGCATGACGTCGGAAGCTTTCTTCAAATTGTCCCACATTAACTTGACTAGTGGTTGGTTTGCCACCATTTTTCATGCTTTCAAGCAATACTTCACTCGTTAAACGGTTCTCACCGACAGTTTCGTATGTTTTTCCGTCTAATTGAATGGTTAATCCTAAAATTTCAACATCGTGAGCGTTTGCCCATTCTTCATCTAAATCAGCTGTTGAATCTGTTATTAATTTAAAAGTCATAATTCTTCCTTTACTATCAAACACTGATTTTTCTGACATTTTACCGTCAAATCAGTTTTCATTTCCAAAATAATACTTTGATAATCAAATGATTTTAAATTATTATACCAAAAAAGCTCACACTGCGCGAGCTTCTTTTTTAAAAGTCTGTTTCTGATTAAACTACATATCGTCTAGCAATTGCTTCAATTTATCCAATTGTCCGTCGTTCCAAGGGCGTAATTTGGGTGTTGTTAAATCAATATGTTGAGACATTTTATCCAAATCTGATTTGACTGTATTAACACGTTGTTCGAGTTCACGGGCCGAGACGCGTAAAGCTCCCTGCGAGAAAACTGTCCACTGCTCATTCAAATCACTGGTTGCAACTTCAACAAGATTACGGGGTGTGTTTAATTCAGCGACGGTACGTTCAATGTAAGAATCTGCAGTCTCGTCTTCTTCTGTAAAGATGACTTGAATTTTATATTGGTCATAGCGTTGACGAACTCCAGGGACATATTGCGCATCAAAAACACAGATGATGTCAAGATTTTCAAAATGAGCGTAGTTATTTAACTTACGTAGCAAGATATTTCTGGCTTCGTCTAGTTGATTTTTCTTAAACAGTTGACGTGTTTCCTGCCAAAAGGCAATCATATTATAACCATCAACTAAGAGGATTTTTTTCTTCAATTGTTCTAGTCCTTTCATAGATGGCTAGCTTTTTTCGGCTTTACAAGGTTTTAGTTGATTTTATGGCGGAAGACTTCGTACATTAATACTGCCGCAGCGACGCTGGCATTTAAACTTTGCACATGACCGTTCATCGGAATGGTAATCATTTCATCAACTTGTTTTTTGACGTTTTGTGAAATGCCTTTTCCTTCGTTTCCGATGATTAATGCTAATTTACCTGAAGTATTCCATTTGTGAGATGGGGTTCCATTCATGTCTGTTCCAAATACCCAAAAGCCCTGTTCTTTTAATTTATCAAGGGTTTGGCTGAGATTTGTCACACGTGCAATCGGCACATGCTCAACGGCACCTGTTGATGTCTTGGCAACAACTGGCGTAACACCAACCGCACGGTGTTTTGGAATGATAACACCTGTCACGTTTGTTGCATCAGCTGTTCGCAAGATTGAGCCAAAATTATGTGGGTCATTGAGTCCGTCCAAGATAAGAATGAGCGGATTTTCTTCCTGCGCAGCTTTATCCAAAATCATGTCCAATTCTGCATAGGCGAATTCTGAAACACGCAAAACAAATCCTTGGTGAACAGCTCCATTTGTCATATCGTTAAGTGTTTTTTTAGGCATCCAAGAGATAGATACTTTTTTCTCTGCTGCTAAGTTTTTTATCTTATCAACATTTTTTCCGCGTAAATCGTCTTGAATGTAGAGTTTATTTCCTGTATTAGCCGTCAAACTCTCCGTTACGGCATGAACACCGTAAACAATGTCATTAGTTTCATTAAATTCTCTGTTTTTCATAGTGTTATTATATCACGAAAACCAGCTCTCATGCGAGAACTGGCTGTTATTTTTATTTATAGCTAGTCTTCTATTTTCTCAATGGCTTGAATACACCAGTCGATTAGTTCTTCGAGGCGTTCGATTTGGCCAGTCATATGAAGATATCCCATGACTGCTTCAAAGCCTGTTGACATGCGATAAGTCACGACATCCGCATTTTTGGCTTTGGTGTGGCTATTTGTGTTGCGACCGCGTTTATAGATGTCTTCTTCTTTTTCGGTCAATAGCTGAGCTTCTAACATAAGATTAATTAGCATAGCTTGCGCCTTAGCAGAGACATATTTGGTTGCTTTGCGGTGCAATTGATTTGGCTTTGTTAATCCTTGAAAAATCAAGTGCTTACGAATATACATGGAATAAACCGCGTCACCTTCAAAAGCAAGGGCAATACCATTAATTAGATTGACATCTACCTTGTTAGTCACGTGTCCACCTCACACCATCCTTGGTATCAAGAAGCTTAATACCTTGCGCTGCTAATTGGTCACGAATGGCATCTGCTGTTGCGAAATCTTTATTGGCACGCGCAGCTTGGCGTTTTTCAATAAGTGCTTCAATATCAGCATCCAAGACTTCTTCTTCAAACACAATACCAAATACAGCAAGCATCTTAGCAAAGGTATCTTTGACTGCTTGATTATAATTACCTGAATTAATCCATTTTGCCATATCAAAAATGACTGTAATACCATTTGCCGTATTGAAATCATCATCCATAGCTGCTTCAAAATCAGCTTTAAATTTTGCCAATTCAGCAGCATCGGCTTCTTCAGTAAGTGGCAATGTAAAAGTATTTTTCAAATATTTAAGATTAACAGAGGCGTCATGAACAGCTTTTTCAGTGAAATTCACTGGCTTGCGGTATTGTTGTGTCGCAAGGAAAAATCTTAAAACTTGTCCATCAACGTTTTTTAACATATCATGAACAGTTACAAAATTTCCAAGAGATTTTGACATTTTTTCATTATCCACATTTACAAAACCATTGTGCATCCAATAATTGGCAAATGTTTTTCCTGTTTTGGCTTCAGATTGGGCGATTTCGTTGGTATGGTGAGGAAATTCCAAGTCGGCTCCACCACCGTGAATATCAATCGTATCACCAAGAATGGTTGTCGCCATAACCGAACATTCAATATGCCAACCAGGGCGTCCTTCTCCCCATGGGCTTTGCCATGAAACCTCGCCTGGTTTGGCTGATTTCCAAAGGGCAAAGTCTAAGGGATTCTCCTTGATTTCTCCTTCGCCATCAACACGACCACTAGCTCCAACTTCTAAGTCAGCAAGTGTTTTATTAGCGAGTTTTGCATAGTTTTGGCTTTTTGCAACGCGAAAATACACATCACCATTAGCTTCGTAAGCAAAACCTTTATCTACCAAAACTTTCACAAAGTCAATAATTTCATCCATATAATCAATGACACGAGGATTTTTAGTTGCTGGTTTCACACCGAGTTGTTTGACATCTTCCATGAAAGCGGCGATAAATTTATCTGAAAAAGCTTTGGTGTCCATACCAACTTCAGCAGCTCCTTTGATGATTTTGTCATCAACATCTGTGAAGTTAGAAATGTAGTTAACCTTGTAGCCTCGGTATTCAAAATAACGACGAATGGTGTCAAACGCCACAACGCTACGAGCATTTCCAATATGAATGTAGTTGTAAACCGTTGGTCCGCAGACATACATATTAACCGTATTTTCAGTAATCGGCACGAAATCTCGCAAACTTCTGGTCATTGTATCATAAATTTTAATTGTCATGTCTGTTTCTCCCCTTTTATAGTTCATTCTTAAACTATTGTTTAAACTGTTCATATTGTCTAAATTTTTGAGGAATGCAGGCTTTAATAGCGTGATTCTTCAAGTTTAGACGTGTAATATTCACGATTTTCTTCCATGTTATGAATAGCATCCACGTCTTTCTTACCGTGGACACGAACAACTTTTGCAGGAACCCCGACAACTGTGACATCAGCAGGAACATCCGCAACTACAACGGCAGCAGCACCTACCCTAGCATTTTTTCCAATTTCAATAGGACCAATGACTTGAGCGTGAGCAGAGACAAGCGCTCCTTCACGAACGGTCGGATGACGTTTTCCCACATCTTTACCTGTTCCACCAAGGGTTACACCATGATAGAGCATAACTCCTTTTTCCACGATAGCTGTTTCTCCAATAACAAGCCCTGAACCGTGGTCAATAAAAACTCCTTCAGCGATTTCAGCTCCTGGGTGAATTTCAATTTGTGTCCAAAAGCGCCAAAATTGACTGTGCATACGAGCAATTAATTTAAAACTATGTTTCCACAAAAAGTGCGATAAACGATGTGCAGCTAGTGCTTTAATACCGGGATACGTTAAGATAATTTCCAGAGAGCTACGAGCCGCTGGATCATTTTTCTTAACAATGTCTATGGTTTCTTTCCACCAACCCATATCTTCTCCTTTCCTTTATTCGTCTTCGTCAATTTCAGACCAATCCACTAAGATTTGTTGGTCGTCAAATGGATTAATCGCAACTCCTACGGTTTCATCAATGTCATTTTCGCCATGTCCTGGTTGGTAAATATCTGCCAAACGCCACGTTAAAACACTTCCTTGTGCTTTACGGAATGGCAAACCAAAATCGTTGTGGTTATACCATTTAGCAAAACTTTGAAGGTTTGAGAAAGCAGGCACATAGCTTTTGCCTTCTGGTGTTGACATTGTTGGAAACATGCGATCAAAACTTTTGTCATCACGTGGGTGAACAAAAGCAGGTACTAAATAATATTTATCCAAAACATCTGCGGCGAGATTTTCTTCTCCCATGAGTTTGTTTAGGATAGTTGTGTAAACATTCAAAAATTGAATCAATTCACTGCTTTTAAAAATGGTTGAATTGCCAAAATCACCTGTCTTTTTGAGGTTAAAAACAAGTCCTGTCAATCCTTTTTCAACAACTTCTCTCAAAACATCTAGCGTTGAACGTTCCACCCAATTTTGTTGTAGAGCACTAGCTTGTTCTGTTTTAAATGTTTCAAGGTCATCTTTGTCTGAAAAAACAGGTGTCACCTTTTGCCCATCAATTTCAAGAGTATAAGGCTGATCACTGGCTAAGACAGAGTTGTTATGCAAGGCATTAACAAGAGCAACACTATCTAAAAAATTGTCTGGTGCGTTAATAAAGGCACGCAAACGGATATCAAGTTCATTTGTATTTGTCATGATAAAACTCCAAAATTATAAAGAATGATCTTTAAGACAGACAATCAGTCGATTTTGTCATGCTTTTCTTTACGATCACGCAAGTGTCCACCAAATGGTGAATGTTCTTTGTATTCTTTCTCAGATCTTGGTGGACGTGGTAACAAAGCCTTCATTGAAGCATCAACGCGACCTTTATCATCAACTTTAATGACTTTAACATCGACTTCTTCACCGACTTCTAAAACATCAGAAACATTAGCCGTACGTGACCATGAAATTTCTGAAATGTGAACAAGGGCATCTGTTTTATCAAAGAGATTAACAAACGCACCGAATTTTTCAATACGAACAACTTTGGCATGGTAAACTTCACCAACTTTAGCCTCGCGAACTAAACCAGCAATGATTTCTTTTGTGCGGTCAATTGCAGCTTGGTCAGATGAATAAATAGATACATTTCCTTCATCGTCAATATCGATTTTAACACCAGTTTCTTCGATAATTTTATCAATCGTTTCGCCACCTTTACCGATGACAACTTTGATTTTATCAACGTCAATCTTGATTGTATCAATTTTTGGTGCTGTTGGAGCCAATTGAGCACGTGGTGCTGGGATAGTTGCTTCAATCAAATCAAGGATTTCAAAACGAGCTTTTTTAGCTTGAGCAAGAGCTTCTTTTAAGATTTGAGGGGTGATTCCTTCAATCTTAATATCCATTTGAAGCGCTGTAATTCCTTCACGTGTACCAGCAACTTTAAAGTCCATATCACCAAAGTGATCCTCAAGACCTTGAATGTCTGTCAAGATTGTGTAATTGCTACCGTCTGAAATTAATCCCATGGCAATACCTGCTACTGGAGCTTTGATTGGTACACCACCAGCCATAAGAGCAAGAGTACCCGCACAGATTGAAGCTTGTGAAGATGAACCATTTGATTCCAATACTTCAGCTACAAGACGGATTGCATATGGAAATTCTTCTAAGCTAGGAAGAACTTGCGCAAGAGCACGTTCACCAAGGGCACCATGACCGATTTCACGGCGACCTGGAGCGCCATAGCGTCCTGTTTCACCAACTGAATATTGTGGGAAATTGTAGTGATGTAAGAAACGTTTCTTGTATTCTGGGTCAAGACCGTCAACAATTTGTGTTTCTCCCATTGGAGCAAGGGTCAAAACTGATAATGCTTGTGTTTGTCCACGTGTGAAAAGACCTGAACCGTGAACTTTTGGTAAATAATCAATTTCAGCATCCAATGGACGAATTTCATCAACACGACGACCATCAGGACGAATTTTGTCTTCAGTAATCAAGCGACGGACTTCCGCATGTTCCATTTGTTCAAGGATTTCAGCAACGTCACGCATGATAGTTTCGTAATTTTCATCTTCAGCGTAGCGTTCTTCGTAAACAGCAATGACTTGTTCTTTCACAGCTTCTGTCGCTGCTTCACGCGCTTTTTTCTCTTCAACTTGAACTGCTTTTTGAAGGTCAGCGTTATAAGCTGCGATGATTTCAGCTTGCAATTCTGGGTCAACTTGAAGCAATTCAACCTCAGCTTTTTCTTTACCAACAGCTGCGACGATTTCTTCTTGGAAAGCAATCAATTCACGAACAGCTTCGTGCCCTTTAAGAAGCGCTTCAAGCATGATGTCTTCTGACAATTCTTTGGCACCAGACTCAACCATATTAATGGCATCTTTTGTACCAGCCACAGTCAACTCAAGAAGTGATGCTTCTTTTTGTGCAGCTGACGGATTGATAATAAATTCACCGTCAATGTAAGCTACTTGAACGCCTGCAATAGGTCCGTTAAATGGAATATCTGAGATAGATAAAGCAAGTGAACTACCAAACATAGCCGCCATTGGCGCACTAGCATCTTCATCGTAAGAGAGAACGGTATTAATCACTTGAACTTCATTACGGAAGCCTTCTGCAAACATTGGACGAATCGGACGGTCAATCAAACGCGCTGTCAAAGTCGCATCAGTCGTTGGGCGTCCTTCACGTTTATTGAAACCACCAGGGAATTTTCCAGCTGCATACATTTTTTCTTCATAGTTAACTTGAAGTGGGAAAAAGTCACCTGTTGACATCTTCTTAGACATGACAGCTGCACTAAGAATGGTTGATTCACCATAACGTACCACAGCAGCGCCATTGGCTTGTTTAGCAACTTGACCAATCTCAACAACAAGTGGTCTGCCAGCAAAAGTTGTTTCAAAAGTTTGTTTTGACATATTTATTCCTCTGATATTTTATTTTGATACGTCCGTTTTCTACAAAAACCAGTCTGTAAAAGACTTATAAACTCGTCTTTGCATAAAACCACGTATCTCTATCATTTTATCACATTTTATGGGAAATAGCAGAGCTTGTAGCATAGTTTTTTAAGAATACTAAAAAGCAGTTGTCAGTTGACAACTACTTCTTACCAAAATATATCATTGTTTTACTTGCCAAAGAATAAATCAACGACTGCAATAACAATGATAGCTCCTAAAATCGATGGTAAAATTGCCATACCAGCTAACGATGGTCCCCAAAAGCCAAATAAACTTTGACCAACAAAAGAACCAACTAAACCAGCAAAAATATTGTAAATGCAGCCCATAGACTCTCCTCTATTGGTAATTGCACCAGCCATCATCCCAATAAGCGATCCGACAATTAATGACCAAATCATAATATTCTCCTTTAAATCGTTGTCCCACTAGAAATATTTGAAAGAACTCCACTAATTATCCAAAAGACGATTAGATAAAATACCAAAACCAAAATAGCCACGACAAATAAAGCTATTCGACTCCGTTTGCTAAATCGATTCGGGCAAGTAAATCCCATTCCAAAAGAACCTAGTATCATCAGTATTAAAAAAACAATTGTTTGTTCTGCCATGAAAATAAAGGAACTTAAAAACACAATTCCGAATGCTAGTGACAAAAGCCACATATATTTCCAACGGTGACCAATTGACAAACTCAAACCAAGAAAAATCAACCCTAGCGGTCCCATTAAAACAAAACAAAATGCTAAAATTCCAAATATCATACCCTTATTGTAACATAAAAGCCTCCCAAATGGAGGCTTTTATGGTATTGACTGCTAACTAAACAACTAATATTAGAACATATCAATCAAAAGTTGTTTCAATTCTGAAATGTATGGTTGACGTGGGTTTGCTGGAGTACATTGGTCATCATATGCCAAACTTGCCAAACGATCAACTGCTGCATCAAAGGCTTCTTTTGTAACACCATTAGCAGAAAGTTTTGGTTCAACGTCAACAGCATGCATCAATTTATCAATGCGATCGCAAAGTGCTTCAACTAATTCTGCATCATCTTTACCTTTAAGACCAATATAACGCGCAATATCTGCGTAATCTTTTTGAGCACGGTATTCTTCATAACGTGGGTAAACTGAGCGTTTAACATTACCAGATACAGCGTTATAGCGGATAACATGTTGCATTGCGATTGAAATAGCTAAACCGTGTGGAAGTCCAAATTCACCACCTGTTTTGTGAGCAAGTGAATGGTTGATACCTAAGAAAGCATTACCAAATGCCATACCAGCAATAGCTGCTGCATAATGCATGTTTTCTTTAGCTTTTTCACCACGAAGTGTTGGGTTCTTAGGATCGTAGTTATAAGCATCTTCAAGATTTTCAATAATCAACTTGATAGCTTCAAGAGACCATGGACGTGTAAAGTCAGATGCCATAACTGATACGTAAGATTCAAGAGCATGTGACAAAGCATCTAATCCTGACCAAGCTGCTGTACGTTTTGGCACAGTCATAACAAATTCTGGATCAACAATAGCAACTTGTGGTACCAATTCATAATCAGCAAGTGGGTATTTCACGTGTGTATAATCATCAGTAATAACCGCAAATGGTGTTACCTCAGCACCTGTACCAGATGTGGTTGGGATACAGAAAAGGCGTGTTGTTGTTTGATGTTTAAATTTCACAATACGTTTACGAATATCAATGAATTTTTGTTGCAATTCAAGGAAAAATTCGCTAACAGCATCATAACTATCAAGGAATTCATCACCACGGTCAAGATAAACTTCATAAATTAAACGTGCAATTTTAGATGCATCAATAGCAGAGCCACCACCAATTGCAATGACTGTATCTGGTTTGAAATCACGCATTTGTTTTGCAATTTCGATTGTTTGTCCAAGAGTTGGGTCTGGTTTGATTGTTCCGTAAATTGATGTTGCGACTTTTTCATCACGCAATGCCAATTGAGCAAGGACAGTGTCAACAAAGCCAAATTGAACCATACCTGGGTCTGCTACAATTAAAGCACGTTGCATTGGTTCATATTCATCTTGCAAATATGAGATAGCATTCTTTTCGTAGTAAGTTTTTTCTGGTAAGCGAATCCATTGTGGACGGTTACGACGTTTCGCAACAGTCTTGATATTTAAGAGATCGCCAGTTGAAAGATTGTGTGACAATGAATTTTTCCCCCATGATCCTGTTCCAAGTGTTAAGCTGGCTTTAAGTGCGTCTGTATAGACATCACCGATACCTCCGACTGAATCTGGTTGGTTAACCAAGACACGTGATGCTTTCACGGCATCGCCATATGTTGCTACAAATGGATCTGCTTGTGAACCAATTTGGATACCGGCATTGTGTCCTGCACCTTGATAATCAAGAAGCGCTTCAACAATTTCGATACCTTCTTCACGATCTTTAGCTTTGTATACTGAAAGGAGTGGAGACAATTTTTCTGATGATAGTTTTTCACCGATGTTTTGCTTGTCAAGTTCAAACAAGAGAACGTCCTTGCCTTCTGGCAATTTCACACCAGCTTGTTCACAAATCCAAGTTGCTGGCATTCCGGCAACAGGACCGTTTACACCATGGTTGTCATTGAAAACAAAGTCTTCAATTTTCTTGTAGTCCTTCTTAGGTACTAAGTAAGCACCTTTATCTTGCATTTTTTGCAACCATTCCTTGTAAATTGGCGCTTCAACGACTGCTGAATTTTCAGTCGCACAAATCATACCATTATCAAAGCGTTTTGATAACAGCAAGTCTTCCACAGCGCGGTCAATATGAGCAGTTGCATCAACATAGATAGCACCATTACCTGCACCAACACCCATTGATGGGTTACCTGATTTAAGGGCTGCATTTACCATACCAGGTCCACCAGTTGCCAAAATAGAAGCAATTTTCTTGTTTTGGATAAGGGCTGTTGTGTTAGCGATTGATGGTGTTTCAATCCATTGGACAATATTTTCCGGAGCACCAGCTTTCACCGCAGCATCGTAAAGAATTTTTGCTGCATGAGCTGAACATTTTTGTGCTTGTGGGTGGAATGCAAAAACAATGGCATTACGTGTTTTCAACGCCACCAAAATTTTAAACATTGTTGTTGATGTTGGGTTTGTTGTTGGGACAATACCTGCTAAAACACCGAGAGGGGCTGCAATTTGAATACTTCCAGAAACCCTATCTTCACCAATGATGCCAACTGTTTTTTCATTTTTGATACGTTCATAAACGTATTCTGTTGCGAAGTGGTTTTTAGTATCTTTATCCTCAACGACACCACGACCAGTTTCGGCATGTGCTTCTTTTGCCAATTCTAGCGAAGCTTCAGAACCTGCGAGAGCCATAGCTGCTACAATTTTATCAACTTGTTCTTGTGAATAAGTTGCATAAACGCGCTCAGCTTCAAGAGCTTTATCGACAAGAGCCCCTGTGTACTGCTGAGCTACTTCTTCAGCGCTCAACTCGTTATTCTTTACATCTGCATTTGTTGCTTTAGCCATTAAGAAAACCTCCATATAAGTACCCTTAAAATAAGTGCCTCAATTTTTAAGAAGAACAATGAATGAATGACACCAAGATAAAAACAAAGCCTGTATAGTCGTCTAAAACCTCAACAGAGGTCAAAAAACTCTCTTCACTACACAAAATCAAAGGTTAAGTTCTTCAACTATCAATCATTGTGATATTCTTCACCAACTATATTAAACTTTTTTCAAAAAAAGTCAAGTATTTTTTGTAAGCTTTTTCATTTTTATTATAAAAGCATTGTAAGGGAATACAAATAAAACGCCACAAACCTTATTCCATTAATTTTTTTATCACTTTTGACACGATTATCTCATTTTATTTAATCATCTCAAGGTTATTATTGTTTGTTTTCATCTTTTGTGAAATTTACCATTTTAAAGGAGAAATCATTTTGGAAAATACAAAAAAGCCCCTTGGAAAAATCCAAGAAGCTTTTAGTTGACTTGGGCGTCTGATTAACGACGAAGTCCGAGTGATGCGATCAATTCGCGGTAACGGTTAACATCTGTGCGGCGAAGGTATGCCAACAAGTTACGACGGTGACCGATTTTTTTCATCAATCCACGGTAAGTTGCGTGGTCTTTTTTGTGTTGTTTAATGTGCTCGTTAAGATGGTTGATTTCCCAAGTAAGAACAGCTACTTGAACTTCAACTGAACCTGTGTCACCTTCGTGACGTGCGTATTGAGCAATGATTTCATTTTTTTTCTCTTTTGAGATTGCCATAATATTTTTCTCCTTTATATTGCTTCATCCGAGTCGTAGGTTTTTGGCGTCTCCTACAACCAAGAAAAAGTTACTTGTCATACGACAGTCCTTATTGTAGCAGATTACTGCTGCTTTTGTCAAAGGTTTTTAATGTTTTTAGCTAAGGTCATCTAAAAGTTATTTGGAAGTCATCTGTTTGAAAAACTTTTTTCAAAAATTTATCAAGAACGTCAGAAAAAATGACAAGAACATTCTAAACAACGCTCAGCTATTTTCATCTTTTCCAAAATCAACTATACTGAAATCAAACAACAAGAAAGTGAGAACTCTTATGACAAAATCTTTAATTATCATGGATATTGACGGAACATTGACAAACAGCGAGAAAAAAATCACTCCTAAAACAAAAGAAGCTCTTTTAGCCGCTCAAGAACAAGGAGCACGTCTCATCTTGGCTTCTGGTCGTCCTGTAAGTGGTATGCAGGATTTTGCTAAAGAATTAGCAATGGACAAGCACCACGGGCTTTTAGTGGCTTATAATGGCGCTGTGGTAGTGGATTGTGAATCTGGCGATATTCTTTTCAATCAAGCCATGACAGTTGAAGAAGGACAAGCAGTTCTTGAACACGTGAAACAATTTGATGTCATCCCAATGATTAGCAAAGGGGATTATATGTACGTCAACGACGTCTATAACAACATGGTTCATTGGGAGAAAAAGAATCTAGACATTAATATCATTGAATACGAAGCACGTGGCGGTAAATATTTGCTAGCTGAAAAGCGTGATTTGGCTGCCTTTGCTGATTTCCCGCTCAATAAAATCTTATTGGCTGGCAGTAGCGATTATCTTGCTACACATTACAAAGAAATTGCTGCACCATTTGAAGGCAAACTCAGTTCAATGTTTACGGCAGATTTTTATTATGAATTTACTGCTCAAGGAATCGACAAGGCAAAAGCCTTGGATACTGTTTTAGCACCGCTTGGTTATCAACCAGAGGATATGATTGCTTTTGGTGACGGACAAAACGATGCTAGTATGCTGACTTATTCTGGAACTGCGGTAGCAATGGCAAACGCTGTGCAAGAATTGAAAGATATTGCCGATATTATTACCCTTTCTAACGACGAGGACGGTATCGCTGAAACGTTACGAGATTACTTTACCATTTGATTAAACGGGAGATAGAAATGATAAAAATTGAACACATCGGTGTTTGGGTACGTGATTTAGAAACGATGAAAGAGTTTTTTGCTAAATACTTTCAAACAACGGCATCCAAACGCTATCACAATCCACGAACAGGTTTTTCTTCCTACTTTTTAAGCTTCCCTGACAATGCTGCTCGATTGGAATTGTGTCATCGCGAGGACATTTCTGAAGGCGTTGATGAGAGTCTTGGCTTTGCTCATTTAGCCATTTCACTTGGTAGTAAAGAAACCGTTGATCAGTTAACGGCACAGCTTGAAAACGATGGCTATCATGTTTTAGGTCAACCCCGAACAACTGGTGACGGTTACTACGAATCCGTCATTTGTGACCCCGAAGGGAATCGTTTAGAATTGACCGTTTAATAGACTTTGCTGTGGGTAGATTACCTATCCAGCATTTGCGAATCTCACCTATAGCAAACAAAAAAGCTTGGGCTAAATCCTAGTCAGATAGGGATTAGGAGTAGTTACCAAGTTTTTTATTCTTTTTTCGTTTTGGTCATTCGCTCGTAAGCTTCCAATTTGAATGCCAAATTTTGGTCGTAATTTAATTGGAAATACAAAGAGTACAAACTATCTAACAAATAAAGTAAGGTCATTCGTGTCGAAAATGACGACATCTTATTGTAGTGATTTTCAGAAGAAGCCATGTAAATAATATCGTCAGCATAAGCTGTCAAGGGATTTCCTTGTGTTGATGTCAAGAGAATAATAGGTACCTGATTTTTCTTCAATATCTTGCAAAAGGCCTCCATTGAAGAGCCACGACCACCAAACGAAATCACGAAAGCCAAGTGACTACTATCACTGTTTGTCGCTGTCAAACTCTTGATATAGTCGTCTTTTGGTACCGTCACCAGCTGATTAATCTCCTGCATTTGAAATTGAAAATTCTCCGCAAAATACAAATTCGCTGATGAAGTATAAATGTCGATGATGTTTGCTTTTGACATTTTTTCAACGGCAGAAACCAACGTTTCTGGGTCTGCTAAACCCAAGGTATCCTCGATTGTTCGCTCATAAACCTCTTTTAACCGCAACATCACTTCATAGTGCGTATCCGTTTCTAAAATTGGAAAATCAATATCTGAGACTTGGTGATTTTGACCTTGTTGGAGATCTGTTCGCAAAAGTAATTTCAAGTCATTGACCCCACGCAATCCCAGCTTATTAATCAAGCGGTAAATGGTCGAAACAGAAATAAAAAGTTTATCTGAGACTTCCTTTGGTTTTAAACCAATAAATTCTTCTGGATTTTCTTTTAAATAATCTACTAAAATCTGTTCTGTTGGTGTTAGGTGTTCTAGTAATTGTAACCTTTGTATCATTTTCATAGGTTTATTGTATCATTTTTGACTTAAAAAGCGTGTTTTAAACATCAAGATAAGGCTGATTATTAGGCTAATAATAGCATAAATCACAAAGGCAAAACCAGGTTGTGGATTGATTTTTGAAAAAAGACTGAGGACAATGGCTGCGCTAGCTCCGCCAAAATTACAAAATAACAGAACCAAAGTTGTCGCATGTCCAATCAATTGTGGCGATATTTTATTTGACACATTGCTAAAGACGCTTGTAACCACAATGCTGTACCAGAACCCTGAAAGCATTGTTCCGATAAGCATTAACCAGAGATTGTGTGCCACACCAAGCATAAACAACCCAAGAGCAAATGGAAGCAAGGAAACAATTATCAGCTGTTTCTTAAATCGTGCTAATAAGCCTTCAAAGCAAATACCAGAGAGAATTCCCATTAACATCATGCCGCTCAAAATTAAACTAGCTTGGCGTGGACTTCCAAGGTGCAGTTGGTCAACGATAACTGGAATTCTAAGGCTATTAGCACTATTAATATTAATCACAAATCCTGCCAATAAAGACAATCCGACAATATACACAATATCTTTTTTCGTAAATTTAGCTGATGTTTTTTGGCTAGCCACTTCCGCTACAACGGCTCGTTTTGGAGCAAACAGCAAATAAAACAGTAAAATAGGTAAGGCAAAAAGATAAACGATAAACGCCCATGACCATCCAAACGGCACTAAAAAGCCTACCAGAGCTGTTAAAAAAGCATTGCCTAGCACTTCAAACGACCCACGAAAGCCAAGCATTTGTGCGCGCTCATTTCCTTGGTAATTTTCGCTAATGATACTAATCGCACGCGCGTTAATCAGACCAATTCCCATTCCTAGAAGCACACGTGAGACAACAACCAACGCATACGTTTTGCCAACAACAGGCAAACTTCCACCAAATGCAATGAATGACAGCCCTAAAATGATACTGCTGCGTTCTGACAGAAAACGGTCCAAGAATGGATTTATCACCAACATTCCCATAATGGCAAAAGAGGAAATGGAAAACAGCATTTCAACCTGACTTGCAGCATAGCCTTGTTGCTGAAAAGTTGAAATCATTTGCGGCAGAGCTGTTGACGTCGAAAAGGTCGAAACCAACATAAGAGACAGCGACAAAAGACTAAGTTTCTCCAAAAGTGCTTTCATACGAACTCCTTACTTGTTTTTTTCATCAAATCAAGTATAATCAAAGTTAACGCATAAAAATATGACTTTTGTCACAATTAAAAGGAGATATACGTGTCATTAGAAGCCTATATTAAAGAATATCAGCTAGAAAAAATCTTCCCTACTCATTATTTTGATAAATTGCAAGTCTTGCAACTATCTGCTGGGGATGCCATTTGTCATCAAGGCGAATCATTAACAGCACTCTCTTACTTTGCCAATGGAAAACTCAAAATCGTTCGCCGACTTTTTAACGGAAAAGAACACATTCTTGACATTAAAGAAAAGCCAACCTTAATTGGTGATATCGAGTTATTAACAGACCAGCTTGTCGTATCATCTGTCATCGCTCTTGAGGATACTCTCATTATCCAATTACCTTTAGCTGGTATTCGTGAACAATTGCTTTCTGACAATGCCCTACTTTTAAACTTGAGCAAGGGCTTAGCACAATCTCTCTACGAGCAAAATATTCGCGCATCAACGAATTTAAATTACACATTGAAAGAACGCCTAGCAACGCATATCTTGGCTATCGAGGAAAAAGGTGTTTTCAAATTAGAATTGACAAGCCTTGCTGATTCATTTAGCGTCAGCTACCGTCATTTACTGCGTGTCATTCATGAACTGATTGATACAGGAATCATTGAAAAACGCAGACCCTATTATTACATCAAAGACATGACACAATTGATTGACCTAAAAATCACTAATTAAGCCTTTAACTTTCTCGTTCCGCATTTTTGTGCTATATTGTTATTATAGAATAAATTGAGGAGAAAATATGTCAGTTATTGAAAAATTAGCAAAACCAAGTCATTTAATCAATATGGATGACATCATTCGTGAAGGCAATCCGACACTTCGTGCGGTTGCCGAAGAAGTAACGTTTCCTTTGTCTGATGAAGAAATTATTCTAGGCGAAAAAATGTTGCAATTCTTGAAAAACTCACAAGACCCTGTGACAGCTGAAAAAATGGGCTTGCGTGGTGGTGTTGGTCTAGCAGCCCCACAATTAGACATTTCAAAACGCATCATTGCTGTTCTCGTTCCAAATCCTGAGGACAAAGACGGTAATCCACCAAAAGATGCTTATAGCTTACAAGAAGTCATGTACAATCCAAAAGTTGTGGCACATTCTGTTCAAGATGCTGCGCTTGCTGATGGTGAGGGATGCTTGTCTGTTGACCGTGTTGTCGAAGGCTATGTGGTTCGTCACTCGCGTGTAACCGTTGATTACTTTGATAAAAATGGTGAAAAACATCGCATGAAACTCAAAGGTTATAATTCAATCGTCGTTCAACACGAAATCGACCACACCAACGGTATCATGTTCTACGATCGAATCGATGAGAAAAATCCATTTGCCATTAAAAAAGGTATGCTAATTATCGAATAAAACAAAAAGCTCATTGTCTTTCGCAGAAATTGATAATGAGCTTTTTTGTGGCTAAGGTGAGCTTAAATACCATTTTAGCAAAACCATTCGTAATAAAAAAACATCTTCACTTAAAAGTATATATTTATTTTTTGAATATGAGATTTTTGGGGACATAAATTTCATATTTGAGAATATCGTAAATCACACCTTCGTTGTGATAGAGTTAGCTTATTAGTATTAGCAATAAATAATACTATTCAAACAGAGAAAGCTCTTGAGGAGAAAAGTTTATGGTGAACATAATCAAATGTTACTCTTGTCCCTTGCTTTGACGGCAATGAGTTGGTTGTCACTTAACCTGATTAGCTTGCTAAGTCGCATAGGTACCCATGGTATTATCTCTAGCGCTGTCACCATAATCGGTGTTATCGCTGGCATTGGTGGCTTTGTCTCTGGAATCGTGGCAATTGTGTTGTTCCTTGTCGGGCAAAAAAACAACACTACTCTCTATTAATTAATAATTTGATATAGAATATAGTTGTTAATATCATCAATTTGATATTTCGATGTATCCCCAATATAAAAAAGCTCATTATCAACTATTACGGCTGACAATGAGCTTTTTATATGACTTGACTTAGTCGATTGCTGATAGAAGGGCTTGAGCTTGTTTGTCAAGGTTTGCAAGAACTTCTTCTGTTGGAACGAACACACCATCTGCCCAAGCTGAATCATTTACGCGTGTCGTTGTGATTTCATCGACAAATTGTGTACGAATGAATGGAAGCAAGGCACGATAGCTTTCTGCTACTTGTTCGTGACCACCATTAGCAAGAATAGAAACCGTAGTTACTTTTTCGTTTATTGCTGATGGACCTGTTGGATCTGAAAGATCAATAGCACGTGACAACCAGTCTAGCAAGTTTTTCATAGAACCTGGGATAGCAAAGTTGTAAACAGGTGAGAAAATCCAGATAGCATCAGCTTCTGAAACAGCTTGACGAGCTGCCTGAACAGCTGCTGGAATATTAGCTTCTAAATCTTGTGAAAAGACTGGTACTTGTGACCAATCAAGATAGCTAATCTCTGCTTTTCCTTCAAGCACTTTTTCAGCATTTTTAGCGAATTGAGCATTGAATGAACCGCTACGTAATGAGCCAACAACAAATAGAACTTTTTTCATATTAGTCTCCTTAAAAAGGTTATTTATTTAGTAATGATTAATTTTAAAGAAATCAAAGTATCATTTATCACTAAATAGTGCTTTTTATATGCTGCCATTGTACACTTTATTTTTGATTTTGTAAATTATTTTGCTCACAAGGTTTAAATTTTTTCAAAAGTCGAATGAGTTCTGCTTGTTCGTCCTCTGTTAGCACTGAAAAAGTTTCCTCAATTTTAGCAATATGAAGCGGTAGAGCGTGTTCAATGACCTGGCATCCTTGCTCTGTTAATCCAACTAGATAGGCTCGTTTATCGTGAGGGCAAGTGGTACGTGTCACCCAACCTTTTTTCTCCATATTTCTGATGACAACCGTCATATTGCCAGAAGTTGCCAACATACTGTCTAGTAGTTCTGCGATTTTCATCGGTCCTTTGGCATAAAGAACGTCTAAAACACCAAATTGAGTCGGTGTCAAATGGTCAACTTTAAACGACTCTGATACTCTAGCATCAATCGTGCGAAAAGCTTTTCGCATCACAACCATTGATTTTACAGCATTATTTTTGAAATTCGCCATTTCGTCTCCTTAAAAATTCCCCTTTATAAATGTCATAAGAAAACGAACAAACCACGTCCGTTTTTCTGAAAGCAATTTGTTCGTTTCTATCCTAGTTAAGTTTCTATCTTAAAAGAAATCATCAAATAGACTTAATTGGTTATCTTCTGGCATATTGCCGAGGATTCCCATTTCGTCCATTTTTTCAACTAATGTGGCTGAAACGCCACCACGTTTGCGGAGTTCCATTTTTGAGAGGAATTCTCCTTCTGTACGTGCTTTAACAATTTGCTTAGCAACGTTTTCACCAAGACCGTCCATCGCTACGAACGGTGGAATAAGCGTATCACCGTCGATGATAAACTCGATTGCATCACTACGGTAAAGGTCAAGTTGACCAAATTTATAACCACGTTCGAGCATTTCATTGACAATTTCAAGTGTGGTGTATAAATCAATTTCAACATTTGAAGCTTCGTTATTCTTACGCTTATTAGAAATATCAGCCATGCGTTCTTTCACCGCATCAAGCCCAGCACTCATTGTCTTAATGTCAAAGGCCTTAGCACGGATTGAGAAATAAGCACAGTAGTAGTAAATCGGATAATGTACTTTAAAGTAAGCTACACGAAGCGCCATTAAAACATAGGCTGCCGCATGGGCTTTGGGGAACATGTACTTGATTTTACCACAGGATTCAATGTACCAGTCGGGCACATTATTTTCTCGCATAGCTTCAATGTATCCATTACGTTCTTCGTCAGAGATTTTAAGCCACATTCCCTTACGCACACGTTCCATAATAGTAAAGGCCATTTTTGGCTCCAAACCTGCGTGCATGAGGTAAACCATGATGTCGTCACGACAACCGATAACGGTTTTCAGCGTAGCAATTCCTTCTTTAATCAAGTCTTGAGCATTTCCTAGCCAAACGTCGGTACCATGAGAAAGCCCTGATAACTGGAGCAATTCGGCAAATGTTGTTGGGTGAGTTTCTTCAACCATACCACGAACAAAGTTTGTCCCAAATTCTGGAATACCAAGCATTCCTGTCGGCGTTCCGATTTGTTCAGGGGTGACACCAAGCACTTCTGTGCCTGAGAAAAGCGCCATAACGTCTGGGTCATCAGCTGGAATATCCTTAGGATCGATACCAGATAAATCCTGCAATTTACGAATCATGGTCGGATCATCATGACCGAGAATATCAAGTTTCAAGACGTTTTCATCGATATCGTGGAAGTTAAAGTGAGTGGTTTGCCATTCTGCTGATAAATCGTCCGCTGGGTATTGAACAGGGGTAAAATCATACACATCCATGTAGTTTGGAATAACAACGATACCACCTGGGTGTTGTCCAGTCGTACGTTTAACGCCAGCTGCACCTTGTGCCAAGCGTTCCACTTCTGCTTCTGGATAGAATTTGCCATAATCACGCTCGTAACCTTTAACAAATCCGTAAGCAGTACGGTCTGCCACCGTACCTACGGTTCCAGCACGAAAGGCGTATTGTTCACCAAAAATATCACGAACGTCCAAGTGAGCTGACGGTTGGTCATCACCAGAGAAGTTCAAATCGATATCGGGAACCTTGTCGCCATCAAAACCAAGGAAGGTTTCAAACGGAATATCGTGTCCATCTTTCTTGTAACGTGTGCCACATTCTGGGCAATCCTTGTCAGGCAAATCATAACCAGAACCGACAGAACCATCGGTGATGAATTCTGAATGCTGACAATTTGGACAGACATAATGTGGTGGCATTGGGTTAACTTCGGTAATCCCAATCATGGTTGCCACAAAACTTGACCCAACCGAACCACGCGAACCAACCAAGTAACCACGGTCGTTGGAACGAATTACCAACATCTGCGAAGCCAAGTAAATCACGGCAAATCCATTACCCAAAATTGACGTTAATTCTTTTTCAATACGTAAATCGATGATATCAGGAAGTGGATTACCATAGATTTCAAAGGCTCTTTGATAGGTCATTTCAGCGACACGTTCTTCTGATTTTTCAAGGAAAGGTGTGTACAAGTCTTTCTTAACAACCTCGACTTCCTCGAAACGGTCAGCAAAATCATTGGTATTCTTAACAACAATTTGATACGCGACATCTTCGCCAAGAAAGGCAAATTCATCTAACATTTCATTGGTTGTACGGAAATGCGCTTTTGGTAACGGAGCAGGTTGGGCATTTTCACCACGACCAATCGGACGGTTAATCGGTGCCCCTTGCCCTAAACTACGGACAATGATTTCACGGTAAATCTCATCTTCGGGCTCGATATAATGGACATTCCCAGTCGCCAAAACAGGCTTGTTCAGACGACGTCCAACCTCAAGCAAATCTCGGATGACTTGTCGAATACCTTCTTCATCTTTGATTGTTCCTTGCGCCAATAGCGGAGCGTAAAGCGCTGGTGGCATAACTTCGATGAAATCATAATATTTTGCTACTTTAACCGCAGCATCTACCCCTGAAGATAAGACCGCATCAAAAACTTCGCCCTCTGAGCAGGCTGTTCCTAGCAAAAGCCCTTCACGGTGAGCGTCAAGAACCGTTCTTGGAATGCGAGCTACACCTTCAAAATATTTGACATTAGAAAGGCTGACGAGTTTGAAAATATTTTTCAAACCTGTTTGGTTTTGAACATAAATCGTCGCGTGTTTGACACGTGCTTTCTTGTAAGAATCCTCAGCAACTAATTTCGTATTCAAATCCATCATGTTAGCTAAACTGTGGTTTTCACGTGCTTCTTTCAGGAAAATAAAGAGCAAGCGCCCCGTTGCTTCCGCATCATAGTTCGCCATATGATGGTGTTCTAGCGAAACTTGGAAACGTTTGGTCAATGGTCCCAAACCATGACGTTTGTATTCTGGATAGAGATTTCGAGCAAATTCCAAGGTATCAATGACAGGTTGTGTAATAATTGGCATGCCATGACGTTCATAATTGGCATTCATAAAGCCAACGTCAAAGGTTGCATTGTGGGCAACTAGCACAGTATCCTGACAAAAATTTTGGAACATTTGAAGGACTTCTTCAATCGGTTTAGCATTGCGAACATGATTATCCGTAATACCAGTCAATTCCGTTGTAAAAGCTGATAAATGATGACCTGGGTTGATGAACTCATCAAACTGCTCAACAATATTTCCCTTGTACATTTTTGAAGCCGCAATCTGAATCAAGTCATTATTAACCGCAGAAAGCCCAGTCGTTTCCACGTCAAATACGACGTAGGTAGCTTCGTTTAACTCAATATCTTGAGGATTGTAGGCAATCGGCACTTTGTCCTCAACGATATTAGCCTCTAAACCAAAAATCGCCTTAATACCATTTTTACGTGCTCTGTGATAACCGTGTGGAAAACTTTGCACATTTCCGTGGTCAGTAATAGCAACAGCCTTGTGCCCCCACTTCGCCGCTGTATCAATTAATTCTTCAACCGTTGGCAAAGCATCCATGGTTGACATATTCGTATGGGCATGGAATTCCACACGTTTTTGACCTTCTGGCATTAAATCCTTGCGGTCATGATGAACAATCTCTTTGACATCTTGTACATTCATGGTCAATGCATGGGTGAAATTATTATTTTCAACATTCCCACGAACTCGAAGCCATGCCCCTTTGGCGATCATATCGTATTTTTTCAACTCATCATCATCTTTTGCCCATTTCTGCATGGCAAAACTTGATGTGTAGTCAGTCATTTTAAAATTAATAATGTGACGTCCTGTACGAGTTGTTTTCTTCTCAACGTCAAAAACCATCCCCTCAAAAACAATTTGGTTTTCTTCTGTTGTGACTTCAACCATTGGTGTGATTTCGGCATTTTCAAAACCTGCACGGCGCTGTTTGGCACGTTCTTTAAAATCAAATTTAATTTTTGGTGTTTCTTCATCTGGAGGCATAGAAGCTTCCAAAGATTTAACCGCCTCACGATTTTCTTGCACCGCTTTTTCCACCATAGCTTCGCGATTTGACGTAAAATCTTCTCGTAAAGCTTGCGTCATCGCTTCATCAGAAACCATGTCTATGGTAAGCTTGCCAAAACCAAACGCTTCAAACTGACGCGCTAGATTAGGTAGATGATTTTTGCGAAAATGGTCATTATTAACAAATGCTGGTGCTTCAATCAATAATTTGGTACCATCATAAGAAACCTTCAATTTGCTAAAAGAAGCCTTGAAACTGGTGCTATCACACGGAGCATGCTCAAAAGCCTCTTCATAGTAGGTTTGCAATAAAGGTTGTGAAAAATCGACAGTTTCTGCCTGAATATCAAAAGTCACTCTGATATCCGCTTGTTTAAAAGTGTTCACCAATCGATAAGACAATTCACGATAGATTTCAATTGGCAAAATTTCCGCAAATGAAAAATGGAACTCCCAGAGGCGAGATACAGAATGTACCTTAACTTCACGAATATCTGCAGATGAAAAAGCAGAAGATTGTCGCATGTCAAGCGGCATATCGATTTGCTCCATCAATTTTTTAAATAATTCTGACATAATGCGTAAACTACCTCAATTCCAAAAACTAAATTTATCTACTAAGGCAAAATACACCTCTTGGTTACCCTATTTTGCCTTCTTTTCTAGTTACGTTATCTCTTAATTTTACCACAAATGAAATCTTTTTTCGACACAAAAGAAAAAGGTCAGAACTGACTGCCTGACCTTGTTATCATTAATTTTCTTTTGTCAAAATTTCAAGAGTTTCGATAAGGTTTTCTGCGTTAACTTCGATAGTATCGCCAGTTGCTTTAATTTTCACTTCAACGATACCGTCAGCAGCTTTCTTACCTACTGTGACACGAATCGGGAGACCGATAAGGTCGCTGTCTGAGAATTTAGAGCCGACACGTTCGTTACGGTCGTCAACCAAGACTTCGTAACCTTTAGCAACCAATTCAGCTTCAACTTTCGCTGTCAAAGCTTGTGCTTCTTCATCTTTCACATTGACAGTGATGACGTGTACATCAAACGGTGCCAATTCTTTAGGGAAGTTGATACCCCATGCAAAGCGGTAAGCGCCTTTTGGTGTTTTAGAAACAAAGAGACGGGCATGTTGTTCAATAACAGCTGACAAGATACGGCTAACACCGATACCATAGCATCCCATAATAATTGGAATAGCACGTCCATTTTGGTCAAGGATTGTTGCTCCCATGCTTTCTGAATAGCGAGTACCGAGTTTGAAGATGTGTCCAATTTCGATACCACGAGCAAATTTAAGAACACCTTTACCGTCTGGTGAGATTTCACCTTCTTTAACTTCACGAATATCAACGTATTCCGCTTCAAAATCACGTCCTGGGTTAACACCTGTCAAGTGATAGCCGTTTTCGTTTGCGCCAACAACTGCATTGGCAACATCTTGCACTTTGCGGTCAGCAACGATGCGGACATTTTCAGGAAGGTTAACTGGTCCAAGTGAACCAAAGTTAGCACCAAAGACTTCAACAGCTTCTTCTTCGCTTGCAGGTTCAAGGAAATCAGCTCCAAGATAGTTTTTCAATTTAACATCATTGACTTGGTCATTTCCGACAAGAAGAGCAACTACTGGTTCATTATCAGCAACGAAGAAAAGTGTTTTGATTGTTTGTTCTTCGTCAACTTTCAAGAATGCAGCAACATCATCAATTGATTTGCAATCTGGTGTTTCCACACGTTTGACATCTTCTTGAGCGACAACTTTTGTTGTTGGTTTATATTCATTGCTTGCCATTTCAAGGTTAGCAGCGTAGCTTGATTCTGTTGAGTAAGCAATGGTATCTTCACCTGAAACCAACCATGATGCCAATTCTTTTTTGATATCTTCTAAAACATCAGCTGGAATTTCATCAATTGAAGCGATTGATTTATCAAGAACCAACCAACGGTCAAGGTCTGTACGGTCTGGAGTGATAGCCATAAACTCTTGAGAATCTTTACCACCCATGGCACCACCGTCACCAATGATACCTTTGAAATCAAGACCAGCACGTGTAAAGATAGCTTCATATGCTTTACGGTAATCTTCGTAAGTTGTGTCCAATCCTTCGTAGTCAGCGTGGAAACTATAACCATCTTTCATGATAAATTCACGTGTACGAAGAAGTCCATTACGAGGACGTTTTTCATCGCGATATTTAGATTGGATTTGATAAAGGTTCAATGGCAATTGTTTGTATGATTTTACCGCATCACGGACAAGACTTGTGAATGTTTCTTCGTGTGTTGGACCAAGAATGAAGTCTGATTTATCACGGTTTTTAAGTTTATAAAGGTCTTCACCATAAGTTTCGTAACGACCTGATTCACGCCAAAGATCAGCATTCAAAAGTGCTGGGGCAAGCATTTCAACCGCACCAATTTTTTCAAATTCTTCACGCATGATTGCTTTGAATTTTTCAATCGTACGGTTAGCAAGTGGCAAGTAAGCGTAAATACCTGCTGAGACTTGGCGAACGTAACCAGCACGTACCATAAGGGCATGACTGATAACTTGGGCATCGCTTGGCATTTCGCGAAGCGTAGGGATAAGCATTTGTGATTGTTTCATAACAAAATATAACGGTCAAATCATGAAAATAAGTAAGCTCTTCAATCAAACAAGTAGCTCACTTATCTTCTTTTTATAAAAGGCCGTATAAATTCCTTTCTAAAAAATAGGTTTTATTTATAAATTATTGTACTACATCATTTAGGCGTAACCAGATATATCTAAAAGAAAACTCGCATAATATCGTTCCAAGTGACAGCAATCATCAAAACAAGCATGATAACAACGCCAACTAGGGTGATATAAGTTTCGGTTTCTTGTTTAAGCGGTTTACGACGAACAATTTCGATAAGGTTCATCAAAATTTTTCCGCCATCCAAAGCTGGAATCGGAATCAAATTCACAATTCCTAAGTTCATTGACAATAGCGCCAATAAGTAAAGAACTGAAGTCAATCCATTTGAAGCAGCTTGACTTGAAGCTTGGTACATAGCAACAGGACCACCTAATTTATCCAAACTAAAGTTTGAAATCAAGCCTTTCAAAGCTGTCAGAATAGCGGTCGCGCTTTGCCAAGCCATTTGGAAGCCACCAGTGACCTTGTCCCAGAAACCTGTTTTCAATTCTGGCGAAACACCGATATAATAACTACCATTATTTTCTTTCGGTGTTATATCAAGCGTTTCAGTCTTTCCTGAGCTGGTTTCAACGGTTACGGAAATCGTATCACCACTTGAAATATTTTCAGTTGCTTTTGTGACAGCCTCCGTCAAATCAGACCAATTAGAGATGTCATAATTTTCGATGGATAAGACACGGTCACCACTTTCAACACCAGCTGCCTGCATGGCACCACCGTCAGTTACTTGAATAACATTCGTTGACGTATCTTGAACACCACCTTGCATGAAAACAAGAAGGATAAAGACAATTGTTCCCAAAATAAAGTTATTCAACGGACCAGCAAAGTTTGTGATTAAACGTCCCCAAACTGTTGCATTTTGATATTGTACATCTAGCGGTGCAATACGGATTTCTGTACCATCTTCCTCGACAATAGTCGCATCATGGTCAACAGAATAGGTTTTCGTTTCATCAAGCACTAGACCTGTGATTTCCAACTTATCCTCTAAATCATAAGCTGTGACATTCATCGGAAGAGCGGTGTTGTCCAACTGCTTTTGTGATAAATTAATACGTGTCACTAAACCGTCTTGATTTAGTGTCAAACTGGCAGGCGTTCCAGTCTTGATTTCCGTCGTATCATCACCCCAACCAGCCATGCGTACATAGCCACCCAGAGGTAGGATACGAATTGTATAAGCGGTACCCTCTTTATCAATATGCGAAAAGATTTTCGGGCCCATTCCGATAGAAAATTCTCGTACTAAGATGCCAGACTTTTTAGCAAAGTAAAGGTGCCCAAATTCATGGACAATAACTAAAATTCCAAAAACGATAATAAAGGTTAAAATTCCGAGCATTTTACTCCTTTCCATACCAGTAAATTTGATATTATCCTAATAATCATTCACTAGCCATTAAGCGACAAGAGTGACTTGTCAGCGTTAACTCACAATCAAATTAGAAAAGACCAAGGAGATGCATCATTGGAAAGACAAAAATCATTGAATCAAAGCGGTCCAAAATACCACCATGACCAGGGATTAATTTGCCTGAATCTTTCACGCCAAAGTGACGTTTGATAGCACTCTCAACCAAATCACCGAATTGACCAAAAACACTAAACAACACAACATAAATAAGCATTGCAAAAAGATTATGCGGTGTATAGACTGCCTTATCAACAAGCATGAAAATCAAAGCAACAATAACAGCACAGACAATTCCTCCAAGGCTACCTTCAATTGTTTTATTCGGAGAAACTTTCGGTAACAATTTACGACGTCCAAAACGACGTCCAATCATGTAAGCACCGATGTCAGTCGCCCAAACGATAAACAAAGCAAATAAAACTTTATCTAAACCGCTGATACGAGCATTAACAAGGTTTTGAAAACCGATGCCGACGTAAAGACTAGCCGCAATCGGATAAGAAACATCGTCAAATGAATAATCATCACTGTTTAAAACAGTTCCAGCCAAGAGTAGAAAAACTAGCAAGCCATAAACTGAAAAACTTGAGTCCAGCGGTAGCGATGTAAAATAATTATCCAAAGGCACAGTAAGAACAAAAGCTCCCAACATCGCTAAAACACCTTCAATTGAGAAAAATTCTAGACGTTTCATGCGCAACATTTCTGCCACACCAATCATCGCTAAAAGACCAGCAAAAACTTGGAAAGATAAGCCTCCTGACAACAGAAACGGCAGTAAAATTAGTAAGGCAATCGCCCCCCAAATCACACGTTGTTTCATGACATTTCCTTTCTATATTCCACCAAAACGACGATGACGTCGATTGTATTCAGCAATTGCCTTAATCAGCTCATCTTTTTTGAAATCAGGCCATAAAACTGGTGTGAAATAGAATTCACTATAAGCTGACTGCCAAGGCAGAAAATTACTTAGGCGAAGCTCACCGCTTGTTCGAATAATCAAATCAGGGTCACGGTATAAATACGGTAAGTGGTTTGTCATCAAGTGGTTTGAAATCACATCTTCTGTAATGTCATCAGGATTGATTTTAGCTTCAAGCACTTCTTGGGCAATGTTTTTTACTGCTTCTGTGATTTCTGAACGTCCACCATAATTAAGCGCAAAATTCAAAATCAAACCAGAATTGTGCTTTGTTTTCTCGCAAGCACGTTTCATCGCATCAAAAGTATCTTTTGGCAGGCGGTCTGTTTCACCAATAACTTGAACTTTGACATTATTTGCGTCCAATTCAGGGACATATTTATCAAAGAATTCGACTGGTAAATTCATAATGA
This sequence comes from Streptococcus sp. LMAG:39, assembly GCF_008680485.1. NCBI lineage: Bacteria > Bacillati > Bacillota > Bacilli > Lactobacillales > Streptococcaceae > Streptococcus > Streptococcus sp. LMAG:39. The sequence continues at coordinate 1,371,878 of NZ_NALE01000001.1, read as the reverse complement.
ATTTAACTTCATCTTCGGGACGAGACCAATTTTCAGTTGAAAAGGCATAGACCGTCAAAACTTTAACACCAAGTTCAGAAGCCGCAATAGTGACGTCTTGCAGAGCATCCATTCCTGCTTTGTGTCCCATGACACGTGGTTGCATACGCTTCTTCGCCCAGCGACCATTTCCATCCATGATGATTCCGATGTGTTTTGGAATCTTTTCAAGGCTTATCGCCTTTTCTTTTTTTCTAAATTTAAACATAACATTTCCTTAAAAGCATACTCGCTATAATATTTTATCATAAATCAGCAATTTTTTCTCCACTTATTACACGCTTTTAAGCAGATTATGCTAGAAAATTCTCCAAATATTGCATTTAAAAAGCCAGACGTTTTTCACATCTGACTTCATGTATTAATCTTTACTTTCAATAGCAGCATCTGTGCTTACTTCCTCAGCAGCTTCTTCAACAACTGCTTCTGTTTCTGTTACTTCTTCGATAACAGTTGTTTCAGGTTCAACAGTTTCTGGTTCTGCACGGTTAATAACACGTTTCAAAGCGCTCAATTCAAATGTCAAGTAAACACCATCAATGTCTAAAACCATTTTTTGGTTATCTTCATCTACTTCGTCAATGACTCCGTAAAGACCACCGATAGTTACAATTTCATCACCTTTAGCTAGTGCTTTAAGCTGATTTTGACGTTCTTGAGCTTGTTTCTTTTGTGAACGTTGCATGAACCAAATCATACCAACCAACACAACCAACATAATAATTGTTCCCATATGTTTCCTCCAAATTTATAATGTCAAAATTTACTATACCAAATTTAAGTTATCAACGCAAGAATTGACCGTTAAATATAGTAATAAAGCAGGGGTTCAACGTGTGAACTATGTCAATGTTTTCACATAAAACACTTGAGTCTGTTCTTTGAATCCTAATTTTTCATATAGATGCTTAGCTGCAATGTTGGCTGACTCAACTGCAATCTGAAAGGCTTTCTCATTTTCAGCAATCAATTGATTCACCAACCTTTTCATAAAATAAGTGCCAATTCCTTGACCGCGACAATCCTCAACCACCGCAAAACCGTAAAAATAGTTATAATCCGTGCTAAAATCAACTGTACAAGAGGACAAAACTGTATCTCCTCTCATGACAGTATACAGCTTGCCATTCTCATCTTCCAAAGCCCCTTTGGCATAATGAAGCGCTTGTTCTTTCGATTCTTTAAAAGCCTTCATTTGGAAATCAGCAATAACTTCAATATGTGCTGTACTAGCCTCAAGAACGGTTAAATCCGTGCGTTCTTCTAAAGGATATGGTTCTCGCTCACGTATCAACCAATATTCAAAAATCAGGTTCTAACACCATGCCCAAATGCCTGATTAAGTAAGGATTTTTGTCTAAAAAAACACTTCTCAGTCATGATGATTGGTCTTAGTTGATAATCACGTCTAATCTCATCAAATTCACGCCAGAGCGCCTTTGCATACCCCTTTCGACGATGATTTGGGTGAACCAAAATAGCAAGCTCGGCTTCTTGGCAATCAGCATAAACGGTTAATAAAACCACTAATTTTCCCTCATCATAACCCAAGAAAAACGCTGGCATATCCGCATCAAAATTAAGCTGATTAGACAAATACGGTGTGCGATGTGTCTGGTCAAACGCTTGAACAACCTTGATAAGTACATTAGCTGCCAACAATTCCTCATCTGTTAAAACATTAGTCCTAATAATTTCCATAATATCTCCTTTTATAATCAAGAACAGGACACCAAGTTGAACTTGGTGTCCTATTATATTTATCTGTCATTATAGCCATTTGGGTGGCTTGAGTGCCATGCCCATGCTGAGGCAATGATTTTTTCAATGTCGTCAAATTGTGGTTTCCAACCAAGGACTTCACGCGCTTTGTCAGATGACGCGATAAGAGTATCTGGGTCACCAGGGCGACGGTCAGCCAGTTCAGCTGGAATTTCTTTGCCAGTCACTTTACGAGCTGCTTCGAGAATTTGAAGATTTGAAAATCCTGTTGAAGAACCAAGATTGAATGCCGTTGACGGATTACCTTCACGAAGGTATTTAACCGCAAGTAAATGCGCATCTGCTAGGTCAAATGGGTGAACATAATCACGGACATTTGTGCCATCTGGCGTGTTGTAATCATTACCAAAAATCATGATTTTTTCACGTACACCTTGTGCCACTTGCAAAATAATTGGTAACAAGTGTGTTTCTGGACCGTGGTCTTCACCGATTGAACCGTCTGGTTTTGCACCAGCAACATTAAAATAGCGAAGCGGTACAAATTTAATACCGTAAGCTTGGTCAGACCATTTCATGATTGTTTCCATCATGAGTTTACTTTCGCCATACGGATTGATTGGGCGTTGTGGTGTTGTTTCTTTGATTGGAATTTCATCTGGAATGCCATAAGTTGCTGCTGTTGATGAGAAAACAATGTGCTTCACGCCAAATTCATTCATCACTTCAAGCAATTTGACCATGCCTGCTGTATTGTTATCAAAGTATTTTAAAGGTTTTTCCATTGATTCAGCAACCAATGAATAAGCCGCAAAGTGAATGACAGCATCAATATCTGGATTTTCTGTAAAGACTTTACGCATAAAGTCTTGGTCAGCAAGGTCGCCTTGATAAAATATCGCATCAGGGTGAACCGCAGCACGGTGCCCTGTCACCAAACTATCAACCACGACGACTTCTTCGTCACCTTTTTCAACCAAACGGTCAACCATGTGAGAACCGATATAACCAGCCCCACCAAGCACTAAAATTGACATGTATTTCTCCTATTCTAACCCCACGCTATCTACAAAACGCATAAAGGCAGCTTGACCTTTTTCATCACGTTTGTAAACACCTGCGTCTTCTAAAACACGAACAAAAACTTTTCCGACTTCCTCTTGTACAATATTATACACTGATTTAGCCGTAATATCCGTACGTTTTTTAATATTATCTGCCCAATCTTTGTGATAGTCAGCGATTTCATTATACTGGTTCAAAAGATATTTTTCAACTTCTGACAGTTCATCTTTCAGACGCGGAGGTAAAATAGCTAAGCCCATAACCTCAATCAGACCGATATTTTCTTTTTTGATGTGTTGCACATCAGCGTGCGGATGATAAACACCGTCAGGAAATTCAGCAGTCGTGTGATTGTCACGAAGGACAATGTCCAATTCAAACAAGCCACGACGTTTACGAGCAATCGGGGTCACGGTGTGGTGCGGTGTGTCTCCTGTATAGGCGACAACATCAACGCTATCATCAGAATAATCACGCCAAGCCAAGCGAATGATTTCAGCTAGTTCAACCAAACGATTTTTATCAGCGCTACGCAAACGAATAACAGACATTGGCCAGTCGACAATACCAGCTGTCACATCAGAAAAGCCTTTGAAATGAAACTCACGGTCTAGCTCTGCTATTTCCATAGGAAAGACATGATGCCCACCTTGATAGTGATTGTGTGTCAAAATTGACCCACCAACAATTGGTAAATCAGAATTTGACCCTGCAAAATACCCTGGAAAAATATCAACAATGTCCAATAATTGCGCAAAAGTATCCTTGCTAATAACCATTGGCACATGCTCAGTATTTAAAATAATGCAGTGTTCATTGAAGTAAGCATAAGGTGAATACTGGAAGCCCCATTTTTCATCACCTAACTTCATACGGATAATGCGGTGGTTAGCACGGGCAGGGTGGTTAATCCTACCTTGGTAACCTTCATTTTCCATGCAAAGTTGGCATTTTGGATATGAGGAAGCTTTGACCAGTTTAGCTTGTGCAATAGCTTTGGGGTCTTTTTCAGGTTTTGATAAATTGATTGTGATTTGAATATCGCCATATTGTGATGGTGTTGTAAAGGCAATATTTTTTGCGATTGCAGCAACTTTAATGTAATCGTTGCGTTTGCTGAGGGCGTAAAAATCTGCGATAGCTTGTTGAGGAGATTTTGCATAAGTATCCCAGAATTCACGGTTCACCTGACTTGGAACAGGTGTGATAAAATTCATTAACTCAGCACCCAAACAATCTTTTTCGGTCACCAATTCACCAACCTTGCCATTTTGCACAGCTAGGTCAACCAGTTCATCTTTGAGGGCAATAAGTTCTGTTTGCTTCGTTTCTTGCTGTGAGCCTTCTTCGCCAACAAGGGCAAGGACACGATTACACAAGTAAAACATATCATCTTCTGTGTAGTCGCTAACTGCAATAACTTTAGCAACAAAAGTATCTAAAAGTTTCATTTTTCTTCTCTAATCTTACTTATTTTCGAGACAAGACACGTGAGCCACCTGCAATTTCGGCAATGTAGAAAGCTGGCGCATAGCCAATGGTTTCTGTATAAGCCTTGCCGACATTTTGGGTGAATTCATCAACTTTATCTTTAGCGACAATGGCAATACCGCAACCACCAAAGCCCGCTCCTGTCATACGAGCTCCAAGGACACCTTCTTGTTTCCAAGCGGTATGAGCAAGGGTATCAAGCTCAATACCAGTCACTTCGTAATCATGCTCAAGTGACACATGTGAGGCATTGACCAAACGACCAAATTTTTCAAGTTCACCTGCAATCAAAGCTTCTTTGGCTTGAAGAGTGCGTTGATTTTCCCAAACAGCGTGACGAGCACGTTTGAGACGATTAGCATCTTTAATGAGGTAACTGTATTCATCAAAAGCTTGCAAATCAAGTTCACCAAGTGTCTTGATATCAAGCACTTGATTCAATTCTTCAACGGCTTTTTCACATTCGGCACGACGTTCATTGTATTTTGAATCAGCCAATTCACGGCGTTTGTTAGTATTCATGATAACAATGACATTGTCACCTAAATCAAGCGGCACAAGGTCGTATTCTAATGTGTTGGTATCAAGGTAAATAGCTTGTTTGTCAGCTCCCATACCAATAGCAAATTGGTCCATGATTCCTGAATTAACGCCGATAAATTCATTTTCCGTTTGTTTACCAATTTTTACTAAGTCAAGACGGTCTAAGTTGAGGTCAAATAATTCTTCAGCAACAATTCCGACCAAGAGCTCTAACGAAGCTGATGATGACAAGCCTGAACCGTTTGGAATATTCCCATTGACGTAAAGGTCAAAACCAGTATTAATCGTATACCCAGCTTCTTGCAAGAATTTGATAACTCCTTTTGGATAATTCGTCCAGCTGTCTTTTGTATCAAAGACAAGATTAGCAAGGTCAACCTCGATAATGCCTAAATCAGCAAAGTTTGCTGAATAAAAACGAAGTGTTTGGTCATCACGTTTGCGAGCTGCACCGTATGTTCCAAGGGTGATAGCCGCTGGGAAAACATGACCACCATTGTAGTCTGTATGTTCACCAATCAAATTGATACGTCCTGGTGAGAAAAAGGTTGCGTCTGCTTCATTGCCAAATACGGCTGTGAAGGCTTCTTTTAATTCTGTAACTTTCATGAGGGTCTCCTTTTTTTACTTCTTCTATGATTACGGTTTCATTGTACACCTAATGATGTTCCAAGTCAATAAATTTTACTAAAGTTTTACTTAAAATTTTCTTTATATTAATTTTTGTGCTATAATAAAGATAAGAAAGAAGGGATGACTTATGGCTACATTAAAAGACATTGCAAAGTTGGCAAAGGTTTCATCAGCAACCGTTTCTCGGGTGCTTAATCAAGACGCTACCCTTTCTGTTAGCGAGGAAACACGGCATCGCATTTTAACCGTTGCTGAAGAGTTGGGGTACGAAAAGCACAAACGCAGCACAAATATCTTACAAGAACGGCAAAAAATTGCTATTGTGCAATGGTACAGTGAGCAAGAAGAACTCAATGACCTCTATTATTACAGCATTCGTATCGGACTCGAAAAACGCGCTCAAGAGTTGGGTTATGATATTGTTCGTTACTTTAATAATGATACTTTAACGATTTCTGAAAACATCTGTGGTATTATTGCCATTGGTAAATTTTCTAGCGCACAAATTTCAAAACTCGAAAAATTGTCTCAAAATCTTGTGTTTGTTGACAGCGACACACTCAATGCAGGACACCCTTGCGTGACCACTGATTTTGATAATGCTGTTATCAAGGTGCTTGATTACTTTATGGACCAAGGGTTCACAAAAATCGGGATGATTGCTGGCGAAGAACGCACAACCGACCAACAAGAACTCATTGTTGATCAACGCTTCCGTACTTTCAAAAATTACGTCTATGAAAATAATCTCTACAATCCTAACTACGTATTTGTCGGAGATTTTTCAGCACAAGCAGGATATGAATTAATGAAAAAAGCCATTACCGAACTTGGTAATGACCTCCCTCAAGCTTTCTTTGTTGCCAATGACACCCTTGCAATCGGTGCGCTTCGCGCTCTCCAAGAAGCTAGTATCATTGTTCCAGACCGTGTTAGCCTCATCTCTTTTAACGACACCCCACTAACTAAACAAGTCTTTCCAGCCTTATCAAGCATCACTGTCTATACTGAAGAAATGGGACGGACTGCCGTTGACATCCTTAACCGCCAACTTATCAACCATAACACTATCCCAACAATGACAAGACTTGCAACCACCCTAACATTGCGAGATAGCACGAAATAAAAGACGTTAATAACGAGCTCCAAATTTAAATTTGGAGCTCGTTTTATTTCATATTTTTACCCAACTTTAACGCAAAAGGCATCCCATGGTTGAAGTTGATGATTTTCAAAATCAGCAAGTTCTGCGGTATTGCTGATAATAGTTGCTTGGTAGCTAAGGTCGCATTCAAATGGTTGCACTTGGTTCGATAGGTTAGCCACAACAAGATAAGTAGCGTCCGCAGTTTTTCTGAGATAGGCAAAGACCTTATCTGCTGTCTCTAAAAGTTCAAAATCCGCATCAATCAACCACTCATTTTCCTTGCGAAGCTTGATGAGTTTTTGATAAGTATAGAAAATAGATTCTGGATTGTCTAAAGCAGCTTGGACATTGATGTCCTGATAGTTTGGATTAACTGGCAACCAAGTCTTATCAGCTGTTGAAAATCCTGCATTCTTGCTACTATCCCATTGCATTGGCGTTCTAGCATTATCGCGTCCAATCATGCGAATACTGTCTAGCACTTCTTCTGACGTCTTACCATTTTCAAGCGCTTCTTTGGCAAAATTGAGTGACTCAATGTCATCAATTTCTCCTAAATCCTTGAAAGGATAGTTAGTCATGCCGATTTCTTCTCCTTGGTAGATGTAAGGCGTACCACGCATTAGGTGCAAGCAAATCGCTAGCGCTTTGGCTGATTTTTCACGATAAGTGTCTGTGTCTCCCCAAATTGATAAAACACGTGGCAAATCATGATTGTCCCAAAAAAGCGAATTCCACCCCTGACCAAGCTCAAGCTCTGTCTGCCACTTGTTGAAAATGGCTTTGAGTGCGGGAACATTTAATTCTTTTTCGTATTCCCATTTTGAAGCATTTGGCTTGTGTTGCAGACCGATATGTTCAAATTGAAAAACCATTGATAATTCTTTTTCATCTGGGGATGAGTACTGCTTAGCAATTTCTGGTGTTGCGCCCCAAGTTTCGCCAACCGTTAACAAATCCTTTCCAGCCAAGGTTTCTTGATGCATTTCTTTGAGATAATCATGCAATTTTGGTCCATTATTAGAAATTAATTGGTCTGGCATTTTCCCAATCATGTCAATCACGTCCATACGAAAGCCAGAAATACCTTTGTCAATCCAGCGATTCATCATGTCGTAAACAGACTTGCGTAATGCGAAATTTTCCCAATTCAAATCTGGCTGTTTCTTGCTGAAAAAGTGCAAATAATATTGCCCAGTTTTGCCATCATATGCCCAGGCAGAGCCACCAAAAATAGAATCAAGCTCATTTGGTTCATCACGCCAAATGTAAAAATCACGGTATGGGCTGGCAGGATTTTCACGCGCTTCAACAAACCAAGCGTGTTCATCTGATGTGTGATTAACCACCAAATCCATGATAATGCGAATACCACGCGCTTTTGCCTGCGCTAGCAATTCTTCCATGTCAGACATATCTCCAAAAATATCCGCAATCGCCTCATAATTTGAAATATCATAACCATTATCATCCATTGGAGACTGATAAACGGGAGAAAGCCAAATCGCTGTAATACCAAGCTTTTGTAAGTAGTCAAGTTTACTGATAATCCCTTGCAAATCACCAATCCCATCACCATTTGAATCCTTAAATGATTTTGGGTAAATTTGATAAATGGTTGCTTTATGCCACCAATGTTTTTCCATAGTACACCTCTATTTTGATTTATTTGTCTTTATTTTAACGCTTTCTTGTTATTTGCGCAAGCGTTTGCGTTATAAAAATAAAAAGGAAGCTAGGAGTTTGCCCAGCTACCTTTAGATTATAAGAAAGTAACTTCTTCCCCGTTTTCTTTAACTGCGTAGCTTAACTCTTTTAAATTAATTTGGGCTTCCGCAACCACACTGCTACCTTGATTACGGCGAGTGATTACAAGCGTATTTTCATCTAATATCTCTACATCAATACTGCCATCAAGGTCAAAAGCAGCTGATTGATTTCGAAAAGTAAAGAGTTTGAGCAAAGCTTGAACTACTGGGCGTCGGACTTCTTCAGCAATTTCTTCATTCGTGTAATAATGACGATTGATGTTGCGGCCTTCTTTTGTTTTTTCTAACAAATCAAGATCATTTTTTCCTGCTAAAAATCCAACATAATAAACTTGTGGAATACCCGGGGCAAAAACCTGAATCAAGCGTGCTAAGAAATATTTCTTGTCATCATCACCAAGTGCAGAATAATAAGTCGAATTAATCTGATAAATATCGAGATTATTGTATTCAGCAGATGAGTATTTACGTTTGACATTAGCACCAACTTTATAAAGTTCACTGGAGGTATAATCAATTTCATCATCTGTCAAAATATCTTTGACATCAACCACACCAATTCCATCATGTGTATCAAGCGTTGTAAATTGCTTCATCGGCGACATTTTCAACCATTTTGCCAAACGGTCAACTTTTCTGCTATATAGGCTATAAAGCGTCACCATTGGAAGTGCAAAATCATAGACATAATAGTCATGCTCAGCAATCTTAAACTGGATTGAATAGTGCTCATGAATTTCTGGAAGCAATTCTGTGCCAGATTCCGCTGCAATGCTACGCACTTTATCAAGTAATTCCCAAATGTCTGGCTCCACAAAGAAATCATTGGTATCCAATTTCTTAACTGCATAAGCAAATGCATCTAGACGAATGAGGTCACATCCATTTTCTGCTAGGTGTTTGATGGTTTTTCGAATGAAATCTATGGTCACTTCTTTTGTCACGTCAAGGTCAATTTGTTCCTCACCAAATGTATTCCACAAATGCTCAACCGAACCATCTGTAAAATGAATTTCTTGTTTTGGTGCGCGGTCTTTACGCTTGTAAATCAAGTCCACATCAACTTGTGTCGGACGATTTTCTGGCCAAAATTTATCCCAGTTAAGAAACATATCCTTGTAAGCACTAGCTTCGTGTTTTTCTTGATAATCTTTGTAATATTTTGATTGACGAGAAATATGGTTAATCATGAAATCAAACATAAGATAATAGTTTTCACCCAAGCCTTTCACATCATCCCAAGTACCAAATGTAGAATCTACCTCATCATAATCGACAGGGGCAAAACCACGGTCACCAGTTGACGGAAAGAATGGCAATAGATGGATACCACCAACTGCCTCCCCGAAATACTTATCAAGATTTTGTTTAAGTTCTTTTAAATTTTTACCCAGACTATCCGAGTAAGTGATTAACATTGTTTTATTTTGAATTCCCATAGTTATTCCTTTATTTTATTTTCATCATTTATATTGTGATATCGTTGAACTCGGGCTACGGGCTTGGTGAAAAAGATGAGCCTCCTTGTGCCTTAATGACACCGTGTCACTTCCTTATTTTTTCACTGTCCCCGCTATACGCCTTATATATTACGACGTGAGAAAACAAAATCGATAATATTTTGTTTTCGAGCTAGTAAGGTGGTTAGCTAAGCCGCAATAGCGGTTAGCGTTAGTTGATGAGTTGCTTTAGCAACCATCAACTATACCAAGTTAAGTTGAACACGACCTACGAGCAGTGCAAAAAAGATAATTTTTTCCTAGAACGTACACGTTCTTCGTCAAAATTCCTATTTTTGCTACGCTCGCTATACGGCCTCTGTATCCTTACTTCACTGCGCCATTGCTCATTCCTGAGATGATGTGTTTTTGGAAGATAAGATAAACAATTGTGATGGTAATAATACCGACGATATATGAGGCAAAGCTTGGTCCGTAATCGCTGAGGTATTGTCCTGTGTAGTTGTATTGGAAAAGCGGCAATGACCATGACTCTGAAGATTTATTCAACATTAAGAGGGGGAGCATAAAGTCATTCCAGAACCAAAGGGCATTAATAATCAAAGTTGTGGCATGCATTGGTTTTAACATTGGAAAGACCACTTTGCGGTATGTGGTAAATTTATCAGCTCCGTCAATTTCAGCAGCTTCATCCAAACTTTCAGGAACACTTAGCTTAATGTAACCAACATACAAGAATAAAGTTTGTGGTACAGCATAAGTCAGATACAAGATAATCAAGCCCCAAATATTTGTCAAACCAAGTCGGCTCATCATAACTGTGATTGGAATCATGATAACTTGAAATGGCACGAAAATTCCCAAAATTAGCAAGCTATACATGATGTTAAAAGCGCGTTTTTTGCTCATGTTACGCGCAATTGAATAGGCTGCCGCAGGAATAAATAGGGTTACCAAAATCACCGAAACAACTGTAATAATCGTTGAATTCCAGAAATAATGTCCAATACCGTCAGCCAACAAGCGTGTGTAGTTACTCAAGGTGACAGGATTTGGAAAAGCAAAGAAATGTTGCATGATATCTTTAGTCGTCTTAAATGAACTAAAGACTGTTGCTAGCAATGGAATCAAAATCAAAATTGATCCCATGACTAAGAGCACATATTTCCAAAAAGTATGATAACGTTCTTCTTTTTTCATATTTCACTCCATTTATACTTCGAAACGACTTGATAATTTCAATTGCAACACTGATACCAAAACAATAATAGCAAAGAGAATCAAGGCAATGGCGTTAGCATAACCATATTGGTTACTTGAAAAGGCGTAATTGTAAACCAAAAGCCCAATTGAAGTTGTTGAATTGCTTGGTCCACCACCAGTCAAAGCAAAGATCTGGTCAAAAGCTGTCAAACCAGCTTTAAGCGCCATGATAAAGACCATTGAAATACTTGGCAACAAATATGGCAATTCAATATTCCAGAACGTTTGTTTGCTATTTGCACCATCAATTGCTGCTGCTTCTGTGATTTCACTTGGGATAGTTTGAAGCCCTGAGAGGAAAAGGATAATTGGCATTGCGACACCTTGCCATAGCATGACAAAAATTGCTGCAAAAATGGCGCCGCCAGATGTCCCTAGAAGACTTGTTTTCAAGAATTCAATGTTCAAAACTTCACCAATGGCAGGTAATCCATAGTTAAATACTTGTTTGAAAATCAAAGATACTGTTAACCCTGATAAAACAGCTGGGAAAAAGAACCACGCTCTAAAAAAAGTTTGTCCTTTGATTTTAGCATTCAAAGCTCGCGCTACCCAGATACCAATGACAATTTCTCCCACAATTAAAGCAAGAGTTAAAATTAAGGTAAACCCAAGCGCCTTAAAGAATTTGCTATCAGTCATCAAAATTTTATAGTTATTAATCCCTACAAAATCAAAATTATAAGTCAAGCCAGTCCAGTTCGTAAAACTATAAAAAGCTCCCTGAAACATTGGAAAATAGAAGAAAATAGCTTGTAACATTAAAGGAATAATCAGAAATGTCCAGCCCCAATACTTATTTAAAAATTTTCGCATTCTATTCTCCTCCTATTTATTTACGTCAGCTTTCATTGGATTGAAGAATGCATTTAACTCACTAACATATTGATCAGTATCTTGATTCAAAACATAGTTAGCTGTCAAACTAAAGAAATCATCTTCGCTTGTCCAATTTTCACCAAGCCAAACATAGTGTTTATCTGTAAATGCTAGCTGATAAAGCGGAGCAAGTGGAGAATTGTCATCTTCAACCACACCCTCTACAGACACTGGCGAACCATCAACATCATAATATTTTTGCATAGCCTCAGCTGACGCCATATAAGAAATAAATTTTTCACATTCTTTTTTGTGCTTTGTTGATGATGAAATTGATAGCGCCAAATCTCCCGCTCCAACTGTAGCTTCTTGACCAGTTTTTTCACCAGGAAAGGCAAATGTTGAAATTTCAAAATCAGGATCTTGTTGTTTAATCGCCGCTAATACCCATGAACCACCTGGTATCATCAAGGCTTCTTCAGTCGCAAATGCCACAACAGAATCGTTGTAAGAAGCACCTTCCCAATTACTTTGCTGGTTCCCCTTATCAGCAAGCAAATCCAAACGAGTTAGAACTTCCTTAACTTCATTATCAGAAGTTGAGATAGAATTAACGGGAGAAAAACGAAGGTAATCATTTGCCTTATCACCACTACCAGTCACGCTAATGTAAGCCAGTTGATGATAACCATTTAAAGTCCAACCTTCACTACCAGCAAGCGCAAATGGTGTTTCACCGTCAGCCTTGATTTGTTTTACCAAAGTTGCAAATTCATCCCAAGTTTCTGGAACTTTGAGTCCTAATTCGTCAAATTTTGTTTTATTAAAGTAAATTCCTGAAACATTGGCTGATAAAGGCACGCTATAAATTTTTCCATTTACTGCATAGTTTTCTGCATAGTTATTTTTGATATTCTCAAGATAAGACTTACCTGTCATATCTTCAAAATAACCAGCTTTTGCCCACTCTTTAAAATCCACATTCTGAGGATAAATGTTAATGACATCTGGGACGTCACCTGCAAGCATACGTGTTTTTAGAACTGTTCCAGGACCTGGAACATTTGTCATTTTAACGTGGATGTTAGGATTTTCTGCTTCAAAATCCTTAATGATTTCTTTTAACGTATCCGCCATTTCTCTCTTTTGATTGAAATATTCAATAGTTACCTTGCCAGCAGCCGATGTGTCATCCTCTTTTGAACACGCCGTCAATATTAAACCAGCAGCGGTAGCTAAAGCTACTATGCCAGCAGCTATCAATTGTTTACGCCATTTCATTGAAAACCTCCTTATTGTTTCACAAAATAGTATTGTTTGCTGAGATAGTCACCTTGTGGGAGAGTTACGGTCAAACCTGCATACATGAGTTCAGCCCCGGAGAAAACTTGTCCTGTTTCTTGTAAGCGATAGGTATCTGCTTCCTCTAAACCTTTCAGTTTGAGCGTCGTTTCAATTGTTTCAATCATTGAAAGTGTGCGAACGTAAGTTACAACGACTTTATCTTCATAGACAAATTGCACAGCCGCTTCATTTGCGCCTTGTTCTGGATTGATAAGACGATAATGCTTCCCAAATTGGACAACTGGACGAATATCTTTGTAGTGAGAAACCTGAGTAGCAATCACTTCTTTGTCACTTTCTGGTAGGCTTGTCAAATCAAGTTCGTAGCCAAGATTTCCCATCATAGCAACATTTCCACGTGTTTCAATTGGTGTTGTGCGTCCCATTTGGTGATTTGGGCTTGCTGAAACATGGGAACCCATAGAGATAGTTGGGTACAGATAGCTTGAACCATATTGAATTTGCAAACGAGAAATGGCATCTGTATTATCACTAGCCCAAACTTGTGGGAAATAGCGCATCATACCAAGGTCATTTCGACCACCGCCACCTGAGCAAGATTCAAAGAGAATGTTACTATGCTTTTCTGTCAAATAAGACACCAAATCATACAAGCCTAGCATGTAAGCATGAGATTGCATTTGGGTCGCAAGATAAGTATCACCATTTCCGATATTTGTGATGTTACGGTTATAATCCCATTTAACATAATCAATAGCATTTTCTGTCAAGATTTCATCGATAGCTAATTTAATATAAGCTACCACATCAGGGTTGGCAAGGTTAAGTACTAATTGATTACGAGAATAAGTATGAGCACGACCCTCAGCTTGAATAGCCCAATCTGGATGCGCACGATAAAGGTCACTATCAACAGAAATCATTTCTGGTTCAAACCACAAACCAAATTTCAAACCTTTGGCATGCACTTCAGCAATCAAGTCATTCAAAGGTCCACCGAGTTTTTCTTCGTTGACAACCCAGTCACCAAGCGCACGATTATCATCAAATCGATTACCAAACCAACCGTCATCAAGAACAAAAAGCTCGATACCAAGTTTGCTTGCTTCGTCAGCTAAATCAAGCAATTTTTCTTTTTTGAAATTAAAATAAGTCGCTTCCCAATTATTGATAAGAATCGGACGCTCAACATGAGCAAATTGTTTTGGCATGATATGATTTTGCACAAACAATTGACTTTCTTGGCTCAAGTGTGTCAAACCTTTTGCCGAATAAGTCATCAAAGCCACTGGCGTTTCAAAACTATCACCTGCTGCTAATTGCCAAGCAAAGTTATCATCATTAATACCAATCCCTAAGCGAACTTCATTCAATTGATTTTTTTGAACAAAAGCTTGAAAATTACCACTATAAAGCAGTTGCAAAGCAAGGGCACTGCCAGCATCCTCCGTCGCTGTCCTATCACACAAAATCACAGCTGGAGTCTGAGCATGACCTGAAGCACCGCGATTTGAAGCAACTGTGAAAATACCTTGTTCAACTTTTTGACGACGAACCGTTTTTTCACGTGCATAAGCACCTTGCAATGTCACCACATCATAATCAGAAGCTGGCACATCAAGCATGGTTGACAAAGCACGATTGATAACAACTGCTTTATCTGATAAATTTCGAACCTCAGCATGAGTTGAAATAGTGCTGCAATCAGCATAAGCAGTGTAGTAAAGTTTTAATTCTAGCGAAGCGACTTTGTCTTCAAGTGTCAAAACTAAAGTTTCGGCATCTTCTGTTGAATGTGGATTAGGTAATCCTGTTGCTTCTTTTGCACCATGTAAAATCTCACTAGATGTTAACTTAAATTGTGTCAATTCGTTATTAGCGTGTGCTATTTTTAGAGATGGTTGTCGGAAATCTCCGAACCCGTGAACGCCAAAAACTTGGCGTTGGGTATCATAACTAAAGGTGCGGTTATCTGGAGTTGGATTTCCTGAAAAAGCGTGGTCCTTCTCCAAAATAGCGTTTGAGCCGTGGTATTTGGCGATTTTGCCTCCAATATGACGAAGAAGCAAATCCCCTTCTTTATTTTCTATAATCATTGACATCTCTTTACTTTGAATGTAAAAAAGATTTCCTTCGATGCGAATTCCCATGATAATTCCTCCCTTTGTTTACTAAAATTTTACCATCATTTATTTACCTCTTGAATGGTATCATGTTGGGCAAATATGGTAAAATGTTGTTTATAAAGGAGTTGATACTTTGAATATTCTAAATACCTACAACGAATTTGGCACGAATAATTTTGACCTGAACGTCGACCATTATGGTGCTGAGATTTGTGATAAAAACTACTCTTTTGGACCTACTGTTAGGGATAACTACGTCCTTCATTTCATTGTTGATGGCAAGGGAACTTTCAAAATTGATGGCACAACGACCGAACTTAAAACAGGTGATATGTTCATTTTGCCAAAAGGAAAAGTGACCTTCTACCAAGCTGATAGCAAGCACCCTTGGACTTATCTTTGGGTTGGATTTAGTGGCTCAAAGGCTGAAAGTATTTTAAGTAAAACTCAGCTACTAGAGCAATACTTCTGTCATTCAACACTTAAGTCCAGGGTTCTTGATCAAATCGTCAAATTAACTCAATTTCGCGATCAAAAACTTGATGACGTGACTGAACTCCAACTGATTGCTGAACTTTACAAACTACTTGCTTACCTAATAGAAGAATCTCCCAGTAAAGCAATTTCTGATGGTAGTATTCTTATTCAAAATTATATTAGACAAACTAAAAAAATAATTCATTCACAATATGGAACTTCTTTAAAAGTGGGAGAAATTGCTGATAAACTCAATCTCAACCGCAGCTACCTCTACAAGATTTTCAAAGAAGAAACTGGCTATTCGATCAAAGATTATATCATCCAAGTCCGCATGAAAAAAAGTGCTGATTTACTTACCAACACTACTTTTCATATCTCAGAAGTCGCAAACGCCGTAGGCTTCACGGATGGTCTCACATTCAGCAAAGCCTTCAAAAAATACTTCAACCAAAGCCCAAGCAATTACCGCAAAACACTAAAAAATTAAGCAAAAAGCGTTAGGATTTTCTTACCTAACGTTTTTTTACAACACCCAAAATCCCCAAGGGACTAAGCTCTTGGGGGTGAAATGAAATATATAACTAATCGACTTTAACAAGTCTGACGTTATCGATGTTTAACCATTTGTTAGCAGAGGCATTGACGTAAATGCCGATTTCACATTGTCCGTTTGTGATTTGGATGTTATCAATCGTGTACATTTTGAGTCTTTTAGGGAGATGTTTTGCTCACTGCCGCCATAGTTTTTGATATAAAGCTGAGCAGTCTCAAGGCTAGTGTCCCTCATGGTGTCAATGCTTAATTTGTAAGTACCTGAGCTGAGGTTGCTAATCGTTTGATAAATGGAACTTTTTTGTTATAACGCTCGCTGATATTATCCATATTTTCAGAGAGTTCTGCTAATGTGCCATGCCAATATGGGGAATAGGAAATGCCGACAATATCAAAATCAACGGATTGATTGGTAATTTCATCAAGCCACCATTGGAAAGTTGCTTTGTCACCACCGTCTGCTAAATGGATCATGATAGGTGTTATTACTTGTCTGCGTATCTTTCACAGCTTGAACACCAGATTTTAGGAAAGTTGCTAGGCGAGTGAATTCTTGACCATCACCACCCCAGCTTTTCTAGAATAGGTTAGGCAAAATAAGACATTACGAAGGCTACGGCACCTTCTGGGTCACGTGTTAATTTAATGTATTCAGCACCTTTTGTAGCTGCTAACTTAATACCAAGCGCATCCGTATCTTTCTTAATATCTTCGTAGAATGAATTAACTTGCGGAGCAAGTACAATCATGTCAAAATCTTTCATAATCTCATAATGTGAACCGTAAGCACCTGCTGACGCTGTGATGTTTGCACCTGTGGCAGCGGCACCTTCAGTAAGAGCATTAGCAAGCATAGCACTTGTACCAGCACCAGCACAAAGGACCAAAACGTTGATTGGTTTGTCAGTTGTGACTTTAACAGCTGGTTTTTCCTCAACAACTTTTTCAGCTGCAGCTTTTACTGGAGTTGCACTTTCAGCAGCAGTTTCTTGCGCAGCAATTTCAGCTTCTTCTTCAAGAAGTGATGCATCATAAGCTTTAATGAACGGGAAGTAGATAATCGCATCAACAGCGATTAAAACAAGGACAAGAACAACAGCTAGAAGGCTAACGCCTGTACCAAGAATAAGTCCGATTGGCGCTGGTGTTGCCCAAGGAAGAACATACATGAAGCTATTCATCTGAAGCACATCAACAAAGAATTTGAAAATCCAAACGTTGGCAATTGGTGCCAAAAGGAATGGAACAAAGAAATAAGGGTTAAGAATAATTGGTGTTGCAAAAAGCAAAGGTTCGTTAACGGCGAAGCTGACTGGGATAAATGAAGCTTTACCAACAGCTTTCAATTGTTTTGATTTGGCAAATAGCAAGAAGAGATATGGAACGACAAGTGTTGCACCAGTACCACCCATAGTACCAACGAAGTTACCAAGACCAACAGTCAAAACGTTTGAAGCATGTTCACCAGCTTTGAATAATTGAAGATTCGTTTCAACATTAGCATAGATAATAGCTGCGATAGCTGGCTCTACGATTGACGGACCATGCACACCAACGAACCAGAAGAGCGCCATAGCACCCCAGATAATAGCAATTCCAAGATAACCGTCTGCTGCTGTAAACAATGGTTGAAGAAGTGTAATAACAGCTTCTGCAAATGATGCTCCAAAGAAATAACGAATGATAGTATCAATGATAACAGCTGCAAATACGGCAAATGAGAATGGGAAGATATCACGGAATGTTTGCGAAATCGTTCCTGGTACTTCTTTTGGCATCTTGATAGTGATGTCACGAATAACACAGAATTTGTAAACATTAACAGTGATAAAGGCGGCTACAAAGGCGGCGAGGATACCTTTTGTCCCCATATAACCACTAGCAAAACCACCGTCAAGCTCATCAGCACTCAACATCAAGAAGCTGACAATTGAGGCAAGCATAACAGAAACCGCATTGATTTTCTTATTACCTGGCATCTTACGGTTAACAGATTCTGCCAAGCAACGTGCAGTTGTTGCTGAAACCAGAAGCGCAACGACACCCATTGAGTAGTTATAAATCTTCCAAAGCCAATTTGAGAAATCTTCTGGCAAAGTCACTCCGAACACATCTGGAATCGATGCAATCAAGATAAAGATACTAGAAAAGAGAATCGCTGGCATTGCCGCAAGGAAACCATCACGAATGGCACCTAAATAAATGTTACGAGAAACTTTTTCAAAAAAAGGTTTCCCTTTTTCAATTTGTTGAATGAGTTTGTTCATGATACAACTCCCTAAGAACCTAGGCTTGGCTAGTCATCTCTAATACGTCTTAAGGGTAAGCAAGACCTGTCAGAAATGACTATTGAGAATAAGGATACTCACTGAAAATCGAAGTCAGGCTAGGCGATGCTGATACAGATTAAACTGAAGTTCATCAAATCAAGTCAACAACGCCTGCATTTGATTTTCAAAGAGTGTAAGATTTTACCAAGCCATGTTCCGTCCTTTCTTTTTTCAAAAATTAGCGATTTTTATATAATTCAATAAAATCCGTAATGAGGTCACGTAGCAACAAGGTTGTCATCAAGTGGTCTTGACCGTGAACAAAGATGAAACCAAGTTCCAAATCTTCACCGCCTGCTTCTTGTGCTAACAATTGTGTTTGAGCATTGTGAGCTTTAGCCAAATTTTCGTCAGCATCTTTAATCGCTTTATCAACATTATCAAAGTTGCCAGAGCGAACTTCCTTAAGCAATTGAAGAAGTGTGCTCCTTGCATCACCTGAGTAAGCCACAATTTCAAAACCTAACATTTGTAATTCTTTTTTATCCATTTTCTAAATCTCCTATTCTACAATTTTTGTATCGCTAATGTGTTTATACCAGTAAGCTGACGCTTTTGGATAACGTTTTTGTGTTTCAAAATCCACATAGAACAAACCATAGCGTTTATTATAACCATTTGACCATGAGAACAAATCCATCAATGACCAAAGGAAATAACCTTTAACATTAACCCCAGCATCAATTGCTTTGGCAAGAGATTGCAGGTAAACTTTCAAATAATCAATACGCGGTTGATCTATGATGATACCATCGTCAAATTCATCTTTATAGCCCATACCATTTTCTGTGATATAGATTTTATTGTAATGTGGGTAATCTGCTTTGATACGAAGAAGCAAGTCATACAGACCTTCTGGATAGATAATCCAATCCCAGTCCGTTCTTGGAATACCTTCTTTGTAAATGCGTTCGCCAATACCTTTAACTTTGTAAACAGATGTTCCTTTGTCACCTGTACCGTTGTGATGAATGGCATTTTCGCCATTGTAGGCTTTAACAAAGTGACATTGGTAATGATTGATACCAAGATAATCGTTGCGGTGACTGGCTTTTTTCATTTCCTCAAAGTCACTATCAAGGAAATCGTAGCTGGCATTGTTAGCTGCGCAGATTTCGTTAAGCGCTTCCATTGTTTCGTTTGAATAATAACCTAAATAAGTTGCATCCAGTAAAAATCGAATAGAAA
This sequence comes from Streptococcus sp. LMAG:39, assembly GCF_008680485.1. Lineage (NCBI taxonomy): Bacteria > Bacillati > Bacillota > Bacilli > Lactobacillales > Streptococcaceae > Streptococcus > Streptococcus sp. LMAG:39. Next base: position 1,351,946 of record NZ_NALE01000001.1, on the reverse strand, counting down.
GAGCATCATCTAAGAAAGCAGCATGTTTATCTTCTTTACTATCTGTTGCTGGGTATTTTGTTTCAAGAGAATGTACCACACCGATTTCACCTTGGTAGCCACCATCTTTGAACAAATTAACCACACGCGCATGCGCATACATCATATTGTGCAGACATTGAATGACTTTTGACAGGTCATATTTGATTCCTGGTGGGAAAATACCAAGCAAATATTGGTTGGTTGCTACTGGGTAAATTTCATTGAATGTACTCCAATGACGAACTTCTGTAAATTCTTCAAAACAGAATTTTGCATAGTTAACAAAAGCTTCAATCGTATCACGGTTTAAAAAATCACCATTGTCAAACAAAACTTTTGGCGTGTCAAAGTGATGAAGCGTGACAAAGGCTGTGATGTTACGTTTTTGACATTCCGCAAACACTTTGTGGTAATAATCAACTCCTTCTTGGTTGACCTCACCAGTACCATTTGGGAAGATACGGCTCCAAGCAATGGATAACCGAAGTCCGTTGACACCAAATTTTTCACAAAGTTCAATATCTTGTGGGTATTGATGATAAAAATCACTAGCAGGGTCTGGACTGAAACGCCCTTGTTCTGCTAAGAAATCATCCCAAGCTACTGGACCTTTACCGCCTTCTTTAGTAGCTCCTTCAACTTGGTAGGCTGCTGTTGCACCACCAAAAATAAAATCTTCTGGTAATTGATACATAATTTTCTCCTTATTTCAATAAGCGTTGAATGTGAATCACAAGGTAAACACGTTCACTACGCGATAAATCTATTTTTAATTCTTGTCCAATCAAATCATAAATGGCTTGCCCAATTTGATAGGCTTTCGGATAATCTGTTTTCACATATTCTTCCAAATTAATCAACGATGCATTGTCTTGCTGGTTCATCTGCAATCGATTAATAAGGTAGGTTAAATGAATCATCAAACGGTCGTAAAGATTACTATTTTCTGTGCTCCGCTTGATATTATTTTTTGCCAATTTGTCCTCAATCAAAGCTAGTACTTTTTTAGTTGCATCCTCTTTGTTATTATCAGAAACTTCGTAATCACCTTTAGCATTAATGAAATGCAGAGCCATTCGTCCGACTTCATCATCTGGAAAAGTTACTGACAACTTTTGACCTAAAATAACAACAGCTTCTTGCGCCATTTGAAACTCGGTAACATACGCCGCTGAAATATCTGGTAAATGACTTTCCTGATAAGCTCCCTTTAAAAGCTTTTGATATACCGAATAAACGTGGTCGGTAAGGGTTACATACAGGTATTCCTGAACCGGAAAATGATATTTGGCTACCAAATCATCAATCATATTATAAGTCACCGTTAGAATATCAAGCGGAATATTTTTCAAAAGGGTTAAAAAATTTTCTTTGGATTCCTCTGTTTTCAAAAGGAAAACTTTCTCGACTTTGCTTGGAGTGATTAAATCACCTTTTTTCTTTTGAAAGACTATCCCTAGCCCCATGACAACGGCTTGTTCATCCTGCTCATTTTTTACCAGAGCAACATTATTGTTGAGCGCTTGTACAATCCGAAACATTCTACTCTCCTCACGTGGTTCCTAGACAAATAAAAAAACCACAAACAAACTAGAATTTTCCCTCCTAGATCATTTGCGGTCTTGCCTAATGTCTTAGTTACAATCCACTCTATTAATTTCTACGGTTATAATATAACACACAACTTTAATTTTGTAAACCCTTTCTTTGTATTTTTTTGTTTATTTTAAACAAATTCAAAAAATCGTAATATCAAAGGATTTTTCACTCATTTCGCCACTCGCCACAAAAGTCACTTGGCGTTTATCTTCTAAAATATCACTTTCATCAAGTGACGTTGACAAGCCGCTCCACGGCTCTAGAGCAATAAAAGGACTCTTATTGACGGTTGACCATAAAATCAAATTTGGAAAATCTTCAAAATCCAAACGCAATCCTTTTTCGTGTTTATGAGATTTCAAAGAAACGCTGCGTGAAGCTAATTTATCCAAAGTAACAACGTCTTTGGCAAACAAAGCATAATCCAAATTTAGAATGTTTTGCTTTTCCAAAAAAGGCGTACGCTTGTTCACATCAAGAAGCCCTGTTTCTGGAAACGATTCTGGAACAGTACAAGTTTCCTCTTTTTCAAATTCGAGATAATAATCTTCATAACATTCATCAGCAAGCAATGGGCAATTAAACCCAGGGTGCCCACCAATAAAGTAAGGCATAGCCTTTTCTGTCTCACGATTGGTCACTTGGTAACTTGTTTTAATCGTCTTTCCAGTCAAAGTGTAAATGATTTTCAACTCAAAATCATAAGGATAATTTGCCAACATTTCCGCATCAGGGGTGATTGAAAAAGCAAGGCTATTTTCAGATAATGGTTCATAAGTAAAAGTCTTCTTACGCACCAAACCATGTCGCGGTATCACACCTGTAAAATGGGGACGGCTACTAGGACGATAAATAGCTTCATCATCACGTAAGCTCCCACAAATCGGAAATAATACTGGTGCTTGTGAACTCCAATACTCTGGATTTCCTTGCCACAAATATTCGACGCCGTCTTTATCTTTTATGGATGACAAAGCACCACCAAATTCCTTAAACTGAACTGTTAAGAAATCATTTTTTAATTCAATAACCATTATTTTCTCCTAAATAAAATGAGAATGAACAGCTTCATAACTGCCATTCTCATCACGCGTAAAAACAAAATAATAAAAGAAGTTTTAGTGAGTTAGATTAGATGTATTACTATTTGGCTTCTTGATAAGCTTGATTACGTTTTTTCATTTCTCCTTTATACCAGAAGAAGAGTAACGTGTAAACAACTAAAGCAATTGCTGCATAAAGAACGTAAGTCAAATCACCAGTTGAAGCTTTACCAACAAAGAATGCCAAGAATTTTTCAATTGGACCTTCCATTGTTGTATGAGAAATCATGGTCGAAGCATCTAAACCACTTGGAAAGGCACCCACTTTTTTAGCAGTTTCTGTGATAAATGGTGCAATCAACGTTCCTGACCACAAGAATAGCGGTAATTCAATAGCACCAATGACAATCATGCGGATTAATTTACCACGTGTCACAACTAGCAAAGCTGGAGTAACCCCCATCGCAATAATACCTGCGAGCGGTAATAATTTATTTCCTGGTAAAACAATTGCTTCTAACAACATAATTGGAGCTAAAATATTAGCGGCAGCCCATACTTCTGCACGACCTGCAATGAATGGCCAGTCCAAACCAATATTTAATGTGCGTCCTTGTAATTTTGAAGAAGCAAAGTCAGTAATACCTTGAGAAAGTGGTTCAACAGAAGCGATAAACCATGATCCAATCAATGAGAACAATTCCAAGCAGACAGCTGCTGTAAAAGCTAAAGAAGCAATTTCTGTTGGTGTTTGACCTGCTAATAGGCCAACAAAGATTCCTAAATAAATACCAATTGCAAATTTTGAACCCCAGAAACCAATTTTAGCATTTAATTTAGCAGCATCGAAGTCATATTTATCAAGCCAAGGGAAAAGCTTGTCAAAAATTTTATCGAATACCATAATAATTGGATTCATCATGTAGTTCATGTGAGTTGTTGTCATCGGATTTTCATCACCAGCACCCAATAAATCATTAAAAGTAGGTTTCATAAGGTCTGAATTGATAATTTTTAAAATACCGATAAAAATAACCAAAATCGTTGCAATCATGAGGTTTGCTCCACTATAAATAGCAAACAAGCCAACAATTGATAAGTGCCAAATATCGAAAATATCAACATCAAGCGTATTGGTTTTATTCAATACCAACATAATGATATTTACAATGACCATTACCATCAAAAAATATAGGGTATAAGGTGAGCCCCAAGTGATAGTTGCCAACGGTGCCCAACCAACGTCAGTGATATTTAATTCCAAACCAGTTCGGGCAACAAAGTCAGCCATAGCACCCGAAAATGCCGTTGACAAGATATTGATAATTGCGCTAATACCTGTTAAGGCAATTCCTAGTTTAATACCGCCTTCTAATGCTCTAGTGAATTTCACTTTAAAGAAGAGGGCAATGACAGTCAGGATGATTGTCATTAACGGAGCGGCGCCAAGATCAATAATTGGTTGGAAAATCGTATTTGCAAAGTCGATAATTACATTCATTTCATCTCTTACCTTTCTTTCGAAAGCGCTTTAATTTATTTGTTTAAGCTATTAATAACGTCTTCCATTTTCTTATAAACAGGTTCTGCCATTGCTGGAATACGATAAAGAATAGCACCAGCATCAACAACTGGAAGCTTAACATCAAAACCTAAATCAGTCTTAGAAATTTGTGCAAAGATGTCATAATGCGATAACAATTCTTCATTAATATCTTTAATCATAACAGCATCACACGACACTTGATAACCACGTTTAGTCAATTCTGTTTCTAGGGCGTTTTTAATTTGATGGCTTGAGTTAACCCCGGCTCCACACGCTGCTAAAATTTTAATCATGAGAAATTCCTCCTTAAAAATTATTTTTCAAAAATTGATAAATTCTTTCTGTATTTTCAGAATTAAAAAATTTAATTAATGCTTCCTTATCTTGTCTATTAATAAAATCCATTATTGCTGCCAATAAACCAGCTTGCTCTTTTTCTTCATTGTTTAAAATCATGAACAAAAATGAAACCTCTAGTTTTTCATCTGGCAAAATCATATTATGAAATGTTATCGCATGTTCCAGTTTAACTGGAACAATACGAGTAACATTTACAAACTGACTTTCTGTATGTGGAATAGCAATATTAGGAAGACTCGAATCAATTGGACTTAACGGTAAGGCAGTCGGATAATTTTCCTCTCTATCGATTAAATTATCCAAGTATTCTTCTGTTACAAGAGCTTTTTCAAATAATTTCTGAGCAATTTCTTTAAAAACACTTTTTTGATCTTGTTGTTCAGATATATATACCGTATCTTCTGCAAATAATTGAGTCATTTAATCACCTTCTTACACTTTCTCAGTCCAAGAGCTAGCTGTTTTGGCAAGGACTTCATTAAGTTCTTCAATGTTTTTACGTCCTTGTGTTCTTAACCAATCACGGGCTGCTGCTTCGCCTTCTTCGATATACACTTGTACAGAGCCAGCCCAAGTAGCACGTCCACAAAGGACACCGTTGAATTTTGCACCTGACTCAGCCGCAAATACCAACGTTTCTTGGAAAAGTTTTGCTGAAACACCCGCGCTAAGATAGATATATGGCAAATGACTTGCTGCTTCTTGATCTTTGAAAGCTTTAGCGGCTTCTTCTTTAGTGTAAACCACTTCACCTTCCGCAAAACCTTCAACATATGTCATGTTGACAGGGACTTCAACCTTGAGCACATCAATACCAAAGCGGGCATCAGAGAAAACTTTCATGGCTTCGTTAACTTTGTGAGGTTTTACTTTGGCAAAGGCTGCGCTTGTATTGTCAGAGATACTTTCATCATAAGTTAAGATTTCAAGGAAGAATGGCACATCTTCAGCTTTACACTCTGCACCAATGCGTTCGATATAAGCTTGTTTTTGAAGATTAACGTATTCGTCACCATCAACGTCATAATAAAGCAAGAATTTCACTGCATCAGCTCCCGCTTCTTTAAGACGTTTAGCTGACCATTCTACCAAACAATCTGGTAAACGACTTGTTGTTGTCGCATCGTAACCTGTTTTTTCATAAGCTAACAAGAGACCTGAATCCGCATCACGAACCTTACTTGCTGGCAAACCATACTCAGGGTCAAGAAGAATAGATGACGCATACGGTGTCAATTCTTCTGAAACCAGGGCTTTCAATTGTTCGATTTGTTCAACACTTGGTTCTTCTGTTTGATAGTTTGCCATCATGCGTTTAAGTGCTCCTCGTTGGTCAAATGCCAAAGCAGAAATCACGCCATCACGACTAAGCTTTTCAAGCAAGTTACGTTTTTCTTGTGTTAATACCATGTTTTCTTATACCTCTTCTACCTGAATCTGATTAAATAAGTTTTCGTAATTTGTCATATTGACATGACCTGTCATTTTTTCTTGAGCATTTAGCATGCCGAGGGCATTCGCATGACGTAAGAAATCTTTGTCGGAAAGATTATGAACAATCGCTGACGCAATACCAGCCACCGTTGAATCACCAGAACCAACAGGATTGACCACATTGATTTTTGGAATGATAACACGGTAATAGTGGTCACCATGTTTCGCAAAAGCTCCTTTGCTGCCTAGTGAAACAACCACCCAATCAATCCCTGCAAACAAATCATCTTGCAAGATTTGTTTTAACTCATCCACATCATCGCTCACTTCTCTTCCAACAAGTTGTGATAATTCTTCTGTGTTTGGCTTGATAACAAACGGTTTATCATTACCTGTTAAAACAGCTTCCAAAGCCTTACCAGAACAATCTAGCACTACTTTTTTGCCTTGGGAATTAGCAAGTCCAATGACTTTTTGATAATAATCGCTTTCAAGCCCCGCTGGAAGGCTACCCGAAATTGTGATGACATCATAAGACGGGCAAAGGTAACGAAAATGATTAAGAAAACCATCTGCCTCATCTTGGTCAATCATCGGACCTGCTTCCAAAACTTCTGTCTGCAAGCCTTCATGCAAAATCGCAATGCAATTGCGGGTTTCCCCATGAATCGGAAAGAAACGATGTTGGATACCATTTTGGTCAAGCCTACTTGTTAAAAAGTCACCTAGCTTTCCACCGATAAAACCTGTCGCAGTCACATTATCGCCAATTTCTGACAATACACGTGTGACGTTCAAACCCTTACCACCTGCTGTTTTTTTAACCTCGGAAACACGATTGACCGTATCCAAAGTTAGCTCATCAAGCGGATAAGAAATATCAATTGACGGATTCAATGTTACAGTAAGAATCATCTGATTTTCTCCTAATCCTGATATTCGCCACGATTCCATTTTTCAAGAAATTCATCAAAGAAATCTGGTGATGTTTGGTCCTCATTGACCGTTTCGACTTGTGCAATTTTTTCAATCAAAGCTTTATTTTCTGCTGTTGGTTTGTATTCAGCTTTGATAAATGCTTCAATAATGTCGCACATGAGTAATTCACCTGTGATTTTACCACCAAAACCGATGACATTAGCATTTAATTCTTCTTTGGCGTAAATCGCTGTTGTCATGTCGCGAACCAAAGCTGAGCGAATACCTGGAACTTTGTTGACAGAGTTGTTGATTCCAACACCTGTTCCACAAATACAAACACCTAGGTCTGCTTGACCGCTTGTCACCGCTTCACCGACTTTTTTACCAAAGATAGGATAATGTGTGCGTGTGTGGTCATATGTTCCACAATCAATAACCTCATAACCTTTTGATTTCAAGAAATCTGACACTGCCATTTTTTCTGTTGTTACGATATGGTCACATCCAATTGCAATTTTCATTTTATCTTCCTCGCTCCTAACACATTTTATTCAACATATCAACACGGATTTGGTGACGACCACCGTCATAGTGACCTTCCAAGAACCCTTTGGCAATATTTTTAGCTAATTCAACACCGACAATTTCTGCCCCCATAGTAATCATACGAGCATTGTTGTGAGCACGTGTCATGTAAGCAGAGCGTTCATCTGAAACTTCCGCTGCGACCATCCCTTTGATTTTAGTTGCTGTCATAAAGCTACCAGCACCATAAGCATCAATCATAATGCCAAGATTGCCTTCAGCCGCATTGACACCCGCTGCAACAGCAAGCGTATTATCAACAAAATCTTTAGTCACATCTGTCACATCATTAACATCATAATCATTTGCAAGCAAGTATTCTTTGATAATATTTTTCAAAGTTTCACCTGCGGCATCTGAACCAAGAATAACTGTCATTTTAACACCTCAAAATTCTTCTTTTATCTAGATAATTTTTAAAAACGTTTTTTTATATTTATATAATAAAACCAAAACAAACATTTGTCAACACATTTGTTTAATATTTTTTGTTTTGTTTGTTGTTTTATGTTTACCAATAATGTAATTATATCCACAAAACTAATGATAACATCAGAGTTATCAGCTTTATTACAGTTTTATTTCGTAGTGTTTCTTTTTTTCTTATTTGTTGAGTTCGTCTATTTTTTATGATAATATGGAAGTAAGATATCATTTATTATGCAAATGGAAAGGAGATTATTATGCTAAAAAAAGAACGCCTCCAGTGGATTCTTGAAAAAGTCAATGTCAAAGGCATCATTACCGTTAATGATGTCATTAAAGAGCTTGGCGTTTCAGATATGACTGTCAGACGAGACTTGGATGAGCTTGATAAAGACGGCTTACTTATCCGCATCCACGGTGGTGCACAGAGCATTGATAGCCCAAAAATCAGAAGTAAACACGAAAAATCAAACACTGAAAAACAAGAACTTCAAATTGAAGAAAAACGTGCTATCGCTAAATTCGCTAGTCAGCTTGTTCAAGAAGGAGAAACAATTTTTATTGGACCAGGAACGACACTCGAACATTTTGCAAGTGAACTCGTCGCCAAAAATATTCGAGTTATTACAAACAGTTTGCCTGTTTTTAACATTTTAAATGAAAATAAAAACACCGATTTAATCTTAACTGGTGGAGAATATCGTGATATTACAGGCGCTTTTGTCGGATCTTTGACTGCCAACTACCTCCAAAACCTAAAATTCTCAAAGGCTTTTGTGAGTGCCAATGGTGTATTTGGTGATTCTATTGCCACATATAGTGAGAGTGAAGGAGAAATTCAACGTATCGCACTTGATAACGCCATTGAAACATTCTTGCTCGTTGACCATGAAAAATTCGACAAATACGACTTTTACGATTTCTATCGCATTAGCGATATCAATCATCTGGTAACCGATTCTGCTATTACCAGCGACACCAAAGAAAAATTCGGTCCACTAACCGATATTATCGTTGCCACAGACTGATTTTAGTCACAAAGAAACTGCTTATCCCCTGATAAACAGCTTTTTTATGAATTTATCAATCAACAAAAAATCCCTACACTTGCTGGTGTAGGGATTTTTATATTGTATTCTAGAATAGTTTTGTTTTGGAAAAATTAGCGAATAGCTGCTTCTGTTTCAGGGTCGAAGAAGTGACCTTTAGCCACATTTAAAGTCAATTCAACTTGTTCACCTGGTTCATAAGTATCACGCGCATCTGTACGTGACACGAGTTCAACATCACCAGATTTGACATAAAGCATTGTTTCAGCCCCAAGCAATTCTGACACAGTTACTTCTGCTTTGATTGTTGCACCAGGATAAGTATCGCGGACCAATGGATTGTTTGAAATATCTTCCGGGCGAATACCAAAGATAACTCTTTTACCATTATACCCTTTTGTTTCAAGCAATTTCTTTTGACCTTCTGGCAAAGTTATCTTGAAGCCAGCATCATTGACCAAAGCATCGCCTTCAACCATTGCTTCAAAGAAGTTCATGGCGGGGCTACCGATAAATCCTGCAACAAATTTATTAGCAGGACGGTTATAAAGTTCTTGTGGTGTACCAATTTGTTCGACACGACCAATTGTTCCTGAACCGTCAGGATTTTTTGTAGAACTCATGATAACAATACGGTCAGCAAGTGTCATGGCTTCTGTTTGGTCGTGAGTAACGTAGATTGTTGTTGAACCAATACGACGGTGGATTTTGGCAATTTCAGCACGCATTGACACACGCAATTTAGCATCCAAGTTTGACAAAGGTTCGTCCATCAAGAACACTTTGGCATCACGGACAATGGCACGCCCCATGGCAACACGTTGTCGTTGACCACCTGAAAGGTCAGCAGGTTTACGTTGAAGAAACTCTGTCAAGCCAAGAATTTCAGCAGCTTCACGAACACGTTTGTCAATGTCATCTTTTTTATATTTTCTAAGTTTTAGCCCAAATGCCATGTTATCGTAAACAGTCATGTGTGGGTAAAGGGCATAGTTTTGGAAAACCATGGCAATGTCACGGTCTTTTGGTGCTTTGTCATTAACAACTTCACCATCAATTTTAAGTTCACCTTCTGTGATGTCCTCAAGACCAGCAACCATACGAAGTGTTGTTGATTTACCACAACCTGAAGGTCCTACGAAAACGATAAATTCTTTATCTTTGATGTCAAGATCGAAATCTTCAACAGCATAATGACTTGCATTTGGATATTTTTTGTAAATGTGGTTAAGGTTTAATTCTACCATTTTGTAACTCCTTTAATCTATGTGGCTTTATTATAACAAAGATAACGCTTACATACTATAGACAGAAATGACAAGATTTTTTGTGCAAAGTGCCCAAAAATTATGGCATCATGATTAGGAGATAGCAAAAAGCAAGGCTATCAAGATTTTTCAAATTCAAACCAGACAACAATCGAAATTTTTCTAATTTATATTGAAGTGAATTTCGATGAATATAAAGACTTTGTGCCGTTTTGGCAAGATTTCCCTGCTCCTGCCACATGGCAACAATGATAGCTCGAATATCCTTGCTATCATCAATAGATTGCAATATTTTGTGTTTTATCGTTGGAATATCAAGATGACGTGCAAAGTCTAACAACAACATTTCAGAAAACGTCGCCACCCGTTCGTTACCACGATAGTGACTCACATCAGAAAAAAGCTTGGTTTCTTCATCGAAATAAGCCTGCAAATCATTTGCTTGCAATTTACTCCAGCCATTGCCAAAGAAAACAGTCAATTTAATCCCAAAATCATTTTCCAAAGTTGGTAAAACATCTTTTACCAATTCTTCTACCTCAATCAGCTCTGATTGATCCAGCAAAAGAATGGTCCGATTATCTGAAAGACTGACTTCTGTAATCATATTTGGTAAAAGAGTTGCTAAAAAATCAACCAATTCTTCTGGTAATCGATATTGATGGTCAATGTAAATCATCTGAAGGCGTTTGTACTCTTGGGGTAAACTGCCCTTTTTTTGCACCAAATACTGATACCAAGGATTTTCAGAAACACGACTAGCTGAAATCGTCATCTTTTTAAGCGTCAGCAATGCTTTTTCACGCTCACTAAGACTGGCTAGAGGAAGATAATAAGACGTTCCATTTTCTTCTAAAATAAGCCATTCTTCTGGATTTTGGATATTTCCTTTTGATGTCGCTTCAGGAAACAATTCATCTAGTGACATGATTTACCTCCATTTTTAATAACTGTTGCGAAATTAATACCAGTTTTATATTAATTCAATGCAATAAGTCTCTACTTCAATCAAGGGATTAGCGTGCCTTAGTATCCAAGATAATGGTAACAGGACCATCATTGACAAGACTAACATACATATCAGCTCCGAAAACGCCTGTTTCAACAGGAACGTATTGCGCTAGTGCTTCATTGAAGGCATTGTATAATTGCTCGGCTTTGTCAGGTTTGGCAGCACCAGTAAAGGCTGGTCGGTTACCCTTTTTCGTATCCGCAAACAAGGTAAACTGTGACACCGATAAAATGCTTCCCTTGACATCTTGAACAGATAAATTCATTTTTCCCATATCATCTGAAAAAATCCGCATATTCGTGATTTTTCGCACCGCATAATCAAGGTCCTCTTGCTCATCATCTGGACCGACCCCAACCAAAAGCAACAAGCCTTGTTTAATATCACCGACAAGCTCCTCATCAATCACGACTTGGGCTTTCTTGACACGCTGAATAACAACTTTCATATACAATCCTTTCTAAAAAAGCGGGCTGACAAAGTCAACTCGCTTGAAAAACGCACTCATTACCCATTTGTTCGTTTGACAGAGTAAACATCTGGAATAATTTTGATTTTATCAACGACAGTTGTCAATGCTGTTAAGTTTGGAATGGCAAAGCTGACGTGAATATTAGCAAATTTCATATCTTTACTTGGTTGGGCATTGACAGTTGAAATATTCTTAGTGGCATTTGATAACACTTGAAGCACATCATTGAGCAAACCTGAACGATTAAGTCCGTAAATGTCAATTTCAGCCAAGTAATCATTGCTGGCACTAGTATCATCCCATTCAACTTCAATAAGACGTTGTTCGTAACCCTCTTGGCTCTTGATATTATGACAATCTGCACGGTGAATAGCCACCCCACGCCCCTTAGTGATATAACCTTCGATTGGGTCTCCTGGGACTGGGTTACAACATTTGGCAATACGCATCAAGAGACCTGAAGCTCCTTGGATAATAACGCCATTTTCGCTACGAACTTTCAGAACATCTTTGTTTTCGGTTTTAACTTCGCCACCGTTCATCAGTTCTTCGGCTTCAGCTTTCGCCTTCGCACGTTCTTCTTCACGGCGTTCTTTTTCTGTCAATCGATTAAAGACAGAAGCAGCGCTAATTTCACCAAAACCGACAGCAGCGTACAAGGCTTCTTCGCTACGAACGCTAAAGCGTGGCAAAATTTCTTCAATATGCTTTTTATCAAGGTATTTGTTAGCCACATAGCCTTGCTCTTGGAAATAATCCACTAAAAGCTCGCGACCTTTATTAATTGAGGTTTCTTTATCTTGATTTTTGAAAAATTGGCGAATGCGATTGCGAGCTTTATTGGTTTTGACAATTTTAATCCAATCACGACTTGGACCAAATGAATTAGGATTAGTGACAATCTCAACCACATCACCTGTTTTCAATTTAGCGGTCAGTGGCACCATACGTCCGTTAACCTTAGCACCAACTGCTTTTTCCCCAACCTGCGTATGGATAGCATAGGCAAAGTCAATCGGACCTGAATCTTTTGGCAATTCTTGCACGGCACCTGTTGGTGTAAAGACATAGATACGTTCTGAGAAAATATCCTGCTTAACCGAATCAACGAAATCAACCGCATCACCGTTTGAAGCGTCTTGCAATTCCACCAATTCCTTAATCCAGTTCATGCCGACGGCTTGTTCTTGGTTGTCAACTTTCCCTTTGATACCTTGCTTGTAAGCCCAGTGAGCAGCAACCCCGTATTCGGCAACTTGGTGCATTTCTTTGGTACGAATTTGAATCTCAATCGGACCTTTTGGACCATAAACTGTCGTATGAATAGATTGGTAACCATTAGCTTTAGGCGCAGCAATGTAATCCTTAAAACGACCAGGCATTGGACGCCACAATTCATGAATATAGCCGACCATGGCATAAACATCGCTCGGCGTTTCCATAATACAACGAATGGCAATCAAATCGTAAATTTGGTCAAAACGTTTTTTCTTGTCACGCATTTTGCGATAAATCGAGTAAATGTGTTTTGGTCGTCCGTAAACTTCACCATAAAGCCCTTGTTCTTGCGTGTAATCCTTGATTTTCTTAACAATTTCATCAACCAAAGCTTCACGTTCACGACGCTTTTCTTTCATCATGTGAGAAATCTTGTAGAACTCAATTTCATCAAGATAACGGAAGGACAAATCTTCCAATTCCCACTTGATACGGCTAATCCCCAAACGATGAGCTAGGGGTGCATAGATTTCCATTGTTTCTCGTGAAATACGCTCTTGCTTATCTTTACGCAGATGTTTTAAAGTGCGCATATTGTGGAGACGGTCTGCCAATTTAACCAAAATAACACGAATGTCCTTAGACATCGCCATCAACATTTTACGGTGATTTTCTGCCAATTGTTCTTCATGTGATTTGTACTCAACTTTACCAAGTTTTGTAACACCATCGACAATATCACGAACATCTTTGCCAAATTCCGCTTCAATGTCATCTAAAGTAACTTCAGTATCTTCAACAACATCATGCAAAAAACCGCAAGCTACCGTCACCACATCAAGATGCAAATCTGCTAAAATACCTGCAACTTGGATAGGGTGAATAATGTAAGGCTCACCTGATTGCCTAACTTGAGAAATATGTGCTTTTGTTGCGTAATCCAATGCCTTTTGAACAATTGCCACATCAGATTCGCTCATGTATTGGGCTGTGAGTGCAACCACCTCTTCGCCCGTTAAATTCACAGTTTTTGCCATAAAGACCTCTTCTTTTCTCTCGCATACAGATTTATATTGTTACTATTTTAACACTAAACGCCCCAAAATACCAATGCATTAGATAAAAAGACCTGAACCAAAAACTGTTCAGGTCAACTTTTTAGTTTTCAACCAAAATCTGGTGCATTATGTCAGTAAACAAAAGTCAGGCGTTTTAAAATTTCTTGAGCGATAACGGTTGCTCCTGCCAAGGTTGGATGAACACCGTCTTCACCTGTCAGTTCGCGTCTGCCATTAAGCAAAGCTTGCTCATTCATCAAACCATCAAGCGGAACTAATTTAAGACTGAATTCACGCGCCAAGTGGCGGACAATCTGAATCTTTGGATCAAGGTCTTTACGCCAAGTCATACGGTCTTCTGGGTAATCTAGAACATAAGGTTCCATCAGCAAAATTCGCTCAACTCCCGCACTCTTCAAACTTTGCAACAATTGTCGATAAATCGTCTCAAAACGCTCTTGCTCGCTATCGCTAGCAAAACCATCTTTACCAACTAAATGCCAAACATCGTTAATCCCAACCATTAAAATCACAACATCTGGCTTCAAAGAAAGGCAGTCAGTATCAACGCGGTCCAACAAATCTTGAACTTTATTGCCACCGATTCCTCGGTTGAAACATTGTAAATGAAAATCTCTATGATGCTCCAACAAATCAGCTGCTACTAAGCTCACAAAGCCAGTTCCGAGACTTACTGGGTCCGCTTTGTCACGTCCCCACTCAGTGATACTATCACCAAAAAAGACAATACGGTCATTCTTTCTAATTTCCATATGGCTGCCTCACTTTGTGTTTAAAAAGTTAGAAACAGCTCCAAATAGATTGGCATCATTCCTAAATTGACAGACTTTTAATTGATAGTCTAATTCACGCGCATTTGTTATTTCAATTAAAGCTTTGATACGTTTATCAAGCTCTGGCACCACATCTTCACGCGCAGAAATACCGCCACCAATACCAACCAAATCAGGGTTAATGCTGACAAGGCAGTTGAAAATACCGATAGCAATGACATCATACATTTCTGACAAGGCAGCCTTAGCATCACTATTGCCAGCATCTGCTAAATCAAATAAATCTTTGCCAGTAAAATCAGTCAAGCCATGCTCTTTAGCGTATTTTTTAGCTACGGCAACGGGACTAGCTAGGTTACTAAGCGTAATGCCGTCTTTGATAATCATGAAACCAAATTCACCACCGTAAAGACTACTTCCTTTGTACAATTTACCATCAAGGCAAACTGCACCACCAATACCTGTCCCAAGAATGAAATAAATTGATTTTTTGCTATCTTTTCCGATACCAAATTGACTTTCAGCAAGGCCAGCACAGTTAGCATCATTTTCGATAGTCACAGGTAGGCCAAACATAGCTTCCAATTCATCAATAATCTTGAAGTTATGAATGTATGGAATAGCACTAAATCCTTTAATCACACCTTCTTCAGTATCCACAGCACCAGGGCTTGAAATAGCAACCCCTTTGGTATCTGCATCTGACAATTCTGTAAAGACACGATGCAAGTTTTCTTTCATTTCTTCCCAAGTTTTGGGAGTTGGAAAGGAACCTTTTTTATCAATGGCACTATCTTGGTAACGGCCATATTTCACAGAAGTTCCACCAATATCAAACACGACTAAATTCATTTTCTTCTCCATTTCTACCTAGCAAAAACACTGCTAGCGGTGTGTTAAAACAATCTCTAATGAAAATTCATCATAGCGATGTGTACTAATTGAATATTCAAACGCAGCACCATTTGTTAAATAACCCGTTTGAACAGCTACTGCTACTGGGTCACCTTTTTCAAGTGACAAGTAATTAGCTTCCTCATCCGTCGTACGACGAACAGTAATCGTACGGTGGCCTGATTGAATTTTTAAACCAAGATCATTTTCAATATAATCATAAATCGAATTTTCCACATGCTCGATTTTCAAACTTGTAATCAAATCGATTGGCATGTAAGTTTCTTCGATAACCGTTGGTTTATCATCAACTAAGCGGACACGATGAATTTTATAAACGAAGCTTGTTTCCTTAATTTTTAGTTTTTCTGCAATTTTCGCATCTGCTTTCACAACCGTAAAATCAATCACGCGACTTGTAATTTTTTTGTCTGGATAAAATGCTGTTGTCCCCATCATTTGGATATCCATCAACATTTTCTTCATTTTTTCAACTGACAGGTCCATAACAAAAGTCCCTGCCCCACGACGTTTGTAAATCAAGCCTTCTGTAACGAGAATATCTAAGGCTTTTTTGACCGTCATCTTACTAACCTTGTACGTGCGACAAAAATCTTTTTCAAAAGGCAGTTGTTCATTCGGTTGATAAACACCTTCTAAAATTTTCTTACGCACATCATTTGCAATAAGGTTATATTTTTCCATTACTTCTCCTCTAAATCTAATATATAAACTAATGCATATTATTATCTATATTTTAAACTAGAAGAGCTAAAGTTCCAAATGTTAATTGATAATTTCTTGCAAATGATACATTTTCCCATAAAATGTAACCATAAAAAATCAAAACAGCCCAGGAGATTTTAAAAGTTGCTCTGATTTTTATGGTTAACTAATAAAATTTTTCAATTATCGGATAATAAATTTGTCAATCAATAAGCTATTCGCCACCTCTTTCTTTTGACAGCTCCATTTTATCATCTTATTTTATAAAAGTATATATTTTTACAAAAAATTATGTTATGCTTTTTTTGAATGCGCTTCCTGAAACTTTTTTTGATTATTTTTATACAATTACTTTATTAACCGCGGAAAAAAGTTACATTCAAAACATAAGGGCCTAAAACTTTTTTAGGGGGAGAAAACTAATAAAACTGTATTCGTATCGTTATGGGAGACGGGCAGCAATACAGCAAAACTTCACTAACAGAAATTCAAAAACTCATCACACTTTGTAAAGACAACCACTTGATTGCTATCGTCGAAGCACACGATGCTACTGGTTCAGAGAACATTCAATATTTGGAAAATACTGCTAATTACTGGATGGAAATGAAAGATGCTCTCATTGGAAACGAAGACCACGTCATCTTAAATATTGCCAATGAATGGGGCGGAGCTTGGGATAGTTCAAACTGGGCAGCAGGTTATCAACAAGTTATCCCCAAACTTCGTAACGTTGGAATAAAAAATACCATCATAGGTTTGACCCAGCTGAGGCCAAGACACACCTTGTTTTCTGAGTTTATAGATTTCTAGTTTATCTTCATAAGTTAATTTCATACAAAAAGCACCCCAATCGTTAGATTTTGTGTCTAACTTTTGGGGTGCGGTTCAGAATGTCTCTCGGATTTTTTATTTCACTCATGCTTACGAACATTTATTTTTCATTTGGATGGCTAGCGATAATTTCTAAATCGCCATTAAGTTGCCATGATTTTACATCGTTTGGCAAGATGAAATGATCACCTTTTTTAAGGTTATAAACACGGTTATCCACAGTCAAGCTACCTTGACCTGAAAGAACACTTACTAACAAATATGGCGCTGTTTGGGTAAAGTTTACGGCACCTGACACAACCCATTTGTAAACAGCGAAGAATTCATTTGACACCAAAAGGCTTGAACTCAAGTTATCCACATCTACAGTCACAGGTGTGCTGTTTGCAGGTTCACCAATTGTTAGAACATCAATTGATTGTTTAATGTGCAAGTCGCGAAGGTTTCCAGCCGCATCACGACGGTCAAAATCGTAAACACGATAAGTTGTATCACTTGATTGTTGTGTTTCCAAAATCAAGATACCTTTACCGATAGCGTGCATTGTACCACTTGGTACGTAGAAGAAATCACCAGCTTTGACTGGAACTTTTGTCAACAAATCGTCCCATTTGCCTGCTTCAATCATCTCAGCAAGTTCTTCTTTTGATTTGGCATTATGACCATAAATGATTTCTGAATCTTCATCAGCAGCAATGACATACCAACATTCTGTCTTACCGAGTTCACCTTCATGTTCAAGGGCATAAGCATCATCTGGGTGAACTTGTACACTAAGCCAATCGTTAGCATCAAGAATTTTTGTCAATAATGGAAAGACTTCTGATTTTGGACTTCCAAAAAGTTCTTTGTGCTCACGATAAAGTTTATCTAAACCTTCACCTTTATATGTACCATTATCCACAATTGAAACACCATTTGGGTGAGCTGAAATAGCCCAATATTCACCAGTCGTTTCAGTCGGAATATCGTAACCAAATTCGTCGCGAAGTTTTGTTCCGCCCCAAATTTTATCATGCATTTGTGCTTTTAAAAATAATGGTTCTGCCATAAAAAATTTCCTTTCTTCAAGCAAATCTGCTTGTCTACCACGAAGAAACCCAAAGTTCTTTTGGGTTTCCCAGCTAAATATTCTTAACATCCAACAGTGAATATCCGCGTACATCATAACGATTTCTCGTGCGTGAATACTCAATTGGTCTACCATTTTCCAAATAAACAACTTGTTCCACTTGCAAAATAGGATCATCATCCCGACAAGCTAAATGGTCTTTATCGTATTGATCAGGTTTTTCAGCAGTAATATGACGATAAGATCCAGCAAATTTAAGATGCAAAGTGTTCCAAAGATAATCATAAACCGATGCCAACAAAATGCTATCATCCAATCCAGGAACCAAGTCACACGCCATATAAGTATGCTCAAGAGCATATGGTTTACCATCTAGCAAACGTAGACGAATAATTTTGTAAACTGGTGCTGATTGTTCGACCTGAAGACGTTCAGCAATCTCCACATCAGGAAATTCAACGGTAAATTCAATGATTTTGCTCGTTAATTTGCGAGAATCATCCTTCATGTCGTGGCTTAAGCCATTGTAGTTGTTCAATCGAAATCTCGAATCCTCTTTATCCCAAAACGATGAATTTAAAACTTTCGTTCCATTACCTTGTTTTGAAAGGACCAAACCTTCAATGGTTAACATCTCAATAGCTTTTTTGATAGTCATTCGACTTACCCCAAATTCTTTTGCCAAGTTAGATTGAATCGGCAGCATCGAATCAATTGGGTAAGTTCCGTCTGAAATCCTTGTTCGAATAATCCCTGCAATCTCTTCATATTTTGACATAGATCGCTCCTATTCCACTTATATAGACTAATTTTTAAAACTTATAGTCTTATTATAGCGCAGAATCAGGTTGTTTGTCCAGCATATGCAAGAATGGTAGCCAGATAAATCCGACAATCAAGCAGTCAATAATTTGAAGAAGACCGCCAGCAAGTGAGTTTGTCGCAATTATACCACTAAAGAAGACTGGCACAGTCCAAGGAACAGATACTCCTGTTGGTGCAGGAACAAGGCCAATTGCCATTACGAAGTAGTTAAGAGCTGTAACGATGATTGGTGAAATCACCCAAGGAATAAGAATTGTAGCATTCAAAACGATTGGCAAACCAAAGATAACAGGTTCATTAACGTTAAAGATACCAGCACCAAGTGCCAAACGACCAACGTCACGGTATTGTTTTTTCTTCATGATAAATGCCATGATGATAACGACCGCAAGAGTCATCCCTGAACCACCAAGACCAACAGTGAATGTTTCCATGAATGGTTTTGAAATAATGTGAGGAATATGTTCACCTGCTTTATAAGCATCCAAGTTATCATACATCAAAGTGTTCCAAATTGGGTCCATAACAGAGTTAACAAGGATTTGTCCGTGAAGACCAAAGAACCACAAGAATTGGATAAAAAAGATGGCAATAAGTGTCGCCCAAATACTACTACCAAGACCAACCAAAGGCATTTGGATAACATTATAAATCACATCGTGAAGGTTTGTATTGAAAGCACCTGTTACGATTGCATTAAGCGCTGTGAAGATTGATAATGTCAAAACTGCTGGAATCAAAGCAGCAAATGATTTTGCAACTGCAGGTGGCACGCTGTCAGGCATTTTAATTTGCCAACCTTTTTTGCTGACGCGGCAGTAAATTTCAGTTGCGATAAATGACACAATCATTCCTAGGAACATGCCTTTTGCCCCTAAGCGATCTAGGCTAAGAACGTTAGATACTTCTTGACCTTTATCTGTCAAAGTGTAAAACGGTGTTAAAAGAAGGAAACTTGCAAATGCAATTGCTCCGCCAAAAATACCATCTTCATCATATGATTTAGATAGGTAGTAACCAATTCCCCAGGTTACAAAGACGGTCATAATCGACATTGTCGCATTTTGTGCATTACCAAACAGATTTGATAAAAGCGCTTTCGTGCCATCGTTTAAAAAAGGAAGGTTAGAAATAACGACAACAATTGATCCAAACATGGTCAACGGGAAGGCAAGCATGAAGGCATCACGTAAAATCGACAAGTAGCGATTGGAAGCCAATTTGTTTGCCAAAGGCAAAAGTTTGTCACTGATAGCATCTAGAAACTTGTTCATAAACACTCCTCTTTCCATTAAGTTTGTTTTTACATTATCATTATAACTTATTTTTTATAAAAGTCTAGTCTTTTTATATAAAAATATTGTCTTTTATTTTAAAAAGTGTATAATTGTACTTGTAAAATCAAAAAATATATATTTTTAAGGAGAATCTTATGGCAACTTACACATTTCCAGAAGACTTCTGGTGGGGAGCTGCGACATCTGGTCCTCAAAGCGAGGGTCGTTTCCATAAAAAACATGCCAATATGTTTGATTACTGGTACGAAATAGAACCTGAAGCTTTTTACAACCAAGTTGGTCCAGACACAGCATCAAACTTCTATAATAGTTACAAAGAAGACATTGCTTTGATGAAGAAAATCGGTCTCAACAGTGTTCGTACTTCTATTCAATGGACACGCTTGATTGATGACCTCGAAAAAAATACCGTTAATCAAGATGCAGTAGACTTCTATAATGACGTTATTGACTGCTTCATCGAAAATGGCATTCGTCCAATTATGAACCTACACCATTTTGATTTACCTGTCGAGCTTTATCACAAATATGGAGGTTGGGAATCACGCCACGTGGTTGACCTTTATGTTGGTTTTGCTGAACAAGCTTTCAAGGCTTTCAGTGACCGCGTCAAAGACTGGACAACTCACAACGAACCAATGGTTGTTGTCGACGGTGAATACCTCTATCAATTCCACTATCCAAAATTAGTTGATGGTAAAAAAGCTGTTCAAGTTGCCTACAACTTAAACATCGCTTCAGCAAAAGCCATCGCTAAATTCAGAGAACTTGGTTTAGACAAAGACGGTGGTCGCATTGGTACAGTTTTAAACTTAACACCAACTTATGCTGCTTCTGATTCTAAAGAAGACCAAGCTGCTGCACACTTTGCTGAACTTTGGAACAACAAAATGTTCCTTGAGCCAGCAATCAATGGGCATTTCCCAGAAGAACTTGAAGAAGTTCTCAAAAAAGATGGCGTCATCTGGCAAACAGAACCTGAAGATGCTCAAATTTTTAAAGAAAATACCATTGATTTCTTAGGTGTTAACTTCTATCACCCAAATCGTGTGAAAGCACCAGACATCGCACCAAATTCTGTCGGTGCTTGGATGCCAAATCGTTACTATGACGAATACAACATGCCAGGTCGTCGCATGAACATCGACAAAGGTTGGGAAATCTACCCAGAAGCCATTTACGAC
Source organism: Streptococcus sp. LMAG:39 (assembly GCF_008680485.1). Lineage (NCBI taxonomy): Bacteria > Bacillati > Bacillota > Bacilli > Lactobacillales > Streptococcaceae > Streptococcus > Streptococcus sp. LMAG:39. The sequence goes on along the minus strand of NZ_NALE01000001.1, from coordinate 1,330,307 downwards.
ATCGCCATTAACATTCGTGATAACTATAAAAATATCCCTTGGTTTGTCTCAGAAAATGGTATGGGTGTTTCTCGCGAAGAACGCTTCATGGATGAAAATGGAAAAATCCAAGATGATTACCGCATCGACTTCATCAAAGAACACTTGGCTTGCCTTCACCGTGGTATCCAAGAAGGTTCAAACTGCTTTGGCTATCACCTTTGGACACCAATCGATTGCTGGTCTTGGATGAATGCTTACCGTAACCGCTACGGTTTCATCTCAAATAATATCCATACACAAATCAAAACTATTAAAAAATCTGGTGAATGGTTCAAACAAGTAACCATCGATAACGGATTTGAAGATTAATTCACTACCTTAATCCCAGTAGAATTCAACAATTCCTAGCTCTACTTACTCCTCAAAGAAGAGCTTTCCTCATAAATCCTTTTATTAATTTCACAAAAACACCTTATCAGATAACGATAAGGTGTTATTTAATGCAATTCATTTAAGAAAACACCATCAAAGATGGTGTTTGTTTAAGCGTTGATTTTTTTGTACATGTGCATCATTTCGATGGCAACTTCTTTCAAAGTCATTGTAGTCATCAAATGATCTTGTGCGTGAACCATAATAATCTCGATTTTAACTTCGGTACCGCTTGCATATTTCTGTAACAAATCAGTTTGAGCATGATGTGCTTCCAAAAGTTCTGCATCAGCAGCATCTAGTTTTTCTTTTGCTTCGTCATATTTGCCTTCTTTCATTGCAGCAAATGCTTCGTGAACAGAAGTGCGGGCGTTACCGCTGTGCAAGATAATTTCAAAAGCAGCAAGTTGCAATTCTTCTTCAGTCATCTCTAACAACACCTCATTAAATGTTTTCTACGATAAGATTAGCCATTTTCTCAACACCCATTGGGATTGGAACATAAGCTTGTGGCGGAACTTTAACAACTGGACGACCTGATTTTTCACCAGCAGCTGCAAATTGGTTATAGTACATACCAGCTTGTGGGCTAACTAGATATAAATCGTAAGTTGCGTCAGTAATAACTTGTTCACCTTCGTTAGAGCTGATAGCTTCAACAGTGATGTCTTTACCTTGGTTTTTGAAAAAGTCTGTTGTTTTTTGGGCCATTAGTGATGATGACATTCCAGCTACACAGATAATCAATGCTTTTGACATAGTCATTCTCCCTTTTAAAATATAAAATAGTTGTTTAAGATGTTTTACGCTCCCCAACATCTTTACTAAAAGTATATCACAGACTTTTTGAAATGTCTAGTCTTTTCTTTTTAAAGTGTAAACTTTTTAAAAAATTTAAACGCTTTCTAAATCATCTAAATTGCAGAGCTAAATTCTTGTTTATAACCATATATTGTGTTATATTACTATGAGAAGCACAATATATAGTAGGATGGTTATTATGTCACAAGAAAAAAGGTTAGCTCCGTTGAGCATTGTTTATATCAGTTTAAGCGGTAACACACAAAGCTTTGTAAAACGATTAACTGAACACTTACTGAACCATTATTCCCTAGATACACAAACCATTAATATCAAGGAACTCAATCATGAAACATTTCCAATCACGACACCTTTTGTTGCTGTATTGCCAACCTATCTTGAAGGTGGTAATGGTATTGATTCAGGTGATGTTGAAATCTTGACGAATCCGCTAGGTGATTTCATTGCTGCTCATGACAACTACAAACATTGTTTTGGTATTATTGGTTCTGGCAATCGTAATTTCAATGAACAGTATTGCCTGACAGCCAAACAGTACGCCAAACGTTTTGGTTTTCCGATGTTGGGTGATTTTGAATTACGAGGAACAAGTGCTGATATTGAGTGCCTAGCAAAGATTATTGTAACAGCACAAAAAGAAAGTGAAATCTATCCAAGGGGATTATGAGTCTTGGATGTCTCACTTTCTTTTTTCTATGATTAAATTATCTACCTTGAGGAGATTAAGATTATAGATAATTTAGCCGAAAGGTTAAGGAATAATATCGTGTTTCACCAAAGAGAGTTTGGTTTCACCATCACTGAAGAAACGAATTGATTGTGAATCAAGCGGCGTTTGAATCTCTGTCGACATGACTTTTTCACCATCATTAACAAATAACTCAATCGAATGGCTATCCAAAATGAAGCGTAACTCAATGCTATCAGCAGATGAAACCGTCATTTTGCGTTGGCAATTCAAATCAGCCTGCAAGCCAGAATAAGTACGGTCAACCTCAATCGTATTAAGACTGCGATTGTAAGTAAATCGTGTATAATGATTGACACCAACTGCCAAATCAATGGTAAATGATGTATAAGCAGTTCCAGATAAACGCAAGGTCATATCAATCTGGCGACCAGAAACCCCTTCAATCATTTTAAACGACTTGCCAATAACTCCTGAAAATTCAAGCGTATTGGCATGGTAATCAGATAATTCGCGAATTGGTCGTTGGACGAGTTGGCCATTTTCAAGAGATAATTCACGTGGAAGAGTCATCATGCCATGCCATTCTTGCCCATCAGGAATAGCTAGCGAATCCCATGACTTCATCCATGCCACCAAGATGCGACGACCATCTGGCAATTGAGTCGTCTGAGGCGCATAAAAATCTAAACCATAATCGAGCGCACGTGGGCAACCTTTGTCAAAGGTGTGTGTGTCTTCATCATAATCACCAACAAAATAAACCGCGTTGTGTCCATTATGAAATTCATACGCTGTCGCTGACATGTTTTGTGGCGAAGTGATTAAGACATGTTTTCCATCTAATTTGAAAAAGTCAGGACATTCCCACATTTTTCCGATAACACCATCTTCATCGCCTGCCAAAACATTTTCATACTGCCAGTGGCGTAAATCGTCACTCGAAAAGAGAACAATCTGTCCATGCTTTTCTTTGCTTAAATTACCTGCAACCAACCAATATTTACCATCTTCGAACCAGACTTTAGGGTCTCTAAAATCTGATTGATTGAAGCCTTCTGGGAGTTGGTTGCCAAGGATAACAGGGTTTTCGGGAACTTTGTGGTAATTTTCGCCGTCACCGATTGCAAGAGACTGTGTTTGGTAAGCAGTTTTATTGCCAGTGTCATCTTCTTTTTCTTCGACACTTGTGTAGATAAGAACATGTCCTTCTGGCGTTTCCAGAGCACTTCCTGAAAAAACACCAGCATGGTCGTAAGCTTGGTCCGGCGCCAAAGCAACAGGGCGCTCTTCCCATTTAATCATATCAGAGCTAACAACATGCCCCCAGTGCATTGGTCCCCAGTTTGTCGAATAGGGATGATATTGATAAAACAAATGTACTTTATTTTGGTAAGTTGAAAAACCATTTGGGTCGTTAATCCAGCCAACCGGTGCCGTCACATGAAATGCTGGGCGCTTTCTTTTATCAATACGATTTTGTTCAATATAACTTTGTGCTTCTTCAAGCGTGTGCATAAATTTAAACAATCCTTCCTACTACTTTTCTAAATCACTTCTTCAGTTTCAATGTCAAAGAAATGCAATTTATGTGGCATGAAGACAAATGTTATGTCGTCACCAATTTGACTGACGTCGTATTTTGTCACACGTGCAACAGTAGTTTCACCACCAAATTCAAAATAAAGGTTATTTTCATTTCCCATAATCTCAGTGTTGTTGATAACAGCCTTTTGTTCATTTCCTGCATAAACTTCAAGGTTTGCTGGGTCAAATTTGATATCTTCACCGCGGATTCCCATAATCACGCGCTTGCGACCAGCTAATTTCTTAGCAATAACCTCAGGGATTTCCATGCTATTGCCATCTTCAAATACAATGGTTTGACCATTAACAGACACATTGTAAAAATTCATTTGTGGTGCGCCAATAAAGCCAGCAACAAATTTATTAACAGGATGTTCGTAAAGATCCATCGGTGCCCCAACTTGTTGAACAACTCCATCTTTCATAATAACAATACGGTCTGCCATAGTCATCGCTTCAACTTGGTCATGGGTAACATAAATGGTTGTTGACCCCAATTTACGATGAAGTTTACTGATTTCATTGCGCATGCTGATACGCAATTTGGCATCCAAGTTAGACAACGGTTCGTCCATCAAGAAAACTTTTTGGTCTTTGACAATCGCACGACCAAGCGCTACACGTTGGCGTTGACCACCAGAAAGATTTTTCGGTTTACGTTTGCGATATTCTTCAAGTCCCAAAATATCAATCGCCCAATCAACTTTTCGTTTGATTTCATCGGCAGGTACTTTCATATTTTTAAGACCGTAAGAAATGTTTTTTTCAACTGTCATGTGAGGATATAGGGCATAGTTTTGGAAAACCATTGAAATCCCACGATCAGCCGGCGCCACTTCATTCATACGTTTGCCATCAATGTACAAATCACCGCTAGTAATTTCTTCAAAACCAGCCATCATACGAAGCGTTGTTGATTTTCCGCAACCAGAAGGCCCAACAAATGCAATAAATTCTTTTTCATCAACATCCAGTGTAAAATCAGTCACTGAATTTTTATCATTACCTTTATATTTTTTTGTGATATTTTTAAATTCAATAAAACTCATAAGATTTATCCTTCCTTAGATCCTGTTGAAATCACACCTTCGACAATATATTTAGAGAAGAATGAATAGATGATAATAACAGGAATGGTAACAAGTGTAATCACAGCAAGAGTTTGACCAACAGTTGTTGCATCATTTGATGTAATCGCATTTAAACCAATTTGTGCTGTTAATAAGTCGCTTGATGTAAATACCAATGATGGCCAGAGATAATCATTCCAAACACCTAGGAAAGTAAAGACGCTGACCGTTGCAACTACTGATTTAGACATTGGCAAAACCATGGTAAAGAAATATTTGACCGGTCCACAATGATCCAATTGAGCAGCTTCGTAGACATCATCAGGAAGTCCAACAAAGACTTGGCGGAAAAGGAAAATATTAAACGGTGACACAATCATCGGTAAAATATAACCAAGCATGGTGTTCAAAAGCCCTGCTTTAGCAATAATCAAGAAATGAATAGTGATTGTTGTTTCCATTGGAACAATCATCAAAGCTAGAATGATTAATAACCATTGGTCTCTAAATGGAAATTTTATTTTAGCAAGCGCATAGCCGGCAAGTCCGTTAACAACGATACTAAGCACAATCAAAATCGCTGCATAAAATAATGTATTCACCATGTAACGAATAAACTGTGTATTAAAGAGAATGGTCACATAATTATCAAAAAATGAACCTGTTAATGCTGGTGGTACAAAAGCTCTAAAGGCATTCATATCAGCGGTGATAGCCGCATCACCTTTAAAGGAATTAGCCAACATCCAAATAACTGGAAAGAGGAAGAACAAGGACAAAATGAGCAAAATTATTGAAAATATCCAACTCCATCTCTTTTGCTTTTGTGTTAACATATTATTTTTCCTCCTTGTCTTTGGTTAAGATATTTTGGATAACAGTTAAAATGATAACAAAGACAGCAAAGACAATTGCCATAGTTGAAGCAAGTCCCATTTCCCAGTTAACAGTACCCGTTTCGTAAATATCGTACACAACAGTATAAGTTGAATTAGAAGGACCACCACCAGTCATAACCATTGGTTGAACTAACATACGAAAGGCTCCAATTGTTACTGTAATTAAGACGAAAACAAGCAATGGTTTTAATTCTGGTAAAGTAATATCCTTGAATTTTTGCCATGGTGTCGCATGATCCATTTCAGCTGCCTCATAAAGTGATGGGCTGATTCCTTGAAGACCACCAAGGAAGATAATCATTTGATAACCAACACCTTGCCAAGCACTCATGATGGCAATTGAAGGTAGCGCTTGGTCAGCACTATTGATAAAAGGCTGAGCATCAATACCAAAGAATCCTAAAATAGCATTAAGAATTCCTTCTGGGCTATAAATTTGAATCCACAAGGTTGATACAACAGTCAAAGACATAACAACCGGAACAAAGAAAGCCACCTTGAAATATTTTTTAAAATGGGTAACCTTGTTAATAATCAAAGCTAGTAACAAAGCACCGCCACCCTGTAGTGGAACAATGATTAAAACAAATTTAACCGTGTTCCAGAAGGCCTTGCGGAAAGTATCATCTTTAAAGACTTCTTTAAAATTATCCAGACCAACAAAGTGAGTCATACTCGGATTTAATGCAAAGAAATCCGTAAAACTAAAGACAAACGTCAAAATCAAAGGAATGAATAGGAAGACCGATAACAAGACCAGAGCTGGGCCAAAGAAGGCCATCCCCATAATAGATTCAGCTTTATTCTTTTTCATTTTCTTTCTCCTCAAGAACATAACGCTTCAATTTAGCATCGATTTTATCAACTGCGTAATTAAGTTCTTCCTTGGCATCTACACCAGAGAGAACACTATCTTCTAGAACCGCCTGAACACGGTCACTAACTTGCGGATAAACCGGTGTGATTGAGCGAGGATGTCCATAATCTTTCAATTGGTTATAAAGTGCGGCATAGTTTGCATCTTCAGAGAATGTACTGATATGATTGTAAGCTTCGTAAGTTGAAGGGAAACCCTTGGTTTTATCCCAAAGACGTTCGCCACTTTCAACGCCACTCATCCACTTAACCAATTCTGTTGCCCCTTTAATATTTTTTGTCGTTTTAGAAGCTGCAAATGCCCAAGCTCCTGTTGGCGTGTAACGACCACCATCCCAGTTATCTGAAACAACGTATGGAGCAACACCAAGATTTAATTTTTCATAACTTGTATAAACCGAATTAACTTCCCACGCGCCATCGATTTTGAAGGCTGCACGTCCACTTTCAAATAAATTACTAATAGCAACTTTTGACATGTAGCCATTTGCTAGAATTTGTTTAAAGTAGTTAACCGTTTCTAGATTTTCTTTTGAATTAAAGATGCCATCAACTTTCAAACCACTCTTGTCAACAAAGTCACCTCCATTTGACCAGAAAAACGGTGCATAAAAATAAATCGTTGTCTCACCCGTTGGGAAAGTCATATCCAAAGGATACCCCCCTTTTTCTTCACAAATCGGTTGAACTTTCTTCAAGACCTCTAAAAACTCTGACCAAGTCCATGGGTGATTAGCGTCAGGTACACTAACACCAGCCTCAGCTAAAATATCTTTATTGTAATAAAGCCCCACGCTAGACTCTATAGCTCCCAGAGCGTAGAGTTTATTATCATAAGTTCCTTGAGCAATGATCGAGTCAAGATAAGCACTCTTTTCCTTATTCGATAATTTTGCCAAAGGTTGAATAATACCATTTTCTGCATAAGCTGCGATATTGGGACCATCTACCGTCAACACATCAGGTAATCCTCCAGACATAACAGAGGCATTGATTTTATCAGAATAACCACCACCGCTATCATTTCGAGGAATAAATTCAATATCTGCAAAATATTTACCGTCGTATTTTTTATTGAAGGCATTGACCGATTCTTTATAAGCCTGTCCTTCATCGGTATCTTCAATTGAATGAACCCAGATTGATAGATACTCTTCTCCCTTGTCATACCCCTTTATACTGCCAACTTCAGGTTTGCTGCTGCCGCATCCTGTTAACAAAAGCCCTGCAGAAAGTGATACCATTAATGTTTTTAAGCCCCTTCTACACATAACACCCTCCAAAGTTATTCTTAATGTAACCGGTTACTTTAACTAAAGTTTACACCTTAATTATTTCCTTGTCAATAGTATTTTTAAAAAAGTTCTAAAAAATATAACCGGTTACTTCTTTGACTAAAAAGGATTTTAGAGATATACTGTAGGTTATAAAGAAGACTTAAGGAACACTGTATGAGCAAACAAAAAATCACTTTTTCCGATATTGCAAAATATACCAATTTTTCAAAAACAACAATCTCGCGCTATTTTAACAACCCTGACTCACTGACTGAAAAAAACCGTAGCATTATCAAAAAAGCGCTTGATGATTTGGGGTACCAAGAAAATAAAATCGCTCAAGTTCTAGCTAAGGGACAGACTGAATTCATCGGAATCATCATTCCAAACCTCTACTTTCACTATTACTCAGCCATTTTAAATCAAATTTTGACTAGCTACTCAGATAATCATTATAAGTTTCTGGTCTTCCTTGGCGATGATGATATCGAGGTAGAACGTCAGTATATCCAAGAACTCCAAGCCTACAACATTCAAGGCTTGATTACCCTTAGTCATACGATTCCATCAGAAGAACTAGCATCCTACAATATCCCTATCGTTAGCATCGAGCGCGAAGCGCAATTTATCAGTAGCGTCAATGCCGACAACTACCTTGGCGGGGTACAAGCAACCAGCCATTTGATAAAAAACAATTGTGATATTCTCATTCACATCAATAACTTCGTCGATGAGAGCATCCCTGCTTATGGTCGTATCGCTGGATTTAAAACCATTTCTAGCGATAGCGACATTCCTTATCAAATCTATCAAAAAGACCTTGGTAGCAACTACAGCGCAATCAGTCAAAGTATCACTCGTTTATTTAAAGAAATCGATAAAAACTACGCTGGCAAACGCAAAGGAATTTTCCTAGCCAATGATACTTATGCCAACATTTTCTTAAATGCTGTTTTCCAAAAATACGGTTACTTGCCAGACGATTACAAAATCATCGGTTTTGACGATTCGCCAATCGCAAGCGAAGCTATTTTACCTTTATCAAGTATCAAACAAGACATCTCTAAAATCACAGAAACTGCCCTTGATATTTTACAAGATTTAATCCAAGAACACCGTAAAACCAAAGGCAAACAGCAGACGATTCAACATAGAGAAGTTGCACCAAAACTAATCAAACGAAATACAACTGATTAAGAATACCTAAAAATTAACAGAAAAATGGTATAATGAGGTCAGTTATAAGAAATGTATTGGAGAACTCATGAAAACTACGGTTGATTATATTACAAAACTTGCAAATATTCCTTCACCTACTGGCTACACAAGCCACATTATGAATTACGTGATTGCTGAGCTTGAAAGTTTCGGCTATGCGCCTGTCCGCACAAATAAAGGTGGCGTTATGGTCACTGTCACTGGTAAAGATGACAGCAAACACCGCGTGGTCACAGCTCACCTTGATACCCTTGGTGCCATGGTTCGTGCTGTCAAACCAGATGGCCGCCTTAAAATGGACCTTATCGGTGGCTTTGTCTACAACGCTATCGAAGGTGAAAATTGTACTATCCACGTTGCCAAAAATGGTAAAAAAATTAGTGGTACAATCCTTATGCACCAAACTTCTGTTCATGTCTACAAAGATGCTGGAACTGCTGAACGCAATCAAGCTAACATGGAAGTTCGTCTGGACGAAAAAGTAACCAACGAAAAAGAAACACGCGCCCTTGGTATCGAAGTTGGAGACTTTATCTCATTTGACCCACGCGTGGTTGTTACCGAATCAGGTTTCATCAAATCACGTCACTTGGATGACAAAGTATCAGCAGCTATCTTAATTGAATTGCTTAAAGAATATAAAACGCAAAACATTACTTTGCCATACACGACACACTTCTACTTTTCTGCTTTTGAAGAATTAGGTCACGGAGCAAATTCGAGCATCCCAGTTGAAACCGTTGAATACCTTTCGGTCGATATGGGAGCAATGGGTGATGACCAACAAACAGATGAATACAGCGTTTCAATCTGCGTCAAAGACGGTTCTGGGCCTTATAACTTCGAACTTCGCCAACATCTTGTTGCCCTAGCTGAAGAAAATAAAATTCCATACAAATTAGACATCTACCCATACTATGGTAGTGACGCCTCTGCTGCTCTTCGTGCAGGTGCCGAAGTCAAACACGCCCTCTTTGGCGCAGGTATCGAATCAAGCCACTCATACGAACGCACACACATCGACTCTGTCCAAGCAACAGAACACCTCGTTGATGCTTACCTAAAAAGCCCAATTGTGGAATAATGACTAAAATTATATAACAATAAGAGCGGTCATAATGTCCGCTCTTATTTTATTAATCTGAAATCACCCTAATTTCATAACCTTTATAATCATTTTCATTCAAAACAATCTCTTCTTGTCTGTAGCGTTCACTTATCAATCTCAATGCTTGAGCTTTATCTTCTGCCTCAACTTCTACAACCCTTTGAAGGACTTCTTCGATTTCTACATTAAATACTACCATATCTTCTCCATATAATTAATCTCTTTATTTTAATACTCTCACAGCGGATCCATTATATCACACAATAACCAAATCGCATGCTACATTTTACTACTTCATCAGAGAATTTTTTAATCAATAAAATCCATACTTTTACACATCAAAAGCGCCCCGGGACAAGGGCGCTTTTTATAAAAACAAACAAATAAATTAGGAGGTAGTGTTATTAGTAGTTGAGCTCAACGGCAAGACCGAAATGGTCACTGACGATTGGCGCTTCACCGCCGTCAAATGTGACGGTTGATGATAGAATATCAATATCTTTACTTGTGAAAACATGATCAACTTTGAGGGATTGTTTATTGCCCTCCCAGCCGTCAATGTCTTCAATAATCGTGTGGTCGCCTTGGACTTTCTTAGCCACTTTGTGGCTGTCTTGTAAATCAAGTGGGCTGTTTAAAATCATATCATAGCCAGCAGTATCCGTTGGATTGTTAAAATCACCCATGAGTACCAATGGTTTGGGGTAATCAAGCAGCGCTGTCTCCAGCTTTTGCCATTCACTTTCAAAGCCTTTACCAAACCAAGACATGTGTAAGCTGACAACCGTAATTGGTTTCTGGTCAATTTCTGTCTCCGCAACGAGAACACGTCTTGTGTGAAAATCAGTTTCGTCATCAACATCAGATACCAGAATATCATTCACTTTGATAGGTGTTTTTGATAGAATAACAACACCCTCATTGTACTTTTCGTATCCAATATGATTATATGCCCAAGACCAATAATAATATCGTCCTTGACTTCTCAGATAATTCACGAGTTGTAAAGCGTAGTTATCGCGATGCAAAGCTGGGCTGCCTGGTAATTTTTCATAGCCATCAACTTCTTTGGTTAACAGTCCACGAATATCTTGGTTAATTTCTTGAAGGCAAATGACATCATAATTTTCACTATAAATCGTTTCTGCCAAGTCGAATAATTTCTTTAATGAATTTGCCTCCAACCAAGAATGCGTATTAAGTGTTAAAAATTTAGCCATATCTGTTCCCTTCAAGTCAAAGGAGAGTCCGTGATTCCTATCTCAGACTCCCTTTTATTTAGATTTAACCTAAACATCTCTTATTCATATGCGTAATATTAGCTTAAAGTTCTACTTTGGCAACAGGTGTGTTAGCAGAAACTTTTCCTGTTTGGGTTAAATTGACTGCTTTGATTTCTGCTGTATTTGTGAAGGCAACAATAATTGTTGTTTCACGACCTGCTGAACGAATAGCTGCTAAATCAGCTACCACCAAAAGCTCACCAGCTTGAACACGTTGACCTTCTGTAATCTTAACTGAGAATGGTACTCCATTAAGAGCAACAGTATCTAAACCAATGTGAACAAGAACTTCAAGTCCATTGTCTGTTAATAGACCAAAGGCGTGTTTTGTTGGAAAGACGCTTGTTACAATACCTGAAACTGGTGCGTAAACATTGCCATTTTCTGGTTCAACAGCGAAGCCATCACCCATCATTTTACCAGCAAAGACTGGGTCTTTAACTTCTGTGATAGGTTTTACATCACCGTCTGCAACTGCATTGACATCTTCTGTCACACCTTTATAAGAAACTTTTGTAACATCGTTTCCTTCAACTTCTGACAAGTTGACAGTTGGAATTTCTACACCAGAATCAAGAAGGTCTTGGATATCAGATTTCAAAATATCTGCTTTTGGTCCATAAACCGCTTGAACACCTGAGCCTTTGATGATAAGTCCCATAGCGCCAGCTTTTTTCCAAGTGTCCTCATCACCGACTTTAGCGACATCTTTGACTGTAACACGAAGTCGAGTCATACAAGCATCAACATCTTCGATGTTATTGCGTCCACCAAGGAGATTAATGATTTGAACGATTTGTGAGTCTGCAGAGACACTAGCACCGTCTGCTGATGCACTAGCTTGGTCTTCATCCATATCGTCATAATTACCATTACGACCTGGAGTAGCAAAGTTGAATTTCTTAATCATGAAGTCTGCAATAAAGTACATCACAACTCCTGATAAAATACAACAGATGACAAAATTAATCAAATCACCGCCAAGTCCAGCTTTGAGAGCCATAGGCGTACGTGTTAAAAGTTCAATATTACCAAATGAATGAAGACGAAGGTTAACTAAATCAGCTAAAGCAAATGTCACCCCTTGAACAACTGCATAAACAACGTAAAGTGGCATTGCAACGAACATAAACATGTATTCGATTGGTTCAGTAACACCTGTTAAGAATGTTGCTGCTGCTGTTGAGAGGAACATAGCAGTGTATTTTTTCTTCTTGTCAGGGTCAACATTACGGTACATAGCAAGACTAAGTCCCATAAGTGTACCAGTTGCACCAATCATTTGCCCAACTTTAAAGCGAGCTGGTGTTACATTTGTTAAAAGTTCTTGGTATGCTGAAGCATTAGACCCTTTCAGATTGATAAGGTCTGTTACCCATGCTAACCAAAGTGGGTCTTGACCAAAGACTTCTGTTCCTTTTTGAGCACCTGTCAAAATTTCATAAGTACCACCAAGTGATGTGTAGTTCAGTGGGATAGTAATCATGTGGTGAAGTCCAAATGGAAGAAGCAAGCGTTCCAAAGTACCATATAAGAATGGTGCTAAAAATGGTGCTGAATTTTGTGAAGATGCAATCCACATACCAAATCCATTGATTCCTGATTGGATGATTGGCCAAACAAGTGACATAAACAAACCAACAAGAACTGAACGATAGATAACAACGAATGGTACGAAACGTTTACCATTGAAGAATGAAAGAACGTCTGGCAATTTGCGGTAGTTATAGTATTTATTGTAAGCTGTTGCCCCAACAAAACCAGAGATAATACCGACAAACACACCCATATTAAGGGCAGGTTGACCAAGAACGTTGACAAAGTAGTCAGCTACAAGCATTTTGCCACCAAGAACATTGTGAACCGTACTTGTACCATCGGCAATCATATCAAGTGAAATACCGTAAACGTGACCTGTGATAAGGTTGATGAGAATAAATGCGATACCTGCTGCAAACGCACCACCAGCACGTTCTTTTGCCCAACTACCACCAATTGCTAACGCGAAGAGGATATGAAGGTTATTGATAATTCCCCATCCGATTTGAGCAATAACATTACCAACCGTAGCAAGAAGGGCTGAGTCTGCATTGATTAGCGGAAGTGAGTTCCCAATACTAACCATTAAACCTGCTGCTGGCATAACAGCAATAACAACCATCAAGCATTTTCCGAATTTTTGCCAAAATTCGAAGCTGGTTAAATTTTTAAATGCCTTCTTCATGAAATACTCCTTAAACCATTTTATAGGAAACCAATTGCTTTAATTTATAAAAAATAATGCCACTTCTATTTTCAAACTCCTTTAAAGTATTGGTTTGAGCTTTGTTTTAAATTTACGCAAACGTTTGCGTTGTTTTGATGATTTTATTATAACACATATTTTTAATTTGTAAAGCGTTTTCCGTAATTTTTTTAAAAAAAGACATCTCAACAAATACCTCCTTGGCAAAAAAACTCCAACGGAGGTTTTAGTTAGTAAAAGCTGTTAACCCAAATCTGGTGTTGATTCGCGTTCAATGATTTTATGTGGAATAACAATCGTTTGTTCAGTTAAATTTTTAGAGTCAGCTAATAATAATTTGGCGGCATTCTCCCCCAGCTCATATGGAAAAATATCCACGGAAGTCAAGGCAGGGCTCGCAATTTCTGTAATCAATGAATTGTTAAAACCAATCATAGCATAATGATTTTCAAGGTCACTATCCTTAAATAAACGTTGCAAACGAATCGCCATGATGTCATCACAGGCAACAAAAGCTTCTGTTTTGGGATTTTCAGCAAGAAACGTCTGCAACTTCACCGCATTTTCCTCGTCGCTTAGGCGTGATAATTGCAATGTACTCCCTTTTTTACCGTATTCTTGCAAGGCTTCACAGTAACCTTGATAACGTTCGGTTTGCACTAATTCATCCATATCAGTATAGGCAAAAACAAGATGATTATAGCCTTTGGCTAACATGAATGTCGTTGCATCTTTACCAGCTTGGTCATTATTATTATCGACAAAACGCACCGTTTTTTGCGGAGCATCTTCGTAAGAACGACCAACGACGACACAAGAAACCTTCTTTTTTTGTTTGACAAATTCAAAAACTGGATCTGCTTTTCTTGAATAAAGAAAAATAAGCTTAGTGATGTTGCCGCTACGAATTAAGGTTTGGATATTTTTTTGCAATTCGTCATCTGTTCGTCCTGTTGCCAAGCTGACCATGTAGTCATTCTCGCTACACACGCTTGAAATACCTTGAATAATTTGCATGAAAAATGGGGTATTTCCAAGTGAATCCTGACTTTCTCGCACAGGCAAAATAATCCCTATTGTATTGGTTGTGCGATTGACTAGATTTTATGCCGAATAGTTTGGAGAGTAATCCAGTTCTTTCATCGCACGACGCACACGTCTTTTAGTCGCCTCGCTAATCATACTACTATCATGTAGAGCACGTGAAGCTGTCGAAGTTGATACCCCCGCAACCCTTGCGACATCCTTAATTGTTGCCATTATATTATCCTTATCTGTAATTTGTATATATCTAGAATAAAAACTTTTTAAAGCGCTGTTAACCCAAAACCTTCACAAGCACCAGTAAAAAATAAGTAAAATCAAGTAGGGGCTAACATGTAGCCCCTCTCACACCACCGTACGTGCCGTTCGGCATACGGCGGTTCCATTAAATTTAAACAAGAGTTTTAGTGATAGCTCTCTCACCTATTCACTAAGCTTCGTTCCGCTTGTGCCGTCTTATATGGGTGAACAGCCTCTTTCGTCATACGTTACGCGAGTGCCGTCGCTTCAAACCAGGTCTATTAGGGCAGACAAAACTATAGGTTCTAGGTATTCTCTAATAGTTCACCCCTTCGCTCCCCTTCCATTACGGAAGTTTCAACGCTACTATGGGTTCGGCTGACTTCTCATTGTTCGTTGTTACTAGGAGTACCTCCTCAATGAGACCTCACGGGATAAGTCATACATCTTTCATCGATTACTCTCGTGATTTACGTCAACAGGTTACGACTACCTTTTGGGACTTTAGTGTTTTTAGCTGCCTCACGATAGTCAGGCTTGGGAGTCGCTATTGGGTTCACCGGTAGCAGGTGCCCCAGAGGACTTGCACCTCAGATATACAACATGCCCGTCGTACTAAAAAGAAAACACCTATAACAGTGTTTTCCATTATAAATTGTTAACAACCTAGGTTTCTAGCTACTTCATCAATTCCAAGGCATAGCTAACGCTCGCTAAAGCATATAGCGGTGCGGTTTCAGCGCGCATGATACGTGGTCCTAAACCGATTTTCAAACCACCTTTTAATTCAAATGTTTCGATTTCTTCTGGCGAAATGCCGCCCTCTGGTCCAAAGATAAAAAGAATTTTCTCTCCTGCTTTCATTTGTGACAATTCACGCGCTAGAACAGCCGTCTCACCTTCCTTGGCTGATTCCTCATAAGCAATAAAAATCCTGTCAAATTGCTCAAGTTCTGCTAAAAAAGCTTCTTTTTTCTCAAAAAGAGTAACTTCTGGAATCACATTACGTTTGCTTTGTTCCGCAGCACCTAGTGTGATTTTTGCCAGCTTATCGGCTTTTTTGGCTAATTTTTTGCCGTCCCATTTGACCACTGACCAATCCGCTGGAAATGCCCAGAGCTTTGCCATACCAAGTTCAGTCCCTTTTTGTGCTAGAAATTCCAATTTATCACCCTTTGGAAATCCTGCGACAATCGTCACCTCAACAGGCAATTCAACATTGCTATCTAGTTCTTCAATGATTTCAAAACGGTGTTCAGCACTATCAATGACTTTTGCCAAACGCTTCACGTGGTCATCAAAGACAAGGACAACTTCGTCGTTTTCTGTCAAACGCATGACGTTAAACATATGCTTAATCGTATCTTTATCTGTGATTGTAACGACATCTTGAGCTTGTCCTGCTACAAAATACTGTTGCATTTATCCTCCAATTACACCTGAAATATCATCTGTTTTTTTGAAAACACAAGCATTCCATTCGCCTTGAACCATGTGTGTTTCAAGGAAGAAACCTGCGTCCTCAGCTGATTTACGAACCATATCCCATTTATCAGAAATAATGCCTGACATGATAAGGTAACCTTCATCTTTAACAAGACGATAAGCATCTTCTGTCATATTGACCAAAATGTCCGCAAGGATATTTGCCACGATAACGTCTGCTTGAATGCCAACACCTTGCAAAAGATTTCCAGTAGCCACATGGATATTTTCAGTATTGGCGTTAAGGTCAATGTTTTCTTGTGCCACGCGCACGGCTACTTCATCAAGGTCATAAGCATAGATATCTTTTGCCCCAAGAAGTGAACTTGCAATCGAAAGCACACCTGAACCAGTACCCACATCAATTACAGTTTCACCACCACGAAGCACCTGCTCGAGCGCAAAAAGACTCATTTTTGTGGTTGGGTGAGTTCCTGTACCAAATGCCATACCAGGGTCGAGACGAATTATTTTCTCACCCTCGCTAGCTTCATAATCAGTCCAACTTGGAACGATTGTCAAATCATAGCTGATACGCGTTGGTTCATAATATTTTTTCCAGTTTTCTGCCCAATCCTGCTCTGCCAATTCTTGCGTTGCGTAGTGAACATCACCAGCATCAACGCCAAAATCAGTCAATTCCGCTAAGCGGTCAGCCACTTCTTTTTCAACAGCCTCAATATCAACATTTTCTGGGTAGTAAGCTGTGATTTTAACAGTTTCCACTTGTTTGATTTCTGGAAATACTTCGCCATATTTGCCAACATGACCGAAATAGTCCGCACTATCATCAATCGCCACACCTTGACTACCTAATTCAATCAAAATATTCGATGCAGCTTCTTCTGCATCACGTAAAACCTCAACAGTTAACTCTTGCCATTTGTCCATAATTAAGATACCAAGCCCGTAAAATACAAAACCAAAATAGGAAAGTCACCGATGACGCTTGCGTCTAGGGGAACTTTATCTTTTTGGCACAGTATTTCGGGCGGGTTCAGTTTAAAATTACCTGCCCCTTTTTCCTTTCTATCTGTATTAAAAGGTCATAAGTTCGTGCTCAAAGCAAACACTTATCCTTTTCCTTTCTTGCTTTTTATTTGAAATATATTCAGTTCGAGATATTAACTAACCCTTCCCTGTGTTTTATCCGATTACACCTCAATACCTCGGATAGGCAAAGTATTCTGTTTCTTTCAGAGCTACTTTCCCATTTTCAAAGCTTTTAGCGTCCCATTCGAGCGCAAAGTCAGTCGTATTTTCGTCTGCTAAAAAGTCCATTAAATCATCAAGACCTTTGGTTGCTACGTCGTTCAATGTTTCAGCAAAATAAGCTAAAAATTCACGTGAAAAGCCTTTTTTGGCATCAAATGGAATAGTCACCAAATAATCATCTTCATCAACTTTTGATTTTGCTTGATTGTAAAAAAGCACATAATCTTCAAAAACGATGTCGTCGTTGTTGATTTCACCTTGGTCATCCACAGTTTCAACCGCAGATTGATTCTGCGCTTCCAAAATAAAAGTCACTTCCACCGCATGATTTTTCTTATTCCAATCAATAGCATAATCAAACGTGAAGTACTTGTCCATTTCTTCTTCTAATACTGATAAAAAGCCAAATTTAGCCATTAAAAATTTCTTCCAATCTTCTTTTGTGTTACAATTATTTTATCATACTTAAGGGGAAATGACATGCAAATACGACCAATGGAGCTAGAAGATGTTGAACAAGTGGTTATACTAGAAAACCAAACATGGAATGCAATTAACACACCAGCTCCACTACCTATTGCAAATAAGGATAAAATCATCAAAGATTTTGAAAATGGAACACATTATCTTGTCGCTGAAGAAAATCAGGATATTTTAGGTGTTCTTGATTACCATACTTATTATCCTTTCCCTAGCGGTCATCACGTGGTAACCTTTGGCATTACCATTTCTGAAAAAACGCGCGGTCAAGGTATCGGACGCAAACTTATCCAAACTTTCTTTGATATAGCAAAAGCTGACGGCTACCAAAAAGTTCTCATTCATGTGCTATCATCAAATGAAAAAGCCTGCATATTCTACGAAAAATTAGGCTTTAAACAAGAGGCTATTTTGAAAAATCAATTTTACCTAAACCATACTTACGTTGATGACCTCGTTTACAGTTATTATCTGGAGGATAGCCATGCCAAATAATCTCGCTTTGCGAATGCGCCCTAAGAATATTGACCAAGTGATTGGGCAGAAACATCTAGTCGGTGAAGGAAAAATCATTCGCCGTATGGTGGAGGCCAATATGCTGTCATCAATGATTCTCTACGGTCCTCCTGGTATCGGGAAGACCTCAATCGCTAGCGCTATCGCAGGAACAACCAAATACGCTTTTCGGACGTTCAACGCTACAACAGATAGCAAAAAGCGTCTGCAAGAAATTGCCGAGGAAGCTAAATTTTCTGGCGGTTTAGTCCTACTGCTCGACGAAATTCACCGCTTAGATAAAACCAAGCAAGATTTCTTGCTACCTTTACTTGAAAATGGCAATATTATCATGATTGGGGCAACAACTGAAAATCCTTTCTTTTCGGTGACGCCAGCCATTCGCTCAAGGGTACAAATTTTTGAATTAGAACCCTTGTCAACAGATGACATAAAGACAGCTTTGCAAACAGCTTTATCTGATAAAGAGCGCGGATTTGACTTTGATGTTGATATTGATGCCGATGCGCTTGATTTCATTGCAACGGCAACCAACGGCGACCTACGCTCAGCTTTTAATTCGCTTGATTTAGCGGTCATGTCAACCAAAGCAGATGATAACGGGCTGCGCCACATTAGCCTTGACACCGTTGAAAATAGCTTGCAGCGCAGTTATATTACCATGGATAAAGATGGTGATGGTCACTATGATGTGCTGTCAGCTTTGCAAAAATCCATTCGTGGCTCTGATGTCAATGCTAGTCTGCACTACGCTGCTCGTCTGATTGAAGCTGGTGATTTGCCAAGCCTTGCTCGCAGGCTGACTGTGATTGCTTACGAGGATATTGGGCTTGCTAATCCTGACGCTCAAATTCATACGGTTACGGCCCTTGATGCTGCCCAAAGAATTGGTTTTCCTGAAGCACGTATCTTAATTGCCAACGTCGTAATTGACCTTGCCTTATCACCAAAATCAAATTCTGCCATTACAGCGATTGACAAGGCTATCAGCGACCTTCATCAAAACGGAAATTTGCCAATTCCACGCCATCTACGCGACGGACATTACGCTGGCAGCAAAGATTTGGGAAACGCACAAGGCTACAAATACCCTCATGATTATCCTGAAAAATGGGTTAAACAGCAGTATTTACCAGATAAGTTAGTCGAAAAAAATTATTTTGATGCTAACCAAACCGGGAAATACGAACGTGCCCTCGGTGCTAACAAAGAGCGAATTGATGAACTGTCTAAATAATGATAATATGGTACTTTCTCATTTTAATAGTTTTCATTAATGCTTAAAAAGAAAACCGCTTTCTAAAAAATAAGATTTGCCCTTGAAATATTTTTTAAAAATGCTATTATAGATATATAGATTATTGCTGTGGCATACGAATTCACATCAATGTGTTGACCGACTAAATATTTGTATTTCGGGAAACAGTAGTCTTTCTCCAGTATGCAGGCCGTTACACGCGGAAGCAACTAAGGAGAAGCGAGTTGCCCACCTGCTTGTAGATTGCGGGTTCAATACAAATCGTGAATCACGGTGCCAATACAGCTTCTTATCCTTCCTTAGCTCAGTTGGTAGAGCAGTGGACTCTTAATCCATGGGTCATAGGTTCGAGCCCTATAGGGAGGATTAAATATCATAAGAAAAAGCCCTTTGTTTAGGGCTTTTTGCTTGTTCTAAAATCGATTTGTTGCGATTTTATCATAAATTTTTGACGGTCTACTGGTCGTCTTTATTCAAAAATGAAAAACGTCGTTAAATACGATACTGTGTTAAATCTTGTTTTAAAAAGTAGTAAAATAAGTTGCCATAATTTCCTGAATAGTCCAGTACATGACCATTATAAACGACCTTAGTGACTTTGTAATAGTCAGCAATATCGATTGAGCAAGCTTGCTGTGAACGTTCGAATTCCTCGTATGAGTCAAACATCACCACTCGTTCTTGGTTTCCTGCGTTTAAAAATGTAATTTCAATCATTATTTACATTTCCTTTCTAATTCGTCATACTATATTACTTCGATGTTGGAATACAGTATGTAGAATTGTATAACGCTATGCTACTACAAAGTGTGTTTTCACACAACTATTTTGCTCTGACTGGATTTTTTCAATCATAATGCAAGAATCAATTATAAATAATAAAAAGAGATTCCAAACAGAAATCTCTTTTTAACTGAGTTTGTAAAACGATATTATCCTTTATGATACTCAAAAGCGATTGTGTAGCTTTTCTCCTCATTTGCTTGCAGGGTAATGTCACCAAAATTATCATGATTAATAGCATCTGGGAGAAATTGTGCTTCAAGTGCTAAGGATTCAAATTCTTTAGCCATTTTGCCCTTATCACGCGCTGGATAAATACCTTCAGGAATACCACCCATGCTGTAAACGACCCAAGCATCACGGTCAGAATAAAGGTGAACAGAATCGCCACTTTCCTCATCTTTCAATTCTCCACAAGGTTTATCAAGCGAAGCATTTACCAAGAAAGCATCGTCAAGCCCGCCTGTATCAGCGATAGCCTCTCCAAGGTTTTGCCCAGTTTGAAAATCATAAGCTGTGCCAGCAACGTCAATGAATTTTCCTGTCGGAATCAAATCATCACGAGTCTCTAAATAATGGTCTGCTGCCAAAGTGAAGGTGTGCTGACTTAAATCTTGACGATTTCCCAAGTTAAAATAAACATGGTTGGTTGGGTTAAAAAGCGTTGTTTTAGTAGCATTTTTGCCCGTATAAACAATCGTAAAACGATTTGCATTGTCTAGCGTAAATCGTACTTCTACCTGCATATCTCCTGGGAAATGGTCAATTTCCTCTTTAGCGTCATAAGTCATCACCACACTAAGCGCATTTTGACCAGCTTCGATAAATGCAGTCCAGATTTGCTGATGAAATCCTTGAGGTCCACCGTGAAGAGTGTTTCCTTTTTCATTTTGTTGTAGCTGAATTTCTTTGCCATCAAGGTTAAATTTCCCTTGATTAATACGCCCTGCAACACGTCCGATTGATTGACCTGCACATAAAGGATTTTTCAGATAATCACTTGGCTTATCAAAACCAATGATAAGATTTTTCTGACCTCCTTTGTCATCTGGCACTAAAAATTCTTGCCAAGTTGCTCCCAGCGTTAGTAAACCAACTTGGACACCATTATCATTAATAATAGTGTATTTTTCAACCTTTTGCCCATTAATTGTCTCAACAATTTCTTGTTTGACTTCCATTTTTTGCCCTCTTTCTTAGATTCTTTCTTTTATTTTACTCTTTAGCTAATTTTTTGTAAACGTTTACCATGAGGTTTTACCAAGTTTTACCAGACATCATCTTCAT
Source organism: Streptococcus sp. LMAG:39 (assembly GCF_008680485.1). NCBI lineage: Bacteria > Bacillati > Bacillota > Bacilli > Lactobacillales > Streptococcaceae > Streptococcus > Streptococcus sp. LMAG:39. Next base: position 1,308,512 of record NZ_NALE01000001.1, on the reverse strand, counting down.
AAACCAAAAACTCCTACCCATTGGACAGGAGTTTTTGGTTATATATAGTGATTATTTTACCACGAGATTCAAGTTTGTTAGGCACTGCTCAAAAGCTCTGGGAGAGGGGGTGAGGTTGGAAATAAAGCTAACAAACTTGTATCAAAAATCTATTTCACAACAATATTTACAAGTTTGTTAGGTACCGCAATTACTTTAATAATGTCTTTGCCAGCGATTTCTGTTTGGATTTTGTCGTTAGCAAGGGCAAGTTTTTCAAGTTCTTCACGGCTTGAATCTTTTGGTACAACAAGTTTAGCACGTACTTTACCTTTGATTTGGATAACAATTTCAACGTCGTTTTCAACGAGTTTTGCTTCGTCCCATGTTGGCCATGCAACGTATGAAATTGATTCACCTGATTGTGTCAATGTTTGCCACAATTCTTCAGAAAGGTGTGGTGCAAATGGTGCTAACAATTGTACAAATCCTTTAGCGTAGTCAGCAAAGAGTTTGTCCTCTTTGTTAGCAGCGTTGACGAATACCATTAATTGCGCAATAGCTGTATTGAATTTCATGGCTTCAAGTTGTTCAGTTACAGCTTTGACTGTTTCGTTGTAAACTTTATCCAAATTGCCATTGTTTTCTGCAACAATTTCTTTTGTTGTCAACAAGCGATAGACGCGGTCGAGGAATTTACGTGAGCCTTCAAGACCTTCTTCAGACCATGCGATTGAGGCATCAAGTGGTCCCATGAACATTTCGTACACGCGAAGTGTATCTGCACCATAATGTTCAACCACATCATCAGGGTTAACAACGTTTTTAAGTGATTTAGACATTTTCGCTGGTGCTTGTTCAAGTTCTTCACCAGTTTCAATGTGGAAGAATGAACCGTCACGTTTTTCAACTTTGTCAGTTGCCACAAGTGCACCACGGTGATCGCGGTAGCTTGTTCCCAAAATCATCCCTTGGTTAAAGAGTTTTTGGAATGGTTCTTTGGTTGGAACAACACCTAAATCATAAAGGAATTTATGCCAGAAACGAGCATAAAGAAGGTGAAGCACAGCGTGTTCTGCACCACCGATGTAAATATCAACTGGCAACCAAGCTTTTAGAAGCTCTTCATCAGCCAATTTTTCATCGTTGTGTGGATCAATGTAACGCAAGAAGTACCAGCTTGAACCAGCCCATTGTGGCATTGTATTGGTTTCACGGCGACCTTTAACGCCGTCTTCGCGTGTCACTTCAAGCCAATCAGTCAAGTTAGCAAGTGGTGATTCACCTGTACCTGAAGGTTTGATGTCTTTTGTTACTGGCAATACAAGTGGTAATTGCTCCTCTGGAACAGCTGTTGTTGTACCGTCTTCCCAGTGGATGATTGGGATTGGTTCACCCCAATAACGTTGACGTGAGAAAAGCCAGTCACGCAAGCGATAAGTTACTTTCTTGTTACCAACGCCTTCTGCTTCAAGCCATTCAACCATTTTATCAATAGCTTGCGCTTTATCAAGTCCATCTAGGAAACCAGAATTGACGTGAAGTCCGTCTTCTGTGTAAGCTTCCTCTTCAACATTTCCGCCTTCAAGAACTGGAATGATTTCCAAGTCAAATTGTTTTGCGAATTCCCAGTCACGTGTATCGTGAGCAGGAACAGCCATGATAGCACCAGTACCGTAGCTTACAAGAACATAATCAGCAATCCAGATTGGCATTTCTTTACCAGTTACTGGGTTAATGGCATAGCTACCAGTCCAAACACCTGTTTTTTCTTTAGCAAGGTCTGTACGAGCAAGGTCAGATTTAAGGCTTGCTTGGTGTTTGTAGTCAGCAACTGCTTGCGCTTGTTCTGGTGTTGTAATAGCTTCAACAAGTGGGTGCTCAGGCGCTAAAACAGCGTAAGTCGCACCAAATAATGTATCTGGACGAGTTGTAAAGACGGTGAAATCTTTATCCGTATCTTTGATTTTAAAAGTAACGTTAGCACCAGTTGATTTACCAATCCAGTTACGTTGCATATCTTTGATTGATTCTGGCCAATCAAGGTCTTCTAAATCTTCGAGCAGACGTTCAGCGTAAGCTGTGATTTTAAGCATCCATTGGCGCATCGGTTTACGAACAACTGGATAACCACCACGTTCAGATGTCCCGTCAGGCAGCACTTCTTCGTTGGCGATAGCTGTCCCTAATTCTTCAACCCAGTTAACTGGTACTTCAGCTTCGTACGCCAAGCCTTTTTCGTATAATTTTGTGAAAATCCACTGAGTCCATTTGTAATAATTAGGGTCAGTTGTGTTCACTTCACGATCCCAGTCATATGAGAAACCAAGTGAGTTGATTTGGCGTTTGAAGTTTGCAATGTTTTTAGCTGTAAATTCAGCTGGGTCATTACCTGTATCCATTGCGTATTGTTCGGCAGGAAGTCCGAAAGCATCCCAACCCATTGGGTGAAGAACGTTGTAGCCTTGAGCGCGTTTGAAACGGCTAAGAATATCAGTCGCAGTGTATCCTTCTGGATGTCCTACGTGCAGACCAGCTCCAGATGGGTAAGGGAACATATCCAACGCATAAAAATTTGGTTTATCAGCGTCTGTTCCTGTTTTAAACGTATGATTATCAGCCCAATAGGCCTGCCATTTTTTCTCAATTTCTTTATGATTATAAGTTGCCATGTCATTCTCCATGTTCTTAGTGTTGGTTACTATTATACCACGAAAAGAATAAAGAAAAAAGGCGAAATCACAAGGGATTTCATGCCTGTTTTCAGTTGATAAGAAGAATTTTTAGTCAAATCAAATGCTCATTTAGTCATTTGCTAAATAATCTTTCAATTGTTCCATGATTGCTTTGGTATCTTTGACACCGATTTGGTAAATTTCTTCGTATTTGTCGGGGTTGGTTTCAAGTCGTCCGATTTCCAGATTTTGGCTTGGGCGAATGGCAAAAAGTTCGCCTTCATTTTCCAAATTGCTAATGTGTTCAATGGTGTCGTTATAGTGTTGATAACGTTTTGAAGCGACTTCTACAAACTTAGGGTATTTTCTGTAAAAAAGTTTATAGACACGACCATTACTTGGCTTTTTACGGTAATCAATTGGACGTGTTAAAACAACAATCAATTTATCAAAACCAAGGCTTTTGGCAAAATCGACTGGAATACTGTCTGACAGACCACCATCAAGGTATTTATTGCTTTGCCACTCAACGATTTTTGACGCCAAAGGCAATGCTGAACTCGCACGAAGTAACTCCATTTGTTCAAAGACATTGTCAACCTTATGATACTCAGCTTTTCCTGTTGCTAAATTAGTTACTGTTACATAGAAAGGTACACCTGATTTTTCAAAAGCTTCCTCGTCAAAAATATCCAGTTCCATCGGAACTTTGTAGTAGGCAAATTCTTTATTGACCACATTTCCTGTTTTCAACCATGAACGAAGTCCCATGTACCCCGGATTTGTGGCATATTTTTTATTGTAACGGAGGGCTCTGCCTTTTTGTTTTGACAAAAAATTCACCCCAAAAAGGGCCCCAGCAGATACCGAGACAACACCATCCACCTTAATTCCCGCATCTAAAAAGGTATCCAAGACACCAGCGGTGTACAAACCGCGCATGCCGCCACCCTCTAATACTAAACCGACAGCCATCCTTATTCTCCGTTCTTTCTCACTTTGTTACTTAATTATAGCAAAAAACATGCTATTTAGAGTGTTTTTGCTATGTTTATAATAGTCCTAACAACATCAGGGAAACATTTATGAAAAAACAGCTTTTTGATATTATCAAACCTTCTGATAACCTAGCAACCATTGAAAAAATTTACGATGTTTTTATGGTTTGTACTATTGTGATTAACTTATTGCCACTAACAAGCAAGTCAACAACGTCATTTTATATCACGCTTGATACTATCACGAAGAAATCGAAAAAGAAGATATTGAATCAAAATAGCATTCAAATACAAAAAACGCCGAATTCCGTCTAAGAGTTCAGCGTTTTAGAATGTAAGCCAATATACACGTTAGGCTTGTGAAAAATCATTACAATTCAGCGATTTGGTAAAGCTCCAATTCAGCTTGTGTTTCAGTTCCGAACATGTTAATCATCAATTTCACTTTGTTGTTTTCGATTTCAACAACACGTCCTTCTTGTCCTGCAAAGGCGCCGTCAATGATTTGAACCACATCACCTGGTTTGATGTTTGTGTCAATGACATCAACAGTTTGTCCCATTGAGATAAGAATTGAACGGATTTCTTCTTCCAAAAGTGGTGTCGGTTTTGAACGGTTACCGTGTGACCCAACAAATCCAGTAACGTTTGGTGTGTTACGAACAACGAACCAAGCTTCGTCTGTCATCACCATTTCAACTAAGACATAACCTGGAAAACGATTTTCTTCAACTTCTTTGACTTTCCCATTTTTTTCAACATTAACTGTTTGTGTTGGAATTTCAACGCGCAAGATGTTATCTAACATATTGTAAGTTTGCGCACGTTGCAACAATGTTTCTTTAACTTTGTTTTCGTAACCAGAGTAAGTTTGTAAAACGAACCAACCCTTATCAAATGAATCTAACATAATTTCCTCCATTATAAAAAAGCCCCGCAAGGCTCTTTGGGTGTTTTTCTTTATTTTATTATAGGAAAAATAATAAGCGCTGTCAACGAATTGATGCCAAATGTGCACAAAAAAGCCTGAGAAAGGACTTCTCAGACTTCTTTTGACTTAATCATCAATCAGAAGCTTGCTATTGCAAAACCTCCAATCAAACTCAATCTTAAAAACGATTCAATAAATCTGTCACTCCAAGTGAGAGCAATTTATCGAAAATGAAAATAACAATGGTAAAGAATGCTGTATATTCAAGTACAGAAATAAAATCTTTCCAACGTTGTTTACGATTTGGCCATGTTGTGTCTTTTAAAATCGTAAAAACTCCCTTAATGAATGCCACGGGCGCCTCCTTTTTCTATCATCTCCGCTCATTACTCTAAAGCTGAGAATGCCAGTTGCTACATAAAATGATTAACGTGTTTCTTTATGTAGTGTGTATTTTTTACAATGTTTACAAAATTTATTAACTTCTAGTCGTACAGGCTTTGGATTACTACTAACTCCGATAGAGTAGTTACGGCTTCCACATTCTGTACAAGCTAAACTTGCTTTTTTCTGTGCCATAATGCCTCCGAGTCCTTATTTTATCATGTTTTTGATAAGTTGGCAAGTTCGTTAGTTCGTCTGGCTGTTAAACCAACTTGAGAAACTATCCCAAGCGTCTTTAACCGCTCGTCCAATCGTGTCGCCAGCGTTTTGTGCGGATTCTTGCACTTTATCAAGGATACTGTCAGAGCTTGATGACGAACTGCTACTGCTTGTATCTGTTGAATCATCGGTGCTATAAACTAAATCGTATCCATTCTGGCTATAAGCATTTTCGACGGTAAACTCTGTTCCTGCCGTATATGGTAAAATGCTACTTGCTACCGCACTAAAGATGGTCGATGCCGTTCCCGAACTTGCGTCGGTTAGGTAGTGATTTTCATCAGTCGAATCATAACCAATCCATTGAGCAATAACGACATCAGGCGTATAGCCAATTACCCATTGGTCACTTGTCAAGTCTTCATTGAAGCTTGCTTCCACGGTACCTGTCTTACCTGCCATCGTGTAACCATAAGCATTAGCGTTAATAGCAGAGCCGTTTGAAAATGTTCCAAGCATCATGCTTGTCATCTTATTTGCTACGGATTGACTAATGACACGTTTATTGGACTGTTTAAATTCTGCAATCACATCACCACTAGCATTTTCAATTTTGGTAATCAAATGAGCTTTTGGCATCACACCACCATTAGCAAAGGTTGAATAGGCTTGCGCCATTTCAAGTGGATTCGTTGTGACACCACCACCGAGTGCAATACCCAATTCCTCGTTGACGTTGTCCATGTTGAGGCCAAATTTCTTACCGTAACCAATTCCCTTACTGATACCAATTTCATTTAATAGGTAAACGGCAGGGATATTGTAAGAATTAGCTAATGCTTGATACATCGGCAAATCGTCTGTCTCAATGCCACCATAGTTTGTTGGTGCATAGCCATCGTAGTCCTGAACCGTATTTGGCAATTCAGTTGTAATTGAATAACCTGAAGCAACTGCTGGTGAATAAACCACCAGAGGTTTGATGGTTGAACCAGGGCTACGTGATGCTTGTGTCGCATAATTGAAACTTCGGAAGATTGCAGAGGTTGAGCTAACACGCCCTACCAAACCACGAACAGCCCCCGTTGATGGATCCATAGCAACACTTGCACCCTGGGCGCTTTCACCGTCATAATCTGATGTTGGGAAGTAAGAAGTATTATCAAAAACAGCCTGCATATTGGCTTGATAATTTTGGTCAAGCTCTGTGTAAATTTTATAACCATTATTGACAATATCATCTTCTGATAAGCCATATGTTTCCTCAGCTTCCTGAATAACCGCATCAAAATAAGAAGCGTATTGGTAATCATCAGAAGTCCCTGTATAGGTATCGTTAAGCTCGCTGGAAATATCAACTTGCTCAGCTTCATCAGCTTCTTCCTGCGTGATTTTACCGGCATCAACCATAACATTTAGAACCGTATTACGGCGATTTGTCGCATTTTCAATAGAATAATAAGGATTGTAAATTTCAGGACCTTTCAACATCCCAGCAAGAATCGCTGATTGTTCAATGGTTAAATTTGCTGCGCTAGTGCCAAAATATTTTTGACTTGCGTCCTCAATCCCCCAGACCGAATTTCCAAAATAAGCATTGTTCAGATACATGGTCAATATTTCATCTTTGGTGTATTTTTTGGTTAACTCGAGCGCGAGGAAAAATTCCTTGGCTTTTCGGGTGATTGTCTGTTCTTGACTCAGATAAGCATTCTTAGCTAATTGCTGGGTGATTGTCGAACCACCACCAAAGTGCCCAAAGGTGAACAGAGCCAAGAAAAAACGTGAATAATTAATCCCGCTATTTTCATAGAAAGTTCGGTCCTCGGTTGCAATAACCGCATTTTTCATGTTATCACTAATAGCGTCTAATTCGACATACGTTCCTTTTTGACCTGAAAGCGAACCAACTTGATCACCATTTTGGTCATAAATGACAGTTGTTGCTTTCAAAGCATCTTGCAAATCCGAAACATTCGTTGATTTGGCGACAAAGTAAAGGTAAGAACCAATCGCTAAAACACCAATTCCCGTTAAAATAAGCAGAATTTTTCCGATACGGTAGCGACGCCAGAAACGTCGGATTGGATTTTTGGTGGAGGGCATGAAGCGAGTGATTTTTTGCACCCAAGCAGGTGATTTTTTCGCCTTTTTGTGGTGTCCTTTGCTTCGCTGATACGTTGGTGTTGCTTCTTTCTCTTCCGTTTTGTCTGTTTCAAATTCATTGACAGTAGCACCTGATAACTCCTCCTCAGATGAGTTACGCTTACTGTGATTGTGAGAAGATATTCTCTCCTTGATGTCGTTAAACAAAGAAAGAATTTTTTCTTTAATCATTTTTAATTTTGTCATAGCTACATTATATCAATTTCTTTTAAAATCGTCAGAGATAAAGGGATTTCTTAAATAATACAACGTTTTCATTTCATTTTAGTCTTTTTGTGATAAAATAAAAGCATAGAAAAATAGGCACAACTGGTCTCAAACAGCCACTCATTCCCACAATACTTCTACGATTATTAGAAAGGATTTCACGATGAACAAAGGATTTGAAGCATTTAAAAAAACATTGTCACACGAAAGTTTAAAAGCCGTTTATGATGAAACAAAAATTGAAGTTTCTGAAAGCGAGGCCGAAGGCACTGAAGCCTATTCAATAGCAGTCGCAACTCAAATGGCAGTTAATTTGTTGGAACAATACCACGATTGGTTGCATGAAAACGACAAAAAATAAACTACCTACGCACCAAACAAGGTGCGTTTTAACTTGTAGTCATGCTATAATAGAGCTATGACTTTATCATTTACGCTTAAAAATTCTTATCCAGACTGCACGGTCAAAGAACTTTTAGAGGAACATTTGCTCATTCCACGAAAAATTCGCCACTTTTTGCGCACTAAAAAACATCTTCTTATCAACGGAAAAATGATTAATTGGCAAAGTTTGGTCAAAACTGGTGACACGATTCATTTAATTTTTGATGATGACGATTATCCCCAAAAAGAGATTCCTTTTGGACAAGCTGAGCTGGTTGATTGTCTTTACCAAGACGAACACCTCATCATCGTTAACAAACCAGAAGGCATGAAAACCCATGGCAACGAACCCAATGAAATTGCTCTGCTTAACCACGTCTCTGCCTATGTCGGACAAACGTGCTATGTGATTCACCGTTTAGACATGGAAACTAGCGGAGCTGTCATGTTTGCCAAAAATCCTTTTGTTTTGCCAATCCTCAATCGCCTGCTAGAAAACAAAGACATTGCTCGCGAATACTGGGCTTTGGTGCAAGGAAAATTCGAACCCAAACACCAAGTCTTTCAAGATAAAATTGGGCGCGACCGTCATGACCGTAGAAAGCGCGTGATTGACCGCAAAAATGGGCAAACTGCCTTAACCATCGTTGACCGACTCAAAGTTTTTCCAAATGGAACTCTGGTCAAATGCCGCTTAAAGACGGGACGCACTCATCAGATTCGTGTGCACTTATCAGCTCACAACCATGCCATTATCGGCGACCCACTTTATAGCAAAATCCCTGCCAAACGTCTTATGCTACATGCGCACAAATTAAGTTTCACCCACCCATTTACCCTTGAAAAAATCAGCGTTGAAGCCAAATCGCAAACCTTTGAAGCAGGCTTATCATAAAACAAAAGCACCCCAATCGTTAGATTTTGTGTCTAACTTTTGGGGTGCCGTTCTTTGTGCGCTTTTCAACTGTTAAACAGAATAACTTTCTATTTTTTCGTTAATGTGTTGCCGTAAAGTGGTTTACTGTAATCAAAATCGTCATTTGTTCCAGTTTGCCAAAGGACTAATTTCAAATGTGACCCATCAATTTTAATACCGAAGGCATATTTGACACCGATACCGCCAATACCGCTAGTAATAAAGGCTGATGTATCGGTACCGTCATCGTAAACATAACGATAAATATTATCCCCCTCTTCTTCAAGTTTAGTAACTTTTGCTGTTTTGACTTCGTTATCTTTCGTTGTTTTAGTAATCATACCGTCAGCCTCAAACTTGAAAGTGATGTCATCCTTATCATCAACCTTCCATGTTCCCAAAATTTTTTCTGGGAAGACTGAATCTGATTTTACTTGATTATTCTCACCTGTCACGGTGATATTTTTTTGCCCAGAATTAGCCACAACATAGCTTGAACCTGATTTTTTCAAGGTCATCTTGCCTTCCAAGGTCTGAATAACATCACCAGATGTATTTTTCTCGCTATCTGTTGATTTATCATAATAAAAATCATAAGTTGCTGAAAAGTTAACGAGATAGGACTCCTTGCCAATCTGAGACAGACTCGTCAGCGTGATGGCTGGCACAGTCAGACTTGACGCCTTACGAGTATCTGTCTGCATTTTCGCCTTAATGCTCTCTTTTAAGCCTTTATAAAACTCATTATTCGCTCCATCTTCAAATACCGTAGAGACAGTTGATGAATCTTGACCCGTGCTTAAATACGAAATCAATTGGTCAAAAGCTGACACAAGAATCTGACCAGCACTTGCTTCATCTAAGAGATTTTCAGCATCTAAAGCCACCGTATCACCATCAGAAATGCCAGAAAGAGCCTGCTTTTGTGATGTCAATTCTCCGTCTGAATAATTCTTTTTAACATAAGCTTGTGCAGAATCCGTCAAAGGATAATCACTCACATCATACTCACCATTTGACAAAGTCCCAATGCGTGTGTCATCAAAATAAAGCTCACCGTCAGTCAAATTACTTGTTACTTTGAATGTTTTAAAACTAACAGTCAAATCCAACAAGCTATTCTCACCGTCATAAGCCTTACTTAGCTCTACTGACTTCCCATTGTAAGTGCCTGAAATACTCGCCGTATAATCCGCAATTGGTAGACGCTCAAGTGTCAGCGTATAATCTTCCGAATCACTAACCGCTACTTTTTTCTCGTTTAAAAGAACATCAACCTGATTAATATTTGTCTTAATGGTTAAACTCATTGGTTTTAAAGCTACTCGGTAAGCGGGGAAAAAGAGAAATCTTCGCCCCACTTTTTTAATGTAGGAATCATCCGAACTGTCTGCCTTCTCTAGCGTCTCTGACAGTTTTTGGGCTTCACTTTTAGAAAGCTTTGTAAACATCGTATATTGCGCTTGGTCATTCGTCACTTGTTGATTGGTATCCGACCAGACGACATATCCCTTGATATTTTCAAACGTATCGCCAGACTGACGGTAAGCGGAGACATATTCCTCAATCAAATGTTTCTTTGAATAATGAAAACTCCCCCACACCAAAAATAGTACCAAAGCAAGTCCTAAAATAAGACTAGGTATCCAAACTTTTTTTAATCTTAAAATGCTTTTTATCTTTTTCATGACTTTTCTCCATTATTCTTACTATTTCACATATTATATCAAAAATTCTTTAACTTCTTGTTACAAAATAGCCACACCACATTACAGTAAAAAACAGAAAAAACGACTCAAAAAGCCGCCATTAGTCAAAAATCATCTTTATTATCACTCCTAACAATATAAATAGCACCCAAAACAGCACCAACAACACCTAACCAAAAGAACATAAGCTTACCCCTTTCACCTCAAAAACTCCTACACTCACGAGTAAACTGTTATTGTTGCTTTTAGTATACTACACCTTCTATTATTTTTCGACCATTTTAATGCTTCGTGGAAAAATTGATGCAAAAGAAAAACGAACCCCACCAAATCAAAAAGTTCGCTTTTTCTTTAAGTTTTTTAGTGTAGCTTATCAGTCTTTTCAGAAGGTAATCATTCATCAAGCTGCACCAACATATTTTCAGCTGCCCCCAACCGAAAATACGGTATCAAATAAATATAAGGTCTACGAGGATGTCTAGGTTAGCTATCAATACTTTTATTAGGTGAACAATCATGTCTAAAACAAACCTTATAAACCGTTCTTAATGTTATCATACCTCATGGATATACTAATTTGTAATTGAGTAAATAATACTACTACGAATACTACAGATGGTGTCACTCAATTGAAAAAGGTATGATTTGTTAACTTGAACCGGTCATTGTTCAAGTCTTATTTAGCAATTCTGCTAATTTTCTCCTAGGAAAGTCCAATTCCCTTAGAACAATATCTTGGTTTTCGAGTATGCTCCCAAAATCAAAAGCTCCCAATCAATTGATTTTCATACTTGAAACTTCTTACATATAAGAACGACATGGTTCCATTAAGCATTAATCAAAATACTTATGGATATAATATATCATAGAAAACTGCCGATATTAAAAATTCTCAAATACGAAAATTTAAAAATATTTTTTTCATATTTGAGAATTTTAGCTTTTTTTCTTATTTTATTCTATAATAAATAGAAAAGGGAGGTAATGTTATGCTCAAAAAATTGATTGCTGTAGCAGCTGTTCTTCTAACTTTTAGAATTTGGCCATTTTAATTAGTGCCAACTATTTCCGAACACAGAGAGTAGATAACAATTATCCACTATTAGGTTAGCGGTGGTTGTTTATCTGCTCTTTTCTTGTCTTTTAGGCAAAATGCTTCTAACCGTTCTCTTAACACCAAAGCAGTTGTAGGGTTACCTAGTTTTTCTACCATTTCAATATATTCTTCCATTGGTTCGGTCGTTGTTATTTCACCTTTTAAATAAGCTAGAATTTGCCTTAAGAAATTTAAAACAACAATCGCAAACATATCTTGATAATTTAATAATTTTTCCAGTTTATCAATAAAAAAAGTGGTGTAATAAAACTCTTCGCGATCAATTAGCGCAAAGATGATATTTAAAAAAGTTAGCTCTGCTGTTTTTTTATGCTGCGGCAACGATAAATAAAACTTATCACGTTCTGCAAAAGCTTTCCCTAAGAAAATCAAATCTGCATCTGACAAAATAGCCATTGTATTTCCAAAAATGTACAGCTCATACTCCGTCCATTCTTCTATACCATAAAGATAGTCTGTCAAAAACTTCTTGTCCTCATCGGCGATTTCATAATTTGGGTCTAGTGAATGAATAGCGCTAGCGACATCTATCCTATTTAGCCGGTTATAGGTGTCAAATGTTTCCGTATCTTCCAAAGTGTTCAGCAATTGTTTTAATCCTTCAACATCACCCTTTAACTGTAATTTTGCAATCTGTTTACCAACAGCAAAAAAAGGGCTTTCTTGATAATGATTTAAAGCATGCCCGAACTCGGCGAAACTCATGTGAATACCAGAAATAGCTACTAACAATTTATCAGCTGCTAACATTGTTTGCCCATTTTCAAATTTTGATAATTGTGAAAGAGACACATTGCCACGTGCCACATCTTTTAATTTCAGCCCACGCGCCACTCTGAGTTCCCGATAAAGTTCACCTAAATTCATTAATTCTTTTTCGTTCAATATCATTTTTCTCCATAATTAATGAGCGCTAGCTCTTTTTCACGTTATCTATACTTTGCCTTATTATATCAAATTTTGTTATAAAACTCTTAAATAAAGACATTGCTTTCAAGGCAAATGAAAACTCCTCAGAATTTGAGGAGTTTTCGTTATTTTTAATAATCATTTATCTAGCTTAGAAGCCACCCATCATTGATGGATCCATACCTGGAGCTGCTGGCGCTGGTGCAGCTGGTTCTGGATGATTAGCCACAACGGCTTCAGTTGTCAAAATAAGACTTGCAACTGATGCGGCATTTTGAAGGGCTGAACGTGTTACTTTAACAGGGTCAATGATACCTGCTTCAACCATGTTTACCCATTCACCATTGGCAGCGTTAAATCCTGTACCAACTTCTGAGTTTTTCAAGTGTTCGATGATAACTGAACCTTCGTAACCAGCATTGAATGCAATTTGACGAACCGGTTCTTCAAGAGCACGAAGAACAATGTTACGACCAGTTGCTTCATCACCGTCAAGTTCAAGTTCAGCAACTTTTGAAATGACATTGACAAGTGCTGTACCACCACCTGCAACAATACCTTCTTCAACGGCAGCGCGTGTGGCATTAAGCGCATCTTCAATACGCAATTTCATTTCTTTCAATTCTGTTTCTGTCGCTGCACCAACTTTGATAACAGCTACTCCACCAGCTAATTTAGCCAAACGTTCTTGTAATTTTTCACGGTCAAATTCTGATGTTGTTGCTTCGAGTTGTGATTTAATCACATTGACACGATTAGCGATAGCTGAAGCCTCACCAGCTCCTTCAACAATAACTGTGCTATCTTTATCAACAGTTACTTTAGCAGCTTGTCCAAGAGCTGTCATGTTTGCATCTTTCAAATCAAGACCAAGGTCTTCTGTGATAACAGTACCACCAGTTAAAATGGCAATATCTTCAAGCATTGCTTTACGACGGTCACCAAATCCAGGAGCCTTAACAGCTACAACGTTGAAAGTACCACGAATTTTGTTAAGCACAAGTGTTGGAAGAGCTTCACCATCAACATCATCCGCAATAATAAGAAGTGGACGACTAGTTTTAAGCACTTCTTCAAGAAGTGGCAAAATATCTTGAATGTTTGAGATTTTCTTATCTGTAATCAAGATGTATGGATTTTCGAGGTCAGCAACCATTTTTTCATTGTCAGTAACCATGTATTGTGAAAGGTAACCACGGTCAAATTGCATACCTTCAACAACGTCAAGTTCTGTTTCCATACCACGTGATTCTTCGATAGTGATAACACCGTCGTTGCCAACTTTTTCCATAGCTTCTGAAATGTATTCACCAACTTTTTCAGAACGTGATGAAACCGCAGCAACTTGAGCAATCGCTTCTTTATTAGCAACTGGTTGAGCAATAGCTTTCAATTCGTCAACTGCAACAGCAACAGCTGATTCGATACCACGACGGATACCAATTGGGTTTGCACCCGCAGTAACGTTTTTAAGACCTTCACGAACGATAGCTTGCGTCAATACTGTGGCAGTTGTTGTACCATCACCAGCGATGTCGTTTGTTTTTGAAGCAACTTCTGATACAAGTTTAGCTCCCATATTTTCAAAATGGTCTTCTAATTCGATTTCTTTGGCGATTGTCACACCATCATTTGTGATAAGTGGTGAACCAAATGATTTTTCAAGAACCACGTTACGACCTTTAGGACCTAAAGTTACTTTAACGGTATCTGCCAAAATATCCACACCACGCATCATGCTTGCACGTGCATCTGCTGAAAATTTAATATCTTTTGCCATGATTAGTTTCCTCTATTTTTATTTCTATTTGATAAATTTTCTAAATAAACATTAATAGCACAATTTCTCTTATGCTAGAATAGCCAAAATATCTGCTTCACGAACGATAGTTACTGTGTTATCGTCGTCTTTGACTTCAATTCCAACACCGTTTTCAATAATGACTTTATCTCCTGCTGCAACACTTGGCGCTACCAGTTCACCTGTCAAGGTACGAGCACCGTCACCGACTGCTACAACAGTTGCTACTTGAGTTCTTTCTTTGCTTGCGCCAGCAAGGACAAAACCACCAACTGTTTGCTCTTTTTCTTCCTCAACTTTCAAGACCACACGGTCACCTAATGGTTTTAACATGCTTTTGCCTCCAATTATCTCTTAATTTTTGTTTGAAAATAGCAGAGCTAAATTCTTTTTTAGCACTCTAATATAACGAGTGCTAATTCCTACAAAAACTATTCTAACACTTGGTCATAAATAGTCAAGAAAAAAACACTAATTCTCAGAAAAAGAAAACTGAGTTGAAATTGTTCCTATTATGAAAGTAATTTTTCTCAATTAATCTATGTCACCCCAGCACTAGGGCATCGTCGTTTAGGGCTTGACCGCTATTTTTGTGGAAGAGGTCCATGAGTTGAGCAACGGTGAGGTTTTTCTTTTCATCGCCACGAACATCAACCACGATTTTGCCATGATAAAGCATGATAAGACGATTACCATACTCGATAGCGTGTTCCATATTATGAGTAATCATTAGGGTTGTTAGCTCTTGTTCTTCAACGATTTTTTTCGTTAAATGCATAACCATGTCACTTGTTTTTGGGTCAAGGGCTGCTGTGTGTTCATCTAAGAGAAGAATTTTGGGGCGTACCAAGGTTGCCATAGCAAGCGTTAGTGCTTGGCGTTGACCACCTGATAAGAAAGCCGCATCTGTTTTCATACGATTTTCCAGTCCTAAACCAAGTTCTGTCAACGTTTCTTTGAACAATTCACGTTCTTGTTCGGTGACAGATTTTTTGAAGAAGCTGCGCTTTTTACCACGACGGTAAGCAATCGCCATATTTTCTTCAATCGTTAAATTGGTTGCTGTTCCCATTCGTGGGTCTTGGAATACACGGCTAATATCTTTTGAACGTGCGGCAACAGAAGCTTTACGAATAGATTCTCCTTCCAGAAGAATGTCTCCTTCGTCAATGTCAACGACGCCAGCAATGGAATTCATAAGTGTTGATTTCCCAGCACCATTTCCTCCAATGACAGAGATGAAATCACCTTGTTCAATGTCTAAATCTAAGCCACGCAAAACGTGATTTTCGTTAACAGTTCCTTTTTCAAAGGTTTTATGAATATTTGATAATGTTAAAAGTGCCATTAATCTTTACCTCCTGGAGTTAATGTTTTTGAGGGTTTGATATGAAGTTTGTTGCGAATTTCTGGAACATAGAGAATCAAGGCAAGCAGAATCGCTGACGCTAATTTGAGCATTTGCGCATCGACATTCATGGCTAGAATGATAACAAGCACCAGACGATATAAGATTGAACCAAGAACAATTGACCAGAGACGTTTGCCAAGTGGCAAATATTTCACGATAACTTCAGCAAGGATAATAGATGCCAAACCATTAACAATCGTACCTGTTCCCATATTCATATCCGCGTAGCCATTATTTTGCGCCAAAAGTGAACCAGCAAGGGCAATCAAACCATTTGAAATCATGTAACCCAAAATCTTCATGCGGTCAACCTTGATACCATTAGCCTCACCCATAGCAATATTATCACCTGTTGCACGAAGCGCGAGACCGACTTGCGTATTTAACAGAACCACCAGCAAGATAATGACTAATGCGACAAAGATAACACCAATCAAAATCACAGCATATAGTTTCGACAAGTTAAGTGCTGATGTCATTAAGGTCACGAGTGTTTCTTGACCTGCTAACGAAACATTGGCACTACCTAGCACCAAAAGATTGATAGAATAAAGTGCCGTAAGGGTAATAATCCCTGTTAACAGAGCTGGAATTTTCATCTTGGTGTGCATGAAACCAGACACTGCACCAGCAACCATTCCTGCAACAAAACCACCAATAGTAGCAATTAAGGGATTAATGCCATTGACAATCATAATCGCTGTTGAAGCTGCCCCGAGTGGGAATGAGCCTTCGGCAGAAAGGTCAGCAATATCTAAAATACGGAAAGTAATAAAGACACCAATTGCCATGATTGACCACAAAAGACCTTGTGAAATTGCCGATAAAACAATATCAAGCCAACCGTTCGTACTTGATGAATCTGACGTTTGTGTTGACGTGCTTGATGAACTGGTTTTCGTTGTGCTTGAGCTTGCTGATGTGCTTGTTTCGGTCGTATCAGAAGACGATTCTGTCGTGTCGTTCTCAATACTGCTTAAATCAATTCCTAAAGTCTCAGCCATTTCATCATTAGTAACGACGTTTAGTGTCTCTGGGTATTCCGCAGCAACATCACTAACATCTTCACCTTCAAGGATACGAATGGCTAATTTTGCCGTTTGACGACCAAGGGCTTCGTAATTGGCACCGTACGTAAAAAGGACACCTTGTTCCACAACATCTGCTGAACCACCGACAACTGGGATTTTTGTTTCTTTCGATAATTCTGTAATGAGCGAGATAGCACTAACAATCATGTTATCCGTTGGGATAAATAGAACTTCTGTCTGGCTCATCAGGCTTTTAGCGGTATCTTGAACATCGTTCGTTGATGAAATACCTTTGGTAATGGCCTCGATACCTGCCTTAGCAAACGCTTCTTTTGCTTCTTCAACTTGAACTTCGGAATTGCGTTCATTTGTCGTGTACATGATGCCAACTTTTGTTACATTCGGCATAACTTTTTGTAATAATTCGACTTGTTTTGAAATAGGTGACATATCGCTTGTCCCTGTTGCAATACCCCCAGGATTTTTCATTGAATCAACTAATTTTGCTGATACTGGGTCGGTAACTGCTGTAAACAAGACTGGAACGTCGGTTGATAAATTAGCCAAGGTCTGTGCGGCTGGTGTTGCAATCCCTAAAACAAGGTCATTATTAGCAATCAAATTGGTTGAAATGGTTTGTAAATTTGACTGGTCACCTTGTGCATTTTCATAATCAATGACAATATTATCCCCGTCAATATACCCTTCTTTTTCTAATTCATCCACAAATCCCTTGCGAGCTGCTGTTAGCGATTGATGTTCAACATACTGAAGAATCCCAATATGGACACCATCGTCACTAGTACTTTTTGATGATGAACATCCAAATAATGTGAGCACAGCTAACATCAAAACCATAATAGTTGCCATGTTTCTTTTCATACTACTTACCTCCGCTTTTCTTGCTCCCAATCTTGCTGTCGAAATTGGAAAACTTTCTCAATATTAGAACTGCCTAGTTCTACATCAGCCACAATAAATAAAACCAGCTAGGCTCAAAAGTCTAACTGGTTTCCAATACATGCGTAAAAACATATCTTACTTGCCAATTAGAACTCAAAGTATCTAATCGGCTTTTCTCAACAGTAAAATGCTTTAGCTTCATAGATACAAACGGTATGACGTTTGCATCCATGATTGGCTACAAACGTCTATCTAAAGAAACTAAAGTAATAGTAATGATTTAGTTTTTCAGTCATTACAGACGCCTTTTTCAGCATATTTCCTCCTGTTAAGTTGTAAACCATGAGACATTTCACATGGCTTACTATCATTGTTTTTGATTGTTTACAGTTTACCCTTATTTTTGCTTTCTGTCAATATATTTTTAAAATTCAGAAAAAAGAGTTATTAAAAAAGTCCCTAGCAAAGAGATTATGTACTAGAAACTTTTTGTTTTTGAATAAGTATTGTAATGAGATTAAAAAGGTATCTTTAAAGGAATTTATATTTAAAAGGATTGGAGTTTCATTTCAAAATCATCAATGAGTTTGGCGACATTCTGTTTGCCACGGTAAATGCCGTAACCAAAAAGCAACATTCCCGAAACACCGACAAAAGCTAGGACGTAGCCAAGAATAGATAAAATGAGATTGGTTTGACGAAAGAAATATACTAGCAAAAATCCAATACTTGCTACTAAAAAGAGCAAAGTTAGCCAACGTCCGAGATTTTCAATCATATGTTTTTGGTAGGCTATTTCTGTTTGATAACCATTAAGCACTTCTGATTTTGTCATGAATTTTTCCTCTTTTGATTGATATGATACGCAAGAAAGCCCTAGTAAGGTTGATATTTCTAAAGCGTGTTAGTAAGACAAACCTGGATCGAAGAATCCAACGAGAACACCAACAAAGGCAATAACGACAAGTAATAGCATGACTTTAATTGGTGAGATATTTTTCTTAGCCATTAGCCACCAGCAAAAGACGATGAAGATTGCTGTTAGCAAACCTGGATAAACAGCGTCTAATTTATCTTGAAGAACCAAGTACGGATTTTTAGCACTACCAAGTTGGAATGATGTTTGGACAGATACCCAAGTGGCAGCAACACCACCGACAACCATACCACCAACGATAGAAACGGCTTTACGAATGGCTTGACCTTGAGCACCGACGAGAAATTCAACAGCTTTATCACCGAGTTCATAACCTTTGAAATAGGCAAATCTCATACCGAGATAAGCTAACAAGTTCCAAACGACAATGTAGAAAACGGCACCGATTGGTGAGCCACCAGTGGAAAGACCAAGGGCAATCCCTAAAATAACTGGAATCAAAGTTCCAACAACAAGTGAGTCACCGATACCAGCCACGGGTCCCATAAGCCCTGCACGAAGTCCGTTAATGGTTTCGTCATCAACCTCTTCAGAACCATTAGCACGCGCTTCTTCAAGACCTGCTGTGATTCCGACAATGAGTGAACCAAGCTGTGGTTCTGTATTGAAAAAAGCTGTGTAAGTTTGCATTGAACGCGCTTGGTCTTCTTTATTGTCATACAATTCTTCCACGATTGGAAGCATTGATGTCAAATAACCAAAGGTTTGCATATGCTCTTGTGAGAAGCAAGTAAGGTTACCATAATACCAATGATGGAAAGATTTCATCAAGGTTTTCTTTGTTAATTTCTTTTGAGCCATTTTAGATATCCTCCTCATCATCGTCATCAAAGTCATCAGCTGCTGTGGCTGTTGCTCTTACAGTTTTAACCATTTCAAGCTCATAGAATAATACGGCAAAGATTAATGAAATCACTGCACATGAGACCAAATTCAAACCAAGTGAAGCTGCCAAAGTAAAACCAACAAAGAATGGAATAAAGTCAGTCACTTTTTCAACAATTTGTTTCAAAAGAATGGCAATTCCGACACATGGTAACAAAGCCCCTACTGTAAAGAGGGTTTTCATTGGAATACCATCCATTGGAAGTGCATCTTTCATTGCTGTAACAGCAGTCGCACCAAGTTTACACATTACCAATGTTGGGATAAATGAGAATACAAAATGTGATACCCAAGGATAGAGCCAGTCAACTTGATAAAGTTTTCTAAATTGACCTTTTTCTACCGCACGCCAACCAATGTGTTGCCAAATAAGATTCATGGTTGCTGTTCCGTAGAAAAGAACCGTACCGACAGTACCAACAAGCGTACCCATTGATTTAGCCAAGTTAGCCGCATCAGCTGAATCAGCTGATAAACCTTGAGAATGGATGGCTACCATTGCCAAAGGAATACCGATATAAGACACCGCACGCACGTCAGCTGAAACAGTACCACCAGGTGTTACAAGGGCAATGTAAACCAACTGCATAGCAACACCACAAATGATTCCTGTTTTAACATCGCCAAGAATAAGTCCACAGACAAGGCCACCGACAAGAGGACGACCAAGCGTATAGTTACCAATGGTTGTACCACCAAGACCTGGCATTGAAGACAAACATGCAAACAACCCTAACAAAGCTGCTTGAAACCAAGAAATTGTCATAATACATCTCCTATACTAAGATACAAAGAGCGTCAGCGAGCAAAGGGAAAATAGGAGTTTTGACGAAGAGTCGCTAGACTCTAGGAGAAACTATCTTTTTGACACAGCTCGCAGCTCGTGTTCAATTAACAAGATACAAAGAGCGCAAACGAGTTTTGGCATCAAAAATAGCTATGCCAACTCACTTTATTCGCTGCTAAGTAACAATAAATTAATAACCAAATTTTGATTTGAAATCTGACCAGTAACCGATTGAAACATCTGGCAATAATTGGAATTTCACTTTGTATCCAGCTTTTTCAATTGCTTCAAGGGCATCTGCTTCTTCTTGGGTGATAGATTGATTATTCCCAAGCTTGACAGCACCTGGTCGGTCATTACATGGACCAACGATAATTTCTTTTACATCACTAGGAACAAAACCTTGGTCAACCAGAATTTTTTTCATGTCAATTGGATTCTTGGTAATCACAAAATAGCGCGTGTCAGAATCCAATACTTTTTGAGATTTTTGTCCAAAAGCATCTACCGACCAAACAAAGGTTTTCTTGTCCGAAGCTCCTTTGTAAGCTTGGGTTAAAACTTTGTTTTTTGAAGCAGCATTGTTTACGGCAATCAAACCGTCACAAGGGTATTCTTTTGCCCAACGTGTTACAGTTTGCCCATGAATCATGCGGTCATCAATACGTACAAATGATACAGTCATTTTTTATCTCCTTTTTTAAATATCATCGTCATCATCATCTGAAGTGATTTTGAATTCTTGAAGAGCCGCTTGAGCTTCTGGCAAAACGGCTTGTACAAAATCATCGCCCTCAAGCATATCTTTCATCACTGCAGAAGTAATTGCCATTGGTAAATTCATACCACCTAAAACAACAGCATTTTCCAATTTTCCGAGTTCGTCCAAGACGTTACAAGCAGTTGTCAAAGGGCTACCGCCAATAATATCAGCAAGAACAACAACGGAATCGTCAGCTGTTAAACCTGAAATAGCTTGTCTGAAATCTTTTTCAAAGTCATCAACTGTTTTGCCATTTTTTAGACCGACAGCGATGACTTGATCAATTTTATCTTCCGCAAACATCGCCAAAGACGTTTTTAGACCCGTCGCAAAGTCTCCATGACTGACTAGTAGTAAATACTTCATAGAACTTATCTCCTTATCTGCCTTTTATTTTAGCTTTAAATAAAACGTTTTCACACTCTCGTTTGTCACTTTATTCTGATGACATTTATCACCTCGAATATGACATTTGTCATTTTGAAAACAAACAAAAACATCTGGAGATCAAACTCTCCAGATGTCATCAAGATTATTTCAAACTGTCTTCTATTGTCTTTTGGATTGTAAATAAATCTGTCTCGATACTGTTATTGGCAATAGATTTGGTAATCAGATAGTCTGCTTGTTCCAGTACGGTGTTATACGTTTTAAACGTTGGCTGGGTAATTCCTTGGCTAAGCATTGAATCTAATGTTGAAACCGTCAAAGAATCTGAACCAAAACCATCCTCTTTTAGTTTTTCTTTCGTGGCGTCACTTTGCATCACACTTTTCAAAACAGATGCCCCTTGCGAATAATCAAAGACTGATTGTTGAATGTCTTCATCGGTACAGAGTAATTGCAAAAATTCCCACGCCAAGGTACGGTGTTTGGTTTTTAAGGACATGGCATAAAGCGATGTTGCGACTTGCGTTGCATCGCCGTCCTCACTACTTGCTGGCATTGTCACACAAGACCATGAGAAGCTAGAATATTTCGCAACATGATAAGGATAAGGCTTATAAGTGCGATATTCTGCCAAAGTCATTGGCAAAAAAGCAACCTTTCCTTCGTCAAAATCTTGTGAAGTGACCTCATAATTTCCACTAAGAGCATTGAGTTGCGTAATCAAGGAAAGGGCATTTTTCACGTCATCACTGTCAAAATAAGCTTTCGTTCCCGTTGTGTTAAATAGCTTCGCACCATAGGCAGCGACAGCTTGTTGCCAAGTGTAGCCTATACAACCATACTGGTCAATCACCCCATCACCGTCAGTATCCTTAGTCACTTGCTTGCAAATATTGTAAAAGTCCTCTAAAGTCCACCCAGAATCTGGAATCGAAATTCCCTCTTTTTCCAAAAGGTCAATATTAATACACATCATGGTTGGATTGCTTTCAAATGGCAAAGCGTACTGCGTATTATTATAATTTCCTGCCTTATAAGAGGATTCATAAAATATCGAATCATCAAAGCTTGTACTAATATGCTCATCTAACTTGGCAAGTACGCCTGTTGATGACAAGAGGTTAAAGTCATCTTCTGGCACGATAAAAACATCTGGTTGTGTTCCTGCAACAATCTGGTCTGTTAACCAATCAGAATAATCATCCTTTGAAATACCACTCTCATAGACCACCTCGACATTTGGGTACAATTTTTCAAAGCGTGAAATCGCAGTATCAATGACTTTATAATCATTTCCATTCGGCACATCCCAGCTACTTCCTGCATAAATGCCGATTTTTAAAATGATTTTCTGGTGTGTTTGATGATAAATAAAAGCAGCACTCCCAACGACAATTACTAGTAGTGGTAGCAATAACCATTTGTAATATTTTTTGAGTTTAGTCATGGTCATCTTCCTCAAATGATTTCAAGGTGACACCTGTCTGCACCGCCCAAATAGCAAGCTGCGTACGGTCACGTAAATTCAACTTAGAAAGGATGCTAGATAGATAATTTCTAACGGTTCCTTCTGACAGATACAGTTTGGCAGCAATTTCTTTATTGGACAATCCAAAACCAATCTGCTGTATAATACGCCACTCCATTTTACTAATGTCGGTCGTTAACGCATCATCAACTTGGATAGCAAAGTTTGATTGCGCCATTTGTGAAAAAAGTTTAAAAACTTTTGTGGCAATATCTGGATTTAGCATGGCACGTCCGTCATTAACCGTCACCACCGCATCATGCAATTCATCCATCGAAGTTCCCTTCAGCAAATAACCACTGGCACCATATTTTAGAGCGCTATAAATAAAATCATCATCATCAAAAGTCGTTAGGATAATCACCTTCGTATTTGGGAAATGTTCTTTAACAGCTTTGGTACACAAAACACCGTCCATTTTTGGCATACGAATATCCATTAAAACCACGTCTGGTTTGCTAGTCGGTAGAGCTTCCAAAACCTCTGTCCCATCACTCACCGCGCCAACAACTTCGATATCAGGATAGGCAGACAAGACAATTTTTAACGACTCTCTAATCAATTCTTGGTCGTCAGCAATTAATACTCGTATCATTCTTCTTCTCCTTTTATTTTAGGGATATGAATCGTTGTGGCAAAACCATCCTCACCTGAAAATTGGACACAACCACCAATAATGGCTAAGCGTTCCGTCATTTGGGTCAACCCAAAACCGTATTGAATCGTTTCACTCCCCACTCCATTATCTTTAATGAGCAAAACGTAATCATCTTTATTTAGCATACTAATCTTAATTTCAGTTGCTCGTCCATGACGCAAAGAATTGGTCACAGATTCTTGAATGACACGGAAAATGACATCTTCTTTTGTTTTGTCAAAATCAACATTATCCCACTGATAATTCAAATCAATCTGCAAATGCGATAATTCTTGATACTCGGCAAGCATTTTTTCAATAGCGTCTTTTAAACTACGATTTTCCAGAGCACCTGGACGCATTTTATTCAGCGAGCGTCTAACATCAACAATCCCTTCTCGCACAACGTTGGAAACATTGGTCAATTGCTTTTTAGCGTTATTTGGGTCAAGGTCAATCAAGACAATCACCGCATCAATTCCTGCAGAAATGCCTGTCAAGGCATGACCAATAGTATCGTGAATTTCACGCGCAATACGCCTGCGTTCCCTATCCTCAGTAATTTTTTCAGACACCGCCACGTATTCTTTCAAACGCGTATTTGCCTGCGAGGCCATGAGCAATTCTTCCTCAATCTTATGGTTTTCAGTCACCGAATAAACAATGTAAGTCACTAAAGAAATAATGAAAATGATAATATTTAGCGACACCAGACAATTTTTGATGAAAAGAATCACTAAACGCGTGCTTGCAGGGAAAAATCCGATATAAACATCCAAATCAGGCGTTCTAATCAGAAGCGACAAGACGTCATAATTTGACAGCAAAAGCGCACCGAAACTAGCGACAATAAAGAGCAACCATGACTTTTTCTCACGAAACGTGTAAAAATCCGTGTAAGAGAAAAAGATATCCATAAAAACAAGCAAAATTAAACCGTTATAGGAAAATTGCAGCGCTACAAAGGTAGCTAACAACAAGAGCACCTCAAAAATCGCAAACCAATCACGCGCCGTTGTCCCTTTTTTAAACTTTTGATTTCTGATATAAATAACAAGTAAAAGCCCTGCAAAAAAGAGATTTGACAACCAAAAAATTCGCTCTGGTGAACTTGGAATGACGCTAATTTCTTCTAATAAAGAACGACTCAAACCATTGTCAATAATGTACTTTGTAGCTGACAAATAAACTGAGCTATAAAATAACACCGCCAAGAAATTAATAATAATCAGGGCACGTTTTGCAAAATCAATATTTTTCAAAGCTTTCATCATTGCCACCCTGCTAAATCAAAGTCAGAAACGTTCTCACTAGTCATAAATTCAACTGGAATGACAATTTCCTTATCTACTGATTTGTTGTGATATAGCGAGTAACCCGCCTGAATCGCTCGTTTACCGATTGTTAACGGCGATTGCGCTACTGTTGCTTGAATCGAACTCGTCGTTGCCAATAAATTTTTCATATCTGGCGAACCATCTACACCATAGATTTTAATCGATGTTGTCACATTTGAATTTTCAATTGCAGCCAAAGCTCCGATAGCCACTTGGTCATTAAGCGCCATCACCGTGTCAAATTCGACCCCTGAAGCGATGACCGATTCCACTTGCGGCATCGCTATTTCGGTTTGCCCTAAGCAATCCTTGCGGTCAACCACTTGATAGGTATCATTTCCTTCAATCGTATCTAAAAATCCATTGATACGATCTACTGCTGATACTGCATTTTGATGTTCCAATAACAAAATTTTGGCACTTGATTGCGTCTGCATTAAATTTTGAGCGCATAAAACACCAGCTTGATAATTATCCGATACAATTGTCGTATCTACTGAAGAATCATCTGATAGTTGACTATCGACAACAACAATTTTTATCCCAGCTCTTTTCGCTTTCTTCAAAGCTTTTATTAATTTTTGACTGTTTGCATCAACAGGATTGATGATAATGATATTAACACCCTTTTCAATAAACGATTCAACCTGTTGCGTTTGTTTATCAACGTCCAAAGCAGGGTCTCTAGTGTACAAAATATCATTATTTTCCTCAACAATTTTTTCAACCTCGTTGTTTAATACCTTGTAAAAATCATTGTTCATGGTCATGTAGGTCGCACCAATCTTAACCTGATTTTCATTTGAAGGAACCATTTTATAGTTCCAATAAACTCCCACAATGGCAAGAACCCCAATAAAAGCGCTTACCAAAACACCGACATATTTCCGTTTTTTCATCTCATACCTTTTCAATAAAATCAAGAGACCACTGATAGCTATATTTGCCTTAATTATAACACGTTTAAATTGTACAGACAATTCAGTCAGAAATAGCCCCTCATTCTATCTAACGAATTTAAAAAACACCCGCAGGTGTTTTTTATACTCTATTTATTCGAAACTACTTATGCCAAGTTTTTCCAGAACTAAGGCAATACCGTCATGATTGTGACTAGCTGTTACGTGTCCGACTTGCTCCTTGACTTCTTGAGGCGCATTTGCCATAACATAAGCTTCACCTACTGCCTCTAGCATGTCTAAATCGTTAAAATTGTCACCAAAAGCAAGCGTATCTGCCATATCAACCTCGTAATGCTGCGCCAAAGTCTGGACTGCCCTTCCTTTATGAATCCCACTTGCCATAATTTCAATATAATAAGGCAGCGACCTTGCAATTGATAAATCTGAATAGAGACTTTTTAGCTTATTTTCCAAAGCTTCCATGCGTTCTGGTTCACCCATTAACAAGATTTTATGAACTTCTGGCAATCGACCGATTTGTTCCAAGTTCGCTTCCTTAGAGGCTAAGTCCACCACGCGCTCTTCACGTGAAATCCAACGATTAGCACGGTTTTGGGACAACCACTTTTCACCGCTGTAAACATTCCAAGCAACGTCAGAGACTTCTTTTTCTAAATACTGACAAATCGCTTGCGCTTCTTGTGGACTCATCGGACAACTATCAATTACTTGCCCTTGTTCATCTTGGATGAGGGCACCATTATAGGAAATCATGGGTACATCAGGTAAAAAATCTTTCAAAATTGGCTTAATCGCCTCTGGCATACGCGCCGAAACTGGAACAAATAAAATACCTGTATCAACAGCATGACGAAGGGCTTGGCGTGTCCTAGGCATCACTTTTAAGGCATCATTAATAAGAGTGCCGTCAATATCACTAAAAATTATTTTTACCATTGTACTTTTCCTCCTATTTTCTCTCAGTATAGCATTTTTTGAAAAGGTTTTCAAAAAAACTATTTCCTGATAATAACAAAAAAAGCTCAAGTCAAAAACTAACTCGAGCTTGGGTTGGTTAAAATGGTAATTCTTCCTCTTCCAAAACTAAATCAGCGAGGTCGTTTGCCACATTATTTTCTCGCATAGCACGTTGGGCACGGCTTTCTAAAAGTTGGAAAGAATGGCAAAGCACTTCTGTCACATAATTCGTGTGACCATCTTTTTCATATTTGCGTGTGCGAAGCTCGCCATCAATCGAAATCAGACTTCCTTTTCCAGCATAAGAAACAAGAGTTTCTGCTAAACGTCCCCAAACCACAATTGAAATAAAATCAGCCTCACGCTCACCATTTTGCGATTTAAAACGGCGGTTAACTGCTAATGTTACACGTGTAACAGATTTCTCATTTGACGTCGTCACAAGCTCAGGCTGCGCCGTCAAACGACCAATCATAATAACTTTATTGTACATCATTACCTCCTTATCTTATTATTCGAAAAAGAATCTAGAAAACAGTAAATTAATGTAACAAAAAAGTCCTAGTTTCCTAGGACTTTCCTATTTCTTACCCTTTCCAGTGTTTTTCTGGGTTAAAGGCTTCGCCGACTAGGGCTGTGTCATCAAGTTCGATGATACCACGTTTTTGTGGGGCGTTTGGAAGGGCTAATTCGCGAGGTGAGCACATCATACCAAAGCTCTTTTCGCCACGAAGGGCACCTGGGAAAATAAGGCTTCCGTTTGGCATCATAGCACCTGGAAGGGCTACGATTGTCTTCAAACCAACAGCGGCATTTGGCGCACCTGCAACGATTTGAACGATTTTGTCATCTGAGATTTGTACTTGGCAAATGTTCAAGTGGTCGCTGTCTGGGTGAGCAACCATTTCTTTGATTTGACCAACAACAAATTTTGGTGAAGGCTCATTTTCCAATTGTTCGCTAAAACCTTCTTTTGTCAATTCAGCGTTCAATGTTGCAACGTCTTGGTCAGATAGAGTGACTTGACCAACACCTTCAATTGTAACCAAGCTTGACACTTCAAAAATATTCCAAGCAACTGTTTCACCATTTTTCTCAAGGAAAACGCGTGAGACATTGCCTTTGCGTTCATAGTCAAGTTTAGCACCTTTGCTATCTTTGACAATTACCATGAGGACATCACCGACATGTTCTTTGTTGTACGTAAAAATCATTTTCTCTCCTATTTCAATCCAGCTAAAAAGCTGTTAATTTCTGCTTTGGTTTTGCGTAATTTATTAACCAAACGACCAATTTCTTTTCCATTTTCAGTCACCACAAAACTTGGAATCCCAAAAATATTCCAGCGTTGTGCTACTTCCATGAAATCATCACGATCCACACGGACAAAGGTGAATTCTGGATTTTCTGCTTCAATTTCAGGCATGACTGGATAGATGAATTGGCAATCTGGACACCAATTTGCCGTAAAAAAGAAAACCACTTTTTCAGGTTTTTCTAGATAGGTAGCCATTTCTTCATAGGATTTTGGGCTAATCATTTTTCTCCTCCTCATAGCTAATCTCACCATTTTGGTAAACGAATTGAAACGTCCGACCGTCCTCTAAAACAAGACCACCAGTCGTTCTCTCCTTATCAGATTCAAAAGCATTTACATAAAGCACCGAGATATTGTCAAATCGACTAAAATAATCACGAATGGCTTGCTTAATTTTTTCTTGTCGCTTTTCTTCGCATTGTTTTTTTAGGATTGCTCCCAAAATGATGACACCACCGACTCCCACTAAGCTAAAACGTGACAGTAAGTTTCTTTTTTTGTTTCTCATACGCTTTATTTTAGCATATTTCCTAGCAGATTTCCAAAGAACAAGACATAGGATTTTGAGTCGAAATGCTGCAGTTGCCATTACTAAGACATCTAACCTAGCAGTCACGGTAGGTGATTGCTACCACTTCAGCACTATATAAGCACTAAGATTAAACAAATCTACTTGGTTAAGATTGAGACTGTCAGACTTTCACAGAATATGATATAATGCAGTCACGTAGAAACAATTACGACAAAGTTAGCCACTGGTTCAGACTATCGGATTTCGTAGCATCGTTATGGTAGAGGGATTCTCAGTTAGTATCTTGTTTGCCTTTGACTGAAGGCTAAGAAGAACGCCGACCAACAAACTGTTACTCAATGTCAACCTGAATTTGCCATAGTTGCTACTGATAATGCTTACCAAAGGCTATAGTTACAGGATACAAGAAGCACAAGGAGAACGCATGTTTATTAAACAAGAGCAAGCATCAGATATTACTGCTGTTGATCAGGTTATCAAGAAAGCATTTGCACCCCTACCTTATTCTGATCATCAAGAACATTTACTTGTCCGACGACTACGCCAAAGCAAAGAATTCATTCCCGAATTGTCTTTGGTTGCTGAGCTTGACGGTCAGATAGTCGGTCATATCTTATTCACCAAAGCACAGGTCAATCATACTACTGTCCTAGCTTTAGCTCCCCTCGCTGTCCATCCCGATTATCAACAGCAAGGGATTGGATCCGCCCTAGTTAAGAAAGGGCATCAATTAGCGCAAGCTCTACAGTTTCCTTATAGTATTGTCTTAGGTGACCCTCAATATTACTCAAGATTTGGCTATCAAGCAGCAAAAAACTGGGGCATTTTCCCTCCCTTCGATGTTCCGAGCAATCATTTTATGGGGATTAAATTGATTCAATCAGCTCCTCCGTTGCATGGCACATTAGCCTATTCTGAGGCATTTGGAGTTTAAATCAAAAAATAACTATTCATTTATGAAAGAATCGAGGTTTTTATGTCAGAATTATTTTCAAAAATAAAAGAAATCACAGAACTGGATAGTATTGCAGGATACGAACATAGCGTTCGTAACTATCTTCGTTCAAAAATCACACCGCTCGTTGATGACGTGCAAACTGACGGTCTTGGTGGTATTTTTGGTATTAAAAACTCTGCTGCTGAAAATGCACCACGCATCATGGTTGCCGCTCACATGGACGAAGTTGGTTTCATGGTCAGCGACATCAAAGCTGACGGTACCATGCGTGCTGTTGGTATTGGTGGGTGGAATCCTTTGGTGCTAAGCTCACAACGTTTTACTCTTTACACACGTGACGGTCGCGCAATTCCAGTCGTTTCTGGTTCTGTTCCACCGCATTTCCTTCGTGGAGCAAATGGCTCTGCTGCTCTTCCAAAAATCGATGACATCATTTTCGACGCTGGATTTACAGACAAAGCTGAAGCAGAAGCATTTGGCATTCTTCCAGGCGACATCATCGTACCAAAATCTGAAACAATTCTCACAGCCAACCAAAAAAATGTTATCTCTAAAGCTTGGGACAATCGCTTCGGTGTGCTTATGGTAACCGAATTGCTTGAAAGCCTTAAAGGGCAAAAACTTGATAACACTCCTCTTGTTATTACAGCGTAGCTTTTGTCTTAGTTCATAGAGTGCCGTAAAGTGCCTATTTACAGGCTTTTCACGGGTTTTATGAATTTATCACATTTCATCAAAAATCGTCAATGTACAAAAATTTGGTGTCAAAATTGGTGTCAAATAACCTTGATTTGAGATTTTGATGAGTAACACATCAGTATAAAAAATTGAATATTTCATAGACTATGGAACGCCTAACATGACGTTCCTTTTCTATTTCCAGCCGTTCTTATTGGACGGCTATTTTATTACCCAAAATGAAAGGAGCATTAGATTTATGAAAAAGACATGGAAACGATTGTGTACGGGCTTCTTAGCTCTTGCAACTGTCGTTACTGCTTTACCGACTACACCCGTTCATGCAGAAAGTAAGCAATACTGGACGGAGTCAAAAGAGCGTGTCGGTATCGTTGAAAAAGTAATGAATGACGGTTCGATTGGTTCTACCTTTAATGAGGGACATTTAACCGTTGAGGGCGAGGACGCTTACTGTATCGACATCAATACAGATTTTAAGAATGGCTACAAGACCAGAGCTGACGCAAGCTCACGCATGAGTATCGACCAGATAAGCGACGTTGCCTTATCTATCGAATATGTAAAACAGTACACAGACAGCCACAGCGGAATAAGCAAAAATCACGCTTACCTTTTAAGACAGCTTGTAGTCTGGCAGAGATTGAGCGTACATCTTGGCTGGCAATGTGATAACGTGCGAGCTTCTTATGATGAAATTCCAAAGGCTACGCAGGACGAAGTTTTCGCTGGTGCAAAAGCCTTTGTCAAAGAGAATAAGGGACGCTATGAATGTGGCGGTTATATCTACTCTGGCGAGGGGCAGGAATTGGGACAATTCTGGGCGAAGCTGAATGTCGGAAATGCGAAACTGCAAAAGACTTCCAGTAATACCAGCATTACAGACGGTAACGGAAATTACTCTGTCGCTGGTGCGACATACGGTGTCTTTTCTGATAAGGACTGCACGAAACAGCTTGCCACCCTTACGACTGATGAAAACGGAAATACAGATATTGTAGAGGTAAAAGCAGGCACAGTCTATATCAAGGAATTATCCGCACCAGCAGGATATAAAGTGGATAAAACTGTATATTCCTTAAAGGTTGAAGCTGGAAAGACAGCAACCTTGAAAGTATCAGATACACCGAAAGTAACGGACACGTTGATTGAGCTTTTCAAGATTGATATGGAAACACAGAAAGACAATCCGCAGGGGAACGCTTCTTTAGCAGGTGCGGAATTTACATGGAAGTATTATGCTGGCTTCTATAACAAAGACAATCTCCCTGCCGAAGCTACTCGTACATGGGTTACAAAGACAATCGCTGAAACTGACAGCGACGGGACAACTCATTACATCACAAAATTAACGGACGCATACAAGGTATCTGGCGACAGCTTCTATATGCAGGACGGCAAAGCGGTTCTTCCACTTGGGACACTAACCGTTGAGGAAACAAAAGCTCCAAACGGTTACTTGTTAGACGGTGCATATATGCAGGCTGGCGATAAGTCCGAACAGATTAAGGGCTTATATGTAACACAGATTACCGAGGACGGCGACCTTGCCGTACTATCTGGAAGTAACCAGTTTTCCGTATCAGACAAGGTTATCCGTGGCGGTGTGAAAATTCAGAAACGAGATTTAGAAACGAGCGATACAAAGCCACAAGGAAGTGCCACTTTGAAAGATACTGCTTTTGACATCATTTCCTTAAATGATAATTCTGTTTTGGTTGAGGGCAAGTTATACAAGAAAAATGAAGTGGTAAAGACTATTCATACAGACCTTGAGGGTGTCGCTTCTACTTCTGCTGACCTTTTACCTTATGGAAACTTCCGTATCGTTGAAAGTGAAGCTCTCGACGGTTACTTAACTGACGGTGCGAAACCGATTGATTTTACAATCACAGAAAACGGAAAAATCGTGGACTTAACCGACGAAGCCCATTCTATCTACAATCAGATTAAGCGTGGAGATATTGAGGGTGTAAAAATCGGTGCAGGCACACACAAGCGTCTTGCTGATGTTCCCTTTAGGATCACAAGCAAGACAACGGGCGAAAATCATGTTGTGGTAACTGATGATAACGGGCAGTTCTCCACTTCTTCTGAATGGGCTTCACATAAGCACAATACTAACGCAGGCAAGACAAGCGAGGACGGTGTATGGTTTGGAACTTCTGAACCAGACGACAGCAAGGGTGCATTACCTTATGATACCTACATCATTGAAGAATTACGCTCTGATAGTAACAAAGGCTTTGAACTTATCCCACCTTTTGAAATCGTGGTATCAAGAAATAACCTTGTGATTGATTTAGGAACGCTGACTGATGAATACGAAAAAGAAATTTCTATCCATACCACAGCGACCAGCAAGGACGGCGAAAAAACTATCCTTGCAGGAAAAGAGATTACGATTGTTGATACTGTAAAATTGGACGGACTTACAAAAGGCACAAAATATCAGCTCAAAGGCTGGCAGATGTTAAAGGAAGAAAACGCAGAACTTCTTATTGACGGGAAACGTGTAGAAAACGATTATACCTTTGTCGCTGATGATGAGGAAATGAAAGTGGAAATTTCCTATACATTCAATGCGTCTGCTTTAGGTGGCAAAAACCTTGTTACCTTTGAAGAATTGTATGATTTAAGCAATCCAGACGAACCCGTAAAAGTTGCAGAACACAAAGACATTGAGGACGACGGGCAAACGGTACTTATCACAGAGCGTATCATCAAGATACATACGACCGCTACCGATAAGGACGGCAACAAAGAGCTTGAAGCAGGAAAAGACGTTACAATCATTGATACCGTAACCTTAGAGGGCTTAGAAATCGGTACACAGTACAAACTTGTGGGCTGGCAGATGTTGAAAGAAGAAAATGCAGAACTTCTTATCAATGGAAAGCGTGTGGAAAGCGATTATACGTTTACCGCTGACAGCAAAACTATGAAAGTGGAAGTTGCTTTTACGTTTGACGCTACTTCTCTTGACGGCAAACAGCTTGTAACTTTTGAAGAATTATATGATTTGAGCAATCCAGACGAGCCGAAGAAAGTTACCGAGCATAAGGATATTGAGGATAAGGGACAGACGATTACCTTTAAGGAAAAGTCAGAAGAACCAGAAAAACCCGAAACGCCACCGACACCAGAAAAGCCTAACAGACCTAGCGACAGTCCCAAAACGGGCGATAACACCAACCTTTACGGACTGCTTGCACTTCTTATGACTTCTGGTGCTGGGCTGGCAGGTATCTTCTTCTACAAACGCCGTAAAATGAAGAAATCATAAGGCAGTAACGGTATGAAGAAAGAAAAATCACGCTCTCCGCCGAATCGGTCAAACGGCAGACTTCCGCTTATTCTGGCTTGTCTGCCAACAACCTGCAAGAACACGGATAGTCAAGGGTGCGTAAGCATTGATTTTACCCTTTACTATCTGTGGGATTGCTGGTACTTCCCAAACCGCCAGAATAAGAAATCACAATCAATTTATCAAAAATAGAAAGAAACGAGGTAAAACAATATGGAAATGAAATATGTCGTGCCAGATATGGTACAGTCTTTTGGAACTCTT
Source organism: Streptococcus sp. LMAG:39 (assembly GCF_008680485.1). Lineage (NCBI taxonomy): Bacteria > Bacillati > Bacillota > Bacilli > Lactobacillales > Streptococcaceae > Streptococcus > Streptococcus sp. LMAG:39. The sequence continues at coordinate 1,274,553 of NZ_NALE01000001.1, read as the reverse complement.
GAATTTGCAGGCGAAAGTGAGCCAGTCTTTGAAAGAGATAAAAATAACCGCAGGGTCTTAGCAAGACGAAGCTATAACCTTTATTCTGACGTACAGAAAGGCGAAAATGTTGTGGTAGAAATTCCCGTGCAGGCTGGCGAAAAAAAGTTCAAGTATGAACAGAAAGTAAAACTTGTCAATCCGAAGTTATACGGCAGAGGTTATGCAATCGGGGATATGGGACATACCGATTATGTGTTAGTTGCTGATGATATTGTAGCAGTTGAAGAAAAGTAAAGGAGTGAAGAATTTATGAGATTATCAAACGGGTTTGTTATTGACAAAGAGAAAACATTTGGAGAATTAAAATTTACAGCGGTGCGTGATGTGTTCTTGCAGAATGAGGACGGAACACCGAGTACCCAGCTTAAAAAGCGTATCTATGATTTGAAGTGCAGTCTGCATGGTGGAATTATCCCCGTGTCTGTACCGCCAGAAGTACCGTTAAGGGAATTTCCTTACAATGCAGTCGTGGAGCTTGTCAATCCCGTAGCCGATACGGTATCAAGAAAGACGTTTGGTGGTGCAGATGTGGACTGGTATGTAAAGGCAGAGGATATTGTCTTGAAGAATAAAGGCAACCAGAACGCAGGCAATCCACAGAATAATAACACGCAGGGACAGCCGAAAAAACAAAATTAGAGATTAGATTTTTATTGTGAGGTAATTCGTTGAATGATATAATTAGGATAAATTGTGAGGTGCTTATCTATGAAAGTATTAGTTAGTTCATGTATCATGGGAAAAAACTGCAAATATAACGGTGGGAATAATCTCAATCCGAAAGTTGTAGAGTTTCTAAAAGACAAAGAGGTTATCGAGATTTGTCCAGAATTATTAGCGAATATGCCTACACCACGTCCTAGTGCGGAAATAGTAAATGGTATTGTCATGGATATAAATGGAAATATTGTTGATGAGGAATATCGTCATGCGGTACAGTTGGCTTTAAATGAAATAAAAAGTGTGGAAATAGACTTAGTTATTCTGCAATCAAGAAGCCCAACTTGTGCAGTCAAAAATATTTATGATGGTAGTTTTACGGGAAAATTGATAAAAGGTCAAGGTCTGTTTGCACAAGCGTTAATTGAGGCTGGATATAAAGTGTTGGACTCAGAAGATTTTTAATGAATAGTAATGAAAAAGCAGTTAGTCTTAGGATTGACTGTTTTTTTCATACCCAGAAAGGAGTGATTGATTTATGCGTAAGATTTGGAACAAAGGACACCGTATCAGAGCCAGCGACAAACACCTTGTCTATCATTTTTCCATAGGGACGCTTCTGTTTGTATTCGTGGCGGTTCTCTTGTTACTCAATATCAAACAGCTCATGTGTACCGATTGGGAGCATTTCAGCTTGTTAGAGAACGGCTTGACGCTTTCCCCTTACAACTTCATAACCATACTGATAGCGACTGGTGTTTGTGCATTGGTCGCTTTTCTATATTACCGCTTTTGTTACGACGGTTTCAAGAAGCTCCTGCACCGTCAAAAGCTGGCAAGAATGGTACTGGAAAATAAGTGGTATGAAGCTGATACCGTACAAGACAGCGGTTTTTTTACTGACCTGCAAAGCAGATCAAGGGAAAAAATCGTCTGGTTTCCAAAGATTTATTATCAAATGGAAAAGGGACTGCTTCATATCCGCTGTGAAATTACGCTGGGGAAATATCAAGACCAGCTTTTACGGTTAGAGGATAAATTGGAAAGTGGCTTGTATTGCGAACTGACCGACAAGACCTTACATGACGGTTATATCGAATATACCCTGCTTTATGATATGATAGCGAACCGCATTACCATTGATGAAGTACGGGCAGAAAACGGCTGTCTTAGACTGATGAAAAATCTTGTCTGGGAATATGACGCACTCCCTCACGCTCTGATTGCTGGTGGGACTGGTGGCGGTAAAACGTATTTTCTGCTGACGCTCATTGAAGCCTTACTGCATACTAACGCTGTCCTTTACATCTTAGACCCGAAAAATGCGGACTTAGCAGACTTAGGAACAGTTATGGGAAATGTGTATCACACCAAAGAAGAAATGATAGACTGTGTCAATGCCTTTTATGAGGGCATGGTACAGCGAAGTGAGGAAATGAAGCAACACCCGAACTATAAGACGGGCGAAAACTATGCCTATCTGGGACTGCCACCCTGCTTTCTTATCTTTGATGAATATGTAGCATTTTTTGAAATGCTGGGGACGAAAGAAAGTGTGAGCTTACTTAGCCAGTTAAAGAAAATCGTTATGTTAGGACGACAAGCAGGTTATTTCCTTATCGTTGCCTGCCAGCGTCCAGACGCAAAGTATTTCTCGGACGGTATCAGAGATAACTTCAATTTCCGTGTGGGCTTGGGGCGTATCAGCGAATTAGGTTACGGTATGCTGTTCGGTTCAGATGTGAAAAAACAGTTTTTTCAGAAGCGTATCAAGGGGCGTGGCTATTGTGATGTGGGAACAAGCGTTATCAGTGAGTTTTACACGCCTTTAGTCCCGAAAGGACATGATTTTTTGCAGACTATCGGCTCTCTTGCACAAGCAAGGCAGGACGGGACGGCGACGTGCGAAGCGAAAGGCGACGGCACGGACTAGCCGTTGCTGGTGTGGCGTAAGCCACGCCAGCAGGTAAAACCCCTCGGTATCTAACAGAGGGGTACGTTTGCAAATAGACAATAGACAAAAAACATAGGAAACATAAGGCTTCTGACATGGTTTTCTAGTAAAAATCGACTGTGAAGTCGCCTTAAAAAACTTCACACTTTACAGATTGGGGGTATGGTTCTGAATGAAGAACAATGGATAAAAGAATTACGGGAGAAACGGATTGCTTACGGTATCTCACAAGGCAGGCTGGCGGTGGCTTCGGGTATCACAAGGGAATATCTCAACAAGATAGAAAGTGGAAAAATGAAGCCGTCAAAGGAACTTCTGGAAACTCTGCATAAAGAACTGGCAAGGTTCAATCCAGAAGCACCGCTTACCATGCTGTTTGATTATGTGAAAATTCGTTTTTCCACGCTGGATATACAGCACATCATCAAAGATATATTAAAACTGAATATCAATTATATGCTCCATGAAGATTACGGACATTACAGTTATGCGGAGCATTATTCTTTAGGGGACATCTTTATCTATACGTCGGCTGACGAAGAAAAAGGTGTCCTTTTAGAATTAAAGGGGCGTGGTTGCCGACAGTTTGAAAGTTACCTGCTGGCACAGCAAAGAAGCTGGTATGACTTCCTCATGGACGCACTTATAGACGGTGGCGTGATGAAACGTATCGACCTTGCTATCAACGACCATACGGGCATTTTGGATATTCCAGAGCTTGCGGAAAAATGCAGAAAACGGGAATATATCGGAAAGTCCAGAAGTTATAAGTTTTACCAGTCTGGCGAACTTATCAAGCACAGAGAGGACGACAGAGAATATATGGGACGTACACTTTATCTTGGTTCGCTGAAATCAGATGTGTATTTCTGTATCTATGAAAAAGACTATGAGCAGTACGTCAAGTTAGGGACACCGCTTGAAGAAGCCGACATTATCAATCGTTTTGAGATACGGCTTAGAAATGAACGAGCCTATTATGCAGTACGAGATTTGTTGACTTATTATGACGCAGAACAGACTGCTTTTTCTATCATCAACCAGTATGTGCGGTTTGTTGATGAAGAACCAGACAAGCGAAAAAATGACTGGAAGCTCAATGACCGCTGGGCTTGGTTTATCGGCGATAACAGACAGAGCTTGAAACTGACGACAAAGCCAGAGCCTTACACCTTAGAACGTACATTGCGTTGGGTACAAAGGCAGGTAGCACCAACCTTGAAAATGCTGAAAAAGATTGATAAGGGAAACGGTACAGACTACATGGAAACAATCGAACAGCAGGCAAAGCTCACAGAAAAGCATGAAATGATAATCAAACAGCAGACGACCCCTGCAAAAGATTTGGTGGAAAGTTAGGAGTGATAAAAAATGTGGGTATTAGTAAAAGACTTCCTGCTGGTATCTATGGGAATGGGTATCGGCGTAGTCTTGATGTGTATTTTGAATGTCGGCAAAGAAGCTGACTGTGAAATGAAACAATGAAAAGAAAGCGAGGACAATTAAATGAATTTCGGACAAAATTTATATCAATGGTTTTTATCAAACGCACAGAGCTTAGTGCTTATGGCGATCGTGGTTATCGGTATCTACTTAGGGTTCAAGCGTGAGTTTTCAAAGCTCATTGGCTTCTTGGTAGTTGCCTTGATTGCTGTCGGTTTGGTATTCAACGCTGGCGGTGTGAAAGATGTACTGTTAGAGCTGTTCAATAAGATTATTGGGGCGTAATTTAAATTCCTCCTTTGTCGAAAAACTATTTTATTCATTTGTACAAGATAAAGGTGTATGATATACTATAACACAAATAATCTAAGAAAAGAGGAATAAAATGAGTAGTATAGATAGTGATGTAAAATTTCCAGATATGAAATACTATAATATGAGTAAAGCGGGTGATATGGCATTATATCTAGCTCATTGTGATTTTTACCCTTTTAGAAGTGTGATTGAAAATAACAAAATTGCTTTAGATGCGATAGCTGAAAGTTATCGAGATATAGCACAGCAAGCTCGTCAAAATGATGATTTTGTAACAGAAAGTTGGGCAATGACAAGTGGTTCACTCCATAGTTGTCGTGTAGACCTTTTAACACAATACTCCTTATTATTAACAATGGTTTCATTATTAGAGGAATCAGTAAATACACTTTGCCGAATATATCACGATACTGAACATCTTACAAAAGAGTTAAAGGATATAAAAGGTAGTGGATTAGAAAGAGCCGCTAAATACCTAAAAAACGAAGTAAATATTAAGGGGTTTTATGAAAATAAGAATTGGGAATACATTACAACAATTCGTGACGCTAGAAACATGGTTGTTCATAATGGTGGTAGGCTAACAAAAGGCTTTGAGAAATTTGATAAGTTTGGAATTGGCTACCGTGAAGAAGATAAACAACTTTATTTGGAATATCAAGATATTGTAAAAATGTACGACGCAATTATGGATTTCATGGAAGATTCTTTTAGAAAAGAACCACTATAATTATTTTGGTTTTATAACACGTATATCAGCAGTAAATCATAACGGTTTACTGCTTTTTTCTTACCAAAATTTCAGATTGGAGTGATGAAATGAACGATATTTTTAAGAATATGCAGTCAAAAGTCGGCTGTGATTATATTTCTGACCTGCCCTCTTACAAGCGTAAGGTATGGCATGAAATGAAACGACTGAACCCTGCCGACTATGAAGAAAAACAGTTAGAAGATTTTTCTAAATATGTGTTTAGTATGTCGTACCAGACCATAAAAGATGTGATAAAACAACAGAAAGGACGTGAGGAACAATGCAGGAAACAAGGGTGCTGGTGGAAACGAAAGGAACAACTGGCGAAGAAACAATATCATACTGGTTCGACCTGCCGATAGATGTTGCAGAGTTTGAAGAAAAGTTAGGTATCGGTGCAGAAAGTGGGGATTACCGCATTATCGAAAAGGTGTTGCCTTATGCTGATGAAGTTCACGAACATACAAGCGTGTACCAGCTCAACGAATTCGATTTTATGTACCGCCAGCTTTCAAGCGATATGCAGGAAGAATATACAGCACTTCTTGCGGTGTATGAAAATTTAGAAGCACTTTATATTTGCAGGAACGTGATTACGGTTTATCCCGACTGCAAAAGCATGATAGATGTTGCAAGGCAAAAGCTGATGAATGACCCGACGTTCAAACATTTATCCGAGGACTGTCAAGAATACTATTTTGACTTTGAAGCCTATGCTTCTCACTTGCAGGAACACGGGAAATTTTTAGTAACGGAACACGGTATCTTTGAACTGTCAGAGTAGGAAATGAGGTGGTGCTTATGATTGATGATATGGCGGTTTACATTGCTAATCTTGGCAAATACAATGAGGGCTATTTAGTCGGTGCTTGGTTCACGTTCCCCATTGACGAGGAAGATGTAAAAGAAAAAATCGGCTTAAATGAACAGTATGAGGAATACGCAATCCATGATACCGACAACTTCCCGATTGCGATTGGCGAGTATGTTTCCATTGAAGAACTCAATGATATGTATGAAATGATAGAGGAACTTCCCGACTATATCGTAGAGTGTCTGGACGAATTTATCAGCCACTTTGGGACGCTGGAAGAAGTCGTGGAACACAAGGACGATATTTATTATTATCCCGACTGTGAAACCATGACAGATGTTGCCTACTACTACATAGACGAATTGCAGGCACTAGGGGATATTCCACCCAGCTTGCAGAACTACATTGACTATGAAGCCTACGGGCGAGATTTGGATATGGGCGGTTGCTTCATTGAAACAAGCCGAGGTATGTGCGAGATACCATACTAACGCTGGAAGATCAGCGACAAGCATTGTTGCTACTGACAGCATATTTCTCTTTTAAGGGACAGTCTGAAAATGGCTGTCCTTTTCCATTTAGAAATTTACGAAAGGAGCTGAAAGAACTTGAAAAAGATTAAAAGCTACACGGGTATCTGGAACGTGGAAAAAGTCTTGTATGCAATCAATGACTTTAACTTACCCTTTCCCGTTACTTTTACACAGATTACATGGTTTGTGATTACGGAATTTATCATCATTCTGTTTGGGGATATTCCCCCACTTTCCATGATTGAGGGAGCATTTCTCAAATACTTTGGTATTCCCGTTGCTCTCACTTGGTTTATGTCGCAAAAGACCTTTGACGGAAAGAAGCCGTACAGCTTTTTGAAATCACAGATAACCTATGCGATAAGACCGAAAATCACTTATGCAGGAAAAGCCGTAAAACTGCATAAGCAGATATTGAATGAAACAATCACGGCAGTAAGGAGTGTGAATTATGTTCCCGATAAAATATATTGACAATAACCTTGTCTGGAACAAGGACAATGAGGTGTTTGCTTACTATGAATTGATACCGTACAACTATTCTTTCTTATCCGCAGAGCAGAAATTTATCGTGCATGACAGTTTCCGACAGCTTATCGCACAGTCCCGTGAGGGTAAAATTCATGCCTTGCAGATAGCGACGGAAAGCTCAATCCGCAGTATGCAGGAACAGTCAAAGAAACTGGTAACGGGAAAATTAAAGGAAGTTGCCTGCCAGAAGATAGACGAGCAGACCGAAGCGTTAGTATCTATGATTGGGGACAATCAAGTGGACTACCGCTTTTTTCTTGGCTTTAAGCTGATGGTTACGGAAGAACAGCTCAATCTGAAGAACATCAAAAAATCGGCGTGGCTGACATTCACGGAATTTCTCCATGAAGTGAACCACACGTTGATGAATGACTTTGTTTCCATGCCGAATGATGAAATCAACCGTTACATGAAAATGGAAAAGTTACTGGAAAATAAAATCTCCCGTCGCTTTAAGGTGCGTCGCTTGGAAATCAATGATTTTGGGTATCTCATGGAACATCTTTACGGCAGGGACGGTATCGCTTATGAAGATTATGAGTACCAGCTACCAAAGAAGAAATTGAACAAAGAAACGCTGATAAAATACTACGACCTTATCCGTCCGACAAGGTGTGTGATTGAGGAAAGCCAGCGGTATTTACGATTGGAACATGAGGATAAGGAAAGCTATGTGTCCTATTTTACCGTCAATGCGATTGTAGGCGAGCTTGATTTTCCGTCAAGTGAAATCTTCTATTTCCAGCAACAGCAATTCACATTCCCCGTTGATACTTCTATGAATGTAGAAATCGTGGAGAACAGAAAGGCTCTTACCACAGTAAGAAATAAGAAAAAGGAATTGAAAGACCTTGACAATCACGCTTATCAAGCAGGAAGTGAAACCAGCTCAAATGTGGTGGACGCTTTAGACAGCGTGGACGAGCTGGAAACAGATTTAGACCAGACAAAAGAAAGTATGTATAAGTTAAGCTACGTGATACGGGTGTCTGCACCCGATCTTGACGAGCTGAAACGCCGTTGTGATGAAGTCAAAGACTTTTACGACGACCTCAATGTAAAGCTGGTGCGTCCTGCTGGGGATATGCTGGGGCTTCATTCTGAATTTCTTCCAGCCAGCAAGCGATATATCAATGATTATGTGCAGTATGTAAAATCAGACTTCTTGGCAGGACTTGGTTTTGGTGCGACACAGCAGTTAGGGGAAACTACGGGTATCTATATGGGCTATTCCGTTGATACGGGAAGAAATGTGTACCTGCAACCGTCTTTAGCTTCGCAGGGCGTAAAAGGAACAGTTACAAATGCCCTTGCTTCTGCTTTTGTTGGTTCGCTTGGCGGTGGAAAATCGTTCTGCAACAATCTTCTGGTGTATTATTCGGTTCTCTTTGGGGGACAAGCGGTTATCTTAGACCCAAAATCAGAGCGTGGCAACTGGAAAGAAACGCTCCCAGAGATAGCCCATGAAATCAATATCGTAAACCTAACCAGCGATAAAGACAATGCAGGACTTCTTGACCCATTCGTGATTATGAAGAATGTTAAGGACGCTGAAAGTCTGGCAATCGACATCTTGACATTCCTTACGGGTATTTCCTCTAGGGACGGCGAAAAATTCCCCGTATTACGAAAAGCGGTTCGCTCCGTTACCCAGAGCGACAGTCGGGGCTTGCTCCATGTGATAGATGAGCTTCGCCGTGAAGATACGCCAGTATCAAGAAATATCGCAGACCATATCGACAGCTTCACGGACTACGACTTTGCACACCTGCTGTTTTCAGACGGTACGGTGGAAAATGCTATCAGTTTAGATAATCAGCTCAATATCATTCAAGTAGCCGACCTTGTACTGCCAGATAAAGATACCACTTTTGAGGAATACACGACCATTGAATTATTGTCGGTGTCTATGCTGATTGTGATTAGTACCTTTGCACTCGACTTCATTCACAGCGACCGTTCTATCTTCAAAATCGTAGACCTTGACGAAGCGTGGGCGTTCTTAAATGTGGCACAAGGAGAAACGCTCTCTAACAAGCTGGTTCGTGCTGGGCGAGCTATGCAGGCAGGCGTTTATTTCGTTACACAATCCTCTGGCGACGTATCAAAGGAAAGTCTGAAAAACAATATCGGTTTGAAGTTTGCCTTTCGTAGTACCGACATCAACGAGATAAAACAGACCTTAGAATTTTTCGGCATTGACAAGGACGACGAAAACAACCAGAAACGCTTGCGTGATTTAGAGAACGGACAATGCTTATTGCAGGACTTATACGGGCGTGTCGGTGTGGTGCAGATACACCCCGTCTTTGAAGAACTGCTACACGCCTTTGATACAAGACCGCCCGTGCAGAGAAATGAGGTGGAGTGATGAAAGAAAGGATAAAAGGTGCGTTCACAAAAAAGAAGATTTTTCACTTTCTCAAAATGGCTCTGTTTGTCGTGGTACTCTCCCTTATCCTGCTTTCACTTCTGGGGACGGTGGCTCATGCGACGGGGCTCGTGGACGATACCATAAACGCAGAAAATCTTTACTCAAAATATCCGCTATCGAATTACCAGCTTGATTTTTATGTAGATAATAGCTGGTCGTGGCTTCCGTGGAACTGGCTGGACGGTATCGGAAAATCGGTGCAGTACGGGCTTTACTGTATTACCAACTTTGTCTGGACGATAAGCCTTTATTTAAGCAATGCCACGGGCTATGTGGTGCAGGAAGCCTATAAACTTGATTTTATCAACGATATGGCAGACAGTATCGGAAAGAGCATACAGACCCTTGCAGGTGTTACCGAGAATGGCTTCGGGAGTACGGGATTTTATGTAGGTTCTCTATTACTGATAATTTTAATCATTGGTATTTATGTTGCCTATACGGGATTGATAAAAAGAGAAACCAGCAAAGCGGTTCAAGCAGTTATCAATTTTCTTGTGGTGTTCGTGCTGTCGGCTTCTTTTATTGCCTATGCCCCCGACTACATCAAGAAGATAAATGAATTTTCATCAGACATCAGTACCGCTTCACTTGACTTGGGAACAAAAATCATGCTCCCCAACTCTGACAGCGAGGGCAAGGACAGCGTGGACTTGATACGGGACAGCTTATTTTCTATTCAAGTGGAACAGCCGTGGCTACTTCTGCAATTCGGTAACAGCAATGCAGAGGAAATCGGGACAGACCGTGTGGACGCTCTCGTATCGGCAAGTCCAGAGGACGAGGACGGGAAAACCAGAGAAGAAGTTGTGAAAACAGAAATCGAGGACAATGACAACAACAATCTGACGATACCGCAGGTCGTGAACCGTTTAGGCATGGTGTTCTTCCTATTCATTTTTAATATAGGTATCACAATCTTTGTATTCTTACTGACGGGGATAATGATGTTAAGCCAGATACTTTTTATTATCTTTTCAATGTTTTTACCTATCAGTTTTCTTCTTTCCATGATACCCAGTCAAGAAAATCTGGCAAAGCAGGCAATCGTGAGGGTGTTTAATACCATAATGACACGGGCAGGAATTACACTCATTGTAACGGTGGCGTTCAGTATTTCCAGTATGTTTTATAACATCTCCAAAGATTACCCGTTTTTTATGGTGGCGTTCTTACAGATAGTGTGTTTCGCAGGTATCTTTATCAAGTTAGGCGACTTAATGAATATGTTCTCTTTGAACGCTGGCGACAGTCAAAACATGGGACGCAGGATATTCCGCAGACCATATCTGTTTATGCGACATAGAGCTAGAAGAATGGAGCGACGTATGGCTAGAGCTGTTAGTCATGGAAGTATGGTTGGAGCTGGCACGGGTGCAGTTACGGGAGCTATGCTATCGGGTAATGGTTCTTCAAGGAGTAATCCTCAAAAAGATAAACGTACATTTTCACGAAGCAACACTTCTTCCAGTTTTGGAAATCGTGCAGGCTCAAAGGTGGGTGCTGTCTTAGATACAAAAAATAAAGTGAAAGACAAGGCAAATGCTGTCAAAGAGAATATCAAGGATATGCCGACACAGACCGCTTATGCGGTGTATTCCGCAAAGGAAAAGGCAAAGTCCAGCGTGTCCGACTTTAAGCGTGGAATGGTTCAGGAACAGCAGTCCAGACAGACGGGACGATTGGAAAAGCAGGAACAGCATAGACAAAATATCGCTGACAAGCGTATGGAGCTTCAAAAGGCACAAGAAGCAAGGCAGGCACAGCGAAAGGCTGACGGCTCAGCGACAACGGGAGCTACCCGTCCCCATGAGCGACCAGCCACAGCTTCAAAGCCGAGTGCGGAAAAAACGCAGGAAGTCAAACGTCCTGCCACAGCGACTACTTCAAAAGCAAGTGAGCCAGTCAAGACAAATGTTATCAAAGAGCGTCCGTTATCTTCTGGTGCTTCTGATAGAAAAGCGACCCAGCCTACACAAACAGTACATAGGCAGAATGTAGAAAAAGTGGTATCGCAGGAAACACGCCAGAATTACATCAAAGACCGCAGGACAAAGGTTCAGCAGACCCAGAGCGTCCAGAAGAACCAGCAAACCACAGAGAAAACCCGTAACCTTGTAACGAAGAAAGGGCAGAAGAAAAAATGAAACTGAAACATATCGCTCTCATTGGTAGCCTGTTTCCTATCCTCTTTTCTCTGGTGCTTTTCTTTGGGGTATTGATTAGTGCGGACAGCGACGACGAGAACAGCAATTTTTCTTCTGGCATTACGGGTATGAACTTATCCGCAGAAGTCTTGAAACATCAGCCTATGGTGGAAAAATACGCCAGAGAATACGGCATTTCCGAGTATGTCAATGTGCTACTTGCTATCATTCAAGTAGAAAGTGGCGGTATGGCAGAAGATGTTATGCAGAGTTCGGAAAGTCTTGGTTTACCGCCTAATTCCTTAGATACGGAAAGCTCAATCAAGCAGGGGTGTAAGTATTTTGCGTCCCTGCTTTCTTCCTGCAAAAATCAAGGTATCGACGATTTGAATGTAGCGATACAGTCCTATAATTATGGCGGTGGCTATGTGGGATATGTGGCAGGAAAAGGAAAAAAACACACTTTTAATCTTGCAGAGAGCTTCGCCCGTGAGAAATCGGGTGGAAAGAAAGTAACCTACACCAACCCGATAGCCGTTGCGAAGAATGGGGGCTGGCGGTATGGCTATGGAAATATGTTCTATGTGGAATTAGTCAATCAATATCTGACCGTGGCACACTTTGATAATGCGACGGCACAAGCGATTATGAATGAAGCGTTGAAATATCAAGGCTGGAAGTATGTGTATGGTGGCAGTAACCCGAACACTTCCTTTGATTGTAGCGGACTTGTGCAATGGTGCTATGGAAAAGCTGGTATCTCCTTGCCGAGAACAGCACAAGCACAGTATGACGCTACCCAACATCTTCCACTCTCGCAGGCAAAGGCTGGGGACTTGGTGTTTTTCCATTCTACCTATAACGCTGGTTCGTATGTAACCCACGTCGGCATTTATGTAGGAAATAACCAGATGTACCATGCAGGCGACCCGATAGGATATGCAGACCTAAGTAGTAGTTACTGGCAACAGCACTTAATCGGTGCAGGACGAGTAAAACAATAGAAAGGACTTGAAAAATATGTTTAAGAAGAATAAGAAACAGACAGAAACTATCAAAGAACCAAAAGAAAAAAAGGTGCGTACTGTCAAGGTAGGCACACATAAGAAAACCGTGATTGCGTTGTGGGTGGTGCTTATCGCAAGCGTGAGCTTTGGAGTGTATAAGAATTTTACTGCTATCGACCAGCACACCACCCATGAAAAAGAAATCATTGAACTTCGCTTGCAGGACACCAACGGGATAGAAAATTTCGTGAAGAACTTTGCGAAGTCCTATTACACATGGAATAACAGCAAAGAAACGATTGAAGCAAGGACGCAGGCAATCAGCGGTTATCTGACAAAGGAATTGCAGGACTTGAATATAGATACAATCAGAACCGATATACCGACCAGCTCCACAGTTACAGATGTGATTGTGTGGCATATCGAACAGTCGGGAACAGACACTTTATCTGCTACCTACGAAGTAGATCAGCAGATAAAAGAGGGAGAACAGACAAGCAACGTGAAAGCGACCTATACTGTAAAAGTCCATGTAGACGCTGACGGGGATATGGTAATCGTTCAGAACCCTACCCTTGCACCAGCAGTTGAAAAATCAGACTATGAGCCTAAGACGCCAGAAGCAGACGCAAGTGTAGACGCTGATACCGTCAACGACGCTACCTCTTTTCTGGAAACATTTTTTAAGCTCTATCCAACAGCCACAGAAAAAGAACTTGCCTATTATGTATCTGGAAATGTGCTTGAACCTATCGGCAGGGACTATCTGTATTCTGAATTGGTAAACCCTATCTTTACAAAGGACAGGGACAATGTAAAAGTTAAAGTAGCCGTGAAATTCCTTGATAATCAGACAAAGGCGACGCAGGTATCACAGTATGAGCTTGTACTACATAAGGATAGTAACTGGAAGATTGTAGGATAAATGATATAAAAAGACCGTAGCCTGTAATACACATTTATGTGCTTTACAGCTACGGTTATTTTTGAAATTGATTGCGTATATTCTTGTCTTTACGAAACGCTATTTTAGCAGACTTCATTAAATCTACTAAGAAACGTACTTCGTATTCATCACAGTCTGAAAAAATATCGTTTGCTTCTTTTTCAAAAACGATTTTAGAAGCAATCACATTATCGCATAAAAGAGTATCGACTGATACAGAAAGTGCATTGGCAATCGCAATCAAGGTTGGCAAACTGACTTTTGTTTTTCCTGTTTCTACATTACTCATGTGAGCTGGTGTAATGTCTATAAGGTCGGCAACGGTTTCTTGTGTTACGCCCTTTTTAATTCTTGCAATTTTAATACGCTGTCCGATTGCTTTGTAATCAACTTCCACAGTTTCCTCTCCTTTCCTGCTTTTTTATATTGTAACCATTCGCAGAGTGTAATATAATACTCTGTGTAAATGAATAATTTATACAGTATATATTCGGACTAAAAAGTTTAAAATATGGAAGAATATAAACGCAAAGGGGGTATGTTTATATGTTAAGATTTCGTAAAAAGGATAGCAAAGAGCTTATAAAAAGAATGGCTAAAACAAATGGCTGTTCGGTATCTGAAATTCGCAGAGAAATGCAGTATGCTATTGATGAAGCTAGAAATAGTGATGACCCAAACAAGCAAGCGGAATTTCAACGTTTATTTGGAAATAAGATACCCAGTCCAGAAGAATTTATTTGTGTAGTTAGCAAGAATTTAAAATTTTAGTAAATACGGAGCGTGAACAATGAAAAAAGCAGAAACGCAGGAACAGGAATTTTTGGAAGTTTGTTCTTCTTATGACTATGACCTTTTAACTGGAAAGAGAGAAATGACATTGAAAGACTATGAACGAATTACTTATTTAGTTAGTTCTCTTGGGTATAGTCAATATCTTCAATTCCTTATTGGAAAATATATGGACTTAGCACAAGCTGACGAAGAACGAGAAGAAAGAGAAAATGAAATATATTTGGAATATCCAGAGTATTATGAGGACGAGAGAATTTTGGAAGAAGAAGAAAAATGGCTGGAAGAATTTTTAAATCAACTTCCAGAGAAGAAAAGAGAATATTTTGAAAAACTTATAAAAGAGAGTTAAAGCTACTAAAAAAAGTTACTGTATTCAGATGTTCTGATCACAGTAACTTTTTATCATTATACAAGGGAAAACAAATGCTAACAGACAAAATATTTTTTTCGTAACTTACATTTTCAATTTTACCGTCAATCTTTTTCAGCAATTCCTTTACAATATACAAGCCCAGACCAGAACTTCCTTTGGTGCGTGATTTATCAACAGTATAAAACTTGTTAAATAATAAGTTTACATCAATATCATCAAGGGATTTTGTTGAATTTTTAATTGTGAACACTCCTTTTTGATTGATAGAAACTTCAATGTAATTATCTGAATAACGAAGTGCATTTACAATTAAATTTTCAATAATTCGTTTACAGATAAGGTTATTTCCGTATATCCATACAGGAGTATTTTCTGTTTGAATGGTTGGTTGGATTTCTCCAAATTCATAATACTTTTCAATTAAGCAATCTGTAACAATTCTATTTATGTCAACACGCTCACATTCAACATCAACTTGCTCATTTTCTATCACAGATAAATCATAAAACTCTTGTACTAAATCCGTGAGATAATCTGTTTTTGCCTTAATGATTTTAATGTATTGTCCTTGTTCCTGTTTATCTTCACATTCTTGCAGAAGTGTTAAATAGCCCTGTATAGATGTCAAAGGTGTTCTTAAATCGTGGCTTATATTAGATATAGACTGTTTTAACTGTTCTTCTTCCTGCTTAATTTGAACCTGTAATTTTTTATGTAGATTATCTTTTTGATTGATTGCATAAGCTAATTCTTCAATGTCCCTATTTGATAAAGATACTCGTATTTTCCGTTGTTGCTTTATTTGCTTATTTATGTTGCGAATTGTTCTGATAATAGAGAATAAGGAAAATGCTAATATGAAGATAAAGCAAATCAATAAGAAATATAACATATTCGCATTTCCCCTTTCTGTTATGATTAGCGTATTTCTTGCTTTCTTAGTATCAATGCTGAAACAAGAAATGTAATAATTACAGTTCCCACGAAATAAATCAAAATATTGATTTCTAAATTATTTATCATATTATAAGAACAGGTATTCATCCAGTAATACATAGGATTTATTTTTAAGTATGTTAGAACTCTCCATGATTGAGTTGACATATTATCCCATGTCATCATATAGATAAGCGGTCCGCTAAATGTAAACAATGACATAGCACCTACAACGATTGCCGTATGTTTGAATATTACACATAACATAAGTGTAATTCCGATAAATGCTCCCATAATCATACAATTTAGTCCTGCAATTTTCAGCATAGGAAACAGTTGTATTGGAATATTAAATTTCGCACATTCTATTATAAATGCAATCATAATAAATGAAAAGTATAGAAATATACTGGTAATCGAAATCACAATATATTTCGCAACAAAAAACTTAATTCGGCTTTGTCCGCTTGCGATTGCAATTTTAATTGTTGAATCCGTATATTCTCTTGAAAAGAAAATGACAGAAAATATAAGAACAATCAGCCAGAAAAATACAGTATAAGATGTGGCTGTCCTTATTATTTCTTCAATCAATGGGTGTGCTGTATCGCTATAAGCACGAGCAAGAAATCCAACAGTTTCTCCTATTTTCCATGTTTCGTCTAAACTTGAACTTGATGCCACAAATTGTTGCTGACCGCCTATGGAGAAAATTCCAAAGACTGCTAAAATCAAAGCAAAGGTTAAGTACAATGCCTTTGTATGAAATAACTTATAAAATTCTGCTCTTATTTGATTAAACATTTTTTCGTCCCCCTATTAGATTTTCAAAGTATGTTTCCAAATTTTCTCCTTGCACAGAAATTTCATCAATAATAACTCCGTTACTGGATAGTAATTTAGAAATCATTCTTACATTATCTAAGCACTCGAATATCCGAATAGAATTATCGGGGTAAACGGAGTAATTGTTAATATTTCCCTTTTGCTCTAATAAAAGAGTGGTTTTTTGGATATTATCTGTCCTTAAACAAATATGGCGTTTACATTCTTCGTTCAATTCTTCGGCAGAAATTTGTTTCAAAAGTTCTCCTTTATGAAGAAATCCGTAACAGGTAGCAAGCTGATGTAATTCACTTAATATATGGCTGGATATTAAAATCGTTACCTCTCGTTCTTTTACTAATTTTTTAAGAAGTTCTCTTAATTCAATAATTCCCGTTGGGTCAAGTCCGTTGACGGGTTCGTCCAAAATCAAAAATTCTGGCTCACCTAATAATGCAACACCTAAAGCAAGCCTTTGTTTCATTCCCAAAGAAAAGTTTGCCACTCTTTTTTTACCAGCATTGGATAAACCTATCAACTCTAAAGTATCGGCAATACACTCTTTGTTTGGAATACCACGCTGTATCCTTTGCACCTCTAAATTTTGTGAAGCGGTCATATCCTTGTATAATGCAGGCATTTCAATCGTGCAACCGATTTTTGTCCTTTCATATTGCAGATTATCTGTATGTCCAAACAGGATTATTTCTCCCTCACTCTTAAAATTAAGTCCCGTTAATAATCGGATTAGAGTTGTTTTTCCTGCCCCATTTTCGCCTACAAGACCGTAGATTTCTCCTTTTGGAATAGTTAAGTTCACATTCTTTAAAGCATAGAAATCTTTATATTTTTTGCTTAGATTTTTTGTTTCGCATATAAATTTTGTCATTCTAAACACTCCTTTCTATGCCACTATATCTGATAAGTCTAAAGAAAATCTAAAGTTATTTAATTTTATAACCGATTCCCCAAATGGTTTGTATATAATCTTCATTTGTAATTGCCTTGATTTTTTTACGAATATGACTGATATGGGTATTTATCGTATCATCATCATAAGCATAAGTTTCATTCCAAATGGATTCATATAAATTTTGCTTTGAAAAAATTTTTTGCGGATATTGCAATAATAGTCTTAAAATCTTTAACTCGGTTGATGTAAAAGATACTAATACCTCTTTGATATAAACTAGAGAGTTATTGATTTCAATATCTCTATATGTCAAAGTATCATTTTGGCAGGACGTATTTGAAGTCCTTTTCAAATTTGCCTCAATACGAGCAAGAAGCTCATGCAGGTCAAACGGCTTAGTCATATAATCATCAGCACCTAATTTTAATAAATCTATTTTTGTCTGTACCATTGTTTTTGCGGAAACAACAATGACAGGAGCATTTGTAAATTTACGCAATCGCTGTAATACATCATTTCCATTTAACTTCGGTAACATAATATCAAGTATTATTAAATCTGGAACAAGCGATTTACATAATTCTATTCCCTCTGCACCATTCAAGGCATAATGAACGATATATTTATTATTTTCTAAGAATTTTGCAATCATATTGCAAATGTCTATATCATCTTCAATAATAGCAATTTTATTCATGTGATTTCATCTCCTTTAATTAGACATTGTATCATAAGGTTTTTATGCTATCCACATGAAACAAAGAAGTCTATGGTACATTTAGAAATTATTTAGAAATATACTTTATGATTTTGGAAAATATTTTTGATGTGTAAATTAGGGAGTATGTTTCATGGAATGTTTTAAAGAAATTTATCGGCTATAAATGGAAAAAGCAATCAATAAAATCGTTAATTAGATATATAAATTCATTCGCTCGTGCAAACAGCCTGTTTTGTGCGGGCTTTTTTCATTCTGGAAAAATTTTGGCTTTTTTGAGTTCTCAACTTAACAAATCACACCTGCCGTTCCCTATATGGTGCGGAAAGAGGGAGAACCACTTTTCACGTCATAGCGGAAAGGGGGTGAGATTGATGAAACCGTCTGACTTCCAGAAAACAGTTCAATGCCGTTTTGAAAGTTGTTTGAAGAAAGTTGTCCGTCATGTTGTTAAGGACTACCAGCAGAAATTAAAACGACGACAAGAGAAAGAAACGCTTTTTTGCGAACTCCCAGAAATCGTTGTAGAAAATATGGCTGTCTTGGACGATTATGAAACGGACTATACGATTTTCAATGTATGCGGTCACGATATTCGTGTTTATGATGATGAATTGGCAGAAGCCTTGAAACAGTTATCCGAGCGTAACCGTGAAACTTTGCTGATGTATTACTTCTTGGAAATGAACAACGAAGAAATTGCAAAAAAGCAGAATATTTCCAGAAGCGGTGTATTCCAAAATCGACATAACTCATTGGCACTTATGAAAAAATTACTAAAGGAGAAACAGTAAAATGAAGCAAACATTTAAGAAGCCGTCCTACTATTTGCTTTCACAAGCAATGGACGGGGACGAAAAAGCGATTGAAAAGATACTGGCATTTTATGACCCGTACATATCAAAGTGCTGTCTGCGTCCACTCTATGATGAATACGGTAATGTCTATATTGTCGTAGATATGGAGTTAAAAGGACTTATCCGAGAAGCACTTATCAAAATGATTTTAGGGTTTGATATTGCCTTAGAAATCGAAGAAGAATAACAAGCAGTAACCGCAGAGCATGATTTGTTCAATCCCCCTCTTTCCTGCTCTGCACCTGCTTTTACATGAAAGCAACACGCTTTCGCCACAGCTCTTTGACAACTGAATAAAGCAGACAGATACGTTTGTGAGATAGCGAGCCACGGGGACTGTACGCCACGACCTTTTCAAAAGAAAGCGAGCGACCCACGCAGTGATCCGAGAGCGACTATTGGAAAAGTCGTTTTGCCACGACCTATTCTCACAGAATAATGATACGTCCGCATGGTGCGGTTCTGCCCACAAGAATGGGAATAGTTGAGATACTAACGGAGCTTTCCAAAGCCGTCTGTCTGCTTCTGTAACTTATAAATAGACACACAGTAAAGGGGGTGTTACATTATGTTAAATACTGATGTGTTAAATGATGTGATGTTCCAGCGAGGTAAGGTGTTGGAATATGAATAAAACGAAGATAAGAGCAACGGAACAGCCGATTGCTGTTGATATAGAGGGACTGTCTGCTATGTTATCTTGTGGTCGTGCTACCGCAAGAAAGATTGGTGAGCAGGCAGGAGCAAAAATTGTGATAGGTCGCAGGGTTCTTTATTCCATAGAAAAAGTCAAGAAATACTTGTTATATTTGGAAGAATAGAGCGATTTTCTATTTATGTTCTCTGGCGTGTGTAGTATAATAAGAAAGGACAAAGCACGCTGTGAGAACAAGAAAAGAGGCTTTTTCAGAAAGGAATGGTTCTCATGGCAATTAGTAGAAAAGACCCAAAAGGAAGAAAATTAAGAGAGGGCGAAAACTGGCGTAATGATGGAAGATACAGTTATCGTTATACAGATGTAAGAACAGGCAAGAGATTGACAGTCTATGCACAAGATTTACCAAAGCTTCGAGAAAAAGAGAAACAGATTGCAAAGGATATGGAAGATAACATACTGACAGACGGGGCAATCAAAAAAATGACGCTTAACACGTTGTTTGAGCGTTATATGGCAACTCGTGAGCTGGCTGATACTACAAGAGTTAGTTATGTTCGTGCTTGGGAAAACAGAGTAAAAGACGAGATTGGAAATATTAAAGTTGTTCAGCTTTTACCCTCACATATTAAAGCGTATTATGCGAAACTTTCCAAAGCTGGATATGCTTATTCTACAATCAAGTATATTCACAACCTGCTTTATCCTGCATTAGAAATGGCTGTTGATGATGATATTATCCGAAAGAACCCTGCAAAAAGTTCCATTAGCGATTATGGAAAACCAGCAGAGGAAAAAGAAGCCTTAACTGTTTCTCAACAAGAAAAGTTTATGGAGTTTGTAAAACAGAGCAATGTCTATAACATATATTATCCTATGTTTACCATAATGATTGGTACGGGGTTAAGGTGTGGGGAGCTTATTGGTCTTACATGGAAAGATATAAATATCAAGGCAAAAACGGTTAATGTAGACCACCAGCTCATTTATAAGAATTTAGGCGACGGTTGCAAATTCCATATCTCAACACCAAAAACGGAGTCGGGTATTCGTATTATACCTATGACACAAGAAGTTGCAAAAGCCTTTGAGGAACAAAGGAAAATCAATTTCATGCTTGCAAAGGATAAGAGCATTGAGGTGGACGGGTATTCGGGGTTTGTCTTTACAGCGAAATCGGGCAGACCGCTTATGCCGAATGGCGTAAATAGTGTTTTATATAACATTGTAGACGCATATAACAAAACCGAAGTAGAGAGAGCAAAAAAAGAGCATAGGAAAGCAGAGCTGTTACCGAAGTTTTCAGCTCATGTAATGCGTCACACAGCTTGTACCAGAATGGCAGAGTGCCGTATGGACGTAAAAGTTCTTCAATATATTATGGGACACGCTCATATAGATGTAACAATGGAAGTGTATAACCATATTGGAGAGCTGACAAGGATTGAAAATGAGATTGCAAGACTAGATAGTATGGTGTTAAATGCTTGACACCATAAAAAGAAAAATTGGTGTCAAATTGGTGTCAAAACAGAAAAATCACAATTTCAAAAGAAATAAGATACTGCAAACCACTGATTTTAAAGGGTTTGCAAAAAAATAACAAAAATATTAGCACTCACTTATTGCTGGTGCTAATGTTCAAGAAGAAGTTGGTCTTCGTGGCGCACACGTTTCTGCCACAAAATTCCAACCAGAACTCTTCTTCGCCGTTGATTGCTCACCTGCTGGTGACATTTATGGTAACCAAGGTAAAATTGGCGACGGAACACTTTTCCGTTTCTACGACCCAGGACATATCATGTTAAAAGATATGCGTGATTTCTTACTCACAACCGCTGAAGAAGCTGGTATCAAATATCAATATTATGCTGCCAAAGGTGGTACAGATGCTGGTGCTGCTCACCTTAAAAACGGTGGTATCCCATCGACAACTATCGGTGTTTGTGCGCGTTATATTCATTCGCACCAAAGCCTTTATGCTATGGATGACTTCTTGCAAGCGCAAGCTTTCCTTCAAGCTATTGTTAAAAAATTAGACCGCTCAACTGTTGACCTCATCAAACAATACTAGAAAGGAGCTAGGGGACTCAGGTCATTAAGCATCTCTGTTGCACTTCCCCTTTGTCTTACTATGAAAATTGGATTTATCGGAGTTGGAAAAATGGCAACTGCCATTATCAATGGACTCAACACAACATCGCACGATATCATCATTTCAGGTTCTTCACTTCCTCGCTCACGCGAAATCGCAGAGCAACTTGGAGTTAAAGCAGCCCTTTCACACCAAGAACTCATTGACCAATCTGACTTGGTTATCCTTGGTATCAAACCACAAATGTTTGAACCAGTCCTTGCTGGACTTCACTTCCACCAGCCCATTCTTTCAATGGCGGCAGGGGTAACATTGGAACGCCTTGGCAAATTAACAGACCCAAATCTTCCATTAATTCGTATCATGCCAAACCTCAATGCTCAAATTCTAAAAAGTACAACAGCGATTTGTACCAATGACAACGTTTCTGCAGAACTCATAGCAACCACCAAAGAAATCACTAACAGCTTTGGTTCAACCTTTGATATTCCTGAAAAAGACTTTGATACTTTTACAGCTCTTGCAGGCTCTAGTCCAGCTTACATTTACCTATTTATCGAAGCTCTTGCTAAAGCTGGTGTCAAATATGGTATTCCAAAAGAAAAATCACTCGATATCGTGACACAAACGGTCCTTGCTAGTGCTGAAAATCTTCTTCAAGGTTCTGACAGCCCACATGACTTGATTGATAAAATCTCAAGCCCTGGTGGAACAACCATCGCAGGACTTCTCGACCTTGAAAAAACAGGATTGACAGCAAGTGTCATCTCAAGCATCGATGCCACTATCGATAAAGCAAAAGCTTTGTAATTAAAAAAGCACTGAATAAAATCGTTCAGTGCTTTTCTTTACCTCACAAGATCATAAAAAGTACTCCCAATGCATTATTAATAAAATGGATAGCTATTGTATATTCCAGTTTCTGTGTCTTATGATAAACAACAGCAAGTACCAATCCCATACCACCATAAATAATCCAACTTCCAATATTAGTTGGTATATGCAATAAACCAAAAAGCAGAGAACTAAGGATAACACCAAGGTAAGAATTATTAAAGAGACGTCCTAAGATAAGTCCACGCATAACCGTTTCTTCCACAATTGGCGCTGCAATAGCTGTCAAAACAACTAACAA
The DNA here is from genome assembly GCF_008680485.1 of Streptococcus sp. LMAG:39. Lineage (NCBI taxonomy): Bacteria > Bacillati > Bacillota > Bacilli > Lactobacillales > Streptococcaceae > Streptococcus > Streptococcus sp. LMAG:39. The sequence goes on along the minus strand of NZ_NALE01000001.1, from coordinate 1,251,671 downwards.
AAGAGGTGACATACCAAGTTGCTCAAGCGCTGCTTGATTTTCTGTATTTGCCCCAATACCATTTTCTAAAAGTAAGACAACACCACCGATATACTTGACAATAGTTAGCACAACAAAACCAACCAAAATGGTTTTCCAAGCTTTCCATGTTTTTAATTCTTCTAAATGACTCAATAGTTCAACTCGTTTAGCAACATAGACTGTAAAAACAGCAACTACCAAAAGAGCTAAAGTAATTAATACAGACTGCCAGAATGGTTGGTCTGCTGCAATAAATGCTGTTGGCAATTGCTCCAAGAAAAGCAATCCCAGAGCCAAAAAGAAATATTTTAAAGCTGTTAAAAGTTTTTTCATGATATCACCTCTTATAAAATTCTTGTAAATATTAGTTTAAAGAAAACAAATCCCCAAAATAAACTATACAACCAAATCAGCAAGACTATCGGATAAGTCAATACAATACCTATAAAAGCATACAAGATAATCAACATAAAATTCTCTAAAAATAAGAGAATCAGCGTTGATAAAGCCGTCACTCGCAAGATGAGCTGATTGCGTTCATCGTAAGCGGCAATATAAGCTGCTTTTAAACGATTCGGTTGCCTTGTCAAAGTTACATAATAGATAGCAACTACTAATCCTGCTACTCCTCCACCTAGTAATAAACCAGCCGCAAAATCATTGGTCTTGATAAAAAATGAAGTCAGTAAACATGAAGCAGCAACAAATAGAAAACTTAGGGATATCGTCATCATATAATGACGATATTCTTCCAATGTCTTTTTCCGAGTCATACTTATTAAAGCTTTTAAAACCACAATTTTCTCCTTTTATTTCCCCAAAATTTTATCTTGAAAAAAGTAATAGATAATACGTTTAACATGATACTCATTGCTAGTAGAAAACCTGATAAAAAGTCACTCAGATTAGCCACCAATACTGTAAGTAACAATAGTTGCCCTAAACTTACCGTAGCAAAACCAACGTTTTTCATAGTCTCATAAAGTGTGTTCATCTTTTTCTCCTACTTTTCATCGTCAAAAATAAAAATCTCTTCAATTGTTTTCCCAAAGTATTTAGCGATTTTATGAGCTAACTCCAAAGAAGCATTATAACGTCCCTTTTCAAGTGAGATAATCGTCTGCCTTGTCACGGCTAACGCTTCTGCCAGTTCTGCTTGACTAATTTTATTTGCTTTGCGTAGTTCTTGGATTTTTGTTTCCATTTCCTCCTCCATATCGCATCAATTAGTAAAGGAGACTTTACATTTTTAGCATAGTATAGTTTACTTTACATTTTTTGTCAAGTTTATTTTATATTTTTTATAAAATAATCAAAAAAGCTGACCCATTCAGGTCAACTTTTCTGGTCTTATCATAATATTTGATAACTTAATTAGTAGAATTTTTAAAACGTTCAACGTCACGCGCAATCACAAGTTCTTCATCAGTTGGGATAACCATAGTTTTCACACGCGCTTTATCTGTTGAAATAACGCCATAGGCTCCTGACACATTCTTAGCTGGATCCGTATCAACACCAAACCAAGTCATGCCAGAAATAATATCCTCACGAACAACGCTTGAATTCTCACCGATACCTGCCGTAAAGACAATAGCATCAGCGCCATTCAAAACCGCAAAATACTGTGCAATGTATTTTCGTAAACGATCAATATACATGTCATAAGCTAACTGACATTTTTCATCGCCCTCTTCCTTCCCAGCAAGAATATCACGCATATCACTTGATTTCTCAGAAATACCAAGAAGACCTGAATCGCGATTTAATACCGTACGAATTTTTTGAGGGCTATTAAGGTTTGGTTCACACTCTAATAAATACGTAATCACACCAGGATCAATGCTTCCTGAACGTGTACCCATCATTGTTCCACCAAGTGGTGTCAAGCCCATTGAAGTATCAACAGATTTACCGTCCTTGATAGCAGTCACGGACACCCCATTACCAATATGGCAAGTAATTAATTTCAGATCTTCCAAGGGTTTTCCTAAAACCTTTGCCGCTTCTTGCGCGACATATTGGTGACTTGTTCCATGGGCACCATATTTACGAATCTTATAATCAGTATAATAACGATTTGCAATCGGATAGCGGTATGCTACTTCAGGCATTGTTGCATGAAAAGCAGTATCAAAAACAACAACACTTGTAATGTCAGGCAAAAGGTCTTTAAAAGCTCTAATTCCAAGAGCTGCTCCAGGATTGTGAAGCGGTGCTAATACGGATAACTCCTCAACTTGTTGAATGACTTTATCAGTTACCAAAACCGAATCTTTGAAGTACTCACCCCCAGCAACAACACGATGTCCAACACCCGTGATTTCATCATAACTAGCAATGATGTCCATTGAAATCAAATCATCCAAGAAAATTTTAACAGCTGCTGTGTGGTCTGGAATATCCTTGGTCTCAGATTTCGTCTGTCCATTAAATTTAACCGTAGAAATACCATTGACAAGACCAATACGTTCAATTAGCCCTTTTGCAATAACTTCTTCTTCTGGCATATTATACAATTGCCATTTCAGACTTGAACTTCCTGCATTAATAGAAATAGTTTTCGCCATAAATTTACCTCTAAAGCGCTTTCATGTTATACCTCCATTATATCACATTTTTTTTAAAATTCATATTATCAACTTTCCATTTTTGAAATTTTCCAATGAAATCGGTCAGAGTTTCACGACTTTGTAAGTCAGAAAGTGGATAAACAAAGGTTTCTGGCGTCTGCGCAGCCTGTTTTTTCAAAACAAAAATTGATTTCGCATTCGCTACATTGCCAAAAATAGATTCTGGCAAAGTAATCACGGCGATAATATCCGCGTAATCTTTCAACCATTGTTTCAATAAATCACTCTGTTTGCTTGTCAAAAGACTAACGGGCGCCAAAAAGACTGCAATACCATCTTTTTTGAGATATTTTAACGATTGTTCCATTAACAAATGGTGGGCATAGGTATGCTCATCAGAACTTGCCACTTTATAACGTTTTGCAATGTCATCATTAGGATAGAAACCCACTGGCAAATCACTAATAATCACATCACTTTCTTGTAGAATTTGTGGACGCACAGCGTCTTCTTGAATAAACCGAGCATCAGAATCCATCACTTCTGCAATACTTGCTGATAAATCAATCAACAAATCGTCAACTTCAATACCAAGATAATTTAATTCTTTAGACGAATTATTTAAGAATGTTTGAGCAAGGTTCCCTGTCCCACTACCAATTTCTAAAAGGTCAATTTTATCTGAATCTGTCAGATTTTCAATCAAGAACAGCAAAATAAAACCAATAGCATCTGGTGTAAATTGATGATTGGCTTGCAGTTGCTCTGTTTGACCAGCTTTGATAAAGATAAATTGGAAAGCTCGACGCCACTCTTCTTTGGTCAATGCAAGCTGACGCAGTTTCTCATTGTTGGCAGCAACTTCTTCACTGGCACCTTCAGCACCCAAGTAAAAAGAGTTCTGTTCAATAAGCGCATCATAAATATGAGTTTTTAACTCATTTTCAATTAATTGGATATTTTCTAAAATCAGCTCATAGGCTGTTTCAATTTTTTCAAAATTCATCTTGTCCTCCGCAACCCTATCATATCAAAAAACGCAGGAAATGAAAAGAAAGCCCTAATTAGCTTTCTCTTTCTGAACACTTTGGAAAACAAAGTCAAATTCTTGTTGATTAGGCAGTTTGACCATCACCTGCAATCGATTATCTTGGAAGTTGTAGTCAGTTACTCCTTGGTCAAATGTAAGATGACCAGTATCCTCTTTTGCCAAATCTTTTGTTAATTCTGCCATTAAATAAGCCTGACTAGCAGATAGCTGCGCTTGGTGTTGTCGCTCCATTGCCACGACACGTCCTAGATAAAATTGCAAAAGCAAGGCAAAAATTGCTGCCATAAGCAAAGCATAGATTAAAATCCCTGCCTTAACTTGCTGTTTCAAAAGTGTAAACAAATGTCCTCTCCAAACCATTCTCTAAATTCAATGTCATTGTCACCTTCTGACCATCTCTAGAAATAGCAGAAGATTTTACTCCAAATATCATTGGCTGATAGCCTTGACCAGATGCATTTGTTTTACGAAAATCATCAGCCTTTGACTGTCCAAATGCCAACTTTTGACTGGACTTCGTCACATATAGCTTGTTATTTTCAACCTTATCTAATTGACAATTGGCAAGTTCCGCACGCAGCTGTTGTGAAAACAAAAGCCAGTTTTCCTCTTGATTTTCCGACAAATAATGCACATTTGCAGAAATAGATTGCGTTAAGCCATTGTAAACAAGAATAGCACCCGAAATTATCAATAAAGAAACCAAACATTCTATGAGGGTGAATGCCTTTAAACTAGTCTTTTTTAACGTGTAATATTTCCGTTTTCCCCTCATAAACATAGACCTCTCCATCTTTTTTGATAATCTCAACCTCAATACCATTCATCTTCAAATGATTTTGCCCTGTTTGCACAGCCATTGTTGCCACATTAAGAACTTCCTGCTGCCGTAAACTTTCTTGCATAAACTGCCTATTTTTATCAATTTCCCCTAAAACAATACTCGTAATCATCGCTAACAATCCTAGTGCTATCAAGCTCTCAAGGAGTATGTAAGCTTTTAGTTTCTGTCTTTTTATATTTACCACTCCCTAAATATAATTGATAGTTGAACTCTTTATCTGACGTTTGAAAGGTTAATTTTGCCAAGGACGAATTGCCTCCTGCTTTGTCAAAATTGACTTGATAAGTTTTATCAACTTTGACCGATGGAGGGAGTTTTACCGCTGAGAAATCAGTAGATACTTCCTCTTGCGAAACAGTCAACGTAAGACTTTGTTGCCTAGCATTAGCTAATTTTTGCGTATCACAATAGAGATTTTCAAACGATAAAAAGAAAATCTTTTCTTCCACATTTTGAAAAATGCCATTCAAAGAGCCTGACAACATCATGATAATAAAACAGGAAATTCCTAGTGTTAATAAACTTTCTAAAAGGGTAAAAGCTGAAACTGTTTTATTTTTTAGCTTCATTGTAAGTTTTTGCTTGTTCAGAAGTGATGTATCCAACTTCAACTAAATCATCAACAGTCGGTTTATCTCCCGTTTTCAGTTCGTACAAATCCATCTGGCTTTCAACCACTTTCACAACAGCAGCATCGCCTTTTTCACGAACAACGTCCTTTTGCTTACTCAAATTCGGTACAAAAAGCAACATTAAAACACTGATAATAAGAAGCACAATCAACATCTCCACAAGTGTGAAAGCAGCCACAGACTTTTTACGTAATTTTTTCCAAATCTTTTTCATTAAAAATTTCCTCCCATATTTTGATACATTGGCAACAGCATTGCCACATAAATTAACACAATAATCAAAGCTACAAAGACAAAAACAAGTGGTTGAATGAGCTGTGTTGCTTGAGTCAATTTGCCAAAAAAGCTCTGCCATGTTTCCTCAGCATAAATGTCCAACTCACGCCCAAGCTTTGATTTGATCTCACCATATTCAATCATCAAGCTCAATTCTCGCAAAAAGAATGGATAATCCAGAACTTTTTGATGAAAAGCTTGCCCTGAAAGCAGCGCTTCTTCCATATCCTTTCCAATCTCTTGAAATAAGAGTGACTTTTGCTTTTGCATGATTCCCACGATTGCCATTAATTCAATACCTTGCCCAATCAAATTTCCCCATTCACGCGCATAGTAAGCTGTCAAATATAACCTAACATAGTTTCCCACAAGTGGAATCCGGCTTATTCGACTATATAAATCAATCTGCGATAAACGCCTAGCATAAAATGTCGTACAAATAAGCAACACTCCAATCGAGAAAATACTTAACAAAAAAATCGTTGGAAAATGCGCAATAATCTGCGTTGCCACATTTTGGCTTTCCAGCTGCGGCAGTAAATAATTCTTCAACCCCAGCATAATCAAAATAAGAAACAAGAACAAAATCAATGGATACGTTGCAACTTCAATTAACTTTTTTCTGACGACAGTCATGCTAGAAAGGTAAGACTCAATTTTTAGCAGACTTTTCTGACTGTTTCCATGAACATCAGCCAAAGCAATTTGTGTGACAATATTGTCCGAAAACCCTAAATCTACCATCATTGCTGCTAGACTAGCACCATTTAACAAACTTTCTTGCATCCTCTCAACATAAACCTCTGACAACAATTGACTTCTTCGGAGAAAAAACACAATTTCTGTTAAATTAAACCCACTTTTAAAAAGATTATTAAAGAGTTGGATAACCTTGCGCTGTTTTTTAAATGGCAATTTTTTCGATTTTTGCTTGTTCAGCTGTGATATGTCCGTCTTTAACAAGACTTTCAATTTTTGCATTCCAGCATTCTGGTCGGTGACTTTCAAAGTTTTCTTTAACAAAATCAATCACACCTCCTCCACCAATTAAGCGTTGATAAACAATGGCACGCAAACTATTTTCCAATTCTTGCTTACTAACACCCAATTCCAAAAGACGTTCGTAAACGCCAGGGATACTTTTCGCATGAATGGTCGAAAACACAATAGCTCCTGTCAAACTTGCACGAACGACTGCACGCGCTGTCTCGCTATCACGAATTTCTCCAATAATCAGAATATCTGGTCTATGGCGAAGCGATAATTTAATTAGCTCATCATAAGTCATCCCAATATCACTATTTAACTGCAACTGCAACATTTGTTCTTGTTTGATTTCAACAGGGTCCTCAATTGTAATGACTTGCTTATCAGGAAATTTTTCACGAACCAATTGGTACATGAGAGTGGTTTTTCCACTCCCTACTGGTCCCGAAAAAAGGTAAAGTCCCCTACTATCAATGGCTTCTAAAATATTTTTCATCCCATCAAACCAATATTGCAAGTCATGACGGCCAGAATAAAGCAAGCGAATCACTAAACTTTCTCGTCCACGATAATCACCAACACTCGACAAGCGAAGCGAAATCTCTTCCTCATCTGCAAATTGATAATCACAAGAACCTAACTGACTGCGACGTTTCTCACCAACATTCATACCAGCCACAAATTTAAAATGACTAATCAAGCTAGTCATCTGCTCTATCTCAAAATAATCAACAAATCGCCGTTGGTCTCCTACGCGTTGATACACTTCATAACAATCTTCTCTAGGTAAAATGTAAATATCTTGCGCATTAACTTCAACAGCATCTTTAATGAGTTGCTTTGCTTCTTCCTGAATCATCTTGACCTCCTACTTTTCTATTCGTAAATTAGTCATAAAAAACAAAAAAATCATGGAAAAAATTCCATGATTACGATTCGAATTTACAATTTTGGGGTCTTGACTCATCATTTTGAACGTTAAAATGATAAGAAAAAGTCCCTTCAGGCAATTCTTTACCGTCTTTGAGCATTAAAATGGAATGGTACTGTTGCAGATAATCCCCACAATTCTCACACCAACGTTGATCTGTCTTATCCCAGAAAGCCGCCTGAAGATTATCATGATATTTACAACTTGGTAAAGTCGTTTTAAGAGATAACCATTCTGTTTTGTAAAAGGAGAAAGCATCCTCAAAATACTCAAAACGTTTTTCTTCTATAATATCTTTTTGCCAATCTTTCAAGAACCACCACGGCTCATAATCCCCATACATTTTTATCACTTGATACATTTAACACACTTCCTTACGGAGTTTATTATATAAAAATCAAAAGCTTTTTAAAAAGAATTTGCTTATTTAGAATTATTATCAGTAAAGTTCGGTGATAATAAGCACAAAGGTCTGAGATGAAAATCTCAGACCTTTTCATTTATTAGCATAAAATGTGAACTAACCTTATTCAGCACCTGTTGAAACGGTTGCTTCAACTGTTTCTGCTTCTTCACTTATTTCAAGTTCATTAACAGCTTGTGGTTCAAGGTTACGGTAACGAGCCATACCTGTACCAGCTGGAATGATTTTACCGATAATAACATTTTCTTTAAGACCAAGAAGATGATCTTTCTTACCACGGATAGCAGCATCTGTAAGAACACGAGTTGTTTCTTGGAATGATGCGGCTGACAAGAATGAGTTAGTTTCAAGCGAAGCTTTTGTAATCCCCATAAGCACTGGACGTGATGTTGCAGGGATACCACCAGAGATAACAACATCTTTGTTAGCATCCGTAAAGTCTGCAATATCCATAAGTGTGCCTGGGAGAAGTTCTGTATCACCTGGATCCATGATACGAACTTTGCGAAGCATTTGGCGAACCATTACTTCGACGTGTTTATCACCGATTTCTACCCCTTGGCTACGGTAAACTTTTTGTACTTCAGCAAGAAGGTAAGTTTCAACTGATAATGTGTCACGAACTTCAAGGAGACGTTTAGGTTGGATAGAACCTTCAGTAAGTGGAGCACCACGGTGTACCTCATCACCAACAGCAACTTTCATGCGGGCAGTGAATGGTACCACGTATTCACCCATACCAGTTTTACCTTGAACGTAAACTTTCTTAGTACGTGTAGAAGCATCTTCTTCGATGTCAACAACAGTACCTTTAACTTCAGTAATAACGGCTTCCCCTTTAGGATTACGAGCTTCAAAGATTTCTTGGATACGAGGAAGACCTTGTGTGATATCGGTATTTGACGCAACACCACCCGTGTGGAAAGTACGCATTGTAAGCTGTGTACCAGGTTCACCGATAGATTGAGCGGCAATTGTACCAACTGCTTCACCAACTTCAACCGCATCACCTGTTGCAAGGTTGACACCATAACAGTGACGGCAGACACCATGACGAGTGTTACATGTGAATACTGAACGGATTGTAACTTCTTCAACACCAGCTTTAACAATTTCAGCTGCCATATCTTCAGTAATCAATACATCTGAACCAACAATAACTTCGCCAGTTTCAGGATGTTTAACAGATTTCTTAGTGTAACGACCAACAAGACGCTCTTCAAGAGTTTCTGTCACCTCTTTACCGTCAGTAATGGCACGAATAACAAGACCACGGTCAGTTCCACAATCATCTTCACGAATGATAACATCTTGGGCAACGTCAACCAAACGACGAGTAAGGTAACCAGAGTCGGCAGTCTTAAGGGCTGTATCGGTCATACCTTTACGAGCACCGTGAGTTGAGAAGAACATTTCCAAGACAGACAAACCTTCACGGAAGTTAGATAGGATAGGCAATTCCATGATACGTCCGTTCGGAGCAGCCATCAAACCACGCATACCGGCAAGTTGTGAGAAGTTAGAGATGTTACCACGAGCTCCTGAGTCCATCATCATAACGATAGGATTCTTAGGATCTTGTGTTTCAATCAGACGTTGTTCAAGTTCTTCTTTAGCTTCACGCCATGTTGTTGTAACAGCAACATAACGGTCATCATCAGTCATCAAACCACGACGGAAGGCTTTGTTGATTTGTTCAACTTTGCTGTGAGCTGCATCGATAATTTCTTGTTTGTTATCGATAACTGGGATATCGGCGATACCTACTGTCAAACCAGCAAGAGTTGAATGATAGTAACCAAGGTCTTTCAAGCGGTCAAGGAAAGCTGATGTTTCTGTTGTACGGAAACGTTTAAAGATTTCCGCAATGATATTTCCAAGATTTTTCTTCTTAAATGGTACATTGATTTCCAAGCTGTCAATAGCAGATTGAATATCTTGTCCTGGTGCTAAGAAGTATTTATCTGGAGTTTTTTCTGTTAAGTTAGCATTGTTTGGCTCTTGAAGGTAAGGTAAATCCTCAGGCATGATATCGTTGAAGAGAATCTTACCTACAGTTGTAACCAGGATTTTATGTTTCTGTTCGTCAGTCCATGGTTTATTTGGCATGCTATCAACGGCAATACCCACACGAGTATGCAAGTGAACATAACCATTACGGTAAGCCATAACTGCTTCATCACGGTCTTTGAAGATCATTCCTTCACCTTCACGACCTGGTTCTTCCATAGTAAGGTAGTAGTTACCAAGAACCATATCTTGAGATGGTGTTACGACTGGTTTACCATCTTTAGGGTTAAGGATGTGTTCTGCGGCAAGCATAAGAAGACGTGCTTCAGCTTGTGCTTCTTCAGAAAGTGGTACGTGGATGGCCATTTGGTCACCATCGAAGTCGGCATTGTAGGCTTCACAAACAAGTGGGTGAAGACGAAGTGCTTTACCATCGATAAGGACTGGTTCGAAGGCTTGGATACCCAAACGGTGAAGAGTCGGTGCGCGGTTAAGTAGTACTGGATGTTCTTTGATAACTTCTTCAAGAATATCCCAAATACGTTCATCACCACGTTCAACCATACGTTTCGCTGCTTTAACGTTACCAGCATAGTCACGCGCAACAATTTCACGCATTACGAATGGTTTGAACAATTCGATAGCCATTTCACGCGGCACACCACATTGATACATTTTAAGTGTTGGACCTACGGCGATAACTGAACGTCCAGAGAAGTCAACACGTTTACCAAGCAAGTTTTGACGGAAACGACCTTGTTTACCTTTAAGCATGTGGCTCAAAGATTTAAGAGGACGGCTACCAGGACCAGTGATTGGACGACCACGACGACCGTTATCGATAAGAGCATCAACAGCTTCTTGCAACATACGTTTTTCATTTTGCACAATGATACCTGGGGCATTCAATTCAAGCAAACGAGCCAAACGGTTGTTACGGTTGATAACACGACGGTAAAGGTCATTCAAGTCAGATGCAGCGAAACGTCCACCATCCAATTGAACCATTGGACGAAGATCTGGTGGAATAACTGGCAAGATGTTAAGTACCATCCATTCTGGTTTGTTACCAGATTTGTAGAAGGCATCAAGCACGTCCAAACGACGGACAGCTTTGATACGTTTTTGCCCTGTTGCTGTTTTCAATTCTTCCTTAAGTTCAGCGATTTCAGATTTCAAATCAACGCGTTTAAGAAGATCTTGGATAGCTTCAGCACCCATTTTCGCAACAAATGAGCCTTGTCCGTATTCTTGTAATTTTTCACGATATTCACGCTCAGTCAAAAGTGATTTTGGTTCAAGCGGAGTATCTTTTGGATCGATAACTACGTAAGCAGCGAAGTAAATAACTTCTTCAAGAGCACGTGGACTCATATCAAGAGTAAGTCCCATGCGTGATGGAATACCTTTGAAGTACCAGATGTGTGATACTGGAGCTTTCAATTCAATGTGTCCCATGCGTTCACGACGAACTTTAGCACGTGTTACTTCAACACCACAGCGGTCACAAACAATTCCTTTATAACGAATACGTTTATATTTACCACAAGCACATTCCCAGTCTTTTGTTGGTCCAAAGATTACTTCATCAAAAAGACCTTCACGTTCTGGTTTGAGCGTACGATAGTTGATTGTTTCAGGTTTTTTAACTTCACCATAAGACCATGAACGGACTTTACTTGGTGAGGCTAATGTGATTTGCATACTTTTAAAACGATTTACGTCAACCACTAGTTTTACCTTTCTTTATTGTTCTTTTGAAAATAGCAGAGCTACTTTCTAACTTGTCACGACTTACAAATTTTTGTCTGCAAGACATTATTTATCGTTATAGGACTCATTCAAACAATCTGACTAGGAAAGGCAAGGTTGGCTTGCACTTTCCATGTCTAAATTGTTATTTCCTATTATTTATTTTCTTCAGCAGAAACTTCTACTTTTTCAGCAGATTCAGTTTCTTGCTTTTGACGAGCTTTTTCAAGGTCATCAACGTGCATAACGTCGTCGTCTTCACCTTCATCAAGATCACGAAGTTCTACTTCGTTATCATCTTCATCAAGCACACGCATATCAAGACCAAGTGATTGCAATTCTTTAACAAGCACTCGGAATGATTCTGGTACACCTGGTTTTGGAATTGGTTTACCTTTAGTGATAGCTTCATAAGCTTTAAGACGTCCAGTCACATCATCTGACTTGTATGTCAAGATTTCTTGAAGGACATTTGATGCACCATAAGCTTCCAAAGCCCAAACTTCCATTTCACCGAAACGTTGTCCACCAAATTGTGCTTTACCACCAAGAGGTTGTTGTGTAACAAGTGAGTAAGGACCAACTGAACGAGCGTGAAGTTTATCATCAACCATGTGGTGAAGTTTGATCATGTACATGATACCAACAGAGACACGATTATCAAATGGTTCACCTGTACGACCGTCATAAAGAACTGTCTTAGCGTCGCTATCCATACCAGCTTCACGAACAGTATCCCAAAGGTCTTCTGAAGTTGCCCCGTCAAAGACTGGAGTTGCAATGTGAATACCGAGGTTACGAGCTGCCATACCAAGGTGAAGTTCCATAACTTGTCCGATATTCATACGAGATGGCACCCCAAGAGGGTTCAACATGATATCAACTGGAGTTCCGTCTGGAAGATATGGCATGTCTTCAACAGGAACGATACGAGAAACAACCCCTTTGTTTCCGTGACGACCGGCCATTTTATCTCCGACTTTGATTTTACGTTTTTGTGCAATGTAAACACGAACGAGCATGTTGACACCTGATTGCAATTCATCACCGTTAGCACGTGTGAAGATTTTAACGTCACGAACAACACCGTCTCCACCGTGTGGTACACGAAGTGATGTATCACGTACTTCACGAGATTTATCACCGAAGATTGCGTGAAGAAGGCGTTCTTCAGCAGAAAGGTCTTTTTCACCTTTAGGTGTTACTTTACCTACAAGGATATCACCTTCTTTAACTTCAGCACCAATACGGATAATACCCATTTCGTCAAGGTCTTTAAGAGCTTCTTCACCAACGTTTGGAATTTCGCGAGTGATTTCTTCAGGGCCTAACTTAGTATCACGTGTTTCTGATTCAAATTCTTCCAAGTGAACTGATGTGTAAACATCTTCTTTAACAAGACGTTCGCTCATGATAACGGCATCTTCATAGTTGTAACCATCCCATGTCATGTAGGCAACGATTGGGTTTTGACCAAGTGCCATTTCACCTTTTTCCATAGAAGGTCCGTCAGCAATGAAGTCACCTTTTTCAACAATATCACCAACTTTAACAAGTGTACGTTGGTTGTATGCTGTACCTGAGTTTGAACGACGGAATTTAGTAATGTGGTAAACATCAAGTGAACCATCTTCACGACGAACTTCAACTTTTTCAGCGTCTGAGAAGACTACGCGTCCATCATGTTTAGCGATAACAGCGGCACCAGAATCGTGAGCTGCTTGATATTCCATACCAGTACCAACATATGGTGCATGTGGGTCAATCAATGGCACCGCTTGACGTTGCATGTTGGCACCCATAAGGGCACGGTTTGAATCATCATTTTCAAGGAAAGGAATACATGCTGTCGCAACGGCAACTACTTGTTTAGGAGAAACATCCACGAAGTCAACGATGTTTGATGGGAATTCTTGGTTATTACCTTGATGACGTCCCATAACAATTTCTTCAGCGAATGTTCCATCTTCGTTAAGTTTCGAGTTAGCTTGCGCTACCGTGTATTCATCTTCTTCATCGGCAGTCAACCAAACAATTTCGTTTGTAACCACACCAGTAGTACGGTCAACTTTACGATATGGTGTTTGGATGAAACCATATTTATTAAGATGTCCGTATGTTGACAAGTTATTAATCAAACCGATGTTAGGTCCTTCAGGAGTTTCAATCGGACACATACGACCATAGTGAGTGTAGTGCACGTCACGAACTTCATAACCAGCACGGTCACGAGTCAAACCACCAGGTCCTAAGGCTGACAAACGACGTTTGTGAGACAATTCAGAAAGTGGGTTGTGTTGGTCCATGAACTGTGACAATTGAGAAGAACCGAAGAATTCTTTAACAGCCGCAGTTACAGGACGAATGTTGATGATTTGTTGTGGTGTCAACACTTCATTGTCTTGAACTGACATACGTTCACGAACATTACGTTCCATACGAGCAAGACCAATACGGAATTGGTTAGCAAGCAATTCACCAACGGCACGAATACGACGGTTACCAAGGTGGTCGATATCGTCAACTTTACCAAGACCTTCAGCAAGATTAAGGAAGTATGACATTTCAGCCAAGATGTCTGCTGGTGTAAGTGCACGCACTTTATCATCAGGATTTGCATTACCTACGATTGTAACAACGCGGTCTGGGTCAACCGGTGACACAACTTTGAATTTTTGAAGAACGACAGGTTCAGTGACAACAGCGTAATCATTTGGTGTGTAAACAAATTTGTTAAGGTCACCATCTAATTGTTCAGCAATTGAATCAATCACGTCACGTGTCATTACTGTACCAGCTTCAACAAGAATTTCACCAGTTTCAGTATCAACCAAGTTTTCAGCTATAGTTTGGTTCAAGAGACGAGTCTTGACGTTAAGTTTTTTATTGATTTTGTAACGTCCAACAGCTGCCAAGTCATAACGACGTGGGTCAAAGAAACGAGCTACAAGCAAACTACGTGAGCTATCGGCTGTTTTTGGTTCACCTGGACGAAGGCGTTCGTAAATTTCTTTAAGCGCTTCGTCAGTACGTGAATCTGCTGGATTTTTATGAATATCTTTTTCAATAGTATTACGAACAAGCTCGCTGTCACCGAAGATATCCACGATTTCATCATCACCTGAGAAACCAAGTGCACGTACAAGTGTTGTAAATGGAATTTTACGTGTACGGTCAATACGTGTGTAAGCAATGTCTTTTGAATCTGTTTCTAATTCAAGCCAAGCTCCACGGTTAGGAATTACAGTTGAACCGTAACCAACTTTACCGTTTTTATCAACTTTATCGTTGAAATAAACACCAGGAGAACGAACTAACTGAGAAACGATAATACGTTCACCACCGTTGATGATGAATGTACCCATTTCAGTCATGATTGGGAAATCACCGAAGAAAACTTCTTGAGTTTTGATTTCTCCTGTTTCTTTATTAATCAAACGGAAGGTTACAAAAATAGGTGCTGAATAAGATGCATCGTGGATACGAGCTTCTTCAAGCGTATATTTAGGCTCTTTTAATTCGTAACCAACAAATTCAAGCTCCATAGTATCCGTAAAGTTTGTAATCGGAAGTACATCTTCAAAAACTTCTCTCAATCCATTATCCAAGAAGTCTTTAAAAGAATCCGTTTGAATTTCAATCAAGTTAGGTAAATCAAGAACTTCCTTGATTCTTGAAAAGCTACGACGTGTACGGTGTTTCCCGTACTGAACTTCATGTCCTGCCAAGTTTTTTACTCCTTCATTAAAATACAGAGGTCAATAAATGTCACATAACCCGATTCCCTTCATTTTGACGAGAATCATCATTATTTTTCATTTTGACCTTTATAGTTAGGTTGCTCATTAAAACACCCTGCCAAGTGTGTCGTTGATGTGAATTTTTAGAATCTTTAAATATAGGTTACAACTCCTATTTTTTCTAAAATTAGGCACAAAAAGAGCAGCTAAATCTGACCAGTAAAAGTGTGATTTAACTGCTGTAAACCTTAGTTGGACAATATTTCAACTAAAGCAGACGACAAATAGTTGTTAACATTATACCTTATTTTTTTAATTTTTGCAAGTATATTAGTTACTGCTACTTGTTGTGATAGATGAATTACTCAACAAACTTTCCCAAGCTTTTGTATAATCACTATCTGTCCCACCAATAGCAAATTTATAAGTCATTGTACCTGCACCATTCTTAGCCCAATAACTTGTCGTTGTTTCACCACTCACAGTAAGCGAACGACCATTGACCGTCACCGTACCAGGCTGTAAACCTGTTGCTTTAAGAACAGTTGATTTGATAACACTTGAAGACAAACTATATTTCTTACCAACACCTAAGACACTTGAATCAGCGTTATAGATGGCATTAACCAAATAAGCCATGTACTGCGCATTATAAGAATATCCTGCTGCATCAGGTAAGGAAGTATTGTCGTCATTACCTGCCCAACCACCAAGCGTTACTTTCGGTGTTGATAGCACAAGCCACACGTCTGTATAATTGTCAGTTGTACCGGTTTTACCTGTCCAATCCGCACTAGCGGCTGTCGCATTTAAACTCTTCAAATCTGCATAAAATTTTGTCGTACCACCACCAGTGATAACTTCTTTTAATAACTGATTTAAAATGCTAGCCGTTGCTTCAGAAAAGACACGTACAGGATTAGCTTTATGTTGATAAATAACATTGCCTTGACTATCTGTGATACTGTCAACCATGTAACCTTTCAAGTAAACACCACCATTTGAAATCATTTGGTAAGCATTAACTTGTTGAAGAACTGTTGTCTCAATTCCTCCACCTAAAGGCAAGCTTTCAATAGAATAATCATCAATATCATATCCCATTTTCTTCATGTAAGATTCAACATCAACGTCATCATTGAGCAACATTTGATACGTCCAATAAGCTGGAATATTCCATGACGTATTCAAAGCTTCTTGGAGAGTAACCATTGCCGTTCCTTCTTCACTACCGTGCATGATTGACTGACCACTAGAGAAAGTTGTCGGATAGTTAGATAACATACTAGCACTACCTAAAAGCCCTTGGTCAATAGCAATCCCATATGCGATAATCGGCTTAATACTTGACCCTGGCGACCTCGCAGTATCAAACGCATGGTTGTTCTGGTTAGTTGAATAATCCCGTCCACCAATAAAGCCTAGAATAGCTCCAGTAGAATTATCCATCAAGACATTACCAACCTCAACTGTTTGAGAGCTTCCTTGGTCAAGCGTGCTACCATACTGTGCCACAGCATTCTGCATGGTATTATAAACATCTTTATCAATCGTTGTTTTAACGGTATACCCCCCCTGTTGCAACGCTTCTAAAGCCAATTTTTGGTAAGATTCCTTCGTTGAATCATTTTTTAGTTCTTGTTCAGAAACACCATTTTGCTCAACCAAATAATCATACATGATATCCTGAGCTTCTTCTAAAACAGCATAATAAAGGAAATCATGTTCACTCGTTGTCGTCGATTCAGGTTGAATGAAATCCTGACTAACATCATAAGCCTTATATTCCTCATATTCAGCTTTAGTCAAATAGCCTGCGCGATATATATTGTAAAGGACATCTTGCTGACGAGACAAACCATAAGCCATATCCTCCTCGTCTTTCAACTGCCCTGTAGCTGTGTATGGGGAATAGACAATCGGACTTTGTGGCAAACCAGCCAAAAATGCCGCTTGTGGAATTGTCAAATCACTGGCTGAAACGCCAAAAATACCTTGCGCTGCTTCCTCAATCCCAGCAATATTTTCACCTTTATTATTACGTCCGAATGGAGAGACATTAAGATAATCAGTCAAAATCTCATCCTTACTCAAATAACGTTCCAGCGCTAATGCGTAGATAATTTCGCGTGATTTACGTCTAAAGGTTGGATCGTCTCCCAAAATTTGTTGTTTAATCAACTGTTGCGTAAGAGTTGATCCACCACTTGTCTCACCCAAACCAAGCACTGAAGCCAAGGTTGCACGAAAAACAGCTTTTGGAACAACACCATCATGGCTCTCAAAATTTTCATCCTCAGTCGCAATAATGGCTTTTTTAACATTGTCTGAAATCTCGTCGCTTTCAACAGGTGTTCGCAACAAATCAGTATCAATACTTGCAATCGAACTACCATCAGAATACGACATCTCTGAAATCCTAGTCAAAGATGTTACCTGACTAACCAGACTTTCCTTGCTAGGAACTTTGACAGAATCAATCTGACTCGCAAGATAACCAAAAGCAGTACCCGCCCCTAACATCCCAAACAGGATAATAATAATATAAAAAAAGTCGGTTAATAATTTCACTGTTCTTAAAGCAACCGAACCCAAATCTATAACACTAAGTTTCTGGTGACTTGTTTTTTTCTTTTCCTTGTTTCTCTTAAACATTCTAATACCTCATTAATATTATACCAAACTTTGATAAAGCTTGCATAGAAGTACCGCTTTTTGATATAATAGCCTGTAAACTACAATATATCATTGAGGTAGAGTTAACTTAGCTAGAAATTACTATTAACCTCAAAATTTTAAGTAAGGAGAAAGCTCGTGAACATATTCGAAGAACTCAAAGAACGTGGCTTAGTTTTTCAAACTACTGATGAAGAAGCCCTTGTCAAAGCATTAACAGAAGGGCAAGTATCCTATTATACTGGTTATGATCCTACAGCTGATAGCTTACACCTTGGTCACCTCGTTGCTATTTTAACATCACGCCGCCTGCAATTAGCAGGGCATAAACCATATGCTCTTGTTGGAGGAGCTACTGGACTTATTGGCGACCCATCATTCAAAGATGCTGAACGCAGTCTTCAAACTAAAGAAACTGTTGACGGCTGGGTAACTAAGATTCAAAATCAATTATCACGTTTCCTTGATTTCGAAAATGGTGACAACAAAGCCGTTATGGTAAACAACTATGATTGGTTTGGCAATGTCAGTTTCATTGACTTCCTACGTGATGTCGGAAAATACTTTACTGTCAATGCTATGATGAGTAAAGAATCCGTTAAAAAACGTATCGAAACTGGTATCTCATACACTGAATTCGCCTACCAAATCATGCAAGGTTACGATTTCTATGAATTAAATGACAAATACAACGTTACCTTGCAAATCGGTGGTTCAGACCAATGGGGAAATATGACTGCTGGTACAGAGTTGCTACGCCGCAAAGCTGATAAAACAGGTCATGTCATGACCGTACCACTCATCACTGATTCAACAGGTAAAAAATTCGGTAAATCTGAAGGAAATGCTGTTTGGCTTGACGCTGAAAAAACATCTCCATACGAAATGTACCAATTCTGGCTCAACGTTATGGATGACGACGCTGTTCGCTTCTTGAAAATCTTCACATTCCTTTCACTAGAAGAAATTGCTAAAATAGAAGAAGAATTCAACGCAGCTCGTCACGAACGCTTAGCACAAAAAATCTTAGCACGCGAAGTTGTCACACTTGTTCACGGCGAAGCAGCTTACAAACAAGCCCTTAAAATCACTGAACAACTCTTCGCCGGAAACATCAAAAGCCTTTCAGCAAAAGAATTGAAACAAGGTCTAAACAATGTTCCTAACTACTCTGTTCAAGCAGACAATAACCGCAATATCGTTGAAATTCTTGTAGCCGCAAAAATCTCACCATCAAAACGTCAAGCACGTGAAGACGTTCAAAATGGTGCCATCTACATCAATGGTGAACGTATCCAAGATTTAGACTACACACTTTCTGACGACGATAAAATCGATAACGAACTAACAGTTATCCGTCGCGGTAAGAAAAAATACTTCGTGTTAACATACTAATTAGCACAATCTTTACAGGCACCGTTGGGTGTCTGTTTTTTATAACAGCAAAAAAAGAGGGGTGGCTCCTCTTTTTTAGCTATTACGATGAAGAATCATATTAAATAAATTCACCAAAAGGAAAATTCCCACAAAAATAACCGTAATGGTTGCACTCGCAGGTGTTTCCCAGTAGTAAGACGTGATAATACCAGCCACCATACCAATAAAACCAACGATTACGCCAATAAGAATGACTGATTTAAAATTCTTCCCCAAGCGCATAGCAATACTTGCTGGCAAAACCATAATCGTTGAAACTAAAAGAGCTCCAGCCGCAGGAATTGTCAAAGCAATCGCAATCCCTGTCACAATATTAAAGAGAACAGACATTAAACGGACAGGCAAACCATCAACAAAAGCGGTCTCCTCATCAAATGTCAAAATGTACATCGGTCTAATAAATAAAATCGTTAGAAGCACAACAACAACTGCAATGGCAAACAACGCAATTACCTGCACCATATTTATCGTAATAATCGAACCAAACAAATATTGATCCAAATTAACACTACTACCATTTTCAGACTTACTCGTCACAATCAACGAAATCGCCAAACCAAGCGACATTAAAATAGCTGTTGAAATTTCAACATAATGCTTATAAACCGTCTGCAAGTACTCCAAAATAACCGCAGCAATCGTGACAACAAGAATCGTTGACCAAGTTGTTGAAGTCCCAAGCAAAATGCCTAAGGCAACACCGGCCAAAGAAACGTGGCTAAGCGTATCACTCATTAAACTTTGATGACGTAGGATAAGGAAAATTCCTAAAATCGGGGCAAAAATACTAATAGCAATTACTGCCATAATAGCACGTTGCATAAAATCATAAGAAAATATTTCAATCAACATTAGTAGCCCCTTTCACATCAGTACCATGCACATTAAAACAACGCCATGGCATCTTTTGATTACGTACCAAATGAATGTTACGGTCAGCATAATGTTTTACCTCATCTGGATCATGAGTAATCATCAAAACAGACTTTCCATGTTTATGCGCACTATGATGCATCAACTCATAAAAAGTTTCTGTCGTTCCAGCATCCATACCAGTAGTTGGTTCATCCAAAATAAAAATATCAGGATCAGATGCAAAAATTCTAGCAATAACAACACGCTGTTTTTGCCCACCTGACAAACTACCAATTCTCTTATGACGATTTTCCCACATACCAACAGATTCTAAGCTAATCTTGACATGCTCGTCATCATGCTTGGTCAGACGACGAAACCAACCATTCCTTGGATAACGCCCTGATTTCACAAATTCATAAACCGTTGATGGAAAACCTGCGTTAAAACTCGCAATTTGCTGTGGTAAATAAGCAATGCGGAGCTTCTTCCCCTCTTTATTCGTTTTTGAAATGGTTACTTGACCACTCTTTAGTGTCAAAATACCTAATGTCGCCTTTACCAACGTAGATTTGGCAGCACCGTTTTCACCTGTTAAAGTGACAAATTCTCCACTATCAAGATGATAGTTAATTCCTTCTAAAACTGGCTCGTTATCATATTGAAAAGACAAATCTTCTACAGTAATATATCTCATTCTCGCCCTTCTAACTCATCTGAAAAGACCTTCAAAAATCGTGCAATAACGTCTTGTTCGTCTTCAGAAAATTGGTTAAATAAATTTTTGTAAACAGCCAATGTTGCATCATGATGATGAGTATGCTCCTTGGCAACTGGCTTAGCAATGTCTGTCAATTCAAAATAGGTCACTCGCGCATCCTCTTTATTTTTCACAGACGCTAACATTCCTTGACTCACCAAATACTTAATTGCCTTCGTTACTGCCGCCTGACTAATATTCAAACGTTTTGCCAAATCAGAATTTGTCAAACGTTCATGTGACAGAAGCATTAAGATATGCTCTTGAGTATTTGTTATGGCTACACCACTCTGACAATCACCAAACAACAATTCATGCTGATTTTCTGATTTCAACAAAATTTGATTTACTAACTTATCTACTTGCTTCTCTAGCTGCATATTTCACACCTCATTTCATTAACCAGTTAATTATATCAAAAACTAAAAAAAGAATCAATGACTTGACTCTTTCCTCTATAAAATACGAACTTTGTAAACTTCCTTACAAAAACCACGCATACTATTGACCAGACGGTCGGCTTTTTTTTCCGAACGACACAAAGCATAAACTGTCGGACCACTTCCCGTCATCAAAGCAACATCTGCCCCACAACTCATCATCCGATCCTTGATTTTTTGAATAAATGGCTTGCGCTTAATAGTAATATCCTCCAAAGAATTTCCCATATATGCAATCATTTTTTCGTAATCCTTAGCAAGCACCGCCTCTCGTAACGAAGCAATGTCTACACGTGAAATCGTCTTACAATCAATCTCGGGAAAAACCGTACGTGTTGAAACACCAAACTCAGGTTTCACCAAAACAACCCAAGCTGATAATTGATAATCAAGACATTCTACAATCTCTCCCTTACCAGAAATACACGCACAGCCTGCCTCCAGACAGTACGGAACATCACTCCCTATTTGAAATCCAACATCAATCATTTCATTCTTAGAAAGATTAAGCTGCCATAATTTATCCAAAGCTCGAATTGTAGCAGCAGCATCTGTTGAACCACCACCTAGACCAGCACAAATAGGAATTGATTTTTTCAATTCAATCTTAACTCCTGAATCAATCTGACAAGCCTCACGAATCAATTTAGCAGCCTTAAAAACGTCATTTTTACCATTTAAGGGCATTTTATGATTATCAGACTCAACCACAATCTCACTTCCATCAATTTCAGAAACCATAATATAGTCATTCAAATCAACACTAACCATAATCATAGATAAATCATGATAACCATCTGGTCGTTTTCCTATAATATCTAGCCCCAAATTAATCTTAGCTGGTGCCTTTTCAATAATAGCCATTCAATAATCCTTTTAAAATATTACATCTATTATATCAAATAATTTTAGAAGATAACAAAAATATCCATATTCATTCCAAGCCATAAATTTTTATGGTATAGCAATAAAATTAGCAGTAACAATTTTAAGACTTAGGTACTCATATTTTAAGCAACTGACACCCTTACAAAGATAGAATTTTCAGTATTAAGAACATACCATATTTTAAAATTAAACATTAAAAAAGCGAGAGCAAACTTTGCTCTTGCTAGAGCTCAAGTCCCATCATATACTATAATTGACAAAATTTTAAAAATAATTCAATCTTATCCTCTTCTTCAGGCAACCATTGGTAATCAAGAAAAGAGGTTTGACGGTATCACTTAACACGAGATCTGGTTCTAATTTCTTTTTTGTCCACAGTGTGATTTAGTAAGACGATAGACTGTTTGTGCCCTACTAGGTGAATAGTTGCCTTGTTTTGAATGACGTTGCCATTCTTTGAGAAAAGGTTATCCCTTGAGTACGATAACTAAGAATACTTTCACGCTCATCTATGGTAAAATGGTGATAGCTCATAAGATTTCCTTTCGTAATAAGAGGTTTGGTTAAGTCTATTTTACTAGAAAATCTTATGAGTTTTTATTATGCACTTATATTGTAAATTCAAGAATAAAAAATCCCATTATTCTTAACAAATAACAGAAAAATAGCAAAAAGTCCTAACCTATAGGACTTTTTGCTATTTTATACCGGCGGCCGGGGTCGAACCGGCACGTCCTTGCGGACACTGGATTTTGAGTTTGGCACTCGAAGTTTTAATAGGATAAAAACCGATAAAATCGGCATTATAAGCAACTACTTCTATCAAAAAAATGGTAGATTTTTTTATTTTTAGTAACTTTTTAGGATTTACTTTTCTTCAATTTATCCATTATTTCCTTACTTAACTGATTAAGTTCCTCGTCTGTTCCAAGTTCTTCTCCAAACAGCTTACTGAAAGTAAAAGATTTATAAACTTTACCACGACTTTCCTCAGTACCATCATCAAGTAATTTCAGATAATATTTAAAATCTCTAACTGCTCTTTGCTTTACTGTCTCAAAATCTTCATCTTCAGTAACTGAATAATTAACAGGTCTCCATTCCTCAACCCATTGGATTACATCATCCCAATATCCCATTTTGTCTCACTTTCCAATTATTATTTTACTATGTGTTGAAAACGAAAATTCTTCCAACGGACTATAGATACCCTGTATTTCCACTATCTTATTTTTATATCCTTCAAATATCTCTTCAATCTGCTGATTAGTATAATCATAATTAGGTTTATAGGCGGTATTTGCTATCGAGTTCATTGTTCCAAACACTTTACTAACTCTTGATTCAGCAATTGTTCTAAAATTATCGTTTTTTTCATTTTCCAATTTTGGAGATGAAAAATGAAACGAAGCAGATAAATTACGTTTTTTTTCATAAAACTCTGTTCTTGAGTTTGAATATTCTACAAAAAACCTTTTTATTTCATTTCCTTTATCTAATAATTTGAAAAACAACTCATTAACTTCCTCATCACTATACTCATAATATCTTGTATTTGATAAATTTCCTATTAGCGACAATGTTTTATAAACTTGTGTCATTCTTCTTTCTACTACAATAACAAAATTATTTGCTTTATCTACTGTTGTCATGTTAGTCCTCCAACTAACTATTATAACACGGTCAATCTTTTTTGTCTAAAATTATGAAATAAACGGTTTAATACCAATTATTTTTCAAAATTCTATATTTCTGCTTGACAGCATGTGTATGTAGTGATATTATACAAAGTGTAAATAAATATTTCAGAAACCGTATAGAAAGGATAGTTTGTCACACGAGTGCTACTCGAGCTTCACCGATAAAATAAGAGTCGTCCCAAGCCGTGGAAAAATACCACATGAATACATAGAGAAAAGGAAAAAATTATGTTCCAAACACTAATCGAATTCATCTATTCCGCAACAGATGAACAATTCAAAGCTTTTCAAACAAAAGCTAATGCATTGACAGGAAATGTCACAATCTCCCAAAATGTGGCACCTATTACAGATGCCTTGAAAAATCGTTTTGGTCTTAAGACTATCCAAACTGCTTTTGCACGCAAGCTTGCATATGCTTCTACTCGCCACCATTATAAAGACGGCAAAACCATGATGGAGGATATTTTAGATGGTAAAACACGTCGCCGTGCTAATAGTTATAGATAGTAAGTTGGGGACCTTCCCCCGCTTACTATTTAAAAAGGAGTTCGAATATGAAAATATATAAAATGCTGTTCTATCTAAGTTTTATCTGCTTAAGTGTAGCCTTGTTTATCATTAATTTTTTGATAGATATACAGTCCCCTCTATTTGAAACTAGTCATACTATTTTAGCTTTTAGTGGAATAATCTTTTTAATTATTTGTATAGATATGATAATTTCTGAAAGGGATAACAATGAAACTACTAAAACTGAAACAAACAGTACGGGTAAAGTTTAACCCTTACATCATAACTTCTCGAAGAATTTCTTGTATCAGAGTAGGAATGGAATTTTTCTTCGGTATTTTATTGATAAACACTTGGGTTTCTCCATGCTCAATCCCTGTTAAATCAGTGCTTTCATTGATATTTATTGGAATGATTTACTCCATCAAAAAAATTTTCAGGTCTACTTTTATTAGAAAAATTCAAAGCGTATTATATGTCAGAGAATCTCTATTTGATATGCTGATTGGCCTAAATTTATACGAAGAAAGTGATAATGTAGTAACCAATAGTGCAACATTAAACTTTGAAATCTTGCCCAATAATATTGTAATGGTCGAAGTACCATTGTTTGGGAACAAGTTTTTAAAACTTCTAAAAAATCTTGAAGAATATCTTGTTCCAACCTTGGGTTTACCTCTACTATCCAAATATGAATTTCCTGACCATGTTATTTATAAACTTGGAAAGATGGAAGAAATTGAGCAGTATATATTCAATAGCCAAACATTGACTAGAGATTTTTTTGAAGACATACCTACGCCAATAGTTAAACTATCCAATACTCAGCAATTTTCTCTAAAACAGAATACTAATTTAGGAATATATGGAAGGACGGGTACAGGGAAGACAATAGCTCTACAATGGTACTTATTTAATGCACTAGCTAAAGGTTGTGGCACTAATGATAATACTTACCTAGGAATAGTGGACGGTAAGGCAGCGGATTTATTTGCACTTGGAAAACTTCTCCAAGAAGACTTAGGGGAGCAAATAGCAGTCGGCTCTTCACCTCAAATGTTAGCGAAATTATCAAGAGAATTTGTTGAGATTATGAATGAACGTTTTGAAATTATTGAGCGAAACAGCACACTAAATGCTGATGCTTATGATTTAGAGATGACTCCTAATTTTCTCTTTGTTGATGAGTTAGCTTCTATCCGTGACAGTTGTGGTTCTAGTAAACAAGGTAAGGAGCTGTGGAATGAAATTCTGCAAAACTTAGGCTTGATTGCACGCAAAGGACGGCAGGCAGGTTGCCACCTCTGCCTTAGTACCCAAGACCCAAATGCAGAGAATATTCCTGTTGAACTTAGAAACCAAATATCAGCAGTTTTATACCTCGGAAATATAGGGAGCGACCGATTGAAAATGGCTTTTAGTATGTGTGAACTGGAAAATGTTCCTACAATTTCAGATAGAAAAGGCGAAGCACTCTTTTATGCTGACGGATTAAATTCTGTTGAGCCTGTACTAACAATCGTTCCGTTCGTCGATATTAAAACTAAACAAGAATTTTTGCGTGTAGTTAAGAATTTATTACCAAATCAATAATTGCGGTCTTTTTCTCTGTTGGAATAGGAAGTCTTTTCAATAGAGAAAAAGAGCAAACCGACTGCTCCGCAGGAGGTCAAAAGAAAGGAAGTTATCTTATCATGAAATTAAATGATTTTTTGAAGCCAGAATTATTAGGTAATCGGTTCCTTGCTGTAAAAGGCTATACCGAAGTCCTAGACCGTGAAACAAATAAGCCGACTGCTTTACGCCTAAATGTATCCATTCAAGATGAAAACTCAGATTTCTTTATGGAAATGATTCAAGTCAAGGTCAATACTTTAACACCTACTGCTTCTGTTCAAGAGATGGCAAATAACAAAACTTGTCCTGTTGCACTTAAAGATTTGAACGTTGGACAATTCAATGGCAATCTTTGGTTTGCTTGCTCTGATGTCTTACCTGTAACAAAATAGTTGTGATAGAATACATAATAAAACAATAAAGGAGTACCAAAATGCAAATCTTCACTTACAGAGACTTCCTAAAGGATAAAAGTTCCCTAACTTTCGAACAAGCAGAAAAGATTTATGATAACTTAATCCGCTCGGTTAATATACATGACCCTAAATTTCAAGAATACTGGAAAAAATTGATTGAACTTTGTGCCCAATATTCCGAAGCACGTGGAAAATGGTTTACCCTAACTCGAGAAGAACAACATTCTTTTGATGGTGCACGAACTATTCTTCATAATGACATTAGAAAATTATTATTAGATATCAGAGTATGGATACAGGAACAAGATGGAGATGTATCTTGGTACACCGAATTTAATGACGATAGAAAACGAATGGGTGATTTTGCTAATTACTTAAATTATGTCTACGCAGTAAATGCAAGATAGGAGAAACCAATGATTGAAGATGTCAACTCCTATTCTCATCCTCCTGGAAAATATTCCGATTCAGAATTACAAGCAATAAAAGATTTATTAGAAGTAATGATATTTTTTATTGATGATACTCCTCATACTAATAATAAACGAATTTGGTTTGATACACTTAAATATTGGGAAAGTACAAATTATATAAGGTTCACACACCAAATTGACTTTCATTCTTTACATCGTATCGCTGAAGAAGATTTAAGTTGGGAAGGTGGATATAAGTTCAAACCTCAACAAATTGAAGATATATTAAAGTGGATGCAAACTCAAGAATGGATAAGAAATGAGTAAGAAGTCATTTCAGTAGGAGGTTATATGTCTAAAATTTATGCCATGTCCGATATTCATGGACATTATGATGAATTTATTGAAAGCCTGTCAAAAGTGGATTTATCTGATACGGACAATCGACTTATATTGCTTGGCGACTACATAGATGGCGGTACACAATCTTTTCAAGTTATCGCAAAAATCATTGAACTAGAAAAGAAGTTTCCTGACCAGGTTATCACTTTATTAGGAAATCATGAAGAATATTTTTCTGAGTGGTTATTTGAGGAAGACGGAGCTTCTAAATATACTTCCTATGATACTATAATTAGTTTCATTGGTCAGAATAAGCGAAAAAATATCGTTGATACAGTTATTTCAGATTTTTCTCTTTCTGATGAAGAATGCCTAGCCCAAATTAACAAGAAAATAAGAGACTGTGTTACTTCTGAATATCCTGAAATAGTAGATTGGTTTAGAAATAAATATTTTAATTCAGAACGTTTTTATGAGACAGATAATCAAATATTTGTGCATGCTGGAATTGATGAAGAGTTCGGAGAAAATTGGAAATTGTATTCTAATCCTGATATTTTTACTAACAAATTTCCAGCAAGTATCGGATTTTTTTATAAGGATATTATTTCAGGACACATTGCTTCTTCAGAGGTCGCAAATGACCCAAGCTATCTTGGGAAAATCTACTATGACCAAAAAAGTCATTATTTTATTGATGATTGTGTTGGCAAAAGTCATATCATACCCATTCTTTGTTATAATACCGTCACTCAATCATATGACTACTAGGAGGGGTACCTATGCAATATTTTATTGCTGACACTCATTTTTTTCATGAAAATATTATTTTATCTTGTGATAGACCTTTTTCAAATGTGGAAGAAATGAATAACACTATGATTACAAACTGGAATAATAGAATCAAAAATAACGATGATGTGTATATTCTTGGAGATATGTTTTTCCGTGCTGATATTAAAGAAATCAATAATACCCTAAAACAACTTAAGGGGAAAAAATATCTGATTCATGGAAATCATGATGATTATATAAATCACCCTGATTTTGATACATCTGAATTTGTATTTATAAAGCCCTACTATACATTTAAACACAACAAAAGAAAATTTATCTTATTCCATTATCCAATACTAGAATGGGAGGGTAAAAAACAAGGAAGTGTTCTTTTATACGGTCATGTTCACAATGATTGTCCTGATTACTATTCAAAAGTTTTGGGGAACAATGCGATAAATGTAGGGGTTGATGTAAATGATTTTTGTCCAATAAGTTTAACCGAAATATTAAATAATAATACATAATTACTTCTAATCATGTACCTAGGCAAAACTGCCGACTGGAGGTCGGCAAGCTGGAAGCGTGTTTAGCGGAGCGGTGCTTAGGATCACATGATAGAAGTAGGGAGGAGCTTTGCTCCTCCTAGTTTATTTATTATATAGACAATCTTTTGGCGAAAAGCCAAGCTAAAAGGAACTATTTTTTATGACTTCATATAATAAAAAAATAGTCCGCACTTCTTCCTATATTGAAATTTGGGAATATGAAAAGCCAATGTTTTCAAAGGGAAAATCAATTTTAGATACTAATGCTGAAAACAAGGAAAAATCAAAACGCAGAACATTTGACGAACTAACACCAGAAGAACAAGAACAACGTCTTGAACGCATGAAGAAAACTCGCTTAGAAGCAAAGTGGAATTTACTCCGTCTAGTCGATTGTAATTTTGACGATACGACTTCTTTTCTCACATTAACCACTAAAGAAAATATCAGCGATAGAAACCATTTCAAAGACTTACTCAAAACCTTTATTAAACGCTTTAATTATCACATATTTAAGACTAAGAAAAGCCAATTGAGATATATAGCAGTATTAGAAAAACAAAAACGTGGGGCATGGCATGCTCATATTCTGCTTTTCAGCGTTCCTTATGTTCCACACCGTCAACTCTTGGAACTTTGGGGACATGGGGCAGTACGGATAAATAAAGTTGATGTTGATAGCAAAGAAAATCGCGGTCGATATGTTACTAAATATTTTGAAAAAGGTATCGGCCAAGAGCTATTAGAAAACTTCGGTAAACAAGCCTATTTATCATCACGCAACTTGAAAAAGCCTGATGAAGATAAATTTTACACTTACGAAGATTTTAACTATGATAGTTCGGTCGTCCTATATGAAACGGAATACACGAGTAAGGTCTATAAAGACGGTCAGTATTTCGATAATCATGTAAAGTATAAGAAAATAAAACTAGATGAATAAAGGAGTAAGTCACATGATAGCAACTGTAACTAAGAATGACTTAGTTGCCCTCGGTTTCTCCGAGGGAACATCTAAACGTATTATCCGCCAAGGAAAAGAACTACTGATAACACGAGGCTTTACAGTCTATCAGAACAAGCGAATTGGCACAATCCCTGCTACCATAGCTACCGAACTACTTGGTTTTGATGTTCAGAACAGTGCCCTTCCCAAGGAGTAAGATATGGCAATTAGAAAAGGAAAAGACGGTAATTGGATAGTTGATATTAGCAACGGTTTTGACCCGATAACACTAAAGCAACGTAGACTAGTTAGAAAGGGCTATAAGACAAAAAAAGAAGCTACCGAAGCAGAACACTACCTACGAAGTGTAGAGCTAAAAGAACGCTTCTATGGGGCTAAAATAACTGTTTATATGCTCTATGAATTATTAAAAGAAGAAGATAGGATAAATCATCGGAAAATTAGCTATATCAACACACAAGAAAATAACTACAATAGACACATTAAAAATTATTTTTCAAAAGTTGATAATGTCGGAAAATTAACCTATGAAGACATTTATCAGTTTAGAGAACATCTTAGGCAAAAAGTTGCTCAAAATTCTGATAACCCCTTAAGCACAAATACTATCAATAAAATTATGATTTTGCTTAAAAAGATTTTTGATGTCGGCTTGCGAAAAGGATATTACACTACAAACCCAGTAAAGCTACTCAAAAAATTACCAATTGAAAAGACTAAAATGCAGTTTTGGACAGTCAAAGAATTTCAACAGTTTCTAACATTGTTTGAACCAGAAGAATACAATATCAAATTACTATTTACTCTTCTATTCTTTAGTGGGTTAAGACTTG
Organism: Streptococcus sp. LMAG:39; assembly: GCF_008680485.1. NCBI lineage: Bacteria > Bacillati > Bacillota > Bacilli > Lactobacillales > Streptococcaceae > Streptococcus > Streptococcus sp. LMAG:39. The sequence goes on along the minus strand of NZ_NALE01000001.1, from coordinate 1,221,248 downwards.
GAGAAGCACTGGCACTAACATGGCAAGATATCGACTTTTCAACTAATACAATTCATATCACAAAATCTGTATATGTTAATAAAGGGGTAAGCTATATCAGTTCAACTAAGACTAAAGCAGGAACAAGAAGAATTATCATCAATAAAAAATTAAGTCAAGAACTGCAATATTGGCAACAGCAACAAAAGCATCTATTAGAGCAATTTACAAGTGATAGCATGAGCCTACAAGTGTTTCAAAGTAGTCCCATTATGATTACAAAAAATTCAATAGAAAAGCAGTACAAAAAAATTCTTGAACGTGATGCGACTCTTAAAAAGATACGCATACACGATTTTAGGCATTCACACGCTTCTCTATTGATAAATCAGGGGGAAGATTATTTAGTTGTGAAAGAAAGGCTAGGACACGCTTCTATAACAACTACAATTGATACCTATTCTCACTTGTATCCAAGCAAGCAGAAAGATTTAGCTGATAAATTAGATGACCTAATTTAAGGCTTTATATTTACAGAACTATCAAATAAAGGAATATGGAATTTATTATCTTCTAAAAATTTTGATACTTTCAACTTATCTTCAGCAGAGCATCTTTTACCAAAAGTAATTGTCATATTATTGAATATAGTCGGATTTAAATCTAAATCAAAGTATTCTTTAGGTTTAACAGAAATAAAACTATTAATTATTTCAGTCAAATCTCCTTTATTTGTATTCATTGATTCCAAAACTAAATCTATTGGTAATGGAAAAATTTGAAAAGAAAATCTTTGCTCATTTTGAAAACTCCACTCAGTTGTCTTATAGATACCATTTGAAGCTAAATTAATAGTTGTGAATTTATCATCTGAAGAAACTACTCGAGGAGTAATCAATGAAGCATCATCAGTATACCGTATTTGTTCCAAAGAAGGTACATATTTATTGTTTGTAACTAATAAGCCTGATTTTAAAGGATGTAATGCATTTACCATATCAATTGGTTCAGAAGATTCAGATAAAGAAAATTTTTCCGTTAAAAAGACATCAGTTTCTCTGTCAAAACTAATTCCTATACACACTCCTGTCATATTATCAGAATACATTGTCCATTGTGGAATACTATTAGGAGTATCAGTCCAACAAGACACATACTTAAATCCACCTAGATTACCAAAGTCTGAAGTTGAAGGTTCTAATGGGTCGTCAACATAAAGTAAACTTTTGAATCTCAATGTTTTATAATTTAATATCAGAAGCAATGTTT